>NZ_LIXZ01000005.1 GCF_001305855.1 Rossellomorea vietnamensis | reverse complement strand
GGGACGGACCTTGAAAACAAGGTCCGTCCCTCCTTCAATAAAAGTGATATAATGAATATCTGAAAAAAATATAGGTAAGGGCGTAGATGTAATGAATTACATATGGAAGCAATATAAGAAAGTGCCTTTTGTTTTGAAGATGTCGGTCGGTTTCCTTTTAGGAATCATTGTCGGCCTTGTCTTTAAATCAGATGCAGGAATTTTGAAACCATTTGGGACGGTGCTCATTCACCTCCTTAGTTTGATTGCCATTCCGGTGATCTTCCTCACTGTGGTTCAGGCAGTGAATAAGATGAGTATGACCCAGCTAGGTCGGATGGGGTGGAAGCTGATTCTTTATTATGCAGCCACAACGGCAGCCGCGGTATTCATCGGGCTTGGTTTGGCGTTCCTGTTTAACCCTGGTACAAGTTTGGAACTGCCTAATACACAGGTTGAAGAACCGAAAGCACCGCAGTTTGGGGATGTTTTACTGCAAATCATTCCTGATAATCTTTTCCAGGCTTTTGCCGGCGGTGATACTCTCGCCATTATGTTCCTGGCGATCATCATTGGGATAGCCATTTCGTGGATGAAATTTTCTGCAGAAAGTAAGATGGAAGAATACGGGCAATTATTGGATAAATTTTTCACGGCCTTCAACGAAATGTTTTATATCCTCCTAAGAGGGGTGTTGGCTTATGCTCCCATCGGTGTGTTTGCCATCAGCGCGGCTACATTTGGTCAGCAGGGGTGGGAAACGATCCAATCCCTATTGAAGTTTGTCGGGGTCTTTTATCTAGGGATCCTTCTTCTGTGGGTTGTAGTATATTCTGGATTCTTGAAACTGACGGGTAATTCTGTCATACCTTTTTTTAAACAGACGAAAGAAGCATACAGCACTGCTTTCTTTACTTCCAGCAGTATCGCATCCTTGCCGGTAGCCATTCAGTCTGCCAAGAAAGCGGGTATTTCTGAAAGAACGGCGAATTTCGCCTTACCACTAGGGGCAATCTTCAATTCAGACGGGGGAGCTTTACGAATGGGTGTATCGATTGTATTCGCTGCAAACGTGACGAATCTACATCTTTCTGTTACAGACCTGTTGATGATTGTACTCGTCGGGACTCTACTATCCATTGGGACATCTGGAGTTCCTGCTGCAGGATTGGTTACACTATCTGCGGTCTTAACGATGTTCGGCTTACCACTCGAAATAGTCGCCCTCATTGCAGGAGTCGATGCCATCATCGGGATGGGTGGAACGGCATCTAACGTAACCGGCGACATCGTCGGTGCAGCTGTCGTAGATCGCTCAGAAGAAAAAATCGTCTGAGTTTTTTACGAATGAGGGACGGACCTCGACCAGAGGTCCGTCCCTCTCATTCAATTCGTATGGTCAATCAAGGTGACCAGTTCTTTTATGATGGAGACTGTAGTCACATTTTCAGGATATACCGCATAGATGGGGCGGTGGACAACATATGGCTCAATTGGGACGAGTTTCCCTTGGAGTACTTCGTCTTTGGCCATCGAGCTTGAAAGAAATGCTATTCCGAGTCCTCTTACGGCGAGTTGTTTGATTAAGAAATGACTGCTTGCTTCGAGGACTTCAACTGGTACAATTCGCTCTGACTTTAAGAATTCATCCGCATATTCCCTCGTCCCCGATCCTTTTTCCCTGAGGATGAATGGGGAAGAATGCAGGTTCATCCTTTTGCTCGCGAAGAAACGGAGCTCATCCCGACTGATCACCTCTACGTGGAAGGGTTCTAATCCTTTCGTTCCTTCTACGAGGGCAAGGTCGAGATTATTTGAATTCAATGCTTCCACTATCGTCTCGTGGTTGTGAATCATCAATTGTAAACGGACTTGAGGGTATAAGACCTTGATCTTTTTGACAAAATCGGGAAGCAGAACATCACTGACGGTGTGAGTGGACCCAATCCGCAATTGAATTTCCTGCTTTTTTTGATTCACTTCTTCCATAGTCCTCCATAGTTCCATCATCTTTTTTCCCTGCTCAAATACCCGTTCTCCCGCAGGCGTCAATTCAAAGTGCTGGTTGGTGGAGGAACGGTGGATGAGTGCTGCTCCGAGGGCTTGCTCCAACTTTTTTATGTGGACGCTGACAGTAGGTTGAGATAAATTCAGGTATTCACTTGTCTTGGTGAAATGCTTAAGTTGGGCGAGAGTAACAAACGTACGGATCCAGTCCAGTTGCATCTTATACCTCCATTAATAAACGTAATCGACTTTATTATCATTATTCATTTCTATTATAACTTATATAGAGTTATAATGTTTTATGAAGGAAGTGACGTACGACATGGAATGGATTTTATTTATGATAGGTGGTGCCGTCATTGGCGTCATCTCAGGTTTTTTTGGGATAGGTGGAGGAATTGTTCTGACTCCTACCTTATTAGTCCTTGGATATGAGCCTAGTCAGGCAATCATTTTATCCCTGATGCTTACCCTGGGATCTACTGTGACAGGTACTTTATCACATCTGCGATTAAAGAATGTATCTAAGAAATTAGCGGTTCTCCTTGGGGTGTTCGGAGTAGTAGGCTCTGTAGTAACTGTTCCATTTGTAAAATGGCTTGACGCCATCAACGGGGCATCGACGTTCATCTCAATTGTGTATATTGCTATATTAAGTTGGTTTTCTTACCAGTTTTTAAGCAAACGACAACAGGACTCGAAGCCTAAAGGGATCTTTGCAGCTCCCGTCATAGGCCTATTTACGGGAATGATTTCATCCCTTATGGGTGTCAGCGGGGGATTTGTCATGACACCCTTATTGACAAAGTGGCTGAAACTTGATTTGAACAAAGCGATTGGAACCAGTATAACTGCTGCTTCCATCATCGTATTGTCAGGTATTACCTCATATATGTACACAGGGGAGTCACTTGACTACCGCCACGGAATCTTGCTGATCGTCGGTGCGTTGATCGGGACACCAATCGGTTCTGTCCAACTCAAGCGATTCTCCGGTGTCATTGTTAAAAGGATGCTTGCTGTTTTGTATATGGTCGTTGCAGTAAGTGTCATATTCAAGATGCTTTCTATAGCAACAGTCTCACTCGGTTTGATACTGGGAGCGGTACTAGTTTTCTTCGGAGTGCTGATTTATTCACAGCAGCAATCAAAGAGAACAGCAAACTATTGATGAGTCAATTTTTTTGGAGAGAGGGATTCCCCTCTCTCTTTTTTATTTTTGAAAGTTGAAGGATAAAGTTGTTAAGGTAGAGAACATATTTCTATATATAAGATGTGCAGTGCTTCATTAAGTATTGACAATCTGTCTAATGACCAGCAAAACAATGGAACCTACAATGGTAATAAGTCTAAAATTTATTAACAAAGGATGATTCTATTGACTATCAATCGAAAAAGATTAAGCCTTCATCTGCAAGAGTTAGCTGAAATCGGAAAAATTGGGGAAACCGGCGTTTGCCGCCTGGCTCACTCGAAAGAAGATCGAGAGGGCGTGGAAATGGTAAAAGGATGGATGGAAGAGGCTGGATTAACGACAAGGATCGATGGATTTGGCAATTTGATTGGCAGGGTGGAAGGAAAGGATAAAAACAAACCAGTGCTTATTCTTGGATCTCACATTGATTCACAGCCTTACGGGGGCAGATTCGATGGAACAGCGGGGGCACTTGGAGCAATTGAAGTTGTTCATACCATGATGGACAATGGAATCATTCCTGAACGGACCATTGAAGTAATATGTTTTTCTGATGAAGAAGGGAGCCGTTTCAATAAGGGCATTTTTGGTGTGAGGGCTTTGGCTGGAATGCTGGAGGAAGGGGAACTCGAGCGAAAAGACAAAACAGGGGTGACGAGAAGGGAAGCACTCAAGGAGTTTGGAGTCGATACAGACCTGACACAAAGCCCTGTATATAAGAGGGGTGATATAGCCGCCTTTCTGGAACTTCATATCGAACAAGGGCCGGTGCTTGAAGGAAAAGATAAGCCGGTAGGGATTGTATCTGGAATTTCAGGGCCGATTTGGTTGACGGTTACACTCGAAGGATTTGCCGGCCATGCCGGATCCGTTCCAATGAAGATGAGACAGGATGCTCTTGTCGGTGCATCAGAAATCATCCGCAAATTCGATGAACTGGTTAAAGTAGAAGGAACCGATACCACGGTGGGGACAGTAGGAAGTATGCAGGTGTTTCCAAATTCCAGAAACATTATTGCTGAAAAGGTAGAGTTTACAATTGATCTTCGTGATATCGATCTTGAAGCAAGGACCAAGCTCGAACGAAAACTATATCAAATTATAGAAGAAACCGCTTCTGCTTATCATCTTAAATACGACATTAAAGAAGATACACGAAGTGAACCAAGGTACTGTGCAGATTGGATCAAACAAGTCATGAAAGAAGAAGACGAAAAGCTCGGATTCGATTCTCCTACTTTAATGAGTGGCCCGTTCCATGATGCCCTGATTATGTCCTATATTAGCGATTATGGAATGATCTTCGTCCGCTGTGAAAAAGGAATCAGTCACAATCCATTAGAGTATGCCGAGATGGATGATATCGAAAAAGGTGTGCAGCTTCTATACGCCACGGCATTGCGAATTTGTCAGGAACATAGAGGTGATCACCTTGTTCCGGATAAAATCGGGTATTCTTCTAATGATCAAAACTAAAAAGTTAACCTGAGCACTTATCGATGGAGGTCTACATGAAAACGGAAAAACAGAAAATGCTTAATGGTGAACTTTATGAACCCTGGGATCTACAATTAACGGAAGAGCGAAAAAGAGCCCGTTATTTAACGCGAATGTTAAACACTACTATGGAAGAAGAAGAAGAAAAAAGAGTTTCTACACTAAAACAGCTATTCGGTTCAACGGGAGAAACGGTTTATTTAGAACCAAACTTTAGATGCGATTATGGATATAACATTCACGTGGGAAATAACTTCTTTGCTAATTTTGACTGTGTCATATTGGATGTATGCAAAGTCAGTATCGGAGAAAATTGTATGATGGCACCCGGGGTACACATTTACACAGCGACGCATCCTGTCAATCCCATTGAGCGTAACAAGGGACCTGAATTTGGAAAGCCTGTTACCATCGGGGATAATTGCTGGATTGGCGGCGGGGCAATCATTAACCCAGGGGTGAGCATTGGGGACAATGTAGCCATTGCTTCTGGCGCGGTTGTTACAAAAGACGTTCCATCCAATGTAGTAATCGGTGGTAATCCTGCCCGTGTCATCAAGGAAATTGAACTGGAAAAGAAAAGATGATGGTATAAAAAGGTAGAAAAAGGAGCTGGGAAAACCATACTCCCAGCCCCATTATTTAAATTTTTCAGGGAATTGCTTCACGATTCCATCAGATAAGGCATCAGACAAATGAAGAATATGTCCCTTCCCCTCATCAAAGCTTTTAATATTAGCTTTCCAATCTTTTTTAATACGTGCCACAGCTTCATCGGTAACGAACTGCAGATGCATGTATAGCAAATCTTTCAATTTCTTTTCAGACCAATAGGGATTGACGCTTGCTAATAAATGGGCAATATCGTCTGCATTTACATACCATTCTTTATTAAGTTGTTCTACTTGAGCTGTTTTGCCACCTTTCGCAGCATCTACGATTTTCCCTGCAAGTACAATATGTTCCGTCAATAAATCCGCTAATTGGTTACCTGCTTTGTCCCCATAATAGGGTTTGATTGCATTCCCGATATCCTTCTGATTCTGAAGCAACCTTGCGAGTACTATATCGGCATCCTCTAACCCATCCACAGCACTGATAATATAATTCCTTGTATAGAAGACATGATCGGTGAATAGCGTTCTCATTTCTTCCCTGGCTTTCATACTAGGTTCACTTATACAAGAATCCTGCTTGGCTTCTGCCATTCCAGGCAATGAAAAGAGTGACGCCCACACAACTAACAAAAGAGCCACATATTTCTTCAACTGAATACCTCCCATCATAATTGTTCTATATTTATCATTCGTTTATTTAAGATAAACATTCATTAAGATATGATAAGAAGAAATGGTAAATTTTAAAAAGTTGTCCTTTTTTTTAAAAAAATGAGTTGCTTGTCCTCACCAACCCGACACTTCCGACATAAATTGTTCTATGGAGGTGATGCATTGGCAAGAAAAATTCTACAATATCTTTTTCTCAATCCATCCGTAACTCATGCCAATTTAGAAATGGGATCTCCTTCCCTCTCGAATCCGTACCTTGCACAGTTTGGGGTAACCCTTAGGCCCCATATTAAGGTAAATAAACAATGATTATAAGATCAACAGTTCATACTGAAAAAATTGAAGCGATCACAGTATGGAACTCCGCCGGTCAAGAAATACAATGATAATGAATAAAGTGAATAAGAACGTGTTTTTCGCAATACAATAGAGAGAAAGCAAAACTAAACCCTATAAGAAAGTCCCCTCCATGAATATAGAATCATACGTTAAAAAGTGTTTCCTGTTCCTAAGCAGGGAACCTTTTTTATATTGAAAGAGGTGGCGATAGAAAATTGTCCAATTGTGAATATAGTATTATATGTCAAGCTCTTAGGAGGAAGTTAATTGAAAACCATCATGATTGATCCAGGACATGGAGGATCCGATCCTGGTGCAACTTATAAAGGAAATGAAGAAAAGAACTTCAATCTTTTGACGGCACTTGTGGTCAGGGATTATTTGGTGTCGAATTACAATGTGAAGGTGTTAATGACGAGGACTGGGGATCAAACCTTATCTCTGTCAGATAGATGCAACCTTGCCAATCGTTCGAACCTGGATTTTTATTTATCCATCCACCATAATGCTGGTGGAGGGACAGGATTTGAAAGCTATGTATACAATGGTAGTGTGCCGACACAGACTTTATCCTATCAAAAAATCATACACGAAGAAGTAATAACAGCCATTAAACCATTCAAAGTAACAGACAGAGGAAAGAAGAGGGCAAATTTTCATGTGCTCCGTGAAACAAAAATGCCTTCGATGTTAGTCGAAGTTTTGTTTGTTGACAACTCAAAGGACGTTGCACTCTTGATTGATTTAAAATTCAGACAGGCAGTAGGGTTTTCACTTGCAAAAGGAGTTGCAAAAGCACTTTCACTTCCAGCAAAAGAATCGGGCAAAAAGCCACTTTTCAAAGTGATTGCCGGGTCATTTACAGAACGGAAGAATGCTGAAGACCGGGTGAAAGAGTTGAAAGCGGCATCATTTGAATCTTTCATTGAAAGAGAGTGCTGAATGGTCGGCACTCTTCATTTTATTTACAAGAAAATACACGCAATTCTCTCCACAAATGCATTAGTCAATCTATACATATCAATGGAAAGAGACGCAAATACTAAACATATGTTCGGGAGGTGAGTACAATGGAAAATAAGAATTTTGAACAAATTTATGAAGAATACAAACAACAAGGGAATGTCCAGGCTAAAATGGAGATCGCTAATGAGGTTTCTACAGGGGCAGAACAAATTGTTGCTGTTAGAAGAAATAGTGACGATGACCTTATCGCATTCAAGACCGAGAGTGGCAGAGAGTTGGATTATATAACCGCTCTCGAGGAGGCAAAAGCCGGAAAGATCGCCCATGTCGATGTCATTCATCGTTATGGCAGGGATGTCTTACGCAGTGAGCCGGATGGCCTGAAAGAAAATAATCTTAGTGAACTTCCTTCATTTTAAGACGAAAAAAACGAGCATACCCAATGGAGGTTATGCTCGTTTATTTGAGGGACGGACCTATTCGTCTTCCTCCTTAAATAAATGGTGCAACATTCGTTCTCGATCTTCAAAAAATTGCTTCATGATCTGGTAGTGACCCGTGTCCTCAAGACTTGCTTCACTTAAACCATTATCAGTTAGCTGAATGAGTTTTGAAGAAGGATAGGCCATTAAGATGGGAGAGTGTGTAGCGATAATAAATTGAGAATGATCATTGACCAGTTCATGTATGCGGGAAAGCATGGATAATTGCCTTAAAGGGGATAGCGCAGCTTCCGGCTCATCCAGGATATAAAGACCGTTCCCCTGAAATCTGTTCATGAAGGTTGAAAAGAATGCTTCCCCGTGAGATTGCTCATGTAGGGATTTGCCTCCATATGAATCGATTACCCTCGGCCCTGAAAAGGGTTCCCGATCCATTTCTTCAATATTCGTCGCTACATTATAAAAACTTTCTGCTCTTAGGAAAAAACCGTCTTGAGGAGGATCTATCCCCCTTACCACCTTCAAATACTGGTCCAAATTCGAGTAGGAATCATACGTGGAAAAAGAAAAATTAAGGGAACCTCCCTCAGGGTTGAATCCAACGGCCATGGCAATGGCTTCTAATAGTGTGGATTTCCCCATCCCATTTTCTCCTATAATGAACGTTACATTTGGATGAAGGGAAAGTTCCTTTAAGTAACGTATACTTGGAATATAAAATGGATAGGAGTGAAATGAGGGGATGTTGTCTCTCTTGAGCGACACTGTCCGTATGTAAGGCTGATGATAAAATGACATGGTCCCGCTCCTTTTTATCTATAGATTATCATAATTCTTTATCATATATATACTAAAAACTGCCATTACCGGAGTAATGGCAGTTCAATAAAAGTTATCTTGAAGGTTCAAGCAATACTACACTTTCTATAGTGGTCGCCAATAGGCTGATATCAGTGAATTCTTCAACTTTCATTGTATCCACATAAGTAATGCTGAAGCATTCCGTGTCCTGATGATAAGTAACGGTCATTACAGGTGAGTGCTCATGATCAGAAATCGTATGAACAATCTCACTTTCTTTGAATTCCTTAAGCGTCTTGAGCATGGTTACGATATTTTCTAGTGACATATAACATGTCTCCCTTCTACTGCTAGAGGGATTGACTAAATACAGTCTCGTAGACCCAATGAATCTCAAGTATAACATAGAACAGTGTAAATAGAAACATGCGTTCTGAAAATTACTGGAAATGATCATTATGTCACAAGAATCGAATGTATACCTCCATAAATGGCTTCATATGATGAAAGAGCAAAGGAGGTAGGTGTAGAATGGATAATCGATTATTGAGGGATGCCCCTTCTGAATTGAAGTATCCGGATGATATGCTTTCGATCATTCGTAAAGGACTAAAGCCCTCTCAATCCAAAAGGATCATCATCATTGGTGCTGGGATGAGTGGTCTGGTTGCAGCATCAACTTTAAAAGAGGCCGTGCATGACGTCATGATCCTTGAAGGAAACAAACGTATCGGGGGAAGGGTTTATACTGTTCGAAAGCCGTTTACCCCCGGGAATTATTTGGATGCCGGTGCTATGCGGATTCCCGATAATCATCGATTGATATTTGAATATATACGGAAATTCAAATTGCCATTTCAAGCTTTTCAAAATTCCTCTTCAAAAGATCTGTTTTTAGTAAATAACATTCTAGTGACGAGAAAACAGTACGAAACTGATCCGGATATTCTTCAATATCCCCTCCTGGAAAATGAAAGGGGGAAAACAGCTTCTGAGCTTTTTATTGAAGCGACCCAGCCCTTTCTGGATTTGTATAATAATAGTGAACATGATGAACAATTGAAATTGATGAAGAAATACTCAAATTATTCAGTAGGGCAATTCTTGTCTAATAACCCGTTTGGTAAATCCTTATCATTGAATGCCATTCGGAAAATAAATGTCATCCTCGGAATTGAAGGATTTCCTGAGTTTTCATTTGTTGATATATTAAAGGATATTATTTATCCGATTTTTAGAAAAGAGACGAAGTTTTATGAAATAGCTGGTGGGAATGACCGATTACCCTATTCATTTATGGATGACCTCCAGTCCAATATTTTTCTGAATCAAAAGGTGACTCGTATCATACAATCCAAGTCGGGTGTCATCGTTCAAACGGTTAACCCTTTGGACGGTACGGGGAGGGAGTATCATGGTGACTACGTGATTGTCACTATTCCTTTTACTGTATTTCAATTTATTGATGTCGTCCCATATAACTCTATTTCATTTAAAAAGTGGCAGGCTATTCGTGAAGTGACCAATATTCCTTCTGTAAAAATAGGTATCGAGTTCAGAAGCCGCTTTTGGGAAGAAATGAATTACGGCAACATTATTTCTGACCTCCCTACCCGATTTACTTATATGCCAAGTCATGATATCGGTAGCAACAAACCTGGTGTGATGCTTGCTAGCTACAGCTGGGGTCAAAACGCTCTCTTATGGAATAGTAAATCGAAGGAAGCAATCATTTCAGAAGTGTTGAAAGATCTATCCAGGGTTTATGGAAATCGTGTTTATACAGAACTACTGAATTATTTTGTATATAATTGGAGCGAAAATCCTTTTTCAGCAGGATGTTTCACTCTATATACACCGGGACAGGCAGCTGACATCGGAGATTATATTCGGACACCCGAAGGAAGAATCCATTTTGCAGGGGAACATACCTCTTCTTTTCATGGGTGGATAGAAGGTGCGGTCGAATCCGGTATCAGGGCTGCACATGAAGTGAATGGGCGGTAAACAAAAAACGCATCTCATAATGCGTTTTTTATGTTGGGGTCAATCTAAAAAATATTTAATTTTTCTTTAGGTGTTTCCTATAGGAAATCTGACCGAATCCTGAAAAAACCTTCTACTCTTTCGACACTCTGCATAAAGTGAACTATTAAATACTTTATATAGGGGTACTGATGATGTCGTATAAGTCTCGAAAAAATAATAGCTTAGTCCCACTAGTATTCGTATCTATGAAAGCCGTCATCCGGGTAGTATTGATTGGTATCATCCTCATGTATGTCATGGTGTGGTTGATTTCATCTACTGCCATTAAATTAAGGGTGGACAGCCTGTTCTATACTTCGGTATCAGAGATTGTACCGAAAGAGACATTTCTTATGCTTCTATCACAGGAAATGACGGGTTTACGCATCGAGAATAAAGAGGCCATGAAAACCGACTTCGATTGGTTGGAAAGCGTGACGAATGTATCACTGCTAGACCCAAGAAGTCTATTTGGACGGGAAATCCCTGGTATCGAAAATTATCATACGCATATAGCCGTTGCCGGAAAAGGGACGGACATTACGAATTTACCTAACGAGTCACCAGCACCGACGGAGGACCAGCTGAAGGATCAGGAAATCGATCAGAACCAAATCGATCAAGCCAATCACAACTCAGGTGACGGTGTGCAGGAAATCGAAGAAAAATCTGTTTTTATATACCACTCTCACAGCTGGGAAGCCTTTAGTCCTTTGATTAAAAACAATGACTCGAAAGACCCGGCCAGTACCAATGAGAAGGTCAACGTCATTGCAGTAGGCACAAAGCTGAAACAAGAACTTGAGGGACGGGGAATTGGCGTCGTACATGATAAAACAGATGTAAACCAAGCACTAAAAGCCAAATCCTGGACCTATTTTGAATCCTACAAGTTATCAAGGGGATTGGTCCAGGAAGCCATTGCCCAGGATGATAACCTGAACTATTTGATCGATATTCATCGGGACTCCATGCCGAGAGACATCACCACCAAGACCATTAACGGAAAGAGCTATGCCCGTTTATTTTTCATCGTAGGTAAAGAAAATAAGAACTTTGAAAAAAACCTGAAAATCGCGAAAGAATTAAATGCTAAATTAGAAGAGAAGTATCCTGGTATCAGTCGTGGGGTTTTCGTTAAAACAAGAGCGGAAGGAAACGGGGTTTACAATCAGGATTTAACTGAACGCGCCATGCTTCTTGAATTTGGGGGAGTGGAAAATAACTTAGTAGAATTATATAATTCCACCGAAGTGTTTGCTGAGATCTTTGCAGCCTACTTTAAAAAGGATGCTGTTGAGGTTAATGCACAATAATAATGAAATGACGTGAGCCAATGGCCCGCGTCATTATTTTTTTAGAAATCCCGAATTAATAAAAGCAGAGACTAACAGGTTAGTTTCGAGCAATTCTTCCATTGAATGGAGCCAATATCACTATGAGGGTGGCATTCCTTCTGGATATAATGATATTCTTTCTCCAGTTCTCTTAGTGTTAACTCAAATAATTGTTTATCGCCTTTTTTGAAAATGTTATGGACAATCAATTTGTTAATTAAGTCATTTCTTCGTTTATTGATTGCTTCCTGAAAAACTTCTCCCATTATAATCACTCCTCTTATAATATAAATGAACAGAGGAAGTGACTTTTTCACGTAAAAAAAGCCAGCTTCCTAGTAAGATAAGAAGAAGGCTTTAGCGAAAACAACTTCAACTTATCTTTCAAGCTCAACGCTTGTGGAATTAGCACAGTGTTCTATGAAATAGAATCTGTTGCTGAGGTATCATCGGGCCAGTCCCTCTACCTCTCTGGATAAGTGGCTATGTGATTATCAGAATTCAATTATATGTTATATCAAACTATTCCTAGTTGTCAACTATGAATTATTTATCAGGCGTAAATAGACTAAAAAGGAACAAGGATCCGTAAATTACACTGGCTATTTTCCCATTTCAGACACAGTTTCTTTTTTTAATCTGTTTAAAACATGATAATCTGTATACATAGACGTAATTAATGGAGTGAGTGTTATGAAGAAAATAGCTGTAGTGGGCGGGGGGATTACAGGTTTGACAACCCTGTATTACCTGCAAAAAATGTCCAGGGAACACAATCTGGATATTGAATTAGTTTTGATCGAACGAGATCAACAGCTCGGTGGTAAGATCAGGACGATAACGGAAGGCGACTTTATCATGGAAGCCGGCGCAGATTCCATCGTTGCCCGTAATGAAGGAGTTCTTCCATTGGTCGATGAACTAAACCTTCAAGACGAGCTCGTGTACAACGAAACAGGAACTTCCTACATATACACAAATGGGGAACTGCATAGAATTCCCCCAGACACGATATTCGGTATTCCGATGAGCATAGAAGCTCTTAATGAAAGTACGCTTATATCCGAAGCTGGAAAGAAAGCAGCTCTCCAGGACCTGGAGACAAGAAATACTCAATTTACGAAAGAAAGTTCCATCGGCGAGTTTTTGGAAGCATTTCTAGGAAAAGAACTCGTTGAAAACCAGATTGCACCTGTATTATCAGGAGTATATTCCGGGAACTTGTATAAACTGACAATGGCGTCGACGCTTCCCTATCTTCTTGACTATAAAAATGATTATGGAAGTATTATTAAAGGATTAGCTGACAACAAACAGAAATTCAAAGGATCCTCCAATAAAAAATTTATATCGTTTAGGCATGGCTTATCCACCATCATTGACCGTTTGGAGAAAGAATGTTGTAATGCGACGATTCTAAAAGAAACGAAGACAAAAAGCCTCCAGATGACCGGTGACAAATATGAACTCAATTTCAATGGGCACGGAAGCATTACAGCAGATTATGTCATATTCGCAACTCCTCATGATGTGACTCAACAGATTCTAAAACATGAAAAGTTAAACAAGAATTTTAATGTTCTAAGAAACTCTTCCTTGCTCTCCATCTATCTGGGGTTTAATGTTCCTGATGAGATGCTTCCTGCTGATGGTACAGGATTCATTGTCTCCAAAGGCAGTGAAGTGAGGTGTGATGCATGTACATGGACGAGCCGAAAATGGAAACATACTTCACGGAAACACAACCTGCTGGTGAGACTCTTCTATAAGAGTACCAATACTCATTACAATCAGTTAAAGAATTTGAGAGAGGAAGAACTGACGGGTGTTGCACTGGAAGATATTAAAAGGACGGTCGGAATTGTTGCAGATCCAATCTCAATCGAAGTTACCAAATGGAACAATCTGATGCCGAATTATCATCTAGGGCACAATCAATCTGTAAATGCCTTAAACGACATTCTATTAACCGAGATGCCACAAGTGAAGTTAGCAGGAGCATCTTACTTTGGGGTAGGAATCGGTGCCTGTATTCAAAATGGTAAGGAAACAGCTGAATCCATTATGAAAGATGCGATTAATAAAGCTTGATTTTACGGGAGATGGAGAACATAGATTATAATCCACCTTCGACTTGCTCATACTAAGGTATATATGTATCTTAGGAGTGAAGCACATGAATAAAACACAATACAATATGCTTTCCAAGTTGAAAGAAATCCAAGGTGAACAAACAGATACGTGGATCGATTACTGGCAACAGTTCTCGGACCTTGGCTCCTGGCAGTTCTGGGTAATGGCTGCATTTTTCCTTTTGCCGCTACTATCCCTTTTCCTTTTCCTTGATAAAAAGAATGCCCTTTTATTCGGGTTTTATGGATATAATGTTCATGTTTTCTTTACCTATGCAGATGCCATCGGTGCTAATATGCTGAAATGGTTCTATCCATATAAGCTTTATCCTTTATTGGCGAGCTCTATTTCACTGGACGTTTCTCTTGTTCCAGTTTCCTATATGTTCGTATACCAATGGACCTATCGTCACAGGAAGAATTATTATCTGTACCTGATCTTACTCAGCGCTGTTTTTGCATTTGTGTTTAAGCCCCTCCTTCTAAGTGTCGGTCTATTTTCTCTGAACAAAGGCACAAGTTACATCCATCTATTTGTGATATACATTGCTGTAGGAATGATCGCGAAATGGATCACGAATTTATTTGTTTATTTTGAAAAAGGGAAGAGTCGAAACACACAGTGACCATAGTGGAAGCTGTGTGTTTTTTAATTAGACAAATCCTACTTGAATCCCCATCAATAATTTGAAATAATTGGTATTGAAAGACATGCTTATTCATTGGGGGAGATCACTTGAAGGACTTACCGCAAATAGTTGACAAGGTACTACTTGAGTATATTAATCTATTCAATCATTATCTGCCGGAAACACTCGAAGGTTTATATGTCCACGGGTCCATTGCCCTGGAAGCATACGTGAATGATTCCAGTGACATTGATTTTATTACCGTCACAAAGCGTAGACTGTCGAAAGAAGACTCCAGCGCACTTTATCGAATACATAAAACACTTCAACAAAAGTTTCAAAAACCGGACATGGACGGAGTATATATTGTGAAAGACGATATAGGGAAGATGGACTCAAGCTGTAAAGACGAGAACGAAATGCATGCATACTTTAACAATGGTGAATTAAACTTTGGAGAGTATTTCAACTTCAACCCTATCACATGGTATGTAATGAAGCATAAGGGGATTAGAGTTGTAGGACCTGAAATTTTATCATCCATCTCAGGACCTTCTTCACAGGAATTGTGCCAATATGTCCTTCATAATATGAATACATATTGGGTCCGAAGACTTCATTCTTTCGAAGAATCGATAGAAGAGGTAAAGCATTACCCTACCGCTATGATTGATACTGAAATAGAGTGGTCAGTCCTTGGGGTTCTTCGTCAATATTACACTTTAAAAGAAGCTTCGATCATTTCAAAGCAGGCTGCGGGTCAGTATGGATTGCAGGAACTCCCTGAAGAGTGGCATAGTCTGATTAGGGAAGCAATGAATATTCGTTCAGGGGTGCAGGGTGTGGACTCAGTTTCCAATGACATTCGGGTAAAACAAACCATTAAGTTTTTAAAATACGTGATTTCCCTCTGCAATCATATGAACGTGGAACATCATATTCATCGCTTGGATATAAGGTAAGAGGCAGGAAATAATCCTGCCTACTTACTATTACATCTTCTTGATGATTTCCATGCCTAATTGATCCAACGCGTAGTTGACTCCCTGTTGCAGGATTGAAAAGCAGGGAATATGGTTTATGCGATAGCCACTTTGGGTGACTTTGATACTCAGTTCAGAAGAAATCCCTACAAGTAAACAAGTGGTACCCAATAGGGAGGCTGCACTTACGAATTTCTGGATGAAAGATAACGTATAATCATCCACCCTGCTGAGACTGGTCAAATCGATAATCAGAAACTCAGCTTTGTAGCGCGGCAGATTGAGAAGTGTTTTATTAAGCAATTCTTCAGCTCGAATTTCATTATAACGACCAACGAGAGGGACCACGAGAATCGAATCCAATACAGGAATGATCGGAGAAGAAATTTCTTTAATGATCTCGGATAACACTTCTGTTCTCTGTTTTGTAATACGATCCAATTCTTCTTGGGCTGCTAAGGTTTGCTCTTCCATTAACGCATTGACATTCAACGAAGGAGATATATCGGATGCGAAAAACTCATATACGCTGCAGTCATCACCACTGATCTGGCTTTTAGCCACCCGATACCAAACCTTAGAGCCGAATATTCCTGTCAGGACACCAGCCCAATGACCAGGCATGAAGGTACCTTCTTTTTCTTTTCCCTGTGCCACATTCACTTTATATTCCCATCCATTGGAAACTTGGACGACAGCCGTTTTATCTTCAATGGAATAGGAAAGAATCTCTGTTATCCCCCAGCCAGCCGTTACATAAGTGTTAGGGAGTTTATCCAGGATTTCTTCAGGTTTCCCGATGGACTTCAAGTAAAAGTCACTGACAATCAGGCCGGTACGGTAGCCTGCTGTTTCAAGGACCAATCTTGCCTCTTTTTCACCAGCGATCTCTTCGATTGAATCAATCAGCGTTTTAAAAGCAGTATTCACCCAGAATAAAACGACCTCATCATTTTCAAATGTTATGGATCCCTTATCCAAATCCCAATCAAACAGAGATCCATTCACGTCAATGTCATACTTCTTCATCATCTTAACCCCCAACAATACCAGAATAAATTTCTATCTTTTCTTTATGTAAATGGATAATTCAAATACTACTGATTTACCCTATTAAAATAAAAGATAAACCACCCTAAAAAACAGGTGGTTTAATGATGATGAAATGGTAGCTGTGGAGTTGAAGTTAAAGATATTTGATTACTAATATTATTCCTTAGATGCCCGTTTAGCATATGGATAAATAGGATCAACTAAATTGAACCCATAGGTTTCTCCGTTTACAATCCCAACCACCTTGTCACTGTCATAGAGATCGAGCATGAATTGTGCCATTTCTTTCGCTGTATGATACTGGGGGACATTACCGTCATAATTGAATTCGGGTACATCAAATGATCGCTGTGCAAACTCGGTTTCTGTCGCAGCAGGTGCCAATACTTTCGCTTTCATCTCGGAACCTTTTGAAGTAAGTTCCTGAGCGAGTCCCTCTGTGAATGCACTCACATAGAACTTCGTTGCGCAGTAGGTTACGGCATCAGCAACAATCGTGTACCCTCCACCTGAAGAAACATTGATCAGTTGAGTACCAGCTACATGTTCAAAATCCCGTACAAATAGCGAAGATAACAGAGTCAATGCTTCGACATTAAGATGTAACATGCTTTGGATTTTAGTGAGATTTTGCTCAGGTACGGAATCGAAATTCCCAAACCCTGCATTGTTTATCAACGTTTGAATATTATACTGTTTCAAGTTTTCATAAAACTGATAGACGTTTTCGCTAATAGATAAATCAACTGTCATCGTAATGACATCCACCTCTGGATAAGAGGACATGATCTCACTCTTCAGTTCATTCAATTTATCTTCCCTTCTGGCAACAGCAATTATATTCTTTCCTCTTGCTGCAAATGCAAGTGATGCCTCGTACCCGATCCCCGAGCTTGCTCCGGTAATGACTGTATAATTCATGTTTTATCCTCCTGTCTGATTATGATACACTTCTATCCTAAGGGTTAGAGTGGACTCTAAGTCAAGGGTTTATACATAGGAGGAATCATACATGTTTAGTATCAGTGAAGCATCGGAAGCATTGGGGGTCACTTCCCATACTCTTCGTTATTATGAAAAAGAAGGAATCATCACACCCAATCGTTCCAGTACAGGTATTCGAAGTTATACCGATTCCCACCTTAAATGGCTGAAATTCGTGATGAAATTAAGGGAGACAAAAATGCCCATCTCCACCATTAAAGATTATACCGGGTTGGTGATGGAAGGGAATCATACAAGAAAAGAGAGATTGACACTACTCGAAGAGCATCAAAAAAATATACAACAACAGATTGAGATTCTTTTATCCACCAATGAAATGTTGAATGACAAAATTGGATCGTATAAAAAGGCTTTGGCAGAATAAAAATAAGCGTGAGTATTGTAAGCCTTTATGGGGTATCCGTCTTCCTTTGTCGGATACCTTTATTTTGTGAATTCCGTTGTTTTCAAGAATGGGTAAGTGAAGATTTGGAAGTTGGGTATACTAAGTTCCAAACAAAAGGTTCGGGACAAAGGAAGGAATTCATATGCGAAATAGCTGGAGGATTTTCACACGGGATATAAAAAATGTTTCCAGGAACTGGGTGGCTGCATTTTTGATAGGTGGATTAATGTTGTTACCATCTTTGTATGCCTGGTTTAACATCGGTGCCTCGTGGGACCCGTACAGTAAGACCGATCAGCTTCCGGTCGGGATCGTGAATGAAGACAATGGGGCAGAACTCAGGGATGAAAAATTGAATATTGGAATGGAACTTGTAAAGGAATTAAAGAAAAATAATGATATGAACTGGAAGTTTGTTGATAGAAATAAAGCGATGGATCGTGTTGAGTACGGGGAGTATTTCGCAGTCATCATCATCCCGAGTGACTTCTCCAAGAAGTTAGCCACTGTCATAGATGATAAACCTGAAAAGGCAACCTTGGAATATTACGTAAACGAAAAGATCAATGCCATCGCCCCGAAAATCACAGCATCCGGGGCAGGTGGAATCGTCGATAAAATTACGGGATCATTTATATCGACTGTCAATGGGACCATTTTTGAACTGTTTAATGAGCTTGGAATTGAGATTCAAAAGGATCTACCTGACATAAAAAGGTTTGAGGATTATGTATTTACAGTAGATCGAGAGTTACCAGGAATCGGTGCTGTCCTGAATGAATCTTTATCGGATGCCGAGAGTGCCAAACGGATTATTCAGAAAGCACAGGCTGAAATTCCTGATGTGAAACGTGTGACGAATCAGGGGCTTGATACGATCGATCGGACCACGGATTTTCTTGGAAAAGCTGAAAATGAATTAAACGAGATGGCTCCAACCATTCAAGAAGATTTGGAGCGAGTACAGGAAATGGCTGCCAGGGTCAACGAATTCCTGGGGCAAATTGAAACCTCTTCTATTGACCTTAGTGGAGCAGAAACCATTAACAAGCAGGCAGCTGATAAACTTGCCATTTCCATCCAAACGATTGACACGGTTGAAGCTTCCTTACAATCGTTACAGAAGAATGAAGAAAATCCAAACCAGGAACAGATTGAACAGGCCTTATATCAGCTGGAGAAAGTTAAGTTGGAAATGCAGAGTATTCAAAAAGAAGGTCAGAAACTAAATGATATCATTGCAACAAAGCAACAAGACGTGAACGAATTGATCAAGGGCATCCAGGATCGTGCCAGCAAAACGGATAAAGATATGGATGCACTTATAAAAAGATACAAACAAACGATTGAACCGGCTGTATTAAGTGAGGTAGCTAAAGCGAAGGGAACGTTGAATGAAGCAAGGAACATCCTGCAAGACATTCAAAGCACCATTCCGGAAGTGGAAAGGATTCTCTCTAATACAGATAAAAACCTCGGAAAAGGAACCGAAATCCTTCAAAATGTTTCAAGTCAATTTACGTATGTTAAAGATAAAATCAGCCAGCTTGCCGGCCGTATCAAAGATATCCAGGGGGAAACCGATATCAATGAAATCATTGAACTCCTTCGGAATGATCCCAATGCAGAGAAAAGCTTTTTTGAAGAACCGGTTGTCTTAAATAAAAATAGTTTGTTTCCAATACAGAATTACGGAGCTGCCATGACCCCGTTTTACACTGTGTTAGCCATCTGGGTGGGTGCACTATTGTTAATCTCACTATTAGCAACTGAGGTCATCTCTCCTCATGAGTTTACTGAAAGGCAAATTTACTTTGGGAAACTTCTGACGTTTCTTTGTATTGGTTTCATACAAGCCATGATTGTAACCGTTGGAGACATTTTTATCCTGGGGGTTCATATAGCAGAACCTGGTTTGTTTATTGTCTTCGGATTATTCATCAGCATTGTTTTTATGATTGTGGTGTATACATTGGTATCGGTATTTGGGAATATTGGAAAAGCGATGGCCATCGTCCTTCTGGTCCTGCAGATTGCAGGAGCCGGAGGGACTTATCCAGTGCCTCTTTTGCCGTCTTTTTTCCAAACCATCCATCCCTTTCTCCCGTTTTCTTATGCCATCGATCTCATGAGGGAGGCAGTTGGCGGGATTGTTTTGGAGAGAGTGTATAGGGATATGTTAATTCTAACCCTATTCGGCGTCTTTGCTTTGTTATTCGGCACTTTTTTTAAAGGACCGCTAAGTAAAAGGACAAAAGCTTTTATGAAAAAATCAAAAGAGTCCGGGTTGTTCCATTGATCATGTTGATGATTTGGAAAACGGGTATTCCAATTGGTTTCCTTGCTTTTTCACGTTGGAAAAGGATTCCTCTCTTTACATTTAGGGTAAAGCCTAATGAAATACATAATATAAAAGGGAGGAAATAGCGTGAAGCAAGCCATGTTAATCGTCAATCCATCTTCCGGTAAGGAATTGGGAAAACATTATAGTGACCATGCACTTAAAACGATGAAGGAGATGGGATACGAGACCTTTTTGCGTTTGACTAAAGGAGAGGGGGACGCAATGGAATTTGCGAGGGAAGCTTGTGAGAAAAGGTATGATTTCCTGGCCGCTATGGGAGGGGATGGAACGATCAATGAAGCCATTAATGGAATGGCTGAACAAGAGCATCGTCCGTTATTTGGTTTGATCCCACTCGGAACGGTCAATGATTTTGCACGGGCCCTCAATATCCCAATGAAACCTGAAGAAGCAATCGAGATCTTCAAACAAAACCATGTACAAAAAACCGACGTTGGAAAGATCAATGATCGATACTTCGTCAATATTGTGGCAGTCGGTGCATTGGCAGAGGCGTCATTTTCCACACCTGTCGAACAAAAGTCAAAGCTTGGGCCACTTGCCTATATAATAGAAGGAATGAAGAAGATGAAGGAGAAGCAGCCGTTCGAGCTTAAGGTACAATCCGAGCATGATTGGGAAGGGGAAGCCCTTCTTATGCTCATAGCCCTCACCAATTCGGTTGGTGGAATGGAAACGATCGCACCGGAAGCGAAGGTGAATGATGGACAGCTACATGTCTTCATCATTAAAGATATGGCTTTGCCTCAGTTCCTCCTTTTATTACCGAAAATCCTGTTAGGTGAATTAGCAGGAAGCGAGCACGTTCACTATATGAAAGTTACCAACCTTCAGGCAAACTCTACCTATGAGATGATAGCCAATGTCGACGGGGATGAAGGAGATATGCTTCCGATCACAATTGAGAACTTAAAGCAGCATCTGGACATACTCGTTCCAAATAAGAAGTAGGAGGGTGCTACATTGAAATTAGAGATCACACCAACAGCAAAAGAAAAATTGAACGAAATTCCTGAGGGGAAAATCATTCAGTTATCCTTTGACATGGGAAGCTGTGATATTGTCAACAACATATATGAAATGAAAGTAGTAGAGAGGAGAGAAGCGGAATCCGATGAGAAAATCATCCATTCGGAAAATCTCGAATTCATTGTTAACGAGGACTTTGAAGATACGTATGAACATGATCTGACCATCGACTTTAGAAATAATTTCTTTGTTTTTAAAAATAGGAATCAAATCTTCAATAATAGGATCGGACTGCGTTATGTGTAAAAGCACTCTTTATTTTAATGGTAAGTGCTTCGTTGTATAGTAATTCCAACCTTTTTGTGTTACTATTACCTCTTACAGCAAACAAAGGACGTGACCATTCATGATAAACATTCAAATCCCTCAGGCGGATATTTCCATAACGGAACGAAAGCAGCCAAAAGACTCTGAAGAACCAAAGATCAAAAGCATCCAAGGCTTTATCGATCTTCATGAAATTCCAAGAGACAAGGGCGGCATCATCTTATTTTATAATATCAATGATGAACTTCTTTTCGTTGGGAAAGCTAGAAAGCTGCGACAAAGAGTCAAAAAGCATCTTGAAGATACCGTATCACCACTGCGTAATCACAGAGGCGAAGTCTACCGAATCGACGTAGCTATCGTAGAAGACGCAATGGATCGTGACATTTATGAGACATACATCATCAATAAACTGCAAGCGAAATATAATGTAGACAAAGTGTTCTATAAGTAAGAATTAAAAAGGTACCAGGGTCCCGATAGAGGAGCCTGGTACCTTTTGGTATAAGTGGACTTGTGTGAGGCTTCTTTATATATTCCGTAGCGTTTTCGAGATCTATCGGGCATATGCTGGATTCCATTTAACCAACAACTCTTCCCGCACACCAAAATAAGTTGTATCCGTCCGATCAGTCACTCCGTAAGAAATCTCCGTGCCCTCATCATTCCACTGAATGTTGATCGATACGACGACAGAAGGTCTCTTCACTCCGGCTATCTCAATATCGACCGGTTGATTCAGTTCAAATAACGTTTGATAGCTGATTTCCCGCCTTTGAACCGAAGGCGGGGAGGGAGAATCTTCAATGTTTACATATTTCTTTTTGCCATCAAGGATATCATACGTAATGAAAGATTTACCGGGTTTGATCCAGTACACGATTTGTACAATACGCCCTGGCTTTAAAGAAGTTCCGGTAAATGTTTCAGGAAGAAGATCCTCATATTCAATGATTTCGTTCAGTTTGATGGGATTAATGGTTCCTTTCACAAGAGCCCCTCCTAACTATAAATGTAGAAAGCATTATAGTTATAGTTATTGGGGGGAAGTGGTTCATAGAACCATTCCTTTTTTAAGAGAATCATATAAATAAGGAAACAGATGTGTAAATATATTGAGAATAAAATCGATGATGTAAACATTATTTGATGGACATATGCCCCATACGTAAAGCCCTCCTGAAAAAGGACAAACAAGTTCATAAATAAAAGACCCATTGTAAAGGGGTCTTTAAAGTTTACTTCCTTTTATATAGCATGGATAATCGAAAACCTTCATCAGTCAACACATATTGATGAAGCATTTCCAATGTTTCTGTCATTGTACTTGATAAGCTGTTGCCCTGATATGCGCAAACAGAAAGCATGCCTTCCTGATGAACATAATCATCAGCAATCGATTCAAACTCTTTGATTAAATTTGAGTTTGGTTCTTCCGCGACCCATTCGACATGGCCCCAGGTTCTTATGGAAGAATTCAAGTTCTTAATGACGGAGAGATCTTTCTGGAAAGCTCTGAGAATATGCTGAGTGTTAAAATCTCCATGAAAAAAATAGTAGTCAAAGTTATCAACTAATGAAATGGATGAGAGCTGTTCTTCGGTATACAATCTGTTCATTCTATTCTTGACCTTGGTGATATTTCTCATGCTTTCAACTATCAGCATGTGTTGCTTATTTTCCAAACCACCCCGAATAAATAACATCAAATTTCGTATGTAGGCTTCCTCCTGTTGAAATGGATAAAAAACATGACCTTTTTGTATCGTTCCTAGCTTTACATCATGTAAGACTTCCATATATCCTCACCTCTCGTCCAAAGAAATTCTTCCCTTTACACCAGGTTTCTTTAAGCATAACATAAACGTGTGAGAAGCTATACACATTTATGATTGAATATTCTAACAATTATGCGTTAGAAATAATGATCACCTGTTACATTCTGTGGTCTTTTCACTTTATCTTCTAGAATGAGAAAGAGAGGAAAAGAGATGAATCTTCACATTAAAAAATTAACCCACCCAAACACTACTATCCTTAAAGCTTTAAATCAATGGGATAACGATCCCGATTTAATACCATTCATTCACCCAAATCAAAACAGGGAAGAGCTTGAACAACAGAGCGATATGAATCTTGATGAATTGAAGGATCGATTGGATTCTCACCATACGTTTCTTCTATATCTGGAGAACAAACTTGTGGGAGAAATGAATTACATGATCGATCCCGGTCATCTATATAAAAAAGTGAGGGGAACTGCCTGGGTAGGGATTACGATTGGAGATCCCGGGGCACGTGGAAGGGGAATAGGGTATAAAGCCATTCGTCATTTGGAAATGGAAATTAAAAAACACGGGCTAAATAGAATCGAACTTGGTGTTTTTGAGTTTAACACCCAGGCTTATAAGTTATACAGGCAAATGGGCTATCAGGAAATAGCCAGGATCCCTGACTTTACTTATTGGAATGATAAAATGTGGTCAGATATCCGCATGGAAAAAGTATTGGCTTGAGTCTTTATATCTATCGCTTATTTATTACAATAATGTAACAAATGTAACAAAAACATATGGTTAGCTGATCGTCACTACACTCTTCAGTGTGTTCAGATTCTTCTCGGTCAAACTTTAACTAGTTTACATACACATTACCTTTAAAGACATTTAAATCCTTTAAAATGGGTTTTCTGGGGTCGTTAAATCGCATATATGGCTCTTTCTTACCCTTTAATCAAACCATTAAATAATATATTTGTAAAATCGTGGTAACCTTTCATTCACTGTAATAAAGTAAGATGAAATCAGTTGATTAAGGAGGGAACCATATGGAAGAAAAAATTCATACTTACGATGATATACTTACGATGCTAGATTCATACTTACGGGAGCCTGAACCATTTTGGGATGAGTTTTTTTCTGATCGAGAGAAATCAATACCTATCTTTGTTAATGCACCTGACGAGAATTTAGTGTCTTATGTTGAACGCGGTACTGTCAGCCCAGGAAAAGTACTTGAATTTGGCTGCGGCCCGGGCAGGAATGCCATTTACCTTGCAGAAAGGGGATTTGAGGTTGATGCAGTCGATGTATCCAAAACGTCCCTCGAGTGGGCCAAGGAAAGAGCTGACGGAAGAAATCTAACCATAAACTTTCTTCATCAAAATATATTTGATTGTGACCTAAACATCGGGAAGTACGACTTCATATACGATTCAGGATGTTTTCACCATATTGCTCCTCATAGAAGGATAAGTTACATAAATCTTATTGAAAGAACGTTAAAGCATGAAGGACACTTTGGCATAACGTGCTTTTATAAAGGCGGGGAATTAGGAGGTTCTGATATATCCGATTGGGAAGTATATAAAAAAGGCTCACTGATGGGAGGATTGGGGTATACAGAAGAACGATTAAGGAGGGTTTTCCATTCATTAAAGCCCATTGAAATCAGAAAAATGATCGATAAAAAAGATACAGAGAACCAATTCGGCGTCTCTGACCTACTGACTGGACTTTTTCAAAAAGATCATATGTAAAGCGGATGCCCTGTTCACTGTAACATGAACAGGGCATCTTTCTTCATACTCTGAAGCGAGAAAGGAATCGTAAAAATTCCTTCTGTGTTTTATGCAGATATTTTGTTATCGCGTAGGTATTAGCTTGTGGCATGGGAAAAGCACTTGTATGGACCTCCAAAAGCCTCCCTTCCAAAAGTTCTCTCCTGACTGACGAGGAGGGTAGATAGGATACGCCGAGTCCTTCTGCGATGAATCGCTTCGTAATATGTGTCTGCGAAACTCTCATCATCCTTGTTTTCGGATAAAATTGTTTGATGGTATAACAAAGTTCATCCCAATAGGAAGGATGATTATGGGTCAATAAGTAATTCGATGCCAGTAACTCCTCTTCTTCCAGGGGCGGTGCAGATTCAAAATCCCTTCCATCATGAGGAGCCACCAAAATGACTTTATCAGTAAATAAAAGAGTCTGTTCAAGTTCAGGACTAAAAGAGGGGAGACAGGAAAGTCCGATATCCACCCTTTCTTCCAAAACTGCCTTTTCTATTTCCGTAGATTCAATGATTTCAACCGATATTTCAACTTGGGGATGTTTCTCCAGATATTGTTTTAAAACAAAAGGTAATACATTATCAGCAATCAAAGGGGAAATGGCCATTTTGAGTGTGGTCGTGTATCCCTGACTAAAGGATTGAATGTCGGTTATGCCTTCCTCATAAACCTCGATCAATCTCTTAGCATTTTGTAAATAAGATCTCCCCGCTTCTGTCAGTTTGATTTTCTTGCCTTCTCTTTCGAAAAGGGCTACTCCGAGTTCCTTTTCAAGTTGTTTAATATGTACCGTCACGGTCGGCTGTGAGATATATAATCGCTCGGCAGCTTTTCTGAAATGATTGATCTCAGCCGCGATAATAAACGTTTTAATGATATTCAAATCCACTGGATCCACCTCATCTTTATTATAAATTGTAATCAATTCAATTAAATATATTTAATTTTCTTAATTATAAATCCATTATACAATAATTGTAATAAAGGAAAAGGGGTTGTTTTGCATGTTTAGTGAAGGATTAAAAGGGATAGTAGCCGCTCAAACGTCGATCAGTCACATTTATGGAAAGGAAGGTATCCTTATCTATAGGGGATATGAAATCGGGGAAATCAGTCATCTGTCATTTGAAGAAGCGGCTTTCTTGTTGTGGTATGGTTATCTTCCAACAGAGGAGGATGCAGAGGAAATCAAGAATAGATTGAACACTAATCGAAAACTGACACCTGGAATGAAGGATATCCTTCATTCTCTACCAGAAGAAATGGACATCATGAGTGCATTAAGGACGGTTATTTCCTCTCTAGGAGTACCAGAATACAATTGGAAGCCGACTATAGAGCAATCCTTGCGATTGACAGCCGTCATTCCTACCATCATAGCATACCGATTCAATCTGGTGATGGATCGACCTCTATTCGAACCAGTTACCGAGCTAAGCCATGTGGAGAATTATCTATACATGTTAACAGGAAAAAGTCCGTCTAAAGCGGTTGCGGATGCACTTGAAACGTATATGGTCCTTACCCTGGAACACGGGATGAATGCTTCTGCCTTCTCTGCAAGAGTCACGGCCTCAACGGAGTCTGATCTCGTTTCGGCCATCACTTCAGCAATCGGGACAATGAAAGGTCCCCTTCACGGTGGGGCACCGTCCGGGGTCATTGACCTATTGAACGAAATCGGTGTGGCAGAAAAAGCGGAAAGTGTCATCAGAGGGAAAGTACTGAAAGGTGAGAAGCTGATGGGGTTTGGTCATCGCGTCTATAAGACTCATGATCCAAGAGCCATCGCTTTAAGAAAGAAGCTGTTAGAAAATCAGGGCGATGATCCCTCTTTGGATTTGGCACTATTTGTTGAGAAGAAAGCCATCGAACTTTTAGCTGAAATGAAACCAGGGAGGTCCCTATACACCAATGTGGAATTTTATGCTGCCGCCATCATGAAATCGATTAATCTGCCATCAGATTTATTCACACCTACATTTACAGCCTCTCGCATCGTGGGTTGGACAGCGCATGTATTGGAGCAGGCTGAAAACAATATTATATTCAGACCGCAATCCGAATATATTGGAATAAGGAAAGCCTAAAATGAATAACCTGCGTGTTCTTCTTATGGGGGTAAATGGTGAAACGCTTAGTTCTTAAGCGTTTTTCTTTTTTAGTGAATGTTCATTCACCTGAAGGAGATTAGGGAATTTTGTCGAATTCTATTTAATGGTACGTATTTGTATAAGTCATTTCGGCTCCATTATTAAATTGGAAGAAGTGATTGTCTTTTCAAATCAAGTCGTTGAACTATCTATTATTCTATACTATTCGAGGGAAAGGAGAGACAGTGTTGTTTGAAACCGTATTGGGAAAACCAAAAAGTGAGATCATGGAATACAATATGAAATATAGAACCGCAGTGAAAGCAGTGATCATACAAGATGGTAAAATCCTTCTCATGCATTCCAATAGGGGAGATTATAAATTTCCGGGAGGCGGGGTCGAAGAAGGTGAAAGTCTGTCTGCTGCCCTCATAAGGGAAGTGGCTGAAGAAACCGGCTACATACATTGCATGGTAAAAGAGCCTGTTGGTATCGTGACACAAAGATATATGGACATGTATGAAGCGGGTACATTATTCGAAATGACTTCCCACTACTTTCATTGCGAACTTTCAGACGGGGATAGAATACCACAACAATTAGAAGAATATGAGTCGGAGCTTGAGATGACTCCCCGATGGGTTACAATGGATGAGGCCATTGAAGGGAATGAAATGCTGATGGACAAGTACGAGAACAATCGGTGGATTAAAAGGGAAAACTATGTTTTGGAAGAATTAAAGAAATTATATGAATAGGATATAAACGCTTACCTGAAATAGGTTAGGCGTTTTCTTATTAATAGAGGTTAAGGAAAAGAGCTGTCCGTATATGCCCCAGCTCTTTTCGATATGAGAAACCTTGTGTTTAAATTCCCCTTTTAGTTAGATTGTCAATCCGTATTTTTTCAGTTCTTCTGTATCATCAGGCAGTGTCACATATCCTTCAAACTTCATATCCAATTTTTCAAGAAGTCTAGAGGAAGATTCATTATCTTTTGTCGTAATCGCCACCAGACGTTTAATCCCCTGCTCTTTAGCAAACTCCACCGTAGCGCATGCTGCTTCATATGCATATCCTTGAGATTGATAGTCAGATAAAAAGGCAAAGCCAATATCAACATCCTCGAGACCGTCTCGCTTAATCAGGCCACATAAACCGATCGGTGCACGATCATCCTTACGTTCTGCCAAGAACAATCCAAACCCTTCACGTTCATACATGGCTCGGGGACCATTCTCAATATAATTCTTCGCATCATCTATAGTGCGAATCCCTTTATCTCCAATGTAGTTCAGCCATCCAGGTTCATTTAACAATGTTTTAATAAATTCTGCATCAGTTATCTCCACCCATCGCAGGGTAAGGCGTGATGTTTCTGTTACATTCATGTGGAACACCTCACTTAATCATTTCCATCTTATTTTAACCCGAAATATCAAATAGTGAAATCATTCCTTGCCATAATCAAATCGGGTAAAGGGTGTAAGTTAGTTATAAACAATTGCAGCTAAAAGGGGTAGGGGTCCACCACTCTCATCATGCGAGACACACACCTGAAAAAAATCCAAGACTACTATTCAATTTTCTTCATGTTATAGTTTCTTTATACAAAAATGAACATAATCGAGGTGTACTCATGGTGAATAAATTTAAAATAGAGGGTCCAAAAATCCCTGCTCGTATAGAGACAGCTAATTTCCAAGATGTCTATTATGAGGAAGATCCATTCCTATCGAATTGTATGATTGATAATGCGAGACTGGACCAGGAAGAGATCAATCAGCTCGTGATCTCAAAAGTAATATTCAGAAATGTTTCGTTTACCGGCGCATCTTTCCCTCGAATCGACATGACAGATGTCGTATTTGAGAACTGTGACCTGTCGAATGCAAAATTCAATGATGGAATCATACATCGGGTCATCTTTAAAGAATGTAAATTATTGGGAGTGAATTTTTCCAGTGCCCATTTAGGAAATGTCCGCTTTGAAGAGTGCCTGGCGAATATGAGTGACTTTGTTGAAGCAAGATTAAAACAAGTGATATTTAATCAGACCTTTTTACAAAATGCCAATTATTCTGACTGTGAACTTCTTAAGGTCAACTTTCACCAATGCAATCTTAATGATATCGACTTCACTCAGACTGACCTCAAGGGTATTGACATCAGTACCTGCAAGTTTACACGCATCAACGTGGCTCTTGAAAATCTTTCTGGTTGTGAAGTTTCACCTGATCAGGCGATCGGTTTCGCAAGCTTATTAGGATTGAAAGTGAAGGAGTAGACTTGAGACTTAATAGACTGTCAGCTTGTTTATATACCATCCAATCATAAACCCTTAATTCAAAAAAATGCATGAATCCATTCAAACCGGCATATCCATGTATCAGGGTCCACCTGCTTTCAATTCGAAGAGGTAACGTTAAATTTTCATTAAACGATATGGAACATACAAAAGGAGTGGAAGACAATCCCACTCCTTTTTCTTTCGTTTTTGTGCAAATGAAACTTTTACCAATCATGATTCGTACATTTTATTATGAGTGACTGTTTAAAGGAGGTTCATTTATGATCACGGTTGATCACGTAAGCAAGCGGTATGATTCACTTCAAGCGCTTAATGAGGTTCATTTAACGATTCAAGAAGGGTCTTGCTTTGGACTTGTAGGTCCCAATGGGGCAGGAAAATCCACACTAATGAAGATACTCTCTGGAGTTTTACAAAATTTTGACGGGGATATCATTGTACAAGGGATATCTATCAAGAAAGAAAGGGTAAAAGTTAAAAAGCTCATCGGCTATATACCACAAGATATTTGTTTGGAAGAAACACTGACTGCAAAAGATAATTTACTGTACTTCGGAAGCCTTTATGGGCTGAAAGGCAAGGACCTTCAAGATCGCACCGGGAAAGTGTTACAGCAAATCGGTTTAGAAGAACGGGGGAAAGACAAAGTCATCACTTTTTCCGGGGGTATGAAGCGCCGGTTGAATATCGGATGTGCCATTCTCCATGATCCCTCCATTATCATCATGGACGAACCGACAGTGGGAATTGATCCACAATCAAGAAACTCGATTTTTTCCATCATACAGGAGCTAAAGGAAAAGGGGAGTACGATCATATATTCAAGTCACTATATGGAGGAAGTAGAGCAGTTATGCGACAGCATCGGACTGATCGACAAGGGTGCCCTAGTCGAATGTGGGACTATGGCTGAGCTGCAGCAAAAATATAATAAACCGTCATTGTTTATCTCAGGAGAAGGTTTGGATGAAGTGGATCTAACCACACATGGAGAGGTAGAAGCGAAAGGAAATGGATTTCTTCTGCAAAGTGATGATCCATTGATGACGCTGGAAAAATTGATTGCCGAGTTTCGCATCCAAAACATTTTGCCAAGAAGGCTCGAGTTATATCAACCGAAACTGGAGGATATCTTTTTCAAATTAACGGGAACTCAACTTCGGGATTCATAGAAAGGGGAGAATGCTATGTGGGCGATTGCCAAAATGGAGTTAAAGAAAAATATACAGGATAAAGGCTTGTGGTTTTGGACGTTTATCTTACCGATTGTCTTCATTATTGCCTTTGTATCCATTTTTTCAGGTGATGAAAATACAAGTTACAAGGAAGTCGTCACTCAAATCATTCCAGGTTATACAATCATGTTTGCTTTTTATATTATGATTTCCATGGTCATCGGGCTGGTGAAGGATAGGGACAAAGGAATGGTTGCAAGGATCGCGAGTACCCCACTTCCGATCAAGAACTATTTTATAGGGAAATGGATCCCTTTCATGGTGATCGTTTTGATTCAGATTGCTGTACTATTTGGTTTTGGCGTCGTTGTGTATGACCTTCCTTTAGGGGATCCCCTTGGACTGATACTTTTATCACTTTCGTTGGCATTTATAGTAACCGGCTGGGGCATGGCACTTGCCGTACTCGTGAAAACGGAGAATATGGGTATTGCACTTACCCAGATCATAGCCCTTGGTGGCGCAATGCTTGGAGGATTGTGGCTACCTGTTGATCTTATGCCGGATTTTATGCAAACGATCAGTAAGTTATTGCCTCAATATTGGGCAATTGAAGGGTATAAGGAGATTATTCTAAAGGGAGCCACCACTTTAGATGTTTTATTCAATATATTGATTATGGTCATTGCCGGAATAGCTGGTGGGTTGATTGCCATTGCTGCGTATCCTCGGTTTCTCAGGTCATCCAAAAGTTAAAAAAATAAAATGAATGTTTTCTTTGTTTTTGAAAAATTAAAATAGATTCTCCGCCATCTAGTAATATATGCTATGATTCAATGGTCTTAGATATAAGAACATCCCAGATTGAAAGGGGAACAAGTGTGAGTAATAGTAATGTGAAAATCGCAGAAGTTAACGCCGAAAACTGGTACGAATGTTGTCAGCTCGAACTATCCCGTGAGCAACAGGAATTTATTGAGCCCAACGCCATATCAATCGCTCAATCGAAATTCGAACCGACGTTAAGACCATTTGCCATTTATTATGAAGATAAAGTAGTTGGATTATTAATGTTCAATTCTGAACGTGAAGAATTGGATGCTAATTGGGTTTACCGGATTATGGTGGATAAAAACTTTCAAGGCAAAGGAATCGGAAAAGCCGCAACAGATCTGATGATAAATGAAATGATGGAAACCTATGATATTAATAGAATCGTTGTAGGATATCATCCCGAAAATCAGGGTGCTCACCGTTTATATGAGAGTTTGGGATTTGTCGATCATGGTGACCGATTTGGCAGGGAAATGGCTGTAGTGAAAGAAGTGACGTGTAACTAGCTATTTCAAAAGGGCCAAAAATGCTTGGCCCTTTTGAATTGAAGTTGCATTTGAAGCTGAAAGTACCTATTATCTTTAACGGAAGCATTATCATTTACCCGTTTATGTCCAATATCCCCCGAACCCTTTCCTTTGCTCCCTTCCGCCATTTTTTTACAGCGGATAAGGAAACATTCTCAACCTCTGCAATTTCACTGACTGTCAACATATGCAGACAAGTATACACGACCCATTTTCTCTGGTTCGCAGTTAAGTCCCCGCAGTAACTGTACAGCAATTCTTCAGCCAGCCCTTCATTTACATGCTCATCCTCGATCATGTCAAAAAACTCCGTCTCTTTGAAAACACTTTTTTCTTCATTGCGATTTTCATTTGTCAATTGAGAAAGTATTCTGCCACGTACATATGAGTAGGCATAAGCAGGAAATGCCCCTTTATCCGGATCGAACTTTTGATGAGCCTCCCAAAGAGCGATGAGACCGGTCTGATAATATTCTGGTTTGTTTTTGTAAATGTGTAAAGAATGAATGATCTTATGAATCATCCTGTCATATTCCATATGAAGCTCTTCAAATTTCTCCAAATTAGTATCCTTTTGACCGGCGCGCCGTTCTTTGTATTCCCAGGTAGCTTAACCTTACAAAGGAACAGGGCTTGAGACAAAAAGGGGTAGTACAAGTTTTCAAAGGAGAAACTGGGCCTTCTCAAAGGTCATCATCATGCTTTAGTGCTCAGGAATTCATCGTTTTGCTAAAATTCTATGGGAGTGTTGTAAACGGTAAGTGTTTAACAACATTCACCATTAGCAATACTAAAAGGACCATCCACAAAAAGGAGGTCATAATATGCCTAAGAAAAACGAAGAACACTCCGATGTCCTTCTTAGGAAAAATGAAGAGATTGAAAAGCTCGAACATATGTTAGCCGCCGTCCTTCACTACTTATCAGATGATGAAATTGAAGAAATCGATATCGAATACCTGCTTTCGAATACGGATAATCTACGGGACTGGTGGGGTGGCTATCGGGAGAAAAACAAAAAGAAGGTAGAAGATGAGATCAAAAAATCCCTAAACAGGTTATCTCTTGAGGAATTAGAAAATATCCGGGAACAAATAAAGAATAAAGATGGATAACATCTAGCCTATTTCAAATAGCTAAAAGTAAAAATATACCGTAATAATATTATGTGAATTAAGTTATGTCTCAAAGAGAAGTTCAGGAAGAGACACCCTTGTGGAGAAGGGTGTTTCTCCCTGAACACATACTATTAAAAACCTCTAACACCTGATGCATATATGTTGGATTAATAAAGATATGCGCCATGTGGAGTCACTTTATAACATTAGCAGGATTTATGATGTTAAATATTGAAAAGAGTATATTTAGAAGACTTTTTATTGCACTATAAAAGAATGTTAAAAATCTATTAAATAATTTCAGTGTCATAGAATGGTTTATTCAAAGAGAAATGAAGAGAAATTGAAGGAGAATTGCCATATGCGAATTCGTAACTCAGCAAAAGCCATCATTATCAAAGACAATAGGATTCTTCTGACGAAAAACATAGACGAAGAAAGTATTTTTTACCTCTTCCCCGGGGGTGGACAGGAACATGGTGAAACACTTCATGAAGCTTTAAAAAGAGAATGTTTCGAGGAAATTGGATGCGAAGTGTCGGTAGGAGAATTAATCCATGTAAGAGAATATATTGGTAAGAATCATGAACATGCATCATTTGATTCCGACGTGCATCAAATGGAGCTTTATTTTACGTGTACCCTTGTCCACGAATGGAACACTGATCAAACTCCATCTAACCCCGATAGCCATCAAGTCGGTGTAGAGTGGATTGATTTAAATAAACTGAAAGACTATAGATTCTATCCTAAAGAAATAGAATCATATATAGTCAATAGAACGTCCAGGGTATATCTCGGCGACATTAACTAGAACTACCCAGTACACTTTAAAAAGGGAGGGAAAATTGTTGCGAATAAGTACGTTTTTGACGGGCATAATGGCAGGCATTTATTCTAGCGTGTTAGATGGTTTTGAGCAGGACTACAGTTTGAATTCTTTCTTCAGTGCTTTCATCTTAGCGCTGTTAACAATAGGGACGGGGCTTCTATTGCACAGGCTCCCCTTAAAAGAAAAATCGAGTGAATTCTGATCATGCTCTTTTATGGCTCAGATGCTGAACTGAATATACATAATAGTCTATCGTTAACGGAGTGATAATGATGAATTCTACATATGTACGTTGGGGGAATGCCAAAGTGAAATTGACATGGCGTCAAGACTCTATCCTTCCTGACACAACCCGAGTCACCAGTGTGCATGGCTTCTGTTTTAAAAATGGAAAGCTGTTGCTCGTGCATCTCCATAAGAGAGGTTGGGATTTTCCAGGTGGGCACCTGGAAAAGGGGGAGTCCCCTATAGAATGCTTAAAAAGGGAAGTGAAGGAGGAAGCTTATGTATCAGGCACTTCCCACTTATTAGGGTACCTGATAGTGGATCATCATGATAATCCACACTGGAATGAACAAAGCGCTTATCCCAAAGTAGGTTTTCAAGTTTTTTATGCCATGAACGTGGAAGTAATAGATGCATTCAGAGCAGAATTTGAATCAGCTGAAAGACGTTGGATCGATCCAGATCATGTGGCTGATTATTACTCTGAATGGAACGGTGTGTACGGAGAGATTCTTTCTCACGCGCGTACAGTAATTTTGTGAGATTTTATTTTAAAAGGCAATTCAACATTGATTATATAATGCAGAGAGGAGGAGAGGGGCATTTATGATTAAAGCTGTCCTATTCGACCTCGACGGAACACTTCTAAACAGGGATGCGTCTGTCCAAGTATTCATCACACATCAATATGATCGACTCTTCCATTGGCTCCATCATATTCCGAAAGATTTATATACATCCAGATTCATTGAATTGGATCAGAGGGGTTATGTGTGGAAAGACAGGGTTTATAAGCAGCTGATCGAGGAGTTTTCAATAAAAGAATTAACGTGGGAAGAACTGCTTGACGATTATATCAGTCAATTTAAACATAGCTGTGTACCGTTTCCTCATTTACTTACTATGCTAGATGAATTACAAGCGGGTGGTATAAAATTGGGGATGATCACGAATGGCTTAGGCGAATTTCAAATGGACAATATCCTGGCTCTTGGAATTGAACCTTACTATCTGGAGATTCTTGTCTCTGAATGGGAAGGGTTGAGGAAGCCAGATCCTGAAATCTTTAAGAGGGCGATAAAAAAATTACATGTAGAACCGGAAGAATGCGTCTTTGTCGGAGACCATCCCGAGTATGATGTATACGGTGCCCAAAGAGTAGGCATGAAGGGGATTTGGAAAAGAGACTTTCATTGGCCAGGTGCACAGCATGCTGATGCTGAGATTGATAACTTATCCGATCTTCCACGCTGCATAAGGAACTTTTAATGTAATATTTGGCCTTTTGAAGACGGGAATCCCCCATTTAACATATTATACTAGACAAAGCTACCACTATTAAATTGTTGGAATTTCTAGTATAATAGTCTTCTTGATACTACATATTCAGTGTTGCTCACTGGAATTGAATCAAATCAGGAGGGTCTAAATTGTTAGAATTCAGTAAATTATTAACAGAACCAGTAAAAACAGTTGCCATCAATATAGCTATTGTTTCAATAGTCACCATATCGCTTACCACACTTATATATACGGTACTTAAATTCATTAAATTACCAGAAAAGTTCATCGAAAATATCATCGGCCTGATTGTAGTGTTCGTAGGAATCGGCACCGTTTATTATTCACTTAGATGGGATTTATTCCTCGCATTATAAATTCCTATAAAACCAGCAAAAAGCATCTTACGTGGTGCTTTTTTCTTTTGTAAAAAAATTCCTTTCCATTTCCTCACTTCATCCTAAAGTCTTATATCCTTTCATCTAAAAAGACCATGTTATGTTCCCGTCAATTCCATATAGTATAAATAGAAAGGACTTATCCCCCCTTGATAATATGGAGAACTTTCTTTATATTTAGTGAATACCGTTTTACCAAATGTTGGAGGTAACTATCTATGAATGACATGAAGAAATTTTGTAACTCCATTAACACCTGTTTCACCAAAGAAAATTCGACTTTTGACAAGCTTAATATGGGGGATATTATATCCTTACTGCGTTTAAAGTCTCAAATGACTCAAGAAGAGCTGGCTAAAAAAGCAAATGTCTCTACCCAAACCATTAAAAGACTTGAAGGAGGTAAGAAAAATGTAAGTGATATCACTTGTCGAGTAATTTTAGAAGCATTGGGGGTAAATATTTCAAAACTGACAAAGCTTCTAGACGACTGAAACGAAGGACCGTCCAATCGAAAGAGAGAAGGAATACATATGAGATTTAGAGATTTTCATAAAAATATTAAAATACGTATCATTGAAACATTTATGAGCCGCTTTATTGGTAGCATGATCTTTCCATTTATGTCGATCTACCTGGCCGTTCATTTTGGAGCAAGGGTAGCCGGGTTATTACTTTTGATCAATGTATTTGTAGGAATAGGAATCAATTTTCTTGGAGGGTATTTTGCCGATCAATTTGGCCGGAAGAAAATTATGTTATTCGCAGAATCGCTCAGGTTTCTGGCTTTCCTCACCATGATGGTTTGTAACTCACCCTGGTTTGAATCCGCCACTGTCACATTCGCCATGATGACGGTCAACAGCATTTGCTGGGGCCTTGCAGGACCTGCCAATCAGGCTATGATGATCGACGTCAGTACACCTCCACAGCGAAAGCTCATGTACTCGATCACCTATTGGGCAAACAATCTGTCCATCGCAATCGGAGGAATCATAGGGGCTTTCTTATTCAAGGCTTACCTTTTCGAGCTCTTTCTGGCACTGAGTGTTGCATCCGCCATTACCGCAACCTTGGTGGCGTTCTTCATTGATGAGAGCTATACGCCGTCGGAAACCGAGTTGACAGTCCCTCAGCACGTTAAACATCTTATATCAAACTACGGAAAGGTCATGCATGACAAGCTGTTTGTTCTGTTTACCATTGCGGGGGTGCTTATTCTTTCCATGGAGTTCCAGCTCACAAATTACATAGGCATTCGACTAAGTGAAGAAATGCCTTCGCAACCGTTTCTTTTCTGGGACATAAACGGCGTCCAAACAATGGGGATCCTTCGAAGTGAAAATACGATTCTGGTCGTCTTCCTCATGCTTTTTGTCACAAGGATTCCACATTCATTCAAAGACAGGAACGTACTTGTGTGGAGTTGTTTCTTCTTTTCGATAGGGTATGCGGCACTTGCTTATTCAAATAACCTGTACATTTTGTTCTTGATGATGGCGTTACTCACGATAGGAGAAGTGTTCCGCGTGCCCGTAGAGCAGTCGTATATGGCAGCCATTCCCCCTGATGATGCCCGCAGTTCCTATATGGCATTTAACGGGCTGAAGTTTAACCTATCCATGTTGATCGCATCCGTCACCGTCACACTCGGAGCGATTCTACCATCAAACATCATGGCCGGGATCATCCTCACCATTGGACTTTCTGGTACGATTATTTTAAAAATGATTTCTCCAGAATTGGATAGGCGAAAAGAAGGAGCGGAATTGAAGCAGAATCATGACGTTGTTAAAGCAGTTTAGAATATTCGTTGGAAATAGATAAGGCATACTTATAGAAGTGGTTCATTCAGGGATTGTTTAAAATTACTAAGAAGATGAGAAGGCTTTGAGTTGAAATTTGAAATGGGCGGATGCTATATTATCCTGAATAAGGTACGAATCCCTTTCATACCTTTAATAGTGTGCAATCGGACGAAGGGAGAGCCTATGGATAATAAATGGGAAGTCGCACTACCTTCTTTATCTCAAATGACTGTGTCTTCAAATGCAAATAACGAGCCTGTCACAATCCATGGCAGTGATGAAACTTTACGATGCATTGGCGTGGGGACCGACGCGGCTGTCTTTCAATCCATTTATGCACCAGACTTCGCATTCAAATTGTATGCTGAAGATAAAAGATCTAAAATAAAAAGTGAAGAAAAAGTCTATCAAACCATCGGGGAATCCTCATATTTCTCCACCTGCTATGCAGCCTATGATACATTGCTGGTGCTAAGTTTTGAAAAAGGATCTACCCTTTTTGATTGTTTGCTGCAGGGGATCAAAATTCCTGAACAAGTGGTTGAAGACGTTGAAAATGCAAGACAATATGTGCGTGATCGAGGAATGAATCCACGTGATATTCATCTTAAAAACATTTTATTGCAAAATGGAAGAGCAAAAATTATTGATGTATCCGAATATATTCAGCCTGGAAATGATTTCAGATGGGAACATTTAAAGAAAGCTTACGAAGATCATTACCATCTTATAGAAGGCCGGGCAGTACCATTTTGGTTATTGGAGACCATACGAAAATGGTATAACTCATGGAATAAGCATTATAGTTCATATGAGGAGTTCATGAAAAGAGTATCAAATTTTACTTCCTTTAAATAACTCTTTAAAGCGTTCAAGGCATCTCTTGCTTTGAACGCTTTTTTGACGAAGTAGAGTCATAAATGAACTCAAATGAGTTGTAGAACACGCTTTCATTTGACATAATTTAATATAGAAAACCTTATATATGAATGAAACAGGAGGGAGAATATGTGGTATCAAAACGATGTTTCAAAGAATCTGGGAACAAAATATCCTATCATCCAAGCAGGAATGGCTGGAGGGGTCACAACCCCTAAACTGGTTGCTTCTGTATCAAATTCCGGGGGTCTCGGGACGATTGGAGCGGGGTATATGTCTGTTTCGGACCTTACTGAATCGATCAAACAAGTAAAAAAGCAAACGAATCTTCCTTTTGGGGTGAATCTTTTCATTCCCGAGTCACCGGAATATAGTGAAGAACAGTTAAACCAAATGCAAAGATTGCTGAAACCTTTTATGAAAGAGTTGAATCTATTCAATGATGAACCATTCAGTTTAAAACAAATTGATCTTGAAAGACAGATCGAAACGATCATAAAGGAACGAGTGCCTGTCTGCAGCTTTACATTTGGGATTCCCTCAAAGGAGATTATGAAAGAACTGAAAAAAGAAGGCATTACAGTGATTGGAACTGCGACGACGGTGGAAGAAGCGTTGATCAATCAAGAATGTGGAGTCGATTTGATCGTTGCACAGGGAAGCGAAGCTGGTGGACACAGGGGTACATTTCTTGGTACATACGAAGAATCGATGATTGGGACGTTCTCACTTATTCCACAAGTAGTGGATGCTGTAGAAGTACCGGTTATTGCTGCTGGGGGAGTAATGGATGGAAGAGGCGTGATAGCCGCACTTGCTCTGGGTGCAAAAGGTGTTCAGATGGGCACAGCTTTTCTTACAAATAAAGAAAGCGGAGCAAAAGACATACACAAAAAAGCTATTTTACAAGGGGAAGAGACAAGTACAACCATCACATCTGCATTCAGCGGAAAACCGGCAAGGGGCATGACAAACTCATTCACAAACATAATGAAAGAGTATGATAATCGAATCCTTCCTTACCCTGTGCAAAACGCGTTGACAAAAGAAATGAGAAGGGAAGCAGGCAACCAACATAACTCTGGACTCATGTCACTATGGTCCGGTCAAAGCCCGCGGCTCAGTAGAGACATTTATGTGCATGAACTGATTGATTCCCTGGTAACAGAAGTGGAAAAAGAATTACATAGATTGACTAGATAATGACGGTAATAGTCGGTTTCTACACCGCTTACTCATCTTTAGTCCCATTATCCCAAATCCTGTTTTCCCATTATTTAACCTTGTAATACTTTCTAGCAAAGGTATAATTTTGATATAAGGAAAGCGCGTTTTTATTTAATATAAATTTTCATAATAATTAAAATTCATTTTTCGAAGTGCATTTTCTAGGAGGTTCACATGAGAGAAATTTTACCGGGATCCATATTGTCTCACGTTCAATACGGATATCAAAAAGTTCCTAAGAAAGTTAAAAGTCAGTGTCCAAACTGCTCTAAGACCAGTGAATTTGTGCTGAAAGCCAATTTCTATCAAGTGAATAAGACAGGATTATTCGCAGAGGCAAACTGCTCGGAGTGTAGGAAACCCGCTGTTTTCGTCATCATGTTGAATGATGATTCGATTCATCTCAGGGAGGAAGCGGCTCTATATATTTATGATCCACTTGCTACAAACGGGCCTTTAGACCAGATCCAGGGGAATAAACGGATTCCCCAGGACCTTGTCCGTTCGTACCGTTCTGCATTGAATGTAAGCCAATCCAAGGATAACTCCGCAACCGCCGTGATGTCAAAACGTGTCTTAGAGAGTGTTCTGAAGAATTTCAATGGTGATAAATCAGCAGGGCAATCCTTGTCTGAGCAATTCGATCAGCTCCCTAAAAATGTTGATCTGTCAAAACCGATCCAGGCGCTCAGCCATCTTGTTCATCCAAATTCAGCATTTTACGAAATGTTGGAATTGGAACGGGAAATCGACGATGAAACTGCCGGTTTGCTCATAGAGTTATTGGAAGGCTTGATCGAATATCTTTATGTACTTCCAGAAAAAATTGAAACGTTACAAGAGAGAATTGAAAAGAAATATTAGGGGAGTAGAGTGCCGTTTCTAGCACTCTACTTTTTTTATAAAGGTTTTAACCCGATAGAATACAATGCTTGATTCACGTCATCGATGTCATAAATTTTCTTTTCTAAACAAAATTGAATCACGAGATCGAATCGGTCACTGTCTGAAAGGGAGAAACCGGCTGCATTCAATAGTTCCCCTGTGTCTTCCTCAGACAATTGCAGAGATAGACACAGTGCCACCACCGTCCGTTTGCCCGGTTTATAATCAGGAAGCGACCTTATTTTGGAAAAATGCTTTCGGTCTACTCCTGCTTTTTTGTATACGGAAGCATCTGTCATACCCAATCCATCGATATGCTGAAATAACCTTTCCGAAAAAGACGCTGAATGGTGCATCTCAATAAATTCTTCCAGCTCACTGGAGTAAATTTCATCCCCTAAGAGGGGTTCTGATTTATGTATATCATATATTCGGAATTCCCTGTTTGCCTCCACAAATTCAAGAAGTTCCTGCAAAATATGTTCATTAAGCACGCTCTCACCTCCAATTGTCGCTTTCTAAGCGACCCATCCCATACCCTTAGTGTTTATGATTATATCAGAAACAATAAAGAGAGGATGAGTAAAATTGAAAAGTAATTACACAGAAATCATTTTCTTATTAGACAGAAGCGGATCGATGAGTGGACTTGAACATGAAACGATTGGGGGTTATAACTCTTTTATTGATAAGCAGAGTAAATTAACTGGTCAAACTCTTGTTACTACCGTTCTTTTTGATGATAAGGTCGAGCAGTTATGGAGTGGGGTGGAGGCATGTAAAGTAAGGCTTACGAAGGAGGATTATTTTGTAAGGGGGAGTACTTCTTTAATGGATGCGGTCGGAAAAACAATCCTTGATGTAGGTCATCGCTTATCGAGGAGGGAGGAAAGGGAACGACCTGATAAAGTCATCTTTGTTATCACAACCGATGGGATGGAGAACTCGAGTGTGGAGTTCTCAGCAAGCCAGGTGAAGGATCTTATCAGTCATCAGCAGGAACGGTATATGTGGGAATTCATCTTTCTCGGAGCGAATATCAATGCTGCAGATGAAGCAATGAATATCGGTATCGATATCGGGAATGCGTATCAATTTGAGGCTTCTTCTAAAGGGGTTGAAGAGATGTATGATGTGGTCAGTGAAGCTGTGCTTGAAAAGAGAATTAAATGGTAATCATGATGTTGGGGTCCCGTCTATTGGATGGGGCTTTTTCGTTATGAAAATTCAGCCGATAAATCAGACAGATAGCATTCAACACATCCAAAACCCTGCCTATCATCACCCCAATCCACATTAGCCTAGCATCAGAATCAAGATCTTTCACGTTTCTGATCAGAATTTATTTAAATTTTGCCAAAACTAGTTTATCATAGTGAGGTAGATTCAATTTATTCGGAAGTCAACGGAATTAAAGGAAGGTACACGATGATAACAGAAAACGAAAAGAATATTACGAGAATACATATGGATGGGAAGGAATTCATTCTCATCGGAACCGCTCATGTGTCACGTCAGAGTGCTGAGCAGGTAAAAGAAGTAATAGAAGCTGAACGCCCGGACACGGTTTGTGTAGAGCTGGACGAACCGAGGTATCAATCCATTGTCGAAGGAGATAAGTGGAGGGACACCGACATATTTCAGGTGATTAAGGATAAGAAAGCCACATTACTGCTCATGAACCTTGCCATTGGATCCTTCCAGCGAAGAATGGCCAAACAGTTCGGCATCAAACCCGGACAGGAAATGATTCAGGGCATCGAATCTGCGAAAGATTTAGCCGCAGAACTTGTCCTTGCTGACCGTAACATCCAGGTGACATTTTCCCGGATATGGAACAGCGTAGGTTTCAGCGGGAAAGCCAAGCTATTGACCCAGATCATATACAGTATTTTCAGCACTGATACGATTACCGAGGAAGAACTTGAAAAAATCAAATCACAGGATATGCTTGATTCGATGTTAAATGAATTCACCCAAGTATTTCCTAAACTGAAAACACCTCTGATTGATGAACGTGACCAATACCTGGCACAAAAAATCAAGGAAGCACCTGGTAAGAAAATCGTAGCTGTCCTTGGTGCTGCGCACGTTCCTGGTATCACGCAAGAAATCCATAAGGAACATAACTTAGAAAAGCTCAATGAACGGCCAACGAAATCAAAATGGCCAAAAATCATCGGGTGGACGATCCCTGTCATGATCCTCGCCGTCATTGCCTACACGTTCATTTCAAATCCAGATGCAGGCATACAGCAGGGAATCAGTTGGATATTGTGGAATGGGGGATTCTCTGCCCTGGGGGTAGCCATTGGCATGGGCCATCCATTAGCCATATTAACTGCATTCGTCGCAGCGCCTATCACTTCACTGAATCCGCTACTCGCTGCGGGTTGGTTTGCAGGGTTCGTTCAAGCCTATTTCCGCAGACCCAATGTCGGTGACTTTGACTCTCTTCCTGAAGATGTTCTGAGCATAAAAGGATTCTGGAGAAATAAAGTAACCCGCGTCCTTCTCATTGTCGTACTTGCGAATTTAGGAAGTACACTGGGAACGGTCATTGGAGGAGCAGACGTCGTAAGACTATTTTTGGAAAATATTTAGAAACAAAGTGAGTCATCCTGCTGGATGGCTTATTTTTTTCGGGGTAATTTTTGGGATATTATGTTAAAATGGGTATACAAAAGCTGTGGAGGGGATTATGATAACTGAATTCATCAATCGATACGCCCATTGGCTCCTTCTTCTCATCACAGGATTGAGTGTAGGGATGGGATTTACAATTCTTACATCTTCGGTCCAAGGAATCATTGCAGGCATATTCGGATTAGTAGGATTCTTGGGTATTACATATCTGGTCATTCATATGGAAGTGCAGAAGAGAAAGAAGGGAAAATAATAAAATTGATAACATCAGACTTAGTAAGTCAAAAGAACAGTTTGAGCAGTTGAGTTTTCAATTGAATAATGTCCAAATGCAAGGAGGGGTTACATGATATACGTTATAAGACACGGCCAAACGGATTTGAATAAAGAAGGAAGATTGCAAGGAAGAAGAGGACTTCCTTTAAATAAAGTAGGCGTCAGACAAGCCGAAAGTTTAATAAAACAATTAAGTCATATTACCTTCGACTACGTTTTTTCATCTCCACAGAAAAGAGCACAACAGACGGCTGAAATTGCTACAGGGATGTCATGCATCACAGACTCCAGGTTGGATGTATATGATTTAGGGGAGGCAGACGGACTTTTGAAAAGTGAGGTAAAAATGGCTGGACCATTGCCTGATTCATCTTACTATAATGGTGTGGAGACTCCTAAGGAGTTCGTGAAAAGGATACAACACTTTATGACAGAACTAGAAACACTCTATGGAAAAGAAAATAGAAACATTTTAATTTCCGGCCATAGATGTACAACAGGTGCAATAGGTGCTTTTTTCAAAGGAATTCCGGAGGATCAAAATATTTTGAAACTCTCATCCGATAATGGAAAATATAAACAGTATGAATTCGTATAAATCAAGATGTTCAAAAACAAATAGTTTTCCAAAAGATGCGAATGACCGAGTTGAAAGCAAGAGACCTAAAATTGTTAGTATCACCTACGTTTTCAAAAAAGATCTTTGGGTAAATAGTAGTTAACCTTTACCCGCAACCTTGTAAGGAGAGAATAATAGGGGCTGTGAATATCATTGCTCAATATACATGACAGATACTCCATCGTTTTGTATCAAACTTATATAGCAAAAAAACAGGCATCCCGTCATTCTCAGAAGGTTACAATTCAAATACTTTCTCAATATACAGGGTTCTCTGAGGAGATCATTCTCGAAGCACTCGAATTCGGAAAGGTATCACCTGATTATCTTTTAAGATAATCACCTACGTGTAAAGGTCTAAGAAAATTATTTTCTCCTCCAAGGTTGACTTATCATTGATTTATTCATTTTTGTTACATAATTAAATTTTGAAGAATATATTGAAAAAACAAGCTTATATTTATTATAATAACAGAAAGGATTTATAGAGGAGGATCTAATGGACACCCACAGGAGTAAAAGAATCTCAAAGTTATACAGAAAGTTAATTACTTCTGATGCAACGCAAGCTTTCCTTATTTATAAAGGCCTAGATGAGACAACGAAAGCAGAATTACTTGATTTAGTGGCAGAGATGGGCTCTCAACACTCAGAAAAATTGATGAATAAAATAAGCTAACATACATGTACCGAGTTTAAGACCTGGAGAGATGAGTACTCCAGGTCTTTTTCTTATGGAAGTCTTAATATGATCGACGTTTATCAGCGAAATAAATAATATATCAATAAAATATAGCTAAGTCTAATGTCCTCCACCTGATACTTTTCTTCAATGATATTTGACATATACACAGAAAAAGAGTGCGGTGTGATTTCGATTAGGAAATCCATCGTAATTTTTCATTCCCAACCGATTTCATGATTCCATTCTACTACTTTGTCTTCCTTTAAGGAGAGAGATCCAGTTGGAAAATATACGTTTATAGTTCATAATTCCTTTTTTTATGAAAACAGGAATATATTCCTTTTTATTCAAAAAATTATTGTAATTAAATGCTATAATAATTATAATATTAAGAAAATTTAATAAATATTTCCTGAGAAAGGAGGGCCTACTTTATGAACGTCTATGTGTCGGTTGATATGGAGGGAATAACAGGCCTGGTGGATCACACCCATGTGTCATCAGATAAGCATAATTATGAACGCGGAAGGATCATTATGACAGAAGAGGCGAATGCCGTTGTGACTGCTGCCTTTGATTCAGGCTGCAAGGAAGTGTTGGTGAATGACAGTCATTCACAAATGAACAATCTGTTAATAGAAAAATTGCACCCTGAAACGAAACTGATATCTGGTGGAGTGAAACCATATTCCATGGTTGAAGGACTGGATGATACGTTTGATGGGGCTTTTTTTGTTGGTTATCACGCCAGGGCTTCCATGAAGGGCGTGTTGTCACATTCCATGATCTTTGGGGTGCGAAACATGTTCATCAATGATGTAGCCGTTGGTGAACTGGGATTCAATGCATATGTTGCAGGTTACTACGGTGTTCCTGTATTAATGGTTGCCGGGGATGATCAGGCTGCACAGGAGGCAGAAGCATTAATTCCCAATGTAATAACTGCCGTGGTGAAGGACACGATTTCCCGTTCTGTTGCGAAGAGCCTTACCCCTGAGAAATCAAAACAATTATTAAAAAAGAAAACAGAAGAAGCAATACATAATAAAAACGTACAACCACTCACGCCACCGAAACATCCATCTTTACGTATTGAGTTTGCAAATTACGGACAGGCGGAGTGGGCAAGTCTCATGCCGGGAACCATTCATGAAGTAGATTCAACGATTGTGAGATTTGAGGCCAGAGATATCCTTGAAGCATATAGAGCCATGCTGGTCATGACTGAACTCGCGATGAGAACAACATTCTGTTAGGAAGTGTGAGATTTAATGAGTACATATTTGTTGAAACGACTACTGGCCATGGTCATTACCCTCTGGCTGATTGTGACGTTAACGTTTTTCCTGATGCATACCATTCCCGGGTCCCCTTTCAATGAAGAAAGGAATACGAGTGAAATGGTACAACAAAATTTAGAAGCTCATTATCATTTGAACGAGCCGTTGATGGTGCAATATCTCTTATATTTAAAGTCGCTTATCTCATTGGACTTTGGTCCATCTATCACTCAGCCATCGCAAACGGTGAACGATTTGCTTGGGAGGGGATTTCCGATTTCATTTGAACTCGGGATGACAACTCTCATCATCGCTGTGCTTTCAGGAATTATCCTCGGGGTTCTGGCAGCCCTTAGACATAATGGAATCATTGACTATATGGCGATGACATTTGCCGTACTTGGAATTTCGATCCCGAATTTCGTCATGGCGACTTTATTGATTCAACAAGTGGCTGTAACTTGGGGAATCCTTCCCGTCGCCACATGGACAAGCTGGCGACATATGATTCTACCGACCCTTGCATTAGCCACAGGACCGATGGCCATCATCGCCCGACTTACCCGATCAAGTATGCTGGAAGTACTGACGCAGGATTATATACGGACAGCACGCGCTAAGGGATTGTCACCATTCAAGATTGTTATTAAGCATGCGTTAAGAAATGCATTGCTACCGGTGGTCACTGTCCTGGGTACACTTGCTGCTGGAATCTTGACAGGAACCTTCGTTATTGAACAGATCTTTGCCATTCCGGGTATGGGAAAATACTTTGTCGAAAGTATCAATCAACGTGATTATCCCGTCATTATGGGAACAACGGTCTTTTATAGTGCCTTTCTTATTGTCATGTTATTTTTAGTTGATTTGGCATATGGTTTCCTTGATCCGCGGATTAAGTTACATAAGAAGGAGGCGAAATAATGGGGGTTCCAAAACAACAAGAGCCACTCGTGACTCCAGACGTCAGGGATGAATGGTTCACACCCAAAAAGAGGAATAAAGAGGATGCAGAAGCAGTGGTGAGACCGAGTCTTTCCTATTGGCAGGATGCCTGGAAGCGCCTCATGAAAAATAAACTGGCCATGCTTGGGTTAGTATTCCTAACTGCATTAATCATAATGGCAGTCGTCGGGCCGCTTATTTCTCCACACGACGTCACTAAGCAAACACTGTCAAATCAAAATCTGCCGCCTTCTGGTCAACACTGGTTTGGTACGGACGATATGGGAAGAGATGTATTTACCCGTACATGGTTTGGAGCACGGATTTCGTTGTTCGTAGGTTTCATGGCAGCGCTTATCGATTTTGTAATCGGGATTGTATACGGTGGGATTTCCGGTTATAAAGGGGGAAAAACGGATAATGTCATGATGCGCATTGTTGAAATACTATACGGCTTACCTTATCTGCTTGTCGTTATTCTATTGATGGTAGTAATGGGGCCGGGTCTCTTGACGATCATCGTTGCCTTAACGGTGACCGGGTGGATCGGGATGGCCAGGATCGTAAGGGGACAGGTGCTTCAGATTAAGAACTATGAATTTATTTTAGCTTCAAAAACATTCGGGACAAAAACCGCAAGAATCATCAGAAAGAATCTGCTTCCCAATACGATGGGACCGATTATTGTACAAATGACATTGACGATACCTAGCGCGATCTTTGCTGAAGCTTTCTTAAGCTTCCTTGGACTCGGCATTCAAGCGCCCTATGCAAGCTGGGGCGTGATGGCCAATGACGGGTTATCTACAATCCTCTCAGGATACTGGTGGCGTTTATTCTTTCCTGCACTATTCATTTCATTGACTATGTTTTCATTCAATGTGTTGGGAGACGGGTTACAGGATGCACTGGATCCAAAATTAAGGAGGTAATCACCATGAGTGAAGTTTTATCTGTACAAGATCTCCACGTCTCCTTTACAACCTATGGCGGAGAGGTCAAGGCGGTCAGGGGAGTAAGCTTTGATTTACATAAGGGGGAGACGTTGGCGATTGTAGGCGAGTCGGGCTGTGGAAAGAGTGTGACTTCACAGAGCGTTATGAGGCTGATCCCAAATCCACCCGGAAAAGTGACCGGGGGCAGGATCCTGTTTAAGGGAAGAGACCTTTTAAAGATAACCGAACCTCAAATGAGGAAAGTTCGGGGAGCCGATATTTCCATGATCTTTCAGGATCCCATGACGGCACTCAATCCCACTTTGACCATTGGTGAACAAATCATGGAAGGGATTTTGCAACACAACGATGTGTCCAAGAAAAAGGCGAAACAAAAAGCGATTGACATGCTGCAACTGGTGAGTATTCCAAATCCGACCGAGAGACTAAAGCAGTATCCTCACCAATTCAGTGGAGGAATGCGGCAGCGAATTGTGATTGCCATGTCACTTGTATGTGAACCTGATGTCTTAATTGCGGATGAACCGACAACAGCTCTTGATGTTACCATACAAGCCCAAATACTTGAATTGTTTAAAGAGATTCAGAAGAAGAAGGGTGTGTCCATTATTTTAATCACGCATGATTTAGGGGTCGTGGCTCAAGTAGCTGATCGAATTGCCGTCATGTATGCAGGGAAAATAGTAGAAAAAGGAAACAGGAGAGAAATTTTCTATCGCCCACAACATCCGTATACCCAAGGGCTACTGAGATCTGTCCCAAGACTTGATCTTGATGGGGAAGATCTGATACCGATTCCAGGTTCTCCGCCTGATCTATTTTCTCCGCCTGTTGGGTGCCCATTTGTTCCACGTTGTGAGAAAGCGATGGAGGTATGCGACCGTGTGTATCCCGTAAAGACACAATTATCGAATGAACACCATGTCGACTGCTGGCTTCAGGATAAACGAGCCAACAAAGTCAAGCTCTCATCGGTCAGCTTAACCATTCGTTAAAATGATCGTTTGATAGAAAAATAGGGTAAGAGGGGGAAAATCATGAAAAAGCTATTATCAGTCTTTCTAGTGGGGATGCTCCTGTTCATGCTGGCAGCTTGTACGGCCACCAAGGATGCAGGCAGTGAGTCAAGCAGTGGGGACAATAAGAAAGAAGACGCAGGAAAGGTCCTTCACCTGAATAATGGAGCGGAACCAACGTCGTTCGATCCACCAATCGGTTTTGATTCCTATTCCTGGACAGCATTGAACAACTTAATGGAAGGGATGACCCGTCTAAATGCCGATCATGAACCTGAAGCTGCCATGGCTGAAAAATGGGATGTCTCGGAAGATGGGAAAGTATATACCTTTCACATTAGGGACAACGCCAAATGGTCTAACGGTGATAATGTCTCTGCCGGAGATTTTGTATTCGCATGGAAACGCCTATTAAATCCAGACACAGGTTCACCAGCAGCTTTCCTAGGATATTTCATTGAAGGTGGAGAGGCCTTCAACACTGGTAAGGGTTCAGCGGATGATGTAAAAGTGGCGGCGAAGGATGAGAAAACATTCGAGGTCACACTGACAAGTCCACAAGCCTATTTCTTGAGCGTCATTGCAAATCCAGCATTCTTCCCGATCAATGAAAAGGTTGCTACTGAGAATCCTGAATGGTTTGCAGAAGCGGATACTTTCGTTGCCAACGGGCCGTTCAAACTGACGGAATGGGAACATGACAGCCATTTCGTCATGGAAAAGAATGATCAATATTGGGATAAAGATTCAGTGAAATTGGATAAAGTTCACTGGGCAATGGTAAACGATACAAATACGGACTACCAATTATACAAAACGGGTGAACTGGATACAGCGGACGTACCGGCGGATTTAAGCAAACAGTTATTCGAGGAAGGCAAGGTAAACGTTGAAGACCAGGCCGGAACGTACTTCTATCGTTTCAATTTAGAAAAAGAGCCTTTTCAAAATCAAAACATCCGTAAAGCATTCGCCATGGCTGTCGACCAACAGCAAATGGTTGACTTTGTAACAAAGAATAAAGAAAAACCAGCTTACGGATTCGTTTCAAAAGGATTTAAAGATCCATCTGGCAAGGACTTTCGTGAAGCAAACGGAGACTTGGTGACAACTGATGTGGAAGAAGCGAAAGCCCTCTTGAAAAAGGGGATGGAAGAAGAGGGATACGACAAACTACCGGAAGTCACTTTAACATACAGCACAAGTGATACTCATCAAAAAATTGCTGAAGCTCTTCAACAAATGTTCAAGGAAAACTTAGATGTCGATGTGAAATTAGCCAATATGGAATGGAACGTATTCCAGGATGAACAAAAGGCTTTAAAATTCCAATTATCACGGAGTTCATTCTTAGCAGACTATGCAGATCCGATTAACTTCCTGGAAAACTTCCAGACAGGACACTCCATGAACCGTACGGGCTGGGGTAATGAGAATTATGACAAGCTGATCCAACAAGCAAAGAATGAAGCGGATGAAGGAAAACGATTTGAAATGATGTATGAAGCAGAGAAAATTCTAATGGATGAAATGCCGATCATCCCGATTCATTTCTACAATCATGTGTATCTGCAAAATGAGGATGTGACAGGCATCGTTCGTCACCCGGTCGGCTACATGGAATTAAAATGGGCTGATAAAAAATAAGGATATGAAAAAAGGATGAGTGGAGGGACGCGTCGGCGCACTTTATGGCCATGCGTCCACTCCCTCTTTTTCTACGAAAGGGGTCTGGAACGTATATGATGAAACCTTCTAAACTGAAAAAAGGGGATATTGTAGGAGTCATAGCTCCTGCCAGCCCTCCCAAAACGGAACCGTTAAAAAAAGGGATCCGTTTCCTTGAAGAATTAGGATTAGATGTAAGGGTAGGGGAATCGGTACATAAGAAATATGGGTACTTAGCAGGTAAGGACACGGAAAGGATAGAAGATATCCATAGGATGTTTGAAGATCAGGATGTGAAAGCCATTTTCTGTGCATGTGGAGGTTTTGGAACGGGACGTATCGTTTCCAGATTGGATTTCGAACTGATCCGTCAAAACCCTAAAATTTTTTGGGGGTATAGTGATATTACCTTTTTACATACGGCCATTCATCAACAAACGGGGCTCGTGACCTTCCATGGACCGATGCTAAGTTCAGATATCGGACTCGAGGACGTTCATGAAGCCTCAAAGGAATCGTTCCGACAGTTGTTTCAAACGGAAGATATTGACTATACGTATGACAAACCCAAACTGGAAACGGTTGTGGAAGGCGTAGCGACCGGCCCCGTGATCGGTGGGAATCTCACGCTGCTTGTAAGCACATTAGGGACTCCTTTCGAAGTGAACACCAAAGGAAAGATCCTTTTTATTGAAGATATTGATGAGGAGCCATATCAAGTCGACCGAATGGTGAATCAATTGAAGATGGCCAATAAATTCAAAGATTCTTCCGGAATCATCATTGGTGACTTTAAGAACTGCGAGCCTAAGAAACGCGAACGTTCCCTGACTCTTGATGAGGTTCTGACAGAACATGTCACAAGTGCCGGAAAGCCTGCATTAAAAGGATTTAATATCGGACATTCTTCGCCGAATATTGCGATTCCGGTGGGCAGCATCGGAACAATGAATACAATTGATCATTCATTTAAAATCGATTCAGGTATAAGCGGGGGGTGAGAGACCATGAAGATCCAACAACTTGAAACGTTCAGAGCAGCCGTCCCATTACATAGCCCTTTTAAGACCGCTTTACGTACGGTGAAAGTGGCGGAAGCTATCATTGTCAAACTGACTTGTGAAAACGGGATTATCGGCTGGGGGGAAGCACCGCCGACCGTAGTGATCACCGGAGAAAGTTTATCCAGTATTGAATATAGCATCCAACAAGTAATTAAACCCTCAATAGTAGGCAAAAACCTATTAAAGCATGAAAATCTTTTTCAACAGCTGCATTCGTTACTTATCCGGAATACAAGCGCGAAGGCAGCTGTTGACATGGCAATTTATGATTGCCTTGCTCAACATTGTCATTTGCCACTCTATCAATTTCTGGGAGGGTACAGAGAAGAACTTGAGACAGATTACACTGTGAGTGTGAACAGCCCGAAGGAGATGGGTGAGGATGCAGCAGCATATGTGAATAATGGCTTTGATGTACTGAAAGTGAAAGTCGGCAAGGATGAAATCGAAACGGACATAAAAAGAATTCATGAAATTCGCCAACGGATCGGGTATGATATTCAAATCCGCCTGGATGCCAATCAGGGATGGGAATCAAAAGCCGCAATTAGAGCCATTCGCAAGATGGAGGACCTTGACCTGAAGATAGAATTAGTTGAGCAGCCAGTTCCTGCACATGACATTGAAGGGTTGAAAAGAGTCACGGATGGGGTCGAAACCCTTATCATGGCTGATGAAAGTGTATTCACTCCATACCAAGCCTTTGAAGTACTAAAGACCCGTAGTGCAGACCTGATCAATATTAAACTCATGAAAGCGGGGGGAATCTACCAGGCTCAGAAAATAAATGATCTAGCTGAAATTTGCGGGGTCGAATGTATGGTCGGCAGCATGATTGAAACCAGACTGGGAATAACGGCTGCCGCCCACTTTGCTGCAAGCAGGAAAAACGTCACTCGATTTGATTTCGATGCACCGCTTATGCTGGCTGAAGATATTGTAGTCGGAGGAATCCAATATAACGGTCGGAAGATTACTATGCCAACCAAACCGGGTCTTGGGATAGAGAGAGTAAAAGTATGAATATTGGGGGAAATCAAATGCTGACAAAGGCGCAAATAGCAGTACCTGTAGCAACTTTATGGACGAATCGGGATTCTGCACGTGACTTGGATACACCGGCTATAAGCAATCCTGTTCACATTACACATTGGTTGAACTCCTTAAATTATGATACACGTTTAGCCCTTTGCGACGAGAACCGCATACAATCGCAAGCCTTATTCGGTCAGGAAGTATTCGTAGTGGAAGAGAGGAACGGTTGGTCCCACGTCCTCTTACCTGATCAATCATCTTCAAAAGACGATCGCGGATACCCCGGCTGGATCCCAAGTGCTCAGCTTTTACCTGGAGAGCCATCCCCAGCGGACACATATGCCATTGTAACAAGTAAATTCACCGACTTAATCAATAAAAAGAATGAAACTGAATTTGAACTCAGCTTTCAAACCACTTTACCTATTGTCAAAGAGCATGATGATTTAATAGAAGTGGAGACTCCTTTTGGGACAAGGTTTTTAAGGCAGACAGATATTATCATCTCTAGATCGAAAGTGAATGATCGAAAGGGAAGTGGCAGGGATATTGTCTCTTCCGGAGAATTATTTCTTGATCTTCCATATTTATGGGGCGGGATGTCAAGCTTCGGGTTTGATTGCTCTGGATTCAGCTACACGATGTACAAAACTCAGGGATACATGATTCCACGGGATGCAAATGATCAGGCGAAGGAAGGAAGAGAGGTACCATTGGATCAATTATTGCCTGGAGACCTCTTGTTCTTTGCGTACGATGAAGGAAAAGGCAGCATTCATCACGTTGCCATCTATTATGGTGAGGGGAAGATGATACACTCCCCCAACACTGGTAAAACGATTGAAATTCTGTCATTGAAAGGAACTTATTATGAAAAAGAGTTATGTGCTGCCAGACGCTACTGGGAAGAAACGGAGGGATCTCCATGACAACTCATAAGTTACTAGAAGTCAAAGAATTAAAAAAATACTTCCACCTGGAAAAAGGAAAGACACTAAAAGCAGTGGATGGTATTTCATTTGATATATTCAAGGGGGAGACCTTCGGATTAGTAGGAGAATCCGGTTGTGGAAAGTCCACCACCGGTCGCACCATTATCGGATTGTACGACCGGACAGAAGGAGAGGTCTTATATGATGGTAAAAACGTCCACGAGCTTTCGGAAAAGGAAAAAAAATCATTTTACCGGAATATGCAGATGATCTTCCAAGATCCATATGCTTCTCTGAACCCCCGCTCAACCGTAAGGGAAATCATAGCTGAACCTATGGAGGCACACGGCTTATTCAAGGATAAAAGAAAGCAGATGGAACGCATCTATCAACTTTTAGAGGATGTAGGGCTGAATCGTGATCATGCCAATCGGTATCCCCACGAATTCAGCGGGGGCCAGCGTCAGCGTATTGGCATAGCAAGGGCACTTGCCCTTGATCCGGATTTCATTATTGCAGATGAGCCGATTTCTGCACTTGATGTATCTGTACAGGCACAAATTGTAAACTTATTAACGAAATTGCAAAAAGAAAAGGGATTGACCTTTCTCTTTATTGCACATGACCTTTCGATGGTCAAACATATCAGTAACTGCATCGGTGTGATGTATCTAGGTCATATTGTAGAACTTACCGAGAGCAAAGAGTTATATAAGAAGCCTCTTCATCCGTACACTCAGGCTTTACTTTCAGCGATTCCGATTCCCGATCCGGATGTGGAGGATTCACGGGAAAGGATGATCATACAAGGGGAAATCCCAAGTCCGATCAATCCCCCGACTGGCTGTGTGTTCAGAACCCGCTGCCCGGCAGCCATGGATGCTTGTGCCACCCATAAACCTAAATGGAAGGAAGTAGAGGAAAAGCATTATGTAGCTTGTCACCTTTACGACAAGGAAATGACAGGGGAACATGACGAAGTAGCAGTCACTAAGTAAAGGGAATGAAGAAAATAAAATGGAAAATGTACTAGAAAATAAAATCAGAGAAATAGTGATTCGTTGTACCGGAAGGGTGAGTGTTGCAGTGGAGCTTCCATCTCACTCCTTCCACATCAACGGAGACAGCACTTATTCCGCTGCCAGCTTAATTAAGATTCCGATTTTACTCGAAGGTTTCCGTCAAGCTCAGGAAGGGAAAATATCCCTTAGTGATAGGGTTACGATCCCTAAAGAGGGGAGAGTTGGCGGGGCAGGAGTACTGGTGTCACTTTCTGATCATCTTACCCTTACTGTAGAGGATCTCCTTACCCTTATGATCATCGTTTCAGATAATACAGCCTCAAATCTTCTTATAGAACGACTTGGTTCGATTGCCATACAAGACCTTTGCGATACTTTACAATTAAAACAAACAATGCTTCGTAGGAAATTAATGGATTTTGAAGCGGTGGAACAGGGTTTGAATAACTATACCTCTGCACTTGATATCATTTCCTGTTTGAAGGTATTGGACATTGGGACGGAATATAGTCCAACGAGCCGGAAAAAAATGCTGCATATTTTACATCAACAACAATTTGATACCAAACTCCCATCCCGGATGGACAGGGGATCTGTGTATATTGCGAATAAGACAGGGGAGCTGCCCGGGGTTGAGCATGATTCCGCCATTATAAAGTTCCGGGAGAAAACTGCCTATATAGCCGTACTTATCGATGAACTTGGACAAAACGAACCTGGGAAAGACACCATTGCTCAGATTGGAAAATTGATGAGCGATTTTTTAATCAAAGATAACAGTTGAAAAAGCAGATGAGCCATATGAATGATGGCACATCTGCTTTTATCTGTTGTTAAGAAAAAAAATTCAGGCTATTTAAACAGCTTATTTCGATCCTCCATACTTGGAGGCTGTTCCATCCAACCGTTCTTTGCCATTATTTTACCCCCGTCATGCCCATAAGATAAGATGTCCTTTGCAGTTGAAGCTAGCTTGACAGGAAGGTCGCTGCGTAGGCTGAAAGCAGTTCCCAGGGCATTGCTCCCTAAACCGAAATTAGTGAAAAGGGAAGTACAATACATCATGATCTTATCTGAAAAAGGTGCAATCGTTGAATCGGTTGCTTTCGCTCCGGATGTCGAAGGAGCTTGAATATCACTTTCCAGCAGCACTTTAGAATAGTCACTTACGATTGTCTTGGATAATTCTTTTCCTTTGATGAAGTATTTCTTCACTTCCGATTCATTTGCCACTTGAGCAAAGCCCGTCATCATCTGCATTCCCAATGTATTTGATTCGATCCCGAAATATAGATAGGCAACTTCTACCGTATTCAATGCCCTTTTATCAGAAAAAATATTAAAGCCTGCCATGTAATTAGGGCTTTGAGCGAATTCAATCGTTCGGGGAAGGGTCACCGCGGGTGGTCCTGGTAACACATCCTTTTTGCGTATGTAATCCATGCACTTTTCATAAACGGACTGAGTAAATCCGGTCAACTCTTTATATAGGAGAATGAGATCTTTCCGGTAAGACATATTGACGTGTAACGTATGTAAGCCCATACCAATGGCTGTAAGTTGCCTTAGAAACATGATATCGAAATGGTGATCGAATAGTTTAGGAACCCCCGGATATACATCCTCACTGGTAAAACCGGCAGGAATGACACACCCCTCCTCTTCGAATAAAGAGGTGAGCACTCCAACGTATTCTTTCACATTTTTATGTGCGTCAACCAGGATGCGTTTTGCTTCCTCGTCATCCGCATTTTCAATGAAATATTCAAGCATGCGCTGAATCATTGTCTTTTCTTGATATGTCATCCATAAAGTAGCAATCTCACTTGAATTTAACGCTTTCTTTTCAGTCATGCACACCCATCCTTTTTTTCTTTCATTTCATTCCGAGGCCCGGAAAATTCATATACTCATTTTGCCTCTTGAATTGAAAATTATTCCCTATTGAATAAAATTGAGAAGTCGAATTTGAGCTGCTATGAAGCATAAAGAAGAAAGAGCATCCTACTATTTATGGATGCTCTTTCTTTTTTGCAGATGAATGAGGGCTGTGTGCAGACTGGCGAATGTTGGGATATGCGTAATGACAATTCCCAGGTTGACCATGGTTTGAGCAATTTCCGGTCGAATACCTGTCAAAACTGCCTGAATCCCGGCTAATTTAAGAGCCGCCACCACTTTAAATAACTGATCTGCCACCATCGTATCAACCAGCGTAACACCTGATAGATCAATGATCAGATAGTGTAAACCCAATTCAGACCCTTTTGTGAGAGCTCTTTCCATTAAATCCTTCGATCGTGAGGCATCGATATCCCCAATAAGAGGCAGAATGGCAATCGAATTGGTCACCTTGACAATCGGTATGGACAGTTCGGCACTGATAGAAGCCGAATGGGGGTGCGAATAAGCGATTGTCATTCGATGAATGGCCCGGTCCACCCCTGTGTGAAAGAGAGAAAGTAAGTCAGAGAAAGTTGAAAGCGAGAGCTCTTTAACGATCGCCTCTGCTCCTATCACTTCTCCGATCATATTGCGAAAGTAATGGAGATCGTTTATCGCTACTTCAAGAGAAACATCCAGCTGCCTGAATAGCGTAACGGAAGAACATGCCCACTTTTCGATGTTTTCCGGATGATTAGCCATTCGCAATGAATCAGCCAGTACCTCGATGGAATCGCCTCTCCATTTTCTAAGGGAAACTTTGACAATATTCGAATAGGAAGAGTCTATATTCGCTCTTTCCTGAATCAGCCCTGATTTTGATTCGATTACACGATTAATGAAATCTAGATATTTATCTTCGTGCTGAACGGCCTTCATCGGCATATAATAACCTCCTATTATTAATCAACTTTGAGGGTTGTCTAAATATGTAAATATATTTGGAAAAAAGAATAGAGGTAACGTAGGATTCTATGTTATGATTTTTAAGAAAGAGTACAAATATATTTTTATTTATTGAGGACGAACGGTGTCTCATTAAAGAAGTGAAGGAATTGTGATTGATAGATTCCTTCAATTTTATTATACAGAAGATTAACACGTGAAAAAGTGTCTGTTCAGACACTTTCTAACATGTAGTATACAGTTGCTTTTCTGTCATTATGGTTCAGAAGGGGGATTGAGGGTTGAATAAAAGAACTTGGCTCACTAAGTTGCGAAAAAGGAAAAAGATGACACAGCAGGAAGTAGCTGCAAAAGCCTTTATTGAAAGATCCTATTATGCCCAAATTGAAAATGGAATCCGCAAACCCAGTGCTGAAGTGACGATCAAGTTAGGTCAAGTGCTAGATTTCCATGCATCAAGTTTTAACCTGGAGGAGAATCCATTCTCCATCGCCTTACAAAGTGCTCCTGTCATCCTGGCTCATTGCGATACGCAATTACGGTATACATGGATTTTCAATACTCCTGATATTATACCAATCGATCATATAGGGAAAACAGATGTGGAGCTGGAGGACAATGAAGGGAATCGTGCCCTGATGAAGTTAAAGAAAGAGGTTTTAACTGAAAAGGGGCCAGTCAGTCGAGTCATTACGATTCCATTATCATCTGGGGATATCTCATACAATGTTTATGCCCATCCCCTTTTAAATGAGGATGGTGCCATTATTGGAGTTGCCACTGCTTCCACCGAAATACATAGAAACAGACCAAGCGAAGAGCAATAAGGTACAAAAGGAAAAACGATTCTGGTGAAGATAATAAAGAGATCGAAGGATAATAAATCCTCCGATCTCTTTTTTTGAAAGCTATCGATTCGTTTCCCTGAATTTAATATCAAGGAGTTTTTCACTATCAGTTTCAAACTGGATATCAATAAACACTCCGAATTCTTTACCATCCTGCCTTAGCCAAAGCTTAAATTTTTCGGTTGAAATCTTCGTTCCATATTCTTTTCCAATGTGAAGATAATCCACGATCGCTGCATCAGGATACCTTTCTTTCGTTTTTCTTACAGCAAGACTTCCCCATTTGGCATAGGACGGAATTTCCTGTTGTGCATGGAGAACCTGAGTGCCGTCATCAATTGTCAAATTCGTTAAAAACATCAAGCAAAGAACAGTTGAAACAAGGCGGATCCATTTCAAAAGTATTACCCTCTTTTTATCTTGTAGGGTTGTCTTGTCTGTCAGAATTTATTCCCTTTTTACAATTCCAATCCATTCTCAGGACAGGTGAATATTTTTTTAAGTTAGAATATTCTTTACTTAATCCGCATAAAATCTTAAACTGTGGATGTGGGAAGAAAATCTTTCCAACACAATGAAAGGAGGCGATGACGATGATTCCAATCGTCGATGCAAGTTTAAAAATCAATGAATATGAGGTTCTTTCAATTAAAACATAGCCTGGGAGGTTATTATGAAGACAACGCTTCAGCAAGTAAAAATCGTAGAATATCATGAAGGTTTAGCAAAAGGAATCGCGAAGATGTGGAATGAAAGCCGTGAAAATTGGGGCGGGGATTCCACCGTTACAACAGAACAGGATGTGAAGGACAAGGAAGCCAATTCCACCAATCTTCATCTATTTTTAGCCATGATAGGCGATGAGGTCGCAGGGTACTGTGGACTTTCCGAATATCGTGAAGATGAAGGGGCTTTGTACATTCCGTTACTAAATGTACACCCTAAGTATCAAGGGTTGAAAATCGGCAAACAGCTTGTGTTAAAAGCGATCGAGAAGACGGTGGAATTACAGTGGCCAAGACTTGACCTGTTTACCTGGCCGGGAAACACAAAAGCTGTGCCACTTTATAAAAAATGCGGATTTTTCTGGGAAGACCGTGATGATACGGTCCATTTAATGAATTTCATCCCAATGGTGCTTCAAATCGAGATGCTGAAGCCTTTTTTCGAGAAACATGATTGGTATGAAACCAGTCAGCGCTTGATTGAAATTAAACCGGATGCTTTAAAGGTGAATGACCATACGTATTATGAATATAAGTGGGAAGCAGGCGAAGAATTTGTCCGTATTCAATTTGAACGAACGGGACGGGGTATTCGTTTAATTGAAACCCAGGACTATTTAGTTCAAATGATTCTGCCTGAATTCAAACTTCTGGAGAATGAAGACCACTATGTAAGCTATCATGTTGAGAACCGCAGCAAGGAACCTATTGAAGTTTCGTTAAAAGGGGTCTCGTCACCGATAGCAGAACATAATTTCGAAGATACCTTTCTGGTCGAAAACAAATGGATGAGAGATTATCCTGTAAAGATTTCAATGCCGGAAAGTAAACCGGGTCCATGGAAAACCCACCCCACGATCGGGGCTGATTTCAAACTGAATAAGCAAGATCTTTCGCTGAAAATGGGTGTATACCCCAAGCAGGCAGGCAAAGTGAACCTAGGGTCTGTGAAAAAGAATTGGAGACCCCATAGTAAGGGAACCGTCTATCTCGACCTTGAAAGTCAGGTTGGTGAAGATTCCACTTGGACAGTGAAACTGCCTGAAAATAAAGTAATATGCTGGGAAAAATCTGACGTGATCGAACGGATCAGCGCCAAAGGGAGAACTTCCATCCCAATCCCTGCTCAACTATTGAAAAATGGGTTCTTATCAGAAGAAATTGTTATAGAGGTCGAATGGGAAAACGGACACCAAACCTCCTTTACGACTACACTGAGATGTGCATTTCCAGGATTCGGGGCTAAATTCGGCGGAGAAACAGACGAGCACTGGTTTGGATATAATGGACCACACTTTGTTGAAATCGAAAAAAGAAACCATATGGTGAAAATAGGTTCAACTGCATTCTCCAGGGATCCAATTTCTTTATTTACTCCTAAATTCGGTAAACCATACAGTGAAGAATTTTCAAAAAAAGAAGCATCTTGTATTGAATTCATCGAGTTACCAGAAGCATTGGTTATTAAAACATCACTCGTATCAGAAGCCTTTCCTTCCATTTTACTCAATTCATATTTCAAGTTGTATGGAGAAGGTTTGGTGGAAGTTAAGCATGAGGTTGTGAATAAAGGAATTGATGATAAGAAAAGGCTTTCTTTGATACAGCCCGTGTTCACAAATTTTGAAGGGCTGGCTGTCCCTCAAAACAATGGGGTCTTAATTGGAAATGAGTCTCTCGTTCCATTTGTTGAATATATCGATGACAGAGCTATCTCAGAGAGATGGATGTTTATAGGAACAGCAAAAGGAGACACGATCGGTTTAGCATGGCCGGAAAATGCGACAGTCAGAAAAGATGATTGGCGGATGGCTTTGGAATATGAAATGGACTTGCTTCAAGCCCAAGAGGAGCTATGTTTAGGTCCGATACAGGTAGGCATCAACGTTTCTAATCACTGGTCGAATTGGCGCGAATTCATTACAGGGGAAGACGTGGAATTGAAGGAGCTTCCACTATTTGCTTTCGAAAAAGCAAAGGGAGACGTTGTCTCTACCTTAGGTGTTAAAGAGGACTATTCATTCAAATCCATGATGACTCCTTATATCCATGGAAGATTAACCGTTCAGCACGAAGATGAGACCCTGGTGAAAGAGGTGCTGAAAGACGAAAGCGTGACTCATGTGAACGTTCAACTTGAACATTGTTCTCCTGGAGTAAGATGGGTATCAGGTGAATTCATTGCAAAGAGTCAAACGGCAAGGATGGACTCCTTGCAATTCGTTAAAGGAAACAGAGATGTGAAGATCGGACAAAATGATGATATTTGGTCTGTTGACAATGGGGTTATTTCGTTTAAGGTCTCTTCGGATTACCATCCGGGAATTTATTCATTAAGTTTAAGTGGAAACGAAGCACTTGATCATCAATACCCAACGCCGGGCCCGCGCGCCTGGTGGAACCCATGGGGCGGTGGGATTGCATATTCTTTCCGAAATGTCAGTGCTTACTCTATGCTGAAAGAAAAAACAACGATTGAATCAGTGACGAAAGTGGATCATAATGGTCACCATTGGTCCGGTCTCAGTTTAACAACAGAGTTTAAGCAGCACGAGACGATGAAAGGCGTCATTCTACGTCAATTCGCCTTGACCCTGCCGGAAGTACCGGTGCTTGCCGTTTATGCGGAAATTCATCAACATTCAGGGCAAACGATCGACAAAGAAATACTGGACCTGGATGCTTTCTTCAAGCTGGGAGAGACGTTACAATCCAGTTACATTTCACTTCCTACAGAAGGAATCTTCCATAAATACTACGCGGGGTCGGAAGAATTCGTATTAAGAGATACACCATTCGTTAAGTTGGGATCTGACGAGCGGAAAGAGATGATGACGTTTGTTCATCCTGCTGATAGAAAGATGTCAGAAGCGTATATTAATCAAGATGCACTTTTAGTAGCTTCATCGAAAGAGTGGTCGGCTTCCACCGGAGAAATCATAAAAATTGACCCAAGTATCCTCTTCTACGGAGAACTGAAGGACACCGACACCCAAAGCCTTAAAACATTGCAAAACATCAAATTTAGTTAATTTAGCGCGAACCTGCCTGCCATGCAGGTTCGCGTTTTTTGTTTAGAGAAGAGGGACGGACCTCAAAAAGGTGTTACTTATCCTGGGAAGACCCTGATTGTATAAGGATCTGGGAGGATAAGTGGAGTGTTTTTTGAGGTCCGTCCCTCTACCATTTATTCTGGAGGTGACGAGATTTTGAGGCAAAGTGAGTTTAGTAGTATTAATAGGGCAGGATGGAATGATGGTGCTTATCAAGCTTGGGTGAATCGTCATGGATTACCACAAGATTATGCTCTTACGCTTATAAAGAGCCCCCAACAAAAGATATTGAAGTATTTAAACCATATGGGTGATATCAGAGGGAAACGAATTGCAAATTTACTAGGGTCAAAGGGGAATAAGGCAGTGTCCTTTGCCTTATTGGGTGCAGAGGTTACTGTAGTGGATATTTCGAAAGAAAATAGCATGTACGCGATGGAATTGGCAGAAGCCGCTGGTGTCGACATTCATTATATCGTTTCTGATTTATTAGAAATCCCCGGTGAAGAGAAAGAAGAGGATTATGATTTTGTCATTATGGAACTTGGGGTTCTACATTATTTTGTGGATTTAGTGCCGGTTTTTACTATCGTCAGAAAGATGTTAAAAAAAGGAGGGACGTTCATCTTGAGGGATTTCCATCCTGTACTTACTAAACTACTAACGGTTGAGGGGGCGAGAATGGTGGCAGCAGGGGATTACTTTGGGACCTGTGAAGTTGAAGTAGATGTTGCATTCCGGAAATTATTAAAGACTGATTTACTGCACCCATCCACTAAGAATAGAATACGCAGGTGGACACTGGGTGATATCATCACATCAATTGCCACTACCGGCTTGACCATTACTCAATTAGAGGAGGAGGCCGGGATAAGATGGGCATTCCCACGCAATGCTCCATTGGGGATTGAAAATAACATACCAGGTTTGTTTACAATCATTGCAGAGAAAAAATAGTTGAAACCTAATATGACCATTAAAAAAAGGTGAGCAAACACTGCCCACCTTTCACCTTTTTAAGATTAATATACCTTATCCCCATTAAAGATCGAATTCTTCACCACAACGTAATCTACTGTACGGATGGATTCAAGTTTCGTTCCTCCTGCATAGGAGATTGAAGATTGAAGATCTTGTTCCATTTCAATCAGAGTATGTTCTAGTGACCCTTTATGTTCAACGTACATTTTCTTTCCTTCAACGTTTTTCTTCTCACCCTTTTGAAATTCGGAAGCTGATCCAAAGTACTCTTTGAAAAGCTTTCCTTCTTTCTCAATCGTTTCTCCAGGAGATTCTTCGTGACCGGCAAATAGTGATCCGATCATTACCATAGAGGCACCAAAGCGGATGGATTTTGCCACATCCCCATGAGTCCGGATGCCTCCATCAGCAATGATTGGTTTAGTAGCCGCTTTAGCGCACCATCTCAACGCAGCCAGCTGCCATCCACCAGTACCAAACCCTGTTTTGATCTTGGTAATACAAACTTTCCCCGGCCCGATTCCAACCTTGGTAGCATCTGCCCCCGCATGTTCTAATTCTCTTACGGCCTCAGGGGTACCAACGTTCCCGGCAATCACAAAGCTTTCAGGTACATGTTTTTTAATATGTTGAATCATGTTGATGACAGCATTGGAATGCCCGTGTGCAATATCGATTGTAATGAATTCCGGTACAAGCTTTTCTTCAGCCAGCTGCCGGACAAACGTGTATTCCTCTTCCTTTACACCTACTGAAATAGAAGAAATTAATCCACGTGATTTCATATCTTTAATGAATGACACGCGTTTTTCTGGTTCAAAACGATGCATGATATAGAAATAATTATTTTCAGCTAAATAGACAGCAATTTTTTCATCAATTATGGTTTGCATATTGGCTGGAACTACAGGCAGTTTAAACGAATGGCCACCCAGGGTTACACTCGTATCACACTCAGATCGGCTGTTAACCACACATTTTGCAGGAATTAATTGAATATCTTCATAATCAAATACATTTTCCATCATTACACCCCTAAACACGAATATTAAAGTTTGTTTATTTTATAAATGTTCGTCCATAAGGTAATTTACATCATTTTCTTATCGATGTCAAAGATTTTCATCAAATTATTTAATGATATAGAAAGTATTCACTCTGCCAATCATTAAGCGTTTACATCCGATTCATCTTGAGTGAGACTGTGTTAGAGTATAAATATACGGGACATGTTAAATCCGTATGTTAAGAAAGGTGGTTCGCCTATGTACTGGGTCATCGCTCTATTCGATGATAAAACGGAAGAGCTTATTAAAGGAATTTGGAAGGAACTAGCGGTTAAGAACATTTCTTATTATGAAGAAGAGATCAATGATGCCCGTCCTCATATTACATTAGGCAGTTACACAGAATTAGACAAAGAGGCATACATAGAATCTTTAGACACATTTTATGAACATATGGTATCTTTCAGCATCACATTTAATACTGTAGGATCTTTTTTGAACTTCGGCACACTTTTTCTTTCCCCGACAGTTACGAGGGAGCTTCTGGACTTTCACTCATCACATTACGATCATTTTCATTCTTTTAATCATCAGGCTAATCCACTTTATCTTCCAGGCAATTGGATTCCACACTGCACTTTGGCTAATAAACTTTCCCCTGAAAAATTGGCTGAGGGGTTCGAGCATTGTTTAGGTAGGGGAGACACGATAAAAGCGGAGATAACGGATATAGCCATTATTGAATTAATTGACGATTCAGAGGATTGTATGGAGGCACCTATCATTTTTACTAAATCATTAGGATAGTCATAAAACACAGAGAGGCGGGAACATAACCCGCCTTTCTGTGTTTTATCTTATAGATTACAAATGCACCAACGTTATATATAGCATACCTTCTTCATCACGAATCCACTTTTGGGGAGGGATGGAATCTCCCGAAGGCTATAGCTCATATCCTGCTTCGGCAGTCGATATTTAAGATGCTTACTCATGAAGGAGAAGCTGGCTTTCAAAACTTCAATGGTCGGCCATTCCCCTGGGCAGCGGTGACCCGTATCATAATCCCCACCGCCTTGTGGGACCAGTTCATAAATACTGCCTTTGTAGTTACTGAACCGTCCGGGTTCGAAATGATCAGGATTCTCCCAGATCCGGGGATCGTGATTCGTACCATATAAATCAAGCATGACCATTTGACCTTGTTTAAAACGATATTGCTGCCATACGAAATCTTTGGTAGTCAGTGCAGCCAGAAATGGGAAAAAGGGGTAGTAGCGACGCACTTCCTGAATGAAGCAACGCAGGTCTTCATCATTTGACATGATCTTTTCTTTCCACTCAGGCTGCTCTGTAAGTGCAACGGCACCAAACACCAGATAGCGTGATATGGCTACTAAAGGGCGAATGATATTTAATAATTCGACTGCAGCCACTTGTCTATCAAGAAGGTCCCCATTGAGGTCTTGATGGAAAGCCATTTCATACAGGGCAGACCCTTTTCTTGTTTCATGCTCTCCTTGACGCACCATAAGGATAACGCTTTCAATCCATTTTTCTAATCGATTCCTTGCCCGCAGGCTTGCAAGATACTGGGGACCGACTTTCGATGCTCCTTCAATTAATTTGTTTAAATCTTTGGAGCGTTTCGGAATTTCTTTCTCTTTTATCGGAATACCAGCCCATTCACACCCGACCTTTGTAAGTAATTCCAGGGACTCATCGAAAAGGTTAACTTTGCTTTTCTTTTCCCACTTACGTGTATATTCATCCCACTTTTTTGTCGTTATTTTATGCAATTCCTCGAGGCCTTCAGGTGTCATCAAAGACATAAACAAACGTTTACGGTGCACATGAGACTTTCCATCTAACGTCTGTACCCCGCCTTTACCAAAAAGTGTGTTCAGTATGTGGGGAGGCATCGCTCCATTCCGCTTCATCTTTTCATTATCATAGAAAAGTTTCACACCTTCTTCACCGCTGAGAAGAGCGACCTTCTTACCAAGAACTTTTGTTTCATATACATCCAGATGATGCTTCTGAGTACGTTTTTGAATAAATTCATAGCCATCTTTAAAGATCGACAATGTGCGGTCAATCCCCTTATCTTTCGGTACCTGAACTGGCATTATGTATTCACATTCCCTTCTATTGGATTATTTTGTACTTTCCCACTTTTCTTATGAAAATAAACACCACATCAAAAAAGTAGACATTTTGTAAAAACCAGTTGAACTTTACGTCAACGTCAATGATACAATGAAAATATCAAAATTTTCCAACAAAGAGCTGATCAGTATGTCTTATACCATTTCACAATTAGCAAAGGAATTCAAAGTAACGACACGTACGATCCGGTATTATGAAGAACTTCATCTATTACAACCTGAAAGGAGTGAATCAGGAAGAAGACTTTACTCCAAGAGTGATGTCACCAGACTTAAATTAATTTTCCGCGGAAAACGTTTCGGATTCACTTTGGAAGAGATCAAGGAAATGATTCACCTGTTTGATCAAGATCGAAGTGGAAGGAAGCAATTGGAACGCACAGTTGAATATGGGAACATGAAAATAGAGGAGATAACCACCTTCATTCATGAACTGGAAACGATGAGAGCTGAAATGGAAGAACTAAGGGATGACTTCCTCAAAAAATTAAATGAGTCAGGGGAGAAGCGAGAATGAATATCTCAGAATTATTGTCTCGAAATTCCAGGAAATATCCAACACGCCAAGCGATTGTTACCGAGGATGAAGAGATGACTTACCGGGAGTTGAATGAAAAAGTCAATCAGTTGGCCAGCAGCTTGAAAATGCGGGGTATAGCTGTCGGGGATAAAGTGATGCTGTTCATGCCGAACACGAAGGAATTTATCATCAGTTATTTCGCAGTCCTACGGTTGGGTGCAATCATTGTCCCGGTTAATGCAAAGCTTACTTCTGATGAATTGACATTTATTGTACACCACAGCGATGCCCGTGCCATCCTTGCACATGAGCGGGTTTGGGAAACGGTAGAGAGCATTGACCCCGGTACTCTATTATGTGTTAAGACAGGGAAGACACAAGGGGCTTGGAAATCATTCGATGACATTCTGAATGAAGGGAGTAAAGAAGAAATCGACTGCACCATGAGTGAAGAGGATGACGCTACCATCCTTTATACATCCGGTACGACAGGTCAGCCAAAAGGAGTTCTATTCACGTACCGAAATATCCTAACCGTTTCCACCATGATGTGTGTAGAATTTGAGATGAAACCCGAGAGCAGGATCCTCCATATGATGCCTCTAAGTCATTCTGCGCCACTTCATCTATTCCTTATAGCAGGTACTTATGTAGGAAGCACCCATGTTTTATCACCGACCTTCACCCCTGAGAATCTACTTAAGATGGTACAGCAAGAACGGATCACACACTTTTTCGGTGCACCGGTCGCCTACCTATTCACTTCCAAACTGCCAAACATTCAAACATATAATCTTACTTCAATGAAATATTGGGTCTATGGCGGAGCACCTGTTTCCACAACAGAAATTGCTTATATTAAAGAACGGTTAGGGACGGACCTCCTTCATTGTGTTTACGGTCTGACAGAAGCTGGACCCAGCGGAACCCTTCTATCTGCAGATGAACACCACGAGAAAGGAGGGAGTATCGGGAAGAGAGGGGCACTCGGAACAGAAATAAAGATTGTTAATGAAGCGGGGAATCCAGTTGACACGAATGAGGTGGGAGAAATTCTCCTATACGGTGAAGGAAATATGAAAGGATACTATAAAGACCATGAGAAGACCAATGAAGCCTTTATCAATGGATGGCTAAAAACTGGAGATCTTGCCAGAATGGATGAACAAGGATATATATGGGTGGTGGACCGCAAAAAGGATATGATCATTTCCGGCGGGGTGAACGTATTTCCTAAAGAAATCGAAGAACTGCTTCTCGAACATCCGGCCATTTCCGAGGTGGCAGTCGTTGGAGTCCCGCATCCCGAGTGGGGGGAAACTGTTAAAGCGTATGTCGTCAGTTCGCTTAAGGTGAATGAACTCTCGCCGGTATGTAATGAATTCCTAAAGGGGAAACTCGCAAGTTATAAAATTCCAAAACTGTATGAAACCTTGCATGCCCTACCGCGTAATGCCACAGGTAAAATACTGAAACAGGCTTTACGGGATATGATTCAGGAGGTGAATTCATGAGAAAGATTGAGAATTTTTATCATGAAGACCCTCATTTAAAAGAAATCCTCGAGGTTTATCTTGATTCAGATTTTTTCTCATGGGCCGATCTGGAGCTGAACACTTTCGGCGAGCTATGTGCAGGAGAAATTGATGAACGGGCCGTCCACACAGATCGCGAGGGACAGCCTAAGCTTATTAAATACGACCGATTTGGAGAAGAAATTTCTGAAATATGGGTAAATGAAGGATACAAGAAAACAGTTGAACAAACTTACAATAAAGGAATTGTCGGGTATATTCATAAAGAAATACACGAGCTTGGGACTAAAGGGAATTATATGTATTCCTATGCCCAGGGATATCTATTGTCTCAAACCGAGCCAGGTTTCTATTGCCCAGTCACCCTTTCCATGGCAACGGCCCTCCTTCTTGAAAGGTATGCGTCTCGTGAGGTGAAAGCAATGTTCCTTCCCCACGTCCTTTCAACAGGAGAAGTCGAATTATTTGAGGGAGCGACCTTTTTAACCGAGAGGCAGGGAGGGTCTGATGTCGGCGCAAATGATACAAAGGCTGTTCAAGATGGTAAATCCTATCAGCTATGGGGAGAAAAATATTTCGCCTCCAATTCCGGCATGTGCGGAGTGACCATGGTTCTCGCCCGGATAGAAGGATCCGGTAAGGGAACAAAGGGACTTAGCTTATTCGCTGTTCCGTGGAGAAACGATGATGGTTCCCTTAATGGTATCCACATTCGAAGATTGAAGGACAAGTTGGGTGTCAGGGCAGTGCCTTCAGCAGAGGTGGAGTTCAAAGGTGCAAACGCCTATCTTGTTGGAGAGCCGAATAGGGGCATCTACTATATGATGGAAGCACTGAATCTTTCACGGATTTGTAATGCCGTTGCTTCGATCGGCATTATGAGAAGAGCCTATCTGGAAGCGAAAAATTACGCTTTCCATCGTGAAGCATTCGGACAGCCTCTGGCTCATTTTCCGATGATTAAAGAAACCTTGACCCGCCTTGCAGCTAAACAGGAAGTGGAAACCAGTGCCGTTTTCCATCTCGTTCACTTGTTTGATCGAGTCGATTCTGATGAAATTCCCTCAACAGAGGAAGAATCTGTCCTGAATCGGCTGCTTATTGCCATCCTGAAGAAAGAATCAGCGGAGCAGGCGATTCACTTCTCACATGAAGCAATCGAGCTTCATGGTGGAAATGGTTATATTGAAGATTTCGTTCTTCCCCGTTTACTCCGGGACGCCCAGGTATTAACAGTGTGGGAAGGTACAGCCAATATTTTAGGACTCGAAGTTCTGAGATTAATGAATAAACACCGGGCTCACGAATACTTTTTAGCCAAAATGAAAGAAGAGCTATCCCTTGTTCCTGAAGAATTCACACTTTTAACGATCCCCGTAACGGAAGGGATTTTAAAACTTGAGCAACTATTGGAATTGGTAACTACGTCTAATCATGATACACAGACCTATCATGCGAAAAGAATAGCAGAACTGATGGTCAAAATTTTTGAAAGTGTGATTGCCCTTAAAGATGCATCTACGTTTGGCGGAAAAAGAAAACGCATGATTGCAGATGTTTTTATCGAGCAAACATGGAAAAGAACGGAATGGATCGATGATGAAATGAAATCTGTTCAATACTTCGACGAAATAGTCGGGGTGAACGTAAGGGTTTAAATAAAAAAAATAAATCCCGGGATTTTACAACGCCCAGGGATTTCTTTTTATTTTTCACAGCAGCAGGGACAATCACATTCTTTTTTCGTCTTGCATGTACAGCGTTCACAAGGACATTCTTTCGTGACCAAATATGGCACCTCCCATTATATTTTCGTTAGTATTCATCGTAACCAAAATAATTGAACTCATACATACGAGGACTGTATATGCAGTTCTATTTTTATTGCCTTTATAAAAGTTTGCTCTCGGAAACACTTTTCACCCCTTCATATTAAGATTGCTTCACTAAAGAAGGTTGCTATAGACCCACATAGGAAGGGGTTGCTATGATATTCAGGTACATATAAAATCTGGAGGATAATGATAGTGAATCAAGAAAAATATGATCAGTTGAAATTAGGAGAGCGTGGTGCAGTTATTAGCATCATTGCCTATATTATATTATCACTCATTAAATTCCTCATTGGCACAACAGCCGGTTCAGAAGCATTACGTGCAGACGGGTTGAACAATGCAACTGATATCGTGGCTTCCGTTGCGGTATTTATCGGACTAAGGTATTCGAGGAAGCCAGCCGATCAAGATCATCCATATGGCCATTGGAAAGCGGAAAGTGTAGCCTCTTTACTGGCATCTTTTATCATGATGGTGGTAGGGATACAAGTTCTATACAATGCTATCCAATCGGTATTTGACGGAAAAACCGAGGCACCGGACCTTATTTCCGCATGGACTGGTATTGGGGCTGCAATGGTCATGTACTTTGTCTATAGATACAACAAAAAATTAGCAAAGAAAATCAATAGTCAATCCCTTATGGCTGCGGCAAAAGATAATCTTTCCGATGCATGGGTAAGCATCGGTACGGTGATTGGAATCATTGGTGCTCAATTTTATCTGCCCTGGCTGGATCCCCTTACGGCTGTCATTGTCGGCGTACTTATATGTAAAACAGCGTGGGGCATTTTCATAGAAGCTTCCCATTACTTAACGGATGGATTCGATGAAGAGCTTATAGAATCTTACGAAAAGACTGTCCTCAATCTCCCCGGAGTTAAAGGTGTTAAAGATATTCGCGCAAGAAATTATGGAAATAACACCGTTGTCGATGTTGTGATTCTTGTAAGGTCAACCCTCGATATAAAACAGGCACATGATATTTCAAGTGAAGTAGAAGAAGAATTGATGGATAAGCATGAGGTGTATGATGTGCATGTTCATGTGGAACCGAATTAAAAACCCTCCACTAAAATAAAGCGCTTCACTTCGAAAGGCTCTGCTTAGGGCCTTTTTGTGGTTTAAATCCATATCAACACTTTTTTCAAAACTTAGCAAGAATATGTTGGATGATAATGGTAAAATAAAAGAATAAGAGAAGGAAAGATATACATAGGAGATGAACACTATAAAACGTTATTTTATTCAAAAACAACTCCAGCGAATACGCATTACGGAATGGGGCAACCCTGAGAAACCCGTGATCTTTTGTCTTCATGGCTTAGGGAGTACAGGCCTCAGTTTTATTGAAATAGCGCACGATTTAAAGGAAGACTATAGAATCATTTCCATTGATGCACCTGGTCATGGAAAGACTGCCCCATTTGAACGCGGGGAAGAATATGAAATGAATAACATGGCCGAATGGCTTAATGAAGTGATTGAACTCCTTGAAGTCGATTCATTTTATTTCCTGTCTCATTCATGGGGTAGCTTTGTCGCTCTTTTTTATGCAGCCGAATACCCCGATAAGCTCAGAGAATTAATGTTGATCGATGGGGGTTATCAGGGAAAACGTCATTCGATTCAAACCGTAGAAGAAGAAGTCGCTTATTATGAAGAAGACTTTGAGCAGGCTTGGGACACATGGGAGGACTTCCTCGCCCTCGTTAAGAGTGAAACTTTAAGCTGGTCTTCATTAAAGATGGAGGCGGCTCAAGATCTTTTCCTTTATCATAACCATCAATATTATTGGCATGCCCGCGGAGAAACAGCTGGTCACATCATCCGTGCCATGCACAAAGATGAGGTTGAGGATATTTATCACAAAATTAAAAACCCCGTTTTATTATTAAGGGCGTCTCTTCCAGAAAGCCTTTCCGAAACCCGTAAAAAGACAGCCGACCTTTTTAGTAAGACCAAGGGAGAAGTAAAGTGCATTCCGGGAACGACCCACCTTCTTCATTGGGACCGTCCTGAAATTGTAGTAAGGGAAATAAGACAGCGCTGGAAATAAGTAAAGGAGGAATCACTTTATGATTCTATTAAAAACCATGACAGAGAACGAATATAATGAGTGGATAGAAGAGTCCATCAAGGAATATGCAGAAGAAAAAACAAAGGCAGGTAACTTCAAGAAAGAAACGTCCCTGGATCAAGCAAAGGAAGAATTTAATAAACTTTTACCTGAGGGCAGGGAAACAAAAGATCATTATTTATTCTCTTTGGTTCATGAAGAGAGCAAAGAAATCGTAGGTAACTTATGGGTTCATTTAAATGATGAAGCCCGGGAAATATTTATATATGATATTAAGATCCATGAGAGCAAAAGGGGATCAGGATATGGGAAGGCAGCTTTAGCGTCACTGGACTCCTTTGCAAGGGAAAAAGGTATCCCAAAAATATCACTGCATGTATTCGGTCATAACAAAACAGCTATATCTTTGTATCAAAAAACAGGTTATGAAGTAACAAATGTATTAATGTCCAAATCGCTTTAAAACCAAAGGGCGCCTGTTCATTCGGTGTCCTTTTCTACATAGAGGAGGATCATCCACCATGACGACTGTAAAAGAAACATACCGTTTTGACGACAGTTATTTCTTTATTGGAGATGCAGGGAAACTGATTGTAACTCTCATCTTTGTCTTAGTATTTCTTTACATAATTTTAAGGAAAAGAAGGTAGTGAGTCATGAGAGAAATGAAATACGCTCAATTATCAGATCTGGAAGCGATTGTTGAGATTGATCAACAAGTCATCGGGCAGGCAAACAGAAGGGGAGAAATCCAAAGAGCGATAATGGAGCAGGGATGTCTAGTAGTCAAAAGGGAAGGAAAGGCTACTGGCTTCCTCCTATTCAATACCCGGTTTTTTGAGAACGCATTTGTCTCTCTAATCATCATTGCTCCTGAGGAGAGGAGAAATGGGTATGCGTCTTCCCTTTTGAATTATTTTGAGAAGATTTCCCCAACAGAAAAAATCTTTTCATCTACTAATCAGTCAAACATCGAGATGCAAAAGGTTTTCAAGAAAAATGGCTACACTCCAAGCGGAATGATTGAAAACCTGGACCCTGGCGATCCCGAGCTGATTTATATTAAATATAAAGAGAATCCATAAGATTGGGGGGGGAGCGAAATTGATGATCATATTTTTAGCTGTGTTTCTTCTTATCTTCTCGTTTGATTTCACGAAATTCAGGAAGCAAAATCAGACGATGATCGAGCAGAATGAAAAGATCATTTCACTACTTGAGGACATTAAGAAAGAAAATACATGATAAAAATGGCTCGCAGAAGATTGCGAGCCATTCTTCTATACAATTGAAATATAGTCCTCATCCACGCTTTCAACACCCTGATCAAACGTCAGCTTAGTCTTGAACAAGTAACGGACACCCTCTTGAGAACAAGGAACTCCCAAAGGGATTCGGTAGGTAAATGACAGTTTATTACGTTCATCTGCCTGGATAATATCCGATTGTATTACAGTGGTGGAATCAATGAGTTTCTCTTCTTTTCCATTCTTATCAATCATAACCAAATCACATTCAACCCGCCTCAGCTTTTGTTCAATGATGCCACCCTCTAAAAAGAAGTAACCATGCAAGAGTTCTCCTTGTTTAAATGAAGTTTTAGGCAGCACAAGATCAATCTTCGCAGACCCCACACCGAAGAGGGACATGTATTTACGCAGTATCATTAGGCATGCTCCTTTTTCGCCGTAGTATATTTCTTATCGATTTTTTCTTCGATTCTGTCCATCTCCCGTCGATTTCTTATCATTTCTTCTTTGTTATCTTCTATTAATCGAGAGAGGTTTGATTTTAACTTTTTCATTGTCCATTACTTCCTTTCAAAGTGAAATAATAAAGAAAAGACCTTTACCAATGGTGGTAAAGGTCTTTTTTGGACATATATTAGCCTTCACCAACTGGTAAAGGTCTCGCTAACAACATGGTTGTCAATAAAGCCGAGAGCATACACTCTGTAATGACGACTTTATTGTTACAGCTACTCCCCTTTAGGAGAATATTAAATTATGAAACCATCATAATCGATACGGTCATAGATGTCAAAGAAAATGAGGTACTTGAATCATTTCATAATATCAGACTCCATGCAGGAATCAGCAGGATTTAAAGAGAAATAGTGGGTTAGGAAGAAAAGGAAAAAGGAGCTGGTCATATGTATGAATTGAAAACAAAACAAAATGATGCGAGCGTCATTGAATTTATTGAGGGAGTGGAAGATCCTAAAAAAAAGGAGGATGCTTATAGGTTACTGGATATTTTCAGTGAAGCAACCGGCCATGAAGCAAAAATGTGGGGACCAAGTATTATCGGATTCGGTTCTTATCATTATAAATATAAAACGGGTCACGAGGGAGACGCTCCATTAGTAGGGTTTTCACCCAGAAAAGCCAAGATAAGCTTATACTTTGCCACAGGTGACTCCGAAAGAGAAAAACTCCTGGAGTCATTCGGGAAGCATACATCCGGTAAAGCGTGTGTGTACATAAATAAAGTAGCAGACATTGACGAAACGGTGTTAAAGCAATTGATTCACCAGTCTGTGACCTTTTTACAAAGAACATATCCTGACAATGACTAAGTTTTTTATAGGGAATCAGTCTCGTTCATGCGACTAATTCCTTATTTTTTTTGACTGGAAGCTTTTCATTTGTGTTTCAGGGTAATATCTTATATTATTAATCTTGAATTAAGACTATCATGGTTCGAGATACATGATTTCAAATCATTTCTAAACCTTGATAAGGATCATTTCACATACAGAAAGGGACGATTCAACATGACAAAGGTATTATATATTACAGCACATCCACACGACGATACACAATCTTACAGCATGGCTGTAGGGAAGGCATTCATTGATACGTATAAAGAAGCAAACCCGGGTCACGAAGTGGTTGCTTTGGACTTATACAAGGAAAATATCCCACAAATCGATGCTGACGTATTCAGCGGCTGGGGTAAATTGCAATCCGGGAAAGGATTCGAAGAACTCTCTCAAGAAGAGCAAGCAAAAGTTGGCCGACTTGGTGAATTATCCGATCAGTTTGTCGAAGCAGATAAATATATTTTCGTTACACCATTTTGGAACTTCTCATTCCCTCCAGTAATGAAAGCATATATTGACTCTGTATCAGTGGCAGGTAAAGCTTTCAAATATACGGAGCAGGGGCCGGTTGGACTTCTAACAGATAAAAAAGCTCTTCACATTCAAGCACGTGGAGGAATTTACTCAGAGGGTCCGGCAGCCGGAATGGAAATGGGACACCGCTACCTGGAAGTAATGATGCAATTCTATGGCGTTCCTTCATTCGAAGGATTATTTGTAGAAGGACATGCAGCAATGCCTGATAAAGCAGCGGAAATCAAAGAGAATGCAATTGCAAGAGCAAAAGATTTAGCACACACATTTTAATAATAGAGGGAGTCAACCTTGTGTTGGCTCTTTTTCTTGGCAACTTTTTCAATTAATACGAAACTCCAGCCCCGTTTCATTCGTATAGAGAGAAGAAAAGGAGTTGAGAAAATGAAGGATCAAGAGTTTATTGATATTGAATTAGGAGAAGGTGAATCACTCGCAGCCCTGTTACAAACAATCGTGACCCAAAAGAGGGAAGAATTAGGAACCCATGCCGTATATGTTCAAGAAATTGTTTCTACATATGACAACCATTTTACGATAATTATTGATATCAACCGCAGCACTTATTAGATGAAAGAGGGGAGACCTCTATGGAAATGATGCCTCCCCTCTTCATTGTGTCAGCCGGAAGTAGCAGCGCACTGAAACTTTCATGATGATCCTTACTACCGTGCACTACTCCTTGTTGAATAAAGCGAGCCTTAATTGAACCGTTTTTATCGAGGTATAAAAAGAGACCCTGGTACAGTACCAGAGTCATAAGCACTTATTTTTTACCTTTTAATGAACATTTGAGTCCAATAATGACCGTACGATCCACCCTTCACATATCCTACTCCAATTTCTGTATACGTTGGGGAAAGGATATTTTTTCTATGACCTTCGCTGTTCATCCACGCCTCTACAACTTCAGCCGGAGTCCTTTGACCTGCAGCGATATTTTCACCCGCTGCCTGGTAGGATATGCCGAAGTCCTTCATCATTTGAAATGGAGATCCGTATGTTGGAGATGTATGGCTGAAATAGTTTTTCGCGATCATGTCTTCCGACTTATAGCGAGCGACACGGGATAACTCCCAATTTTCCTTCAATGGGGGTAAACCCACTTTTGAACGCTCGATGTTCACGAGTTTCACTACTTCGTATGTATAACTTTCAGCAGTGGCATTTACTCCTGGGATATTTATGCTTTGACCAGGATAAATCACATTCGGGTTGCTGATTCCGGGGTTTGCTGAAATCAACTCAGATACACCCACCTGATGTTTCACGGCGATTTTCCACATCGTATCCCCGTAAGAGACCTTATAGGTACCTGCAGCGGCAACCTTGGAAGAATGGCCAAATCCAATGACAAAAGTGACAGACAACAATAAGATAGATAAAAGTTTTAAAGTTTTCATAGTTCTATTGAAATATAATTCTGTTAATTTTAAAACAGGTAGTTGTTACCACTGATTAACGAAGCCTGTAAAATCAACACCTAGTAAATTTTACTAGGTTAATTTTCCGGTTACTTTATAATCATAACAGAACAAATAAATCCCATATTATGGTCGTCCTTTGATATACTTATGATTAAAGACGTTGTACTGATGTATAGATAGGCGAGATACATACTAAAGGAGTGTATTGAATGAATTGGTTGAATTGGAACGACTTTTTAGCCCCGTCCAATCCATATGCGGCTGTTTTCTTCGGAATCATTCTCACCATAGTAGTTGCCTTCAGTATTTGGCTTGAAACGCGACAAATACGAACCCTTTTTATCGCAATCGTCTCAGGTGGATTGACCACCATCATTGGAGTCGGACTCCTCACGATGGTCGGATTCTATTAGGAAGGAGGAAATGATATGAAATCCCTTTTCTTAGTCATATTTGGGGCCATCCTGGGATGGGGAATCACGGGTTTTTTCACGGAAGGTTTTGAAACAGACTATCTGTTTATCCTGATCATAGGAATCGTAATCGGACACAGTTTAGGGAGGAGGAAGGAAAAAGAAGAATTCACAGAGTCAATCTGAAAGGAATGACCAGCATTTTTGATTTTTGAAAGTGAAAAGGAAGTATACTTACATTGAATGTTTTTAAAGCCGAGCCAGCGAGGACCCTTTTTATAGGTGACAACTATTTTACTGATATTATAGGGGCTAATTCGATCGGAATGGATACTTTGTGGATTAATAAATATGACCATGAGTTCCCGGGAGAGGTTCACCCGGACTATATGACGGAACACGTGCTGGATCTGGAAAAATTAATCATCAGAGGAGAAAGGAAATCATCCGATGATAAGAGCATCAGCAATTGAAACAGCCAAACAATTCATCCACGAAAAATTCCCCACCTGTCAAGCGGCACTTCTCGGGGGAAGCGTCGTGAGAGGAGAAGAGACAGTCACATCGGATCTAGACATTGTGGTCCTCGATGAACGACTGCAAACTGAATACCGGGAATCACTTATTTACTACGGATGGCCAATAGAAGTATTTGTACACAATTTGAAAACCCTCCGTCACTACTTCCAATCGGACGCCAATCGGGCTCGCCCCTCCCTACCAAGGATGGTGTCAGAAGGAATTCCACTCACCGACCACACAATCATCGACAAAATTAAACAAGAAGCGAATACCATTTTGAGGGACGGACCTCCAGAGTGGTCAGCGGAGACCATTCGGATGAAAAGGTATTTTCTTACAGACACCCTTGAGGATTTTATCGGCTCGACGAATAGAGGGGAAAGTATCTTCATTGCGAACTCCATAGGGGAATCACTTCATGAGTTTGTGCTGAGGACGAATCATCATTGGATAGGCTCTTCAAAATGGATCGTCCGTGCATTAAAAGAGTACGATCAGAAATTTGCCGAGGATTATGTCAATGCTTTCGAAGAATTTTATCGGAAAGATGATAAGAAGGATATTGTGAGACTGGTCGATTCTGTTCTCCAGACACACGGTGGAAGATTATTTGACGGGTTTTCAATAGGAAAGAGATAACCACATTAAAAAAGCCCTTCCGAAAAAGAAGGGCTCACATTCATATCATTATACTAAAATCTGAAATTCATCATGATCGACGCTGTTGACACCATCGTCAAAGACGAGTCGGGTGACGAACTTATATGAAACTTTTTCACTGCTTGGTGGAAATGCATCTGAAAGTCTGCACGAAAAGTGAATGGTGCGTTGTTCGTTTGCTTTCATCGTTGAAGAGCTTAAGATGGTATTCTGATGAAGAACAGAAGAACGATTATCCTCGTACTGTAAAAGATCTGTCTCAATTCTTTTTAACTTCTGCTCTACACGACCGCCGGTTAGTTCATATTCACCCTTGATGACATCCCCTGGTCGAAACTCCTTCTTATTTAATACCAAATCAATCTTTGTTGCCCCAATACCGAACCTGCACATCAGTTTACTAAACATAACAGCCTTCAACCTCTCAATCATCTAGTTACCAATTCTACGCAATAAGGAAAGCTTTGGTTTCATTTTTATCGCTTTGAATACGACTATATTCTAAAAGAAACGGAACCACTTTGTCTATACTCCTCTTTCGACATTTTTCGCAGTTGCATAAATCCCCATATATATACCTACTATCCCTATATTCCATTCATTTTTCACCATCAAAACCCAATGAAGTAAGATTAATGGTATTAATTCCATATAGAGGTAGAAATATAGTCGAAATTTCTATAAAATAGGACTAGAACATTATCATATTTTGGTAAAATACAAGCTTAAAAGGGGTTATTCAAATTGAAGGAAAAGAAGAAAAAGAAAAAAACCCATGTCCCATTGAGAATGAATTTACTGTTTATATCGGTCTTTTTTCTATTTTCAGTTCTGATTCTTCGTCTTGGAATTGTACAAATCGTGCAGGGAAACCACTATGAAGCAGAAGTTGCAAGAACAGAAAATGTGAAATCCCATAATGGAACACCTCCCAGAGGGAAAATTTATGACCGTTACCGAAATGTCATCGTTGACAACGTGCCGCTCAATGCCATTACGTACACGCGAACACAAACGACGAAGCCTAAAGAGATGCTGAAGGTTGCTGAGAAACTAGCTGAATTGATTGATATGGATACAAAGAAAATTACAGATCGTGATAAGCAGGACTTTTGGCTTCTCACTCATCCTGATCAAGCGGAAAAGCTTGTTTCAAAAGAAGAAATCAAGAAGCTCGAAGATGATGAAGAACTGGCTGAGGATGAGAGGAACAAGAAGATTTACGAAATGCAGCTTGAGAGAATCACCGAAGCAGATATCAACTCTTTTTCCAAAAAGGAAATGGAAGTCCTGGCTATCTTTCGTGAGTTCAATACGGGATATGCCTTAAGTCCACAGATCATCAAAAATAAAGATGTCTCGACGGAGGAAATGGCCAGAGTGAGTGAACGTTTATCGGAAATGCCTGGGGTAAACGTGACTACAGATTGGGAACGAAAATATGTTAATGATAGTACACTGAGAACCATCTTGGGCAAAGTTTCTACTTCGCAACAGGGTTTACCTAGTGAAATAGCCGACCAATTCATTGCAGAAGGTTATTCACGGAACGACAGGGTAGGAACCAGTTATTTTGAATCACAATATGAAGATGTGTTGAAAGGACAAAAAGAAAAAATTGAGTATATCACCAAAAACGGCAGTGTCCTCGACAGTCAGGTTGTATCTGATGGGCATAGTGGAAAAGATGTTGTATTGACCATCGACTTGAACCTACAAAAGGAATTAGAAAAGATCGTAGAAGAGGAACTTAGTAAGCAAGCAGCAAAATATTGGGAATCACCATTTTTAGATCGTGCTTTTGTCGTCATGATGGATCCAAATACTGGTGAAATACTTTCTATGGTAGGAAAAAAATATGGAAAAAATGAAGATGGGCAGACAGAATTACAAGACTATGCGCTAGGCACATACACGTCGGAATATGGTGTTGGATCTACCGTAAAAGGTGCTACAGTATTAACTGGATATATGACCGGCAAATTAAATATTGGTGAGACTCTTTACGATGAAGCCATACAAATCAAAGATTCCCCTATAAAAAGATCATGGTTTAACCAATCATGGGGACCAATGTATCTAACTGACAAAAAAGCGCTTGAAGTCTCTTCTAACGCATACATGTGGAAAACAGCTTTTAAGGTTGCGGGGGTTACTTATCATAAAGGGCAACCTATGGATATTAAGAAAGAAACATTCAGTACATTCCGAAATCATTTTAATCAATTCGGACTTGGCGTCAAAACAGGTATCGACCTTCCTGGTGAAGTAGACGGTTTACAAGGAAAAGGGTATCTGCCAGGTAACTTGATGGACTTTGCAATAGGACAATATGATTTATACACCCCGATGCAGCTGGTTCAATATGCTTCGACGATTGCAAATGGTGGGTATCGCATGCAGCCACATATTATGAAAGAGATACGGGAACCGAGCGGTGAAACTGGTAAAGTTGGTCCTGTATTAAGTGAATATGAGCCAAATGTTCTGAATAGAATTGATGCTTCAGATAGGCAAATTGAGCAGGTTCAACAAGGATTTTATCAGGTTGCCCATGCCAGACAAGGGACAGCCAATATTTTCAGTAGTGCTCCATATAATGCAGCAGCTAAATCTGGTACTGCAGAAGCATTTTATTATAGTCCTGAGAAGAAAAGACAGTTTGACACCTTTAACACAACTTTAATCGGATACGCACCTTATGATGATCCGGAAGTTGCCTTTTCAGTGGTCTTGCCATATTCACATCAAGTCAAAGATCCATATGTAAACAAAACCATCGCCAAACGGATCATGGACAAATACTTCGAACTAAAAAAACAATATGAAAAAGAAGGATACTACAACTCCTCAACAGAAGAGAAAGTCCGGAATGCCGATCAGCTTGAAAACACAGAAAATCTGGAAACAACCGAAGAATAATATTTGCCAAAGATGAAACCTACTCCTTCTTCAAACGTAAGTATATAAAAGGAAACTATTCCTAATGGAGGTGTTGTGCACATGCTATGGTGGATTACAGGCATTGCCGTTATTTTCGGTATAATAAGTGGTCTTCTAAGACGGAAATTCTCTCAGAATACATTTGAAGCAGGCAATCAACACGAAAAACAATTACAGGAAGAAGAACGTGTGAAAGCGAACAGCTGGTTTACCGGTGGACAGTGAATGGAAAATGTCAGGAAAAACTTCCTGGCATTTTTTAGTGGGATTCAAACTCCACAGGTCGAACAATCGAGAGGAAGCAGGAATGAATCCATTAAACGCTGTGTTTTATGGTAAAATAAGTTAAAAATGCTTAATTTAAATATGGGAGAAATCCCTGTATATTTCATCGATTGAACACAGTATGAACAAGGAGGGGAGATCGTGATCAAATCCGAAGAGGACATATTGAATTTAATAACTAATGATTCTTGGATGATGAACATCCTTAAAACCGCACAAACCCTTCATCTGCCCGACTGGTGGATTTGTGCAGGGTTTGTAAGGACGAAAGTGTGGGATACACTGCATGGGTATTCCAATAAAACGAACTTGCCGGATATTGATGTCGTGTACTTTGATGCTTCAAATACAGATGAACAATTTGAAAAACACTTAGAATCTAAATTGAAGGGAAAAGCTCCTGCCGAACCGTGGTCTGTGAAAAACCAGGCAAGGATGCATATTATTAATGGAGAAGAGCCGTATACCTCTACGATTGATGCCGTTTCTCGTTTTCCGGAAACTGCTACCTCCATAGCTCTAAAGCTGAACGAGAAAAATGAACTTATATTAGCTGCACCATGGGGGATAAAAGACTTGCTCTCTCTCCAAATAAAGCCGACCCCACCATTTAAAGAAAAAGGGGCACTGTCTTCCATATATGAAAAAAGGGTGCATGAAAAGCAATGGGATAAGAAGTGGCCAAAGGTGAAAGTTCAAGGTATCTAAATTGAGGGACGGACCTCAATTTGACACCTTATTTCAGGGTGGATGCCTTGATATAAAACGACTTCACTCACAAAATAAAGCAATTATTGAGGTCCGTCCCTCATAGGAAAGGAGTAGGTTATGTCTATTAAATATTGGGCACAAGTAGGTATTGGATTACTTGTACTCGTTTTTTCGACTTTGGTTTCTTGGTATGAGGGGAGTGCATTGCTGGATCACTCCTGGGAATGGGGGTATTCGGCTCCATTTAGTGAGATGGTTCATGGAAGTGTAACCGGTTCGAGTGATATTGTAGCCCTTGATTTCTTTGTTTATGCGGCTAAGTTCTCGCCACTCTATCCTGGGATGATGATAATCAGCGCCAGTTATCTATTAATACTGTTTGGATTTAGAGTATTTAAACAAGCGGGATTCCGGATTTTCCTCGCATTAATTGGCGTGATCTACCTTGCGTTAAGTTTACTTATTTCCTCTTCACCAACTACCGGGGGGAACGCTTTATTTTGGTTGTTGCTATCTGTGGGAATATTGATGATAGTAGCAGCGAGTGGCATTCAAGTAGTTCCATTCTTACGGTTAAAAAGACCTTTCAATTAAAAGTAGAGGGACGGACCTCAAAACATAGCAATATTTCAGGGTAAATCCCTTGATAGTGGGCATTTGAACCCTTAAAGCAGATAGATTTTTGAGGTCCGTCCCTAAACCGTAACGTTTAACTGTACGCTTTTATTAAAATGCAGTATACTACTCTAGAGGTGATCACTTGGGAAGTTGTATCGAATAGGCGAGCTATCGAAGTTAAGTAAAGTATCCAAGCGCACCATTGATTATTACACGAAAATGGGATTATTGAAGTGCGACCGGTCCCGCAATAATTATCGATACTATCATGAAGAGGCATTAGCTGACTTGAAACTGATTGAACAATGTCAGCAAATGAAAATGACCTTACATGAAATCAAAGATCGTATGATTTTATTGAAATCCAATCAGGTCGATCAATCCGTGCTTGAAAAGCAGGTAAATCATATAAGAAATGAAATGAAGCATTTGCATAATGAATTACATGAAGTCCTGCAGGCATTGGATACACTAGGGGATGAAGACCGCAACCGCATGTTGAAGCAGGTTTCCCCACAGGCATTAGCCTTATTCCAAACATTAATGGTTTTTTCTGGTTAATCCAGCATAATAGATAAGCAATTACAGGAGAGTGACTTTTTTTTGGACGATATACCACTGAATTCATTAGTATTACTAGGAGCATTAATCCTATTATCTGCCTTTTTCTCATCGGCGGAAACGGCTTACTCAAGCGTGAATAAGATCAGACTTAAGAATTTCGTAAGTGAAGGAAGAAAAGGAAGCATTAAAGCGCATTATATTGCCGAGAATTTTGATAAAGCCCTGTCTACGATATTAGTCGGAAACAATATCGTAAACATAGCGGCAGCAAGTATTTCAGCAAAGCTTGCGACAGATATTTTTGGAGGGAACACTGGTCTTATCATCAGTACGTTTGTCATGACGCTGTTAATTTTGATTTTTGGAGAAATCCTCCCGAAATCATTGGCTAAAGAAAACGCAGAAACATATTCCCTGACCATATCCGGCGTGCTATTTTTCTTAATCAAGGTCCTTACACCGGTCAACTTCTTCTTTATTAAATTAAAGGAGTTGGTATCGAAATTCTTCTCGAAAGATCACGAGATGCCGTCTGTCACAGAGGAAGAATTAAAGGTGATGCTTGATATTAGTGAAGAAGAAGGAGTCATTGATAGAGAAGAAAGGGAGTTGATTCACCGCTCCATGGACTTTGATGATATCCTTGCTACCGAGGTTTTGACTCCCCGTATCGATGTCAAGGCCGTTGAAGTGAATCAACCGATTGAAGAAATCAAAGAAATGTTCTTTGAAGAACGTTTTTCTCGGATTCCTGTATATGAAGATCATATTGATAACATTATCGGAATTTTATCTGAAAAAGAGTTCTTCACTCACTTGATTAAGTTCGGTGAAGTGAACATTCGGGAATTGATTCGTGAACCGATGTTTGTATTTGAATCTGTTAAAATCTCTTCACTTCTTACCAAGCTTCAAAAGAACAATGTGCATATGGCCATTGTAGTGGATGAATTTGGTGGAACTACCGGAATCATCACCCTTGAAGATATATTGGAAGAGATTGTAGGGGAAATCTGGGATGAGCAAGATGAGAAAACTCATTCCATGAGGAAAATCAGCGATAAAGAATATAGATTCGATTCACAATATCAATTGGATGAATTTACAGAGTTACTCGACGTACCAGAGCCTGAAAGCTCTTATCATACACTTGGGGGATGGGTCGTTGAAAGCTTTGAAGACCTCCCATCAGAAGGTGACAGCTTTGATTATGAAAACCTAAAGGTGAGCGTCGAAGAAGTGGATAATCGCCGGGTACGCACAATTAAAGTTGAGATCCTAGATGGAAAAACCGGAGACTTGGTTTAAATACGTTTGAAAAACAGGCTTAGATGCCTGTTTTTTTATTTTAGATCACATGATATACCGGAAGTGGGAAGAGGGACGGACCTCGAATTAGCATACTATTTTCATAAGGAATTCAGGTTTTACGCGGATTCTTAATCCTATCTAGAGCATTAGTTGAGGTCCGTCCCTCTAACCAACGTAAAAAGGGACTTCCAAATTAATTTGGAAGTCCCTTTTTCATTATTCATCTTCGTTCTTATCTTTATTAAACCAAAGCGGCTCATCATTATCCACTTCGCCATTATAGTTAATAAGCAGTTCTTCTCCGGCTTGAATATCTTTATAAGCATAAAAGTCGAAGGTATGATTATCAAAATTGATTTCGTAAATCGTATTGGGTGTATATGAATGGTTGAACAACATTCCGTATCCTAATAGAAGTGCTGTATGGTTGATTCCGTATTCAAATACATAATCCGCCAGGAACGTCTTCTCAATATGCTCATGTTCTTCGTTTGGGTATGGGATGACTGGTGCTTCATGTACCAGTTCTCCTTTAGCTATATCTCTTTTTGCAAAAACACCACGATTAAGATCTCCGTCGCTAAGAGACGATAGTTTTACTTCGATCATTATGCCACCTGCTTTCTAAATCCTTGACTAAATAAGTTTGACACGAACGGGATAGAAAAGCAAACACTAAATCTAAACCAATCATTAACGATGCATCTATCACTTAGAAGAGATTACCGAAAAAATCCTGGATTCCACGCGCACTTCTGACAATCCAACTCGCTTTCTTTACGGATTCTGCAGCATAGACATCCACCTTATATGCTGAAGACTTTTTGTCAAAGATATATTCTTCTTTATCATTTATATCGATTACCATTTCCCCGATTTTTTCTCCTTTTTCAATAGGAGCCTGAAGGGACCCATCCTCGTTGACTTTTTTTTCATCGAGATTCAGTTTGGTTTTCACCTTGTCTTTTTCCTCATCCGTTAAGCGGATAGAGAGGGGTTTGTCGACCTTAATTGTCACTTCCTGCTCTTTCCCATTCGGAACAGGTATGGTATGCTTCTTTTTCTTTTCGATGCTATCCAAGTCATATGTTACAGTCTTAAATTCATTAAAACCGTAATCGAGGAGTTCTCTTGCTTGAATAAATCGCTCTGCACTGCTTGGCTGTCCGTATTTATCCTTTGCGTCAAGAATGACAGTAATGTAACGAACCCCATTTCTTTTTGCCGTCCCGGTAAAGGTTGAGCCGGCGAAGGGAGTCGTGCCGGTCTTCAGACCATCTGCACCCTTATAATGATAGGATTTCCCCTTTAATAGACCATTTGTGTTTTTCATGACCAGTTCTTCACTTGTCCCGGGTTTGAATACTTTTGAAGTGAGACTTGATGTTTCCAATACTTCAGGGAAATCATGAATGAGGTAATAGGCAAGTGTTGCCATATCTTCAGCTGATACCACATTTTCATCATTCACATCGGTTCCTTCAGGATACATCCCCAGCATATCGTAGTTACTGAGCCCAGAGGAATTGACGAATTGATAATGTTCAAAGCCAAGTTCCTTCGCCTTGGCATTCATCATCTTCACAAATTTCCCTTCAGAACCTGCGACCACCTCAGAAAGGGCAATCGCCGCACCATTACCGGACTTGATGACCATGGCATCGTACAATTCCCTTACCGTATATTCTTCATCTGCTCTCAGTGGAACATTGCTTAATCCGGGAGCATTGGCTAATTGATATACCTTATCGCTTACTTTATATGTTTGATCCCATTTTATTTTTCCTTTTTCAATCGCTTCTAACACAAGGTACTCCGTCATCATTTTCGTCATGCTGGCAATACCGAGTGCCTTGTCTTCATGTTCACTATAAACAATCTTACCTGTATCTGCTTCTACTAATATAGCAGCATCTGCATTGATCTCTACTGTTGATTTACCATGCGCCGTCTGCTGAAAAGGCGTCATCGCCATAAATGATATCATCAAAACCGCCAGGCTCTGTTTCACCGTCTTCTTTTCCAAAATAGTACCTCCATAAAACCAATTTTACGCAACCAAATCATTCTACCATACAAACCTCCCAAACACTCCAAATCCCATGAACCTTTTCAAATCGTTCAAATTATTGTAAATAATTGTTGTACTCAGGGACGGACCTTCATCTATTAATCTGGGTTTACCATAATATGTTGGGAGAAGGTCCGTCCCTCCAAATGGAAAATAATTCTTGTCCCTACTCTACCAATCTGGTAAAATCGGGTAAACCACTGGAGGGGATAGAGATGATTACATATCCATTACTTAAGAAACATTCTACTGTGGGCTTGACCGCACCTTCTTCTGGCGTGCCACATGAACTCCACGATTCACTGAAGAAAGCGATAGCTAAAATGGAAGAAAAGGGTTACATCATAGAGTGTGGTGATACCGTTTGGAAGCAACACAAAGCAAAGTCTGCCCCCGCAACGGAAAGAGCAGCCGAATTAAATCGAATGCTTCAGGATGATTCGATTTCACTCATCACCCCGCCATGGGGAGGAGAGCTTCTCATAGAAGTCCTTGAATTAATCGATTATGAGCAGATCAAGCCTAAATGGGTGCTTGGATATTCCGATATTAGTGCCCTCTTACTTGCAATAACATTAAAGACAGGGATGGCCACGGCACATGGGACCAACCTCATTGACCTAAGAGGAGAGGTTACTGATCCAACGACTAAACAATGGAAAAATGTCCTTTCCGCAGAAAAAGGCTCTTCGGTAACTCAATTTTCATCCCAAAAGTATCAAAAAGAATGGAATCATGAAGAGCCTTCACCCCATGTATTTCATTTAACGGAGCCCACGGTCTGGAAAACCATCGGAGACAGGAAGGTAGAAATGGAAGGCCGATTCCTCGGAGGCTGTATCGATGTGATCAGAAACCTTATAGGCACACCATTCGGGGATGTGGCTTCTTTCAGGAAGAAACATATAGTCGGTGAAACAATCATTTGGTATTTTGAAAACTGTGAGATAAATACAGCAGATTTACGCCGTACACTCGTACAAATGAGACTCGCAGGATGGTTAGACCATTCTTCAGGTCTTCTTTTCGGGAGAAGTGCCGCTAACATTCCAGTGGATGGCTATTCAGCAGAAGATGTGTATTATGAAATCGCCAAGGAATTACAAATCCCGGTGGCATATGATATCGACTGTGGTCATCAGCCTCCACAGATTACCTTCATTAATGGGGCATACGGAAAAGTAGAAGTCCATGATGGAAAAGGGAAAATAACGCAAACCTTCCGATAATCATTCCATTCGAGGGACGGACCTTCATGGAGCAGTAGCAGTTTACCATAATGACACGTATGAAGGTCCGTCCCTCTAAAAAGCGGCCACACTCCGCATTACGAGTGGTGATGAATTTCATAAATACCCATAATCTCACAAATCAAAGATAAGGAGCAATGTAAATGTTTACATATCAATTAAACGACAAATTGGAATTAAGACTGCTTGATCTACAAGACGCAGAAAGATTATTCGAACTGACAGATGGATCCCGCTCTTATTTAAGGGAATGGCTCCCTTGGGTGGACTACTCTAAAACACTGGAAGATTCAAAGGAGTTCATTAAGGCGACCCGCTTAGGTTTTGCTAATAATAAGAGTTTGACGACTGCAATCGTTTATCAAAATGAAATTGTAGGTATTGCGGGCTTCAATGAACTGAATTGGTCTAATAAAGTCGCCTATATTGGCTATTGGCTGGGTGAGGGCTATCAAGGGAAAGGCATCATGACGACCGTGGCAAAAGGGTTGACGAGCTACGCCTTTGATTATTATAAAATGAATAAAGTCGAGATAACCGCTGCTGAATTTAATCATCGGAGCCGCAGTATCCCCGAAAGGCTCGGATTTGTAGAAGAAGGGAAGCTCCGCCAAAGAGAATGGCTCTACGATCACTATGTAGATCATGTGGTTTATGGGATGTTAGCCGAGGAATGGGTAAAAGAGTGAAACAAGTGCCGTACCTTGCAGAGGAACTGATTTCCTGGGTGGAAGATATCAAAGATAAAAATGGAAGCTCTGCTGGCGCGCTCTATATCCTTAAAGATAATGATGTAGTGGTAGAACATTATAGTGGACGTCACTCCCATGAGGAGAATGCGAGAAATGTCCAAGCCGATTCACAATTCAATGTGGCCTCTGCCCGAAAAAGCTATTTAGGACTTGCCGTTTCCTTTGCATTATATGACAAATACATTGAGAGTCTTGACGATCCTATTTCTGAGTACATGCCTGAATTGGACCCTGAAATAGTGATGGGTACAACCATCCGGCACCTTGTCACTCATTCCCACGGACTTCATATCGATGAGAAAGGTAACTGGTTCAGAGAATTCAAGGCAGGAACCGGCTGGGCTTATCGAAACATCGGAGTGGAGATCTTGACCGAATTGATTCAGCGGCTTTACGGAAAAGGGTTTCCACAGCTATTGGAAGAACGGATATTCTCACGTATCGGATTAAAAGAAACGGGCTGGCGGACAGAACCTGACGAAAGCCTTGTGAACATTATCGGAGAAGTAACGGAACCGGCTCTTTCAGGACTGGGAACGACCAATGATGGTACAGAAAAAAATCTTTTCGTTTCCGTAAAGGAGTTTGCCCTATGGGGACAACTGCACCTGCAAAAGGGCAGGATGAACGGTGAACAGATTGTTCCATCCCAAGTGATCGAGTTATCCACCTCGATCCAAAATGGTCCCTATTATGACTCATCTCTTCCTGATAACGGTCTTTTCTGGTATGTACAGGGAGATGCGCGTTTGAGAAGTGAAATGGGGGAACGGGTACCCCGGGATTCGTATCAAATACTTGGAGTAACAGGACCGACACTGCTGGTCATCCCGTCATTAAACGTTGTAGTAGCAAAGATGTATAATAAGCGCTATAACTACGGTGGGGAGGACTATCTTCATTATTTAAGAGAGTTCAGTAACAAAGTAGCGGATTTATTTATTGACTGCCAGCAGCCATGACAATAATGGAATACCAAATATGGGAATGAATTTCCATATAGACGGGTACACTATGACCAATCATTTGTATCATACTATGGGGGGATCCCATGTTTCACATTGTCGTGATTGTATTGGTTGTTCTTAGTTCCTTGAAATGGGGATCTTGGAGTAGGTGGAGGGAATTTCTTCCCACCATCTACTATTTTAGTTTTTTCAATATGTTTTATCAGTATATCAGCTATACAGTGAAGGCCGTGTGGGAATTAGACGGATTTTTTGTCAATATGTTTGTAACAGATACGCTTTATACAATGGTTGCTTACCCTTGCCTTGTCGTTCTGTTCTTGAGCCATTATCCGGAAGAATGGAGAATCAAGGTCGTCTATTATCTGAAATATATCGGTGTTGCAACGTTGACTGAATGGGCTGCGGGGAAAACCGATTCCATAGAATATTTTGAAGGATGGAATCTATGGTGGACGATACTTTTTTATTGCATTATGTTCCCAATGCTACGTCTTCACTACCTCAATCCTGTAAAAGCCTTTATTGCATCCATTTTTGTGGTAAGTTTCCTATTGTTCAGCTTTGATTATCATGTATTATGAAAAACGGTGAATCTCTCGTTTGAGACTCACCGTTTTTTAAGTTGATGAAATTATGACTCCCTGCACACATTCAATCAAAGGAGCACTATAAAAACAAAACCATTAACTCTTCATCGTAGTATTCCTCATTATATTTCATTGCTCTCTTTTCAGTTCCATATGGTTTGAAACCACATGAGTGATAGAGTCCTTTTGCTGTTTCATTTGTAGTTACGACTGTGATCATCAGTTGTTCAATGCCGTCTGTTTCCTTTGCAAGATCTATGGCCGCTTCCAGCAGTCGCCTCGCCAATCCTTTCCCCCTTTGTGTCGGTGTCACATACATAGCAAAGATGGAAGCTTTATGGTTCATTTTCACTGACGCTTCACGGACCATCGTAACAGCCCCTGCCAGTCTTTCCTCGACAAAGCAGCCAAACGTGAAACTGTCATCGCTTGAAAGCCTCTTTTCAGTCATTTCAATTGGATTTGGACGCTCGAGTGCCTCTTCATAGCTGCTGCCAAAACTTGAAGGACTCTGTTTCAGCATCTCTAACCTAAGGTTCCAATAATCTTCAGCGTGTGACTCATTAAGCAATCTAATTTCCATTATTTTCTGATATCCTTTCCATTACGTGATATGATGATAGGAGAAACGCTTTGATTTCGTCTATGCAACAATGTTCGACACATTTTTAAAAAACCCTTTAAAATCCACTTTTTATCGGAGGTTTTACAATGAAAAATTGCCTCGGCTGCCGACTTGCCAATGATGAAGAGAATGTTTATATCATTTATGAGAACGAACATGTCACATGCTTACTGGATCATGATCCCCATCATGCAGGTCACACACTGATCCTTCCAAAGAAACATAAGGAGGAAGTGACTGAACTTGACGAAGAGGAAAGTCTCTCCGTAATGAGGGCCTCACAACTGGTTGCACGTACGATCCATGCATTATTTGAACCGAATGGAGTGACAATTTGCCAAAATGGTGGAATCTATAATGAATTGACTCATTATCACATGCATGTCATTCCACGTAATGAAGAATCAGATCAGTTTGGTGCCATGTTCTATGGACATGCCCAGGTAGATGAACCCTCCGAATCGTTGGAGGAAACACACGAAAAAATGAAGACCTACATCACTAGACTACTGGAATAGGAGAAATGAGAATGACTATACATAAACAATTTCAAGAAAAAGTAAAACAATATGCAGAACTGGCCGTTAAGGTCGGGGTGAATATACAAGAAGATCAACCACTTTGGATCTCAGCACCGCTCGGAACAGAAGACTTTGTTCGCATTGTCGTGAAGGAAGCCTATCTTGCAGGCGCAAGAATTGTTCATGTTCAATGGTATGATGAAGAAATGTTGAGAATGCATTATGAAATGGCACCGGATGATGTGTTCTATGAATATCCGAGCTGGCTCGCCGCTGCGCATGAATGGGTCGTGGATGTTAAAGGTGCGTTCCTGCAAATAGAGGCCAATGATCCGGATCTTCTGAAAGGTATCGATCCAGAGAGGATACTCAATTATGAGAAAGCGAGCGGGGATGCACTTGATCGGTTCTATGAAGCGATAGAAAAGGATGAGATCAGCTGGTCCATCGTCGCCATACCCTCACAGAGTTGGGCGGATAAAGTGTTTCATGAACTCCCGACATCAGAAAGAGTCGCCAGTCTATGGGAACGGATTTTCACTTCGGTCCGCATCGATCAACCAGACCCTGTCTCCGCATGGAAATCCCATATCCAAACCTTGACCGATAAAGCCAACCAACTCAATTCACTAAATCTCGAAAGCCTTCACTACAGCGCGACAGGGACGGACCTTTCAATTGAACTGCATGAAGATCATCTCTGGCTTACCGGTGCAAGCAAGACCCCACAGGGTACCAACTTCATTGCCAATATGCCGACAGAAGAGGTATATACAGTCCCTATAAAAACAGGAGTGAACGGGACAGTGAGGAGTACTAAGCCCCTTGCTTACAAGGGAAATGTGATAGACGGCTTCACCCTCACATTTGTTAATGGAGAAATTAAGGATGTGTCCGCTGCAGAAGGGGAAGAAATCTTAAAAAAATTAATCGAAACCGATGAAGGAGCAGCTTATCTAGGTGAAGTGGCACTTGTTCCACACCATTCACCCCTTTCAGACTCCGGAGTCCTATTTTTTAATACACTGTTTGATGAAAATGCATCAAATCATTTAGCGATCGGTTCCTCGTATCCGACTTGTATCAAAGATGGGAACATCTTATCCGACGAAGAGCGTGAAGAAAAGGGACTCAATGAAAGTGTCGTGCATGAAGATTTCATGATCGGTTCTGCTGCTATGAATATTGATGGAGTTTGTCGCGATGGAAAAAAGATTGCCATTTTCCGTAATGGGAATTGGGCGATATGAATGGATTTTCGTTATGGGACTAGTTTGAAAAACAAGACCTGTAAGAACGATTGACAGCTCTCAATGGAAATGAAGAGTAGAAAAGAATAAAACAAACTATGGTATAATTTCTCCTTGTATAAACTTGCATATACCTATTAAGGAGTGAAAGACATTGAGTTTTGAAGGTCAAAACATATTACCAGCCATAAGGTCAATGAAGGACTTTGATAAAATGCTTGAAACCTCTTTCCAATACGGTGTATTCCTCGACCTTCATGTAGGGATGCTGAAAAGTGTTTTTGAATATGCCCGTAAAGAGAATCGAAAGATGTTTTTGCACTTGGATCTCATTCATGGTTTAGCGAGTGATGAATACGCAGCAGAATATGTCTGCCAGGAAATCAAACCTTATGGCATTATATCTACTAAAGGAAACGTCATAAAAAAGGCGAGGCAAAAGGGAGTGTATGCCACCCAGCGAATGTTTGTCATCGATTCGAGTGCCATGAACCGCAGTATTGAATTAATCCAAAAGACGGATCCCGATTTCATTGAGGTTCTTCCCGGTGTCGTTCCGAAAATCATTAAGGAAATAGGCACCAAGACAGGCAAGCCCATCTTTGCCGGTGGACTGATTGATACAGTGGATGAAGTGGAGGCGGCACTTGAGGCAGGAGCGACGGCGATTACAACTTCTGATCGAGTCCTATGGAAACATTTTGACAGATAAAAAATAATGAAAACCCATTGACACCGCTTTCATAGTGGAGTAATATGAATGACAAGTTAATACGTTGTGAAAGAGATGAAGAGACTCACGTGAAGTGCCTGCAATTGATGGGCATATTACGTGAGTCTCTTTATTTTTTTTCGGCGGGCTCTGATAACATGGTGACGCTGGACTGATAGGATTATCACATGCAATTATGGGGTAAACGAGCTAAAAAGCCCCATAAAAGCCTGAAAATCGATGGTGCTGCAAGCTCTACATGTATGGAAAACGATTGATGATATCAGCTCATAGTGATTCAGAGCAAAATCTAATTGAAATGAGGGATGATGCATGAATGCATTTATAGGAGAAGTGGTAGGTACAGCATTACTCATTATTTTCGGTGCGGGGGTTTGCGCCAATGTAAATCTCAAGAAGTCATTTGCATATAATGCCGGCTGGATCGTCATTACATTTGGCTGGGGATTGGGTGTTGCGATGAGTGTTTACGCAGTAGGACAGTTTAGTGGTGCACATTTAAATCCTGCTGTTACATTGGGACTTGCGTTCAATGGTGATTTCCCGTGGAGCGATGTACCTGAGTATATCCTCGCACAAATGATCGGGGCAATCATCGGGGCAACAATCACATATTTACACTTTTTACCCCATTGGCACGCAACAAAGGATCCAGGTGTGAAATTAGGAGTCTTTGCTACTGGTCCAGCCATTCCACATTATTTTTCAAATTTATTGAGTGAAATCATTGGAACTTTTGTATTAGTAGTAGGATTATTATCCATAGGGGCGAATACCTTTACAGACGGATTAAATCCATTTATCGTCGGATTCCTTATCATCGCGATCGGGATTTCTCTCGGTGGTACAACCGGATATGCGATTAACCCGGCCCGGGACCTTGGACCGCGTATCGCTCACTTCATACTTCCGATTCCAGGAAAGGGACCATCCAACTGGGGATATTCATGGGTTCCAGTAGTAGGACCGGTATTAGGGGGATCTTTTGGAGGCGTCTTTTATAAAGCTGTTTTCATTGGACAAGTTACGACAAGCTTCTGGGTGGTTCTTGTGATACTTCTTGCCGTGCTTGGACTTGCCTACGCAAGTGACAGAAAGACCAGTTTAGCTAAAAAAGTACATCAATTATCTACTGAAAATTAATCTTTGGAGGGGTTATCAATGGAAAAGTACATTTTATCTTTGGATCAAGGAACAACAAGCTCAAGAGCCATCCTTTTTAATAAAAAAGGGGAAATCGTTCATACGGCACAAAAAGAGTTTACTCAGCATTTTCCTAAACCGGGCTGGGTGGAACACAGTGCGAATGAAATTTGGGGATCTGTCCTTGCCGTCATTGCAAGCGTTTTATCGGAATCAAGTGTGAAACCCGATCAGATCGAAGGAATCGGGATCACAAATCAACGTGAAACAACAGTGGTATGGGATAAAGAGACCGGTGACCCGGTTTATAATGCGATCGTGTGGCAATCCCGTCAAACCGCAGGGATCTGTGAGGAATTAAAGTCACAAGGACTAAACGATACCTTCCGTGATAAAACCGGTTTGCTGATTGATGCCTATTTCTCAGGTACGAAAGTAAAATGGATCCTTGATAATGTCGAAGGTGTAAAGCAAAAGGCGGAAGATGGAAAGCTTCTGTTCGGAACGATCGATACTTGGCTGATTTGGAAAATGTCAGGTGGAACGACTCACGTAACAGACTACTCCAACGCTTCACGTACACTTATGTACAATATACATGACTTGAAATGGGACCAAGAGCTCCTTGATATTCTCGGTGTGCCTGCGAGTATGCTTCCAGAGGTCCGTCCCTCATCAGAAGTGTATGGGAAAACGGTTCCGTATCATTTCTTTGGACGGGAAATCCCGATTGCAGGTGCAGCGGGAGATCAACAGGCTGCATTATTCGGCCAGGCATGCTATGAGAAAGGCATGGCTAAGAATACGTACGGGACAGGCTGCTTTATGCTGATGAATACAGGTGAAAAAGCGGTGAAGTCTAATAATGGTCTATTAACGACCCTTGCCTGGGGAATCGACGGAAAGGTGGAATATGCCCTAGAAGGCAGCATTTTCGTTGCAGGATCTGCCATTCAGTGGCTTCGCGACGGCCTCCGCATGCTGAAAGATGCAAAGGATAGCGAGGATTATGCAAAGGGAGTGGACTCAACGGATGGTGTATATGTTGTCCCTGCATTTGTAGGGCTGGGAACTCCATATTGGGACAGTGACGTTCGAGGTGCTGTATTCGGGTTGACACGAGGCACATCGAAGGAACATTTTGTAAGAGCCACTCTGGAATCCCTTGCTTATCAGACAAAGGATGTATTGACTGCAATGGAAGCGGACTCCGGGATTTCCCTTAAGAAGCTGAGAGTCGATGGAGGAGCAGTCAAGAATGATTTCTTAATGCAGTTCCAAAGTGATTTGCTATCGGTACCCGTCGAGCGTCCGGTGGTCAATGAAACCACTGCATTAGGTGCTGCCTACCTTGCAGGACTTGCTGTCGGTTTCTGGAAAGATCGCGAAGAAATCTCCAAACAATGGAATAAAGACAAACAATTCGAACCGGAAATGGCTGGGGAAACACAGGAAGAATTATATAATGGCTGGAAAAAGGCTGTAAAAGCAGCTATGGCTTTTAAATAAGAGAAACATATGATATAATGAATCCAAGTTAATAAAACGGTTAGAGACCAAGAGAGACCAAACTTGCATTATGGCACATTTAGACCATGATGTTAGTTTCGGTCTCTTTTTTTATGGTTAAACAGTAGAGTAAGAGCAGAAATCATTTCTTTAATTCTTAGGAGGAACCAACTATGACATTTTCAAGTACTGCAAGAAGAGAAGTAAAACATACACTGTCTTCCGACCAATTCGACCTGATTGTAATTGGGGGAGGTATTACCGGTGCAGGAATTGCCCTTGATGCATCCAAACGGGGAATGAAAGTGGCCCTGGTGGAAATGCAGGATTTCGCCGCAGGTACATCCAGCCGTTCCACAAAATTGGTCCACGGGGGACTGCGTTACTTAAAACAATTTGAAGTCAAGATGGTGGCCGAGGTAGGAAAAGAACGAGAAATCGTATACGAAAACGGGCCTCATGTCACAACTCCTGAATGGATGCTGTTACCCCTTCATAAAGGAGGAACATTTGGTAAATTCAGCACATCGATCGGGTTGAAGGTCTATGACTACCTTGCGGGTGTCAAGAGAAGTGAAAGGCGATCCATGCTTTCGGTATCGGAAACGTTAACGAAAGAGCCCCTTGTTAAAAAAGATGGGTTGAAGGGCGGAGGTTACTATGTAGAATATCGGACCGACGATGCCCGTTTAACCATCGAAGTCATGAAGGAAGCAGTTGCTCATGGGGCAACGGTTCTAAACTATATGAAATCACAGCGATTCCTCTATGACAACAAGAAAGTAGTCGGAATCGAAGCAGAAGACCTGATGACAGGGGAAACGATTGAAATTCGCGGATCTAAGATTGTGAATGCCGCAGGTCCTTGGGTAGATGATGTCCGTGGGAAGGATTACAGTACGAATAATAAACAGCTGCGCCTGACCAAGGGAGTACACCTTGTGATCGATCAAAGCAAGTTCCCTCTGCAACAAGCGGTCTATTTTGATACACCGGATGGCCGCATGGTATTTGCGATTCCGCGTGACGGGAAAGCGTATGTAGGGACAACGGACACTTTCTTTGATTCTGAGAAAGCATCCCCTCATATGACATCAGAAGACAGGGATTATATCTTGAATGCGATTCACTTCATGTTCCCTGATGTGTCAGTGGGGAAAGAGGATGTGGAATCCAGCTGGGCAGGCGTTCGTCCACTGATATTTGAAAAAGGGAAGGATCCTTCTGAAATTTCCCGTAAAGATGAAGTGTGGGAAGCGGAAAGCGGACTGATCACCATTGCAGGCGGTAAACTGACAGGGTACCGCAAAATGGGGGAACATGTCGTTGACCTTGTATCTACACGTCTGAAAGAAGAACACAAGCAGAAGTTCCCTGCATCTTCGACAAAGCATATGCCGATTTCCGGTGGTCATGTCGGAGGATCGAAGAATTTCCAATCATTCATCGACCAAAAGGCAGGAGAAGCCACTCAATATGGTTTAACAGAGTCTGAGGGACGAAAGCTTGCCGGAATGTATGGCTCCAATGTGGATCAGCTGTTCAAGCTTGCTCATGCTTACAGTGGATCCACGGATGAAAGGTCCGTCCCTCCTTACTTGTACGCCCAGCTGATTTATGCGATTCAGGAAGAGATGGCTGCGACACCGGTGGATTTCTTCATTCGACGCACAGGCGCTTTGTTCTTTGACCGTGAATGGGTAGAGAAGTGGAAGGAACCAGTCATTGAGATGATGTCTAAATTGTTGAATTGGACGAGTGAACAAAAAGACAAATACACCTCGGATTTAAATAATGAATTGAAAAATGCAGTGGTACCGGTAGATTTACAGTCATAATGAAAAAACGGCAGAATGAATTTTCTGCCGTTTTTTTCATTCATTGCTCCAATATACTTTTCTCAAAACATGCATGATGAATTATGCTTACAATTATATAAATATATGAAATGAAGCTGAAACCGCCTAAACCGTGCATTTCATTTATTGAGAGAACTTTATATCCCTTCTGAGGGAAGTTGAGAGACCAGGGTCATTGAGGTAGAGTAAGAATAGAAATTGACACGACTCCTCGTTAAAAGGTTGGCTTCAATGGGATGAAGCCAGCCCTTTTTTTGTTTTCTTACCTATATAATATTCAGGAGAAGATGTTGATATTGCTATATTAGTAAAAGAGATGAGGCAATTATATCTCATCTTGAAAAGGAAACGATAGAAGTCTGAAAATAAAGAATTTCATTCTATTGAAGGAGAATTTTGTCAAAAGAGCGAATATGCTCCTAGGGGATGACATTTGAAAAAGGGAAAGTTGAAATCAACCAGAAGTGAGGTGAATGAATGTACGATTGGAAAGGGGCATCTGCCCTTTGTATGAATGAAGGGCGTTTATTAATGGTTTTACAGGGAAAAGAAGAGGAAGAGAAACGATGGTCGGTCCCTTCAGGTGGTCTTGAAATAGGGGAAACCCTCAGCGAGTGTTGTGAGAGGGAAGTGTGGGAAGAAACCGGTTATAGGGTGAATGCAGGAAAACATCTTTACACTAAATGGGGGTGTGAAGGGGATATTTCCACTACCATCCAATATTACGAAGTTCAACTTCTTGGAGGAAAAGCAACACTTCAAGATCCCGATGGGTTAATACATAAGATTGAATGGATCTCATTCGGAGAGTTAAATGATCTGCCCCTTTGCTTTCCTGAGGATCAATCTATCCTCGAGGCCTATATGAGTAAGAAACACAATATACTATAGAGAATACAACTATTAAGGAGAGATTAGAATGGTAAAGCGTACTGGAGAAGTCATTATGGGAGTGATCGGAATTGTCTTATCCGCATTATTTTCCATCATTGGAATCGTACTGAACATGGGCATGAACAGCCCGGAAGTGATGTCCCAAATCGAGGAAGGAATGGAAAGTGACCCGAATCTGCAGGAATCCGGGATGACAGCAGGGGATATGAGTGCCATCATGGAAACAGCTGAATCGATGGGTTCTTATCTCGTGATCTTGGGCATAGTCGCATCAATCCTTGGAATCATCGCTGTTATGACCATTGTCAAAAATAAAAAGCCTGTCCTATCCGGTATCATGTTTATCATAGCCGCGCTTGTGATTGGACTTGGAACAATCGGATTCGGCTTCATTCCTGGACTATTATTCTTAATCGCCGGCATCATGGCTTTTGTTCGTAAACCAAAAAGAACCGAAACAGTTTATTGATCTGTAGGGCTTAGAGAATTTCCTATAGGCTTTCTTTTTTTGCTCGGCCACATCTTGCGTTCCGCTGGAAAATATACTATCTTAAAAGGAGAGCATAATAAAAAACAAGAGACACTGGCGGCAACCAATGTCTCTTGCTACACAGCAAACTGCAAGGAAAGCAGTGGCCCAATAGAGAAAGGAACATAACTCTACCCTTCAAAGTTTAGGCGCTTCATGAGGGTGGGGTTATTTCTTTTTGTCATTTGAAATAACTATGGCAATGATGGAGACAATTAAAGAGCCAAAGGTAATCATTAGCGTTAACGCCTCATACGTTGTCACTATAAGCACCACCTCCTTCTATAAGGAAGTGGCCACTCCCACCCTACATTCACTGTATACTCCAGATTATATCACAAACGCACTCCATCCTTTATAGGCAGGAGGTAGGAAAAGCCTGCCTTGTCAAACACACAGAGCTAACCCCATACTACAATTATTTTAAACTTCCCTTGAAATATGTTAGCATAGATATGCTCATATTAAACGATTACATAACATCATGATACTCTGGGAGGAATACTCGATGAAGCAACGCATGGAAATGTTAAAAAATTGGTTAAAAGAAGAGAAAATTGATGCAGCATTTATCAATTCAACTGAAAACGTATTTTACTTAACGAATTTCCACACAGATCCACATGAACGATTAATGGGACTGTTCGTATTTCCGGATGCCGAACCATTTGTAGTCGTTCCAGGAATGGAAGCGAGACAAGTGAAGGATGCCGGCTGGGGCAACGAAGTGATCGGCTACTCAGACCATGAAAATCCTTGGGACTTTATTAAAGACGCTATTCTGTCAAGAAAAATTGATGGAAACAGGGTGGCCTTTGAAAATGAAGTCGTAACCTATGGACGCAGTCAGGCGTTTTTAAACATTTTCGACTCCCCTAATGTGGTGAACGTTGAAGATAAATTAAATGAAATGCGTGTCGTCAAGGATGACGGTGAGATTGCGATCATGCGCCGAGCAGCTGAAATGGCTGACTTTGGGGTTGAAGTAGGTGTAAGTGCACTTCAGGAAGGCATTACCGAAATGGAGGTCCTTGCGAAGATTGAATATGAATTAAAGAAAAAAGGAATTCGTGAAATGTCATTCTCTACAATGGTACTTTTCGGAGAAAAAGCTGGAGATCCACACGGTAATCCGGGAGACCGCAAACTGAAAGCAGGAGATTTCGTCCTGTTTGATCTAGGGGTTGTCCTTGAAGGCTATACTTCTGATATTACCCGTACATTTGCATATAAGTCGGTATCAGAGAAACAAAAGGAAATCTACAATACGGTCCTTAAAGCGGAGCTCGCTTCCTTAGAAGCAAGCAAGCCAGGCAATCGTATAGGCGATCTGGATCAAATCGCACGTGACATCATCACAGATGCAGGATACGGTGACTACTTCCCACATCGAATCGGGCATGGATTAGGTATCAACGTCCATGAATTCCCTTCCATGAGTCATTTAAATGATGGCATATTAAAGGAAGGTATGACATACACAATAGAGCCTGGTATTTACCTCCCTGAAATCGGTGGTGTAAGGATTGAAGATGACGTCCTCATCACCAAGGATGGGTACACCACGTTAACCAATTATCCAAAAGAACTTCAAATTATTGAATAAAAGCCAAAACAAGGCTGATGTTTGTTCATCGGCCTTATTTTTGTGTTACATGCTTTCCATTCCCTGTTTACTCTCCTTCTTTTTTTACCCATATACCCCTCATATACACGAATCATCTCATGGATCCAAGACAGGTCCGATTCCTTATTTTAATAGAACAACAGTTCTTGAAAATGATATAATGATAAAATCAACAAAAATGAAAAGGAGAATGTTATGAAAGTCGTAATAGCTGAAAAACCGGACCAGGGAGCGACCCTTGCCAAGCCTTTTTCCCATAGGAAACGTCAAGGATATATCGAGATTCACCCAAACGACGTATTCCCTAAAGGTGCTTTTATTACGTGGGCAGTTGGACATCTTTTTCAGCTTCAAGCCCCTGAGAAGTATGAAAGCAAATGGAAGAAATGGTCATTGGACGACCTTCCGATCATTCCCCTAAGATTTCAGTATGAGTTACAGAGAGCTAAAGCAAAACAATTCTCTGTCATTAAAGACCTTCTTGAAAAAAATGAAGTCACAGAAATTATTCATGCAGGTGATGCAGGACGTGAAGGAGAGTTAATCATTCGGAATATTATCTCCATGTCCAAGGTTCAGAAACCGATGAAAAGACTGTGGATATCCTCCCTGACCGAGAAAGCCATCGTTCAAGGATTTGAGAGTCTGCGCGAAGAAGCAGAAATGAGAAGCCTCTATTTTGAAGCCTATTCCAGAGCGTGTGCCGATTGGCTTGTAGGTATGAATGCTTCAAGGGTGTACAGCATCCTCCTGAAAGAGCAGGGTATGTCCGATGTATTTTCTGCAGGCAGGGTTCAAACACCGACTCTTGCCCTGATCGTGAGAAGGGACGAAGAGATTGAACGATTTAAGAGCGAACCCTTTTGGGAAGTGAAAGCAACCTTTCACATAGGCGATCACACTTATGAAGGGATATGGCAAAAAGATGGTGAGAGCCGAATTGATTCCCTCGAGCTTGCCGATAAAATTGCTTCTTTTTGTCAAAACAAACCTGCAACTGTTAGCAAATTGAACACAGAGAGGAAGGAATTCGCACCACCCTTACTATTCAATCTTTCAGCCCTGCAGGCAACAATTAATAAAATGTATAAGTTCTCCCCTAAAAAAACATTGGATGTGCTTCAGAAACTGTACCAAAAAGGGATCGTCTCTTATCCAAGATCTGATTCACAATATGTCACGAAAGGTGAAGCTGAAAGCTTTCCTGAAATACTGAACAAACTGAAAGAATTCACCCCTTACAATCAGTGGATACCGACTCCTCATTCAAGCTTGCTGAACAATAAACGTTTCGTGAATGAAGCAAAGGTATCGGATCACTACGCAATTATCCCAACTGAACAAGTAACAGATCCCCATTCCCTATCAGAAGATGAAAGGAAAATCTATGATGTCGTCGTGAAACGCTTTATTGCGGCACACCATGATAAAGCGATCATAAATTATACGACCATCTCGACGGTTGTGGATGAAAGGGCAGAGTTTGTTTCTAAAGGAAAGCAGATCTTACAGGAAGGCTGGCGTAAGGTTCTCATGCAAAACGAAAAAGAAGAAGAACCTCTTCTGCCGCCTGTACAAGAACAGGATAAAGGTATCGTAAAGAAGGTTGCTACAAAAGAAGGGAAAACACAGCCCCCTAAACGATATACAGAAGGACAACTGATCACCTTGATGAAGACTGCAGGTAAATATATGGACAATGATGAACTTGAAAAAGTATTGAAACAAACAGAGGGCCTTGGAACAGAAGCGACCCGTGCAGGTATCATCACAATGCTCAAAGACCGCAAGTACATTGATATTCAAAAAAATATTGTCTTTCCCACTGATAAAGCAAAGGTGTTAATTCGTGCCATAGGGGATAATGTGTTGGCTTCTGCAGAAATGACGGCTAAATGGGAGCAGCGACTGCAGGAGATAGGAAAAGGCCACGCATCCGCACCTGAATTTATGGAGCAAGTAAAAAAATTAAGTGAGCGTCTTGTTCAAAACGCCCTTCAAGAATCCACCCAATGGAAGTTTGAGGATTTGGATACAGATTCTATCCAGAGGACAAAGGGAAGAAACGGAAAAAGAGCTGCCAAAACAAGTATCGGCAACTGTTTGAAATGTGGCGGAAAAGTGATTGATAAAGGGAAATTCTATGGTTGTTCCAATTATCAACGTACAAAATGCAGCTTTACTATTTCTAAAACCATCTTATCAAAGAGAATAACACAGAAAATCGTCAAAAAGGTATTAACCGAAGGCAAGTCCGACCGAATTGACGGATTTAAAAAAGGCGAAAAAGAATTCTCCGCTTATCTGAGCTGGGATGCCAATCAGAAAAAAATTCAATTCCAATTTGATCTAAACTAACGTAAATGCTAAAACGACTCCTTCCCTGAAGGGGTCGTTTTCTTATATCAGACCACTGAAACGTGAACGTATGCTTAAAAAGAAGTTTATTTTTATGTGAAATGGATAAAACAATAGAGTGATAAGAAATCAGAGAAAACAATGGAGGGTATACATTGAAAAAGATATTAATGGTCTTAACAAACGAAAGTAAGATTGATGATGAACACGAAACTGGTCTGTGGTTATCTGAGTTCGCAGAACCATATGAAGAATTTAAGAATCAAGGGTTTGGAGTAGATGTAGCAAGTTTGAAAGGCGGTCGCATCCCGTTGGATCCGAATAGCCTTGATGATGAACAAGTAGAGAAGTGGAAAGGGATCACTAAAGAACTGGATCAAACGCTGGTCCTTTCCCAATTAAATGTAAATGAATATGTCGGTATCTTCTTACCAGGTGGACATGGGACGATGTTTGACCTACCTGAAAGTCCTGAACTACAGCAGGCGTTAGTCCATTTTGCCGAAAACGATAAAGCGATCGGTTCCGTCTGCCACGGTCCCGCCGGATTTGTCGGAACGAAGTTATCTAATGGTAAATGGCTGGTTGAAGGAAAAAGCTTAACGGCCTTCACAAACGAAGAAGAACAGCAAACCGGTCTGGATTCACTGATGCCTTTCTTATTAGAAACAAAATTGAGGGAGCAGGGAGCTCAATTCGAAAAATCAGATGCATGGAGCGATCACGTCATCACCGATGGGAAATTTGTGACTGGACAAAATCCACAATCAAGTCAAGCAGCGGCAGAAGCGTTCGTAAAGGTTTTATAATACTGTACTATTCTTAGAGCATGGACCATGTCCATGCTCTTTTCTATTACTCTCAAACTCATCATCAAATGTGATAAAATCGGGAGAAGAGTATAGTTGAGGGGAGAAGCACATGCAGGCTGTTCGGATCATTATACAAATGGCGATTCTTTGTTTATTTTATGAAATCGGAAAATGGTGTACCTCATTCTTTCATTTGCCAATCCCTGGAAGTATTATCGGGATGCTGCTATTATTTCTTTTATTATTAACGGGGGTACTAAATGAGCGTTTACTGTTGGATGGTTCGGGATTCTATCTAAGACACTTTTCCTTCTTTTTCCTACCCTTATCTGTCAGCGCCATTGTTCTCGGTCCTTATTTTATCAAATATGGCTGGAAGCTGGTTATCGTCCTTATTGTCAGCGGTGTGATTGGATTTTTGGCGACTTCGATTTCAGCAGAAGGGTTCATCAGATGGAAGGAGAAAAGGAAATATGACCGGTCTTATTAAGTCTCTACTTACAATAGGCGTCACTCTTCTATATTTTTCAATGGGTGTCAAGATTCATAAACGTTGGCCCAATCCGTTAACGATTCCGATTTTCTTAAGTACAATTGCGATAATTGCCACATTACTCACTATGGATATCTCCTATTCAACATTTGCACATGACACTTCACTCATCACTTATTTACTTGGACCTGCGACAGTATCCCTTGCGTATCCACTTTATCAGCACCGACAACTGCTTTCGAGAAACTTCCAGCCGATCTTAGTGGGCATCCTGTTTGGAAGCGGCTTGTCCATGCTTGCATCCTATACACTCAGCCTCTGGTTGGGGATTCCGGATGAGTGGAACCGTTCATTACTGATCAAGACCATTACGACGCCTGTTGCAGTTAACATCGGAAGCGTAATCGGGGCAAAGATCGAGGTCATTCCAACGGTCGTCATCGTCACAGGAATGATAGGGGCAATGATCATTCCGTCGCTCCTGAAGAGGATGGGAATTAAGCATCCTATTGCCAGGGGACTTCCATTCGGGGTCATATCCCACGGGGTTGGCACGGCACAAGCCATCAAAGAAGGAGAAAAAGAAGGGGCTGTGAGTGGTGCTGCCATGGCGTTAACAGCAACCATCATGTCATTTGTCATTCCCGTACTCTTTCTGTTGATTAAATCATTTGACTAAAGGGAAGCTAACTAAATGAAGGAATTTGGGCTGACCATGAAGTGTTACATATAATATAGACAGGGGCTTTCCCTTTAAAAATGGATTAGGTTTATGTATAGTAAGGGAAGGAAATTCAAAAAGAGAAGGAAGATATTATGATAGTCAAAACTGATGAAGATTTACAGGCATTAAAAGAAATTGGCCGTATTGTCGCAATGATCCGCGATGAATTGCGCTCTCAAACAAAACCAGGCGTTACGACGAAGGAACTTGATGATATCGCAGGAAAAATGTTTGAAGAAAATGGCGCGATTTCAGGTCCTAAAGGAGAATATGACTTCCCGGGGTATACATGTATCAGTGTTAATGAAGAAGTGGCCCACGGGATTCCCGGAGAAAGAGTGATAAACGAAGGGGATCTTGTCAATATAGACGTTTCAGGATCAAAAAATGGATATTATGCAGATACTGGCATTTCATTTGTTGTCGGAACGGGTGATCCCAAGCTGGAGGATTTATGTGACGCTGCATTAAAGTCATTCCAAGCAGGATTTCAAAGGGCAAAAGCCGGTTCTAAACAAAACGGGATTGGAAAAGCCGTGAATAATGAAGCTAGAAAAAATGGTTATACGGTCATCATGAACTTGACTGGTCACGGTATAGGGCGTTCCCTGCACGAGAAGCCGGATCATATCCTGAATTACTTCGACCCATGGGATAATGCACTCTTGAAGGAGGGAATGGTCATCGCTTTTGAACCATTCATCTCCACCAATGCCCAAAACGTAGTGGAAAAAGGTGACGGTTGGACGTACATCACACCAGACAACAGCCTTGTCGCCCAAATCGAACACACCATCATCATCACACAAAACGAACCAATCATCATTACAGAGTAATGTTAGGAGGGACGGACCTCGATTCCTAGGAGCAGCTCCTAGGAGTCAAGGTCCGTCCCTCTTTTTGTATATGTTTTGTATAACCGTTCGTTCATTCGTGATGTAAGGGAAAAGTCCTGCCCACAGAAATTCCCGGGGATCTCATGGAAGGTTCCTCTGTTGAAAATGATCAGCTGCATCAGACATAGAAATATTTGAAAATTTACAAACAAAATGATTGTCATAGGAAAAAAGTTGGGGTAAAGTAAAGATATTGAGGTTGTACAAAATTTATACATAACGACCAATAAATAACATTCTTATCGGAGGCACCCCCATAATGGCTGTATTATTTTCAAGAAAACCGAAAACTGAACCTGTAGTGGTACCCCAATCAAATGTGATTGTCCTAAACGATCAGAAACTGAATGAAAGGCTCCATTACATGCAGTTTCAGGAGCACCATTTACAGGAATTAAAAGAAATCCTACCCGTATACGATCAAATTTCTGATTCTCTGCTCGATACTGTACTCGATCACTTATACAAGCATCCAAGTTTAGTGGAGATTGCCGAGAACCATTCAAGCAGAGAGCGACTAAAAGCCGTTTTCAACGATTACTTCCGTTCTTTATTTTCAGGAGAGCTGAATGACGAGTATTTTTCCATGAGGGAGCGGATGGGGAAAACCCATAACCGGAATGGCGTTACAATCGATTGGTTTATATCGACGTACACCACTATCCAACATTTACTGATCCCGAAGATTGTGGAACTGTTCCAAAACGAACCTTCCAAGCTTGCATCTGTACTTGTAGCGATCGATCATGGTATCCATTTGGATGCAAGCATCGTTTCAGAATACTATATTCAGAGCAGGATGGATGAGCTTGAAACACTGCATGAGGAAAATCAGGCACTGCAACTGGAAATGCTCAATATGAATACCGAACTGGGTTCATCTCTCAGTCAAACGGAACAAAGCCTGAATGAGACTGCCCAAAAAGCTGAAAGCATACGGGCTGAATCGGAAAATACAGAGAAAAGCAGCAAAAATCTTCTTCAACTCTCAAAAATGAATAAAGACCAAACGGATCACATGATAGAAAGCTTTGGTGTCATTACAGAGCAAATCAACACGCTCCTAAATGAGATTCAGGGCGTTAAGAACATTGCAGAGCAAATCACGCCTCTCTCCAACTCAATCCAGCAAATCGCCGAGCAGACAAATCTGCTGGCATTGAATGCATCCATTGAAGCAGCTCGTGCAGGTAATGAAGGCAGGGGATTTGCAGTCGTTGCATCGGAGGTAAGGAAGCTTGCCGAAGACTCCAAAGAACTCAGTACATCCATTCATCAGTTGGTGAATGAAAGCAATAAGCAAATCGGAGTTGTCTCAAATCGAGTTCGCAACATGACAGACCTGACCGAAAACTCACGGAAGGAAATCGGGGATGTTCAAAGCGGGATCATGACGGTCCAGATGGAAATGGAAAACTACATGGATATGTTTAAACGAAACCAATCAGAATTAAATCATATCGTAGAGGCAATTAAGAAGATCAATCATACAACAGACGAGTTGGTTCAATTTGCTTCCACGATCATTCAGAAAATAAACAAATAGAAAGAAAAGGGAAACCGGATTCAACCGGTTTCCCTTTTCTTTCCCGCTATACGATTTTGGTTTTCCCGCATTCCTGGCACTTACGATAAAACTTCCCATCCAGTACCCTTGATTTGAAAATATTATTTCCACACTCGCAACGACCACTATGCTCGTCGGGATCATCTTTATAAAGGACTACATTCTCTTCTTGATTTTCCATTCCAATATACCTCCAATACAAAGCATTCTTCTTTTTATAGTATAGAGGGAACAGACAAGCTTGTTAAGGAAAAATCGTCACAATCCGCTAATAAATGCGTTTTCTTCAATTATATTCTGACGCTAAGTGGCCTTGTCTGTCCAAAAAGTCATTTAACCAAGGGCGAATACCCACCATCTATTAATCCCATATATATCCTCTATATCTATATTATTCTAATCTTTTTTCCATAGTATTCCTCTACATGATAGTTTATACAGGAAATCGCTTTCTATTACAGTAGTGAAATATTCTTGACGCACGATGTTAAAGTTCCTGTTATTGAATTGAGATTTTACTATGTTAGTATTTTCCCTGTTAGCAAAAATAAATAAACCGCTAGCTACATAAGGAGGAATTTTTCAATGAAACTAAAAAAATCGATTATTTCTGTGGCTGCATTTACAACTCTAGCAGTGTCTGGTGGAGCTAGCGCTTCAGCACAAGACATAGAAGTAAAAAAAGGCGACACTTTATGGGGACTTGCAAAAGAATACGGAACATCTGTTGATCAACTCATGACATGGAACAACTTAGGTTCATCCATCATTTATCCTGATCAGGAATTACAGGTTTCTTCAAAGGAATACTATACAGTTAAAAAAGGTGACACTCTTTGGGGGATTTCTTCCCTATATGGCATTTCAGTCGACAGCTTAGTAGGATGGAACGCACTTGAAAGTGACCTGATTGTCCCTGGACAAGAATTAGTCATCAACTTAGACGATAAAGCACCTTCAGCTACTGCACATACTTCTGAGAAGGCAGAAGCGCCTGCTCCAGAACAAAAAGCAGAAGTAGCTCCAGAAGCTGAAGCACCTGCAGCGGAAACAGCGGAAGCAAAACCTGCACAAGCTGAACCTGCTGCCGAAGAAAAAGCAGTGAATGAAATTACAGTGGAAGCAACTGCCTATACAGCCGATTGTGAAGGTTGTTCAGGTACAACAGCTACTGGTGTGAATCTAAAAGAAAACCCGGATGCTAAAGTAATTGCAGTAGATCCTAATGTCATCCCACTTGGATCAAAAGTATATGTTGAAGGCTACGGCTACGCTACTGCAGCAGACACTGGCGGAGCAATCAAAGGAAACCGAATTGATGTTTTCATTCCATCAAAGGACCAAGCCGTTGATTTTGGCAGAAAAACAGTAAACGTAAAAATTCTAGAAACAAAATAATAGATTCTAAACCACTGAGACTTGCTTCTCAGTGGTTTTTTTGTTTTATCGCCGGATAGCGCTTCATCATCAAACTCCCAATTCATATTTTCCCCCTCATTATTTTTCAATTTTTCCCTTTACAAGAAATACATAGGATTAAGTACACCCCAGTCGACTGAATAGAAGAAATATTACATGATTGTCATCTAATTGTTATTGGTTTATAAACAGTTTGTTATGTTTCTGAGGTAAGTCTATGTTACTATTTCAACTGTTGGTCAATGACCAAACACAAAAGGAGGAATTTGACAAGATGAAAAAAGGTTTATTTTCCATTATTTCCTTCGCAGTTTTTCTTTCAATCGGACTTGCCTCTGCTTCTGCAGAGAGTAATGATACTGCTATCAATGATTATCATAATATAGAAGAAGGCGATATCCTCTGGGAAATTGCCAATCGATATCATGTTTCCGTCGACGAGGTCGGCACACGCAATCAATTGTTAGAAGAAGGGTATTCTGCGAATAAGGATTCAGAAGAGAAGCAAGAAGTGAAGGCAGCAAAGACCACTGATCAAGAAGCTGATAACGTTGTGAAAGAAATAGATATCAAAGCAACTGCTTATACTGCTCATTGTGAAGGTTGTATCGGTATTACGAAGACAGGGGTAGACCTGATTGAGAACCCTGATGCGAGAGTCATCGCTGTCGATCCAAAGGTCATTCCTCTAGGATCCAAGGTATATATTGAAGGGTACGGTTATGCCCGTGCAGAAGATACCGGTGGAGCCATCAAAGGTAACCGCATCGATATCTATATGGAAAAAGAAAAAGATGCCCTCCAATATGGGGTAAGAGATGTGAAAGTTAAAATCATCAAAGAATAGATGATGAAAAGGGCGCCGGTAAAGGCGTCCTTTTTTCATCTATTGACTTATTCCTTTAGTTTTTTCCTTTTTTTCTTGCGGATGGAGCAATGGATTTCAATTCGATTTCTTCACCCATCTGTTGTTGTGCCAATTTTTTTGCAGCTTCATGCTGTGATTGATTATTTTTATTTTTCATTGGAATGCCTCCTTATCATGATTCGTTATTATATTCCCCCACTAATTACACTTCACCATGCGAAAATCATCCAAAACTTCCAATTCATCCTTTTTGATATCACTTTTAAAATTCAACTGTAAATACATGTTCCTTCTATATTTAAACTAGCAGGGACATTTCCACAGGACCATCAAGCAACCCGTTTTCACAACGCTTTTATTTCCAAATCTTTTTCATTAAAAAGTTCTTTGTGAAAGGAGAAATCCTTAAAAAAGAATTGGAATGAAAACGCTAAAATGACAAAGACTAATAAAAATATTGATGGTTATCACTTGCAAAGTTAAACTTCTTTCTGATAGGGTAACAAATGTTGGTTTTATATGAGAGTGACAAGGGAATAGGTAATAAGTAATCATTCCCTCATCCTCAGAATGCACATTTTCCCATTTGCATTAACTGAGACTCTTTCAACATGAAGGGGGCTTTCAGTAGGTGTACATACGTTTGATCAACACCTCGAATCCCACTGTTGTTCCCCTCCATTCAGAAAAAGAGTTGAAACAAACAAAACAGAATATGGAAAGGAGAATTTTATGAAGAGAATATCAAATGTTTTCTGGATTACCGTCATTTTGGTTATTGCTTCCGTTGCTTATGGAGCAATCGCACCAAAATCATTTGAAAACGTAACAGCAAAAATGCAAACATTTATCACTTCAACTTTTGGTTGGTATTATCTTATTTTAGTTACAGTGATTGTCATCTTCTGTGTGTTCTTAATCTTTAGTCCCATGGGAACGATTCGATTAGGAAAACCGGATGAAAAGCCTGAATATACAAGAGGAACATGGTTTGCCATGTTGTTTAGTGCAGGAATGGGAATTGGTTTAGTATTCTGGGGGGCAGCAGAACCGCTGTCTCACTATATGACCCCGCCAACGGCAGAAGGGGGAACTGACCTTGCGATCAAGGAATCGATGCGTTATACGTTCTTCCACTGGGGGATTCACGCATGGGGGATCTATGCGATCGTCGCTTTAGCACTTGCATACTCTAAATTCCGTAAAGATGAACCGGGTTTAATCTCAGCGACATTGAAACCGATTTTCGGCGATAAGATGAATGGCCCACTCGGAACAATCATCGATGTCCTGGCTGTATTCGCAACGGTAGTTGGGGTGGCAACAACCCTTGGGTTCGGAGCGGCACAGATTAATGGAGGACTATCTTATCTGCTCGATATTCCAAATAACTTCACAGTCCAGGCAATCATCATCGGGATCGTAACCGTCCTGTTCATGATTTCTGCATGGTCAGGGTTGAGCAAAGGGATCAAATACTTATCCAATACAAATATGGTACTCGCTGTATTACTTCTCGTACTTGTATTCTTTATTGGACCTACTTTATTAATCCTTAATATGTTCACTGATACCATTGGGGCTTATATTCAAAATATCGCCGCAATGAGCTTCAGGATCGCTCCATTAAATGAAGAGCACCGCTCATGGATCAATGGTTGGACCATTTTCTACTGGGCATGGTGGATTTCCTGGTCACCATTCGTTGGTATCTTCATCGCACGTGTCTCCAGAGGAAGAACGATTCGTGAATTCCTGATCGGGGTATTGCTGTTACCTGCTCTTGTCAGCTTCTTTTGGTTCGCTGTCTTTGGTACTTCAGCGATTGAAGTGCAACAGGCCGGTGCTGCTTTATCAGATTTGAAAACGGAAGAGGTTCTGTTTGCTGTCTTTAACGGATTTGAATGGTCAACGATTCTTTCGGTGATTGCCATCACACTGATTGGAACGTTCTTTATTACATCTGCTGACTCAGCTACATTCGTATTGGGGATGCAAACGACCTATGGTTCATTAACCCCGCCAAACTATGTAAAATTAACATGGGGACTTGCACAGTCTACAGTGGCATTAATTTTACTATACAGCGGAGGGTTACAGGCTTTACAGAATGCATTGATCGTCGCAGCATTGCCATTCTCGGTGATCATGGCACTCATGATGATTTCACTGTACAAGTCACTGAATCAGGAGAAAAAGGAACTTGGCTTATACATTAAACCTAAGCCGAGAAAAACGAAAGAACCTAGAGAACATATGTAAACGACTTAAAAGCGCCTGGAGGTTTCCAGGCGCTTTATTTATGACTTAATAAGGTTCGACTAGACTTTTTACTCATTTTTTCTTTCATTTATTTTTTAGAATGCCTTTATTCATGCGAAATTCAAGCCGTTTACAGAACCAGGATAGAAAGTACCTGATGATTTTAATTAACCTACATTTTGTCCACTACATACATTAATATCGTAGTAAGATAACTGGAGGTGACTGATGATGTATGGATATGGATACCCTGGATACGGCTACGGTGGTGGCTGCGGTGGTGGCTACGGTGGTGGCTACGCTGGTGGATTTGCGTTAATCGTAGTTCTGTTCATCCTATTAATTATCGTTGGAGCAGCGTTTGTTTGTTAACATTAAATAGATAATGGATAGATGTCCCTTAAAAGCAGAGAGCCTTCTGCTTAGGGGCATCTTTTTTATATATTTTAATACATAATGGATTGTCATAATTGAATTCTCATATTAGAATACAAGGTGCAGCCATAACCTTGTAAAGGATCTCGACTACAATGACAAAAAAACAGGCAAGAAAAAAGCAGTCCAGTAAAAGAAAGCCATCATCACCCTTAAGAATGCTTCTCATCCCCATCATCATTTTAGCTATTTATTATGCCCTCAATTATGATGACCCACCATTTAACCTCTCATCCATTGGAAAAGATGAGATCCCCTCTGAATATATCCCCATCTATAAGGCAGCTGAAGCAGAATACGGAGTACCCTGGTATCTTCTAGCTGCCCACCACAGGGTTGAAACGAAATTCTCCACCATGAAGTCTCTCGTCTCTCCAGCGGGGGCAGAGGGCCACATGCAGTTTATGCCCTGTACCTTTGTGGGCTGGTCCCACCCAAGTTGTTCGGGATTCGGAAAAGGGGATATCCCTTCAGAAGAAAAAACGGACCCTGCCGTCATTGAGAAATATGGCGGATATGGCGTTGATGCAAACGGGGATGGAAAAGCCGATCCTTTTCAGATTGAGGACGCCATATTCAGTGCCGCCAACTATCTGGCTCATAACGGAGCTGCTGAAGGAAACCTCGAACAAGCCGTATTTGCATACAACCACAGCGAACAATATGTAGAAGATGTCCTCTATTATGCTGACCGATTCGTGGAAGAGAGCGAAGAAAGTAAACCTATGTAATTCTTATTTCTGTCACATTTTTCTATAAACACCCATACTCATGAGGGTGTTTTTTTGTTATAGTATGTACGCAAGATTTCCATAAAAGGATTTTTATTCTAATTATTGATTATGATGAGGAGTACACATATTGCTATTAAAAAATAGGTTAAAACACAAAGAAAATAACAGACTAAATGAAGAATCAATGTTATCGGAAGTAAGAATCGAAGTTTCACAAGATGTAATAAGACAATTAAGTATGATTCAGTTGTCCAATGAGGATTTAGCTGTATTATCTTCCACCAAATCTTATCTAGTGGAGAATATTAAAGAAATTATTGATGGCTTTTATAATCCAATTGAAAATAACCCCACTTTATTGGAGATTATTGAAAAATACAGCTCTATTGATCGTTTAAAACATACACTGTCAATCCATGTCATTGAATTGACAAACGGTATCATCGATCAACCATTCATTGAAAAACGCAGAAAAATCGCTAAGATGCATATACATATAGGACTTCCCACAAAATGGTACATTGCTTCTTTTCAAAACCTTCAAACCACCATTTTTAGAGTGATGTACCGTCACTTTACGCATATAGATGATTACAACAAAGTGATTAATGCCTTCACTAAGATATTAAACTTGGAGCAGCAATTGGTTTTAGAAGCATATGAAGATGAAATCGAAGGTGTCAGAGCAGAATCTCAACGTTTAAAAGAAAAGATGAATGATAATGTCCGTGAAGCGACTACCGGTTTAACGGCTATATCAGAAGAATCAATGGCTTCTTTAGATTCAATAAATGCAAAAATGAGTGAGGTTAGCTTATTGTCGTTCCAAGGAACTCAATCAATTGAAAAAATTAGTCATTTTTCAATCGAAGGAAAGGATAATATGGACGTTCAGAAAGACCATATGAGTAAAATTCTTTCTGACATGAGAGAAATGCTGAAGGAAATCGATCAATTACAACATATTTCGAACCAAATATTCGATATCGTGTCCATCGTACAAACCATTGCAGAGCAAACGAATTTACTTTCTCTAAATGCCAGTATAGAAGCGGCCCGTGCAGGGGAACATGGGAAAGGGTTTGCTGTAGTAGCCGAAGAAGTACGAAAACTTTCCGAGCAGACAAAAAAATCCGTCACCAATGTCTCCAGTCTAATCAACGGGACGAAATCACAGGTGGATAAAATTTCTGATTATATTATTTCAGTTGAAGAGACTGCTAAAAAGGGGATGGACTCTACAAGTAGAGCTCATATTTTCTTTCATGAAATAGTAGAATCCATTGATTCCTCGAAGAGCCAAAGCGAGAAAGTAGAGAAAGAGATGAAAGAGATTTCCCTATCAGTGGAAGAGATTTCTAACGCCATTTCCCATTTATCAATTTCTGCAGATCAATTGAGTCAATTAACAGCAGAATTGTAATAAGGAGACGAACCGATTCAGTGAATCGGTTCTTTTTTTACAGAATGTTTCAAAAAGGTTCTTTCACGGTAATATCCATGTACACCTCTCACATTAATTGTTATGATAAAGGTCTTGAATTTTTATCGTATGGCAAAGGTGATTGAAATGAAAACAACAGACATGATAGAAGAGTGGAAATCTGCGTTGGATATGGAGATCCTGCAGTTGAAAAAACGGGAAACGAATGGGATCCTCATCGAAGAGGGTAGATGCATCCGAAAAGAAGAAGGCGCCTATATTTATTGGTTCACTCTTTACTATCCCGCTTCGCTACCTGAAGGGGGAAGCGTCATATTTAAACGGAAGCATTCTTCAACCCAAGGGATCGTGATTAATTCAGAAGAACGGGAATGTATCATAGAGCTTGATCAGTTCCTTGGGGATACAGTCCCATACGGACAGATCCTTTACGAGCCATGGGATATCCTTGAGAAGCTGATGGAACGGTTGGATGAAGCGGGGGAACGCCATGGGAAAACCAAGCGCATTCAGGAGGTGATGTTTCCGGAAATGCCTCAAAGACATCCTGAATACGAATACAAAACACCATTGCATGAAGTTTATGTGAGAAGTAAGTATAATCCCGTTACGTACCTGTGGGGACCACCAGGAACAGGAAAGACTTATACCTTGGCAAGAGCGGCAGCTTATCATTATTCAGAAGGGAAGAGAGTACTGCTTCTCTCCCATAGTAATGCAGCAGTGGATGTATTAATCGAAGAAATGCATTATTTTCTAAGCAGCCATGACCGTTGGATTCCTGGAGAGGTGATCCGGTATGGTACAAGCAGGAAAACCTATAGCGAAGACGTATCGGATTTAAGCGCTCTTCAATTACTGGAACAACAGGACCCGGCTCTTTCAGAGGAAAAAGGGAAGGTAGAAAAGTACAGAAGAAGGTTAAAAAACAAACTGTCGAGAGCCTATTCTTCCTACGATTCAGAGAGACTGTCCCATCTTGAAGTCCACTATCAAAAAATCAAGGAAACGTTCAAGAGAAGGGAAGGTGAGCTGATCTCAGAGGCTAAGGTGATCGGGACAACCCTTTCAAAGGCGGCCATTGACCGACTTTTGTATGAACAGGAGTTCGACTTAGTGATTGTTGACGAGGCAAGCATGGCCTATATACCTCAAGTGGCCTTCGCTGCGTCCCTCGGGAAGAAAATCATTATATGTGGCGATTTCAAACAGCTTCCACCCATTTCAACTTCCTTTCATCCCCTGGCAGCCAAGTGGCTGAAGGAAGACATCTTTCATGCAGCGGGAGTGGCAGGAGCCGTCGAGAAAGGGGTGGATCATCCCCATCTCTTATTACTTCCGGAACAACGGAGGATGCACCCGAGCATTTCGGCATTCACCAATCGATACATCTACCATTCAAGGGTGGGGGACCATCATACGGTCCAGACGATTCGGGAAGTCATCACAAATAAAAAACCTTTTCCGTCCCATGGAGCGGTACTATTTTCCCTGAGAGAAGGGACGGAGTGGGCGGAAACCCAAAAAGGATCAAGGTGGAATCTGTTGTCAAGCTTAGTCACGATCCAGCTGACTCTTCAGTCCATACGCGATGGGTTACTTTCGATTGGAATCGTGACCCCGTACCGTGCCCAAGCCAAATGGTATAACCTCTTACTGGATGAACTGGTAAAGGGTATTTCTCCTTCAGCCAACCTATACGCCGCCACGGTCCATGGCTTTCAAGGGTCGGAAAATGATATGATTCTGTTTGATTTAGTCGATGGGGAATCCCATGGAGGCCCTGGTACGTTGATTACCCGGAAAGGCAGCGAGAGGCTGATCAACGTAGCCGTCACCCGCGCCAAGGGGAAGTTTATTTTAGTGGGGAATGATCATTTCATACGGGAAAAGACTCATCCTTCTAAACCTGTCCATCAATTCATTTCTCATCTTCAGCAGGAAGCCCATAGCGAAACGAGCGCTTCACTCGCTCCAACTTCTACAAAGAAAATGAAGTGGTTCAGAATCGATGACCATCTTAAGCTGGATAAAGATATAGCAGCTGCCAAATCTCAAATCATGGTGAACGTCCAGGATTTAAAAGAGATCCCAAACGATATGATGTGCGCCTTACAAATCGCAGCAGAGGATAAACAGGTGACGATTTTCAGTCAAACAGGCAGTGTTTCACAGTCCTCTTCAATGGTCAAAATGAAAAAATCCACCACCTCGATACCCTTCATCGCATTCGATGAAAAAATAATCTGGTTCAATTCATTTACAAAGAAATCAAATCGATTTCCTTTCCAGGTAAGAATCTTATCCAAAAAAATTACCCGCCAATTCTTCAAAATGATTGAAGAACAAAAAACGGTGTCCCTTTAAGCTGCTTAGTTGCTCAAAGGGATCACCGTTTTTTATTTTTCTACATTTATACTCCATGTTTGCTGTGGTCGGACATGACCAATGATTTTTGCCGGGATGGAGTGGCGCTGAAGTTCTTCTACATATTTTTGCCCCTCGGAAAGAGGCAGACTGACGAGCAAGCCTCCGGAAGTGATGGCATCTGAGAGGATCCAACGGTCTTCCTGGGTAAGACACTCATCATAATGCACCATGTCTTGAAGCCAAGTAGCGTTCGCTTTCGATCCCCCAGGAATCACTCCCTGATCTGCTAATTCTTTCGTCCCTTCTAAAAGAGGGATGGAGGAATAAGAGAATTCAATTGATACGTGACTGCCTTTAGCCATTTCAAATGCATGTCCCATCAATCCAAACCCTGTCACATCGGTCACAGCATTCGGATGAAATTTCATCAGCGATTCAGCGGCCGTTTTATTCAGCATGCTCATAACCTCGATTACAGCCGCTTCCTGTGCAGGAGTCACAGCCTTTCGTTTGATACCGGTTGTCAGGATCCCTACACCCAACGGTTTTGTCAATACAATGACGTCCCGTTCTTGTGCACCGGTATTGGTCCAATACTTTTTCGGATGAACGATTCCGGTCACACTAAGACCGAATTTAGGTTCTTGATCGTCAATGGAATGACCTCCCACGGTCACGGCACCGGCTTCGATCACTTTGCTTTGTGCTCCTTTAAGGATAGCGGCAAGCATCTCGCTTCCAAGCTTTTTAATGGGGAAGCCTACAATGTTTAAAACCGTTTTCGGCGTTCCACCCATCGCATACACATCACTTAGAGCATTTGCTGCAGCAATTTGACCGAATTGGTAAGGGTCGTCCACAATCGGCGTGAAATAGTCAACCGTTTGTACCATGGCAAGGTCATCAGTCAGCTGATAGATGCCGCCGTCATCGGATGATTCATTCCCTACTAATAATTCTTTCGTAAATGGTTGAGGAGGTAGTTGACGCAAAACTTGCGTCAAGTCACTAGGACTAAGTTTACAGCCTCAGCCAGCTTTAGAAGAAAGTTCTGTTAAGCGGATGATCTCTTCCTTGCTCATTCTTTTCACCTCTTTATGTATGAATAAATCCATTGTACAGGATAAAAATACAATCGAGCAAAGGAGAAGTAAGGAGAAATAGAAATGTAGGAGAGAACTGAATATTTGCACAAGTATTTTCCCTATAATAAAATGAACATACAAGTAGAAAACGATCTGTGGAGGGGGATGATTTTGATGAAAGAAGTTAAGATGACGATTGAATTCTGTATGATGTGAAACTATGCACCTAAAGCCGCGAGTTTCGCGGAACAGTTATTCAACCATTTCAGATCCGATTTGAAGGAACTGACGTTAATACCGTCCTCTGGAGGGGCATTCGAAATTACAATGGACGGGAAAAAGATTTACTCCAAACTCGATAAGGGTGTTTTTCCTGATATCAAAGAGACCATTTCGATCATTGAATCTCAATAAAACCCGTAGAAAAGGTCATCAGCACATGCTGATGACCTTTTCTTCTATTTAAAGAATGACGGTTATTCATTCGATAATCCCTGAACTCGAATCACGATGGATGAGGGGGTGGAACATTCCTTTTTAGGCACATTGATTTCAATTGTATGATGCTCAATGGAATAGGTGATGGCACGCTGTTTTAAGCAGAAAGGAAAACGAATGGAGCGTTTTCTGATTTTACTTTCGTCTTTCAGCATGATCAATACCAACAATTGAGTATCCTTCTTCTTAATAATCAATTCTTCGGGACAAATATTTTCTGTCTCGATCTCCACTATGAACGATTCCGTCGTATCAAGAAAATCCACACGAAATTCTTGTTCATCCAATTGAACCGTTGCAGGATCCAATAACCAATCCTTCATACTCTCCTCCCAATTCTCTAAATAGAAATCCTCCTTATCCTTACTCATTTACACCTGACCCCCAACAACATCTTTTACATATTGTATTCTCTCTACTATAAATGGTGAGGGTGTTATAATGAGGGAAAAGAAAGAAGGGGCAAACATCATGAACCATCTTGTCAGGCACATTCCATCCATACACGAACTGCAGCAAACCAACCAATTCCATACTTTCCTCCATCATCACCACCTTTCAATGGAAAGAGGGACGGACCTCTTGAAACAGGTGATCTCGATTTGCAGGGCGTCCATACTGAATGAAGACTGGGACGGACCTCATCCATCTTCAACAGATTTCATTGATGAGGTGGTTGGTCAAACTGACGTATTGACTCGCAAATTCCATTCCCTGTCTCTCAGGAGGATCATAAACGCAACGGGAACCATCTTACATACGAACCTGGGGCGGGCACGGTTAGGTCAGGAAACGATGAACCATGTCATGGCTGCATCTTGTCATTACAACAATCTGGAATATGACATCGATGAAGGTGTCAGGGGTTCGAGGCATAGTCATGCAGAGAGGCTCATTTGTGAATTGACCGGGGCGGAAGCAGCCATGGTTGTCAATAATAATGCAGCAGCCGTTTTTCTTATCCTTACTGCTCTTGCCAAGCAAAAAGAAGTGATTGTTTCAAGGGGAGAACTGGTGGAGATCGGCGGATCATTTCGGATCTCTTCTATCATGGAAGAAAGCGGCGCTCTCCTTCATGAGGTAGGCACAACAAACAAGACCCATTTAAAAGACTATGACGAAGCGGTGAACGATGAAACAAGGATGATCATGAAGGTTCATCAAAGTAATTTTGTCATAAAAGGATTTACTGCTACTGTACAGACGGAAGAACTTGCTGAATTATCCCGCATGCATTCCAATGTCCATTATTATGAAGATTTAGGAAGCGGCGCTCTTTACGATTTCACCCGACTGGGAATCGTAAATGAGCCTATGGTTAAGTCAGTGCTTGATAAAGGGGCAGACATCGTCTCATTCAGTGGAGACAAATTATTAGGGGGACCTCAGGCCGGAATCATTGCAGGACAAAAGGGTTTGATCGATCAATTAAAGAAGCATCAGCTTGCCCGGGTCCTCAGGGTCGATAAGATGACACTGGCAGCGCTGGAAATGACTCTATTACAATACATAAAAGGGGAGGAACAAGAGAAGAATCCAACCATCAGAGCCATCACCCGGCCCAAAGAAGAAATCCTGCATCAGTCCCGGAAGTTCGTGGAGGATGTCCAGGGACTCGGGATCGGTTACACCTCATCCATCATTGAAGGACAAAGTCAGATCGGGGGAGGAACGATGCCGGATGTTGAATTAGGCACTTACCTTGTCGCAGTCTCACATCCTCTTTTTTCATCACAGGACGTTCATGAAAAGCTCAGAAAGGGAAAGCCTTCCATACTTACAAGGATTCAGGACAATGTCGCCCTTTTAGATCTAAGGACCGTTTCCATGGACGAACAGATGGAAATCCTCCACGCTTTAAAGAACATACAGGGAACAGACTGAAAGGGAGTGCAGGCATAAAGCGCCGGCACTCCCTCAAATCTCTTACATATCATGGTGACTATTATTTTTTTGACGGGTATGATTACGATTCTTCACTTTATGTGAACCACTTAAAGGCTCCTGTTGTCCTGATTGTTTCGGAGCATTTTTACGCATATCCTTGCCATCATTTTTGTTCATGTATCATCCCTCCTAATCTTTAGCATGCTAAGTTGATGGATCGTTTATTCATAGGTATAGGTTCTTCATGTTTTGGTTAAACTAAAGAAGCTAATTTCTGAATAAGGAGAGATCATCAATGCCATACAATAAAAATAAACAACAAGCCTTCCAAGCTGCTGAACAAAGCGTGACGGAAGTACAGCATTCCATTAACGAACTGGTACTGGATGGAGCAAGCTACGGCTCTCAACTCGCTCATCTCAAAAATGAAGTGAATGAGGCTTATCAACAAATAGAAAATGCACTTGAAGTGGCATCGGATACTCAACGGGCACAACTTCAACAATTCAAATCCGACTTATCATCCATTGTGAATGAAGTGAATGAACAATAACGGAATCAACGTTTTGACTTTGCGTAAATATAAAACCCACCCTGCTGAAAAATAAGCAGGGTGGGTTTTATATTTGAACGAAGAGGGTAGGGGAAAATAGATGAAAATAGTTCCAGGGAGGGAAGGTGACCATATCTACAAATTTTTTTGCAGAATAGCCACCCTTTTACTTTTTACTGATTTGTTTTTCTTTTTTTATTGAACTGACGTTGTGCTGCAGTCAATGGTTCATTCGAATATTCTTCATTGTAACCGGCACCCTGGCCTTGTCCTTATGCTGCATTCATTCCATTTATTACATGGTTTGCTTTACGTTTTGCCAATGTAGAACACCTCCATAAGGATAGAATGCCACCATCTGTGACGATATATGAAAGGGAATCGCTAACAGATTCATTTTTTCAAAATAATGTTTTATACGAGCTGACACGATTTGACAAGGCCATAAATGTTGTTATACCAATCTTTTTCTAGAAACCTTAAGGGGTTTAATCATTTAGATAAGTAAAACTTATCAAAAACAATAACTTTATTGTTATTTACTTATGTAATCGCTTGTATTAAGATGTAAATGTGAGAAAAGTTCGTTTAGAACGAAAACTTTTCGACTTATTGTTTGATGCAGTTTAGAGGGGGAATCGAAATGGCAAAGAACGATGTATTTAATGCACGATCTTCTTTCGAACTAGAAGGAAAACGTTATCATTATTATCGTTTAAAAGCGCTTGAAGAAGCAGGAGTAACAAAAATTAACCGCTTACCTTATAGTGTAAAGGTACTCTTGGAATCTGTACTTCGTCAATTTGACGGACGTGTGATTAACAAAGACCATGTTGAAAACCTGGCAAACTGGGGATCAACTGAAGTAAAGGATGCAGAAGTTCCTTTCAAACCTTCACGTGTCATCCTTCAAGATTTCACCGGTGTGCCGGCTGTAGTTGATTTAGCGTCTCTACGTAAAGCAATGGCAGATATCGGTGGAGATCCTCAAAAGATCAATCCTGAAATTCCGGTTGACCTTGTAATCGACCACTCTGTGCAGGTTGATAAATATGGTACTGCTAACGCACTGCAGGCCAATATGGACCTTGAATTTGAACGAAACGCTGAACGTTATCAGTTCCTTAGCTGGGCTCAAAAAGCATTTGAAAACTATCGTGCTGTGCCACCGGCAACAGGGATCGTTCACCAGGTAAACTTAGAATATTTAGCAAATGTCGTTCATGCTGTTGAAACAACAGAAGGCGATTTTGAAGCATATCCTGATACATTGGTTGGTACTGACTCTCACACGACCATGATCAACGGTATCGGTGTACTTGGATGGGGGGTCGGCGGTATTGAAGCAGAAGCTGGAATGCTTGGTCAGCCTTCATACTTCCCGATTCCTGAAGTTATCGGGGTCAAAATGACAGGGGAGCTTCCTAATGGAGCTACCGCTACAGACTTAGCCCTTAAAGTAACACAAGTACTGCGTCAAAAAGGTGTAGTAGGGAAATTTGTCGAGTACTTCGGTACAGGTGTAGCAACTCTTCCACTTGCCGACCGCGCAACGATTGCCAACATGGCTCCTGAATACGGCGCGACTTGCGGCTTCTTCCCAGTGGATTCAGAATCATTGGATTATCTGCGTCTGACTGGCCGTGACGAAACACATATCAAAATGGTTGAAGAATATTTAAAGAAAAATGAAATGTTCTTCACTCCGGAAAAAGAAGAACCAACATACACAGATGTAGTGGAAATCGATCTTTCAGCAGTGGAACCAAATCTTTCAGGACCAAAACGTCCACAGGATTTAATTCCTCTTTCTGATATGAAAGAAGCTTTCCATAAGTCCATCACGGCTAAAGAAGGCGTTCAAGGCTTTGGTCTGGATGCATCTGAAATCAACAAAACGGCTAAATATACAACAGAAGATGGTAAAGATGTTGAGATGCCGACTGGTGCGATCGGAATCGCTGCCATCACATCTTGTACAAACACATCAAATCCATATGTTATGTTAGGTGCCGGTTTAGTTGCGAAAAAAGCAGTGGAACTTGGAATGAATGTTCCTGATTATGTCAAAACATCTCTAGCACCAGGTTCTAAAGTTGTAACTGGTTACTTGAGAGATTCAGGTCTTTTATCTTATCTTGAAGATATCGGATTCAACCTTGTCGGATATGGTTGTACGACTTGTATCGGTAACTCCGGTCCTCTTCGCCCTGAAATCGAAAAGGCTGTATCGGATGCAGATTTATTATTAACATCCGTCCTATCAGGTAACCGTAACTTTGAAGGCCGTATCCATCCACTTGTGAAAGCAAACTACCTTGCTTCACCACCACTTGTTGTTGCTTATGCACTGGCAGGTACTGTGGACATCGATCTTCAAAAAGATTCTCTAGGTAAGGACAAAGATGGAAATGATGTATTCTTCAAAGATATCTGGCCGTCACAGGATGAAGTGAAGGATGCTGTGAAATCAACCGTTACTCCTGAATTATTCCGTAGAGAATATGAGCACGTTTTCTCTGAAAACGAGCGCTGGAATGAAATCAAAACAAGTAACGAGCCACTTTACAGCTTCGATGAAAATTCGACTTACATCCAAAATCCAACGTTCTTTACAGGACTTGCGACAACACCTGAAGACATCCAAGGCTTGAACGGACTTCGCGTTGTCGGTAAATTTGGAGATTCCGTCACGACGGACCATATTTCACCAGCAGGTGCAATCGGTAAAGATACACCGGCAGGTAAATATCTTCGTGCGAATAACGTTGAGCCACGTGACTTTAACTCTTACGGTTCCCGTCGCGGTAACCATGAAGTGATGATGCGCGGTACATTTGCAAATATCCGTATCCGTAACCAAATTGCTCCTGGTACTGAAGGTGGATTCACCACTTACTGGCCAGAAGATAAAGTGATGCCAATGTATGATGCATGCATGAAGTATCAACAAGATGGAACTGGATTGGTTGTTCTTGCAGGAAAAGATTACGGTATGGGATCTTCCCGTGACTGGGCAGCAAAAGGAACAAACCTGCTTGGTATCAAGACTGTCATCGCTGAAAGCTATGAGCGTATCCACCGTTCGAACCTTGTGATGATGGGAGTTCTTCCACTTCAATTCAAGAAGGGCGACAGCGCTGAGTCATTAGGATTGACTGGTAGAGAAACGATTTCTGTTAACGTAACAAACGATGTAAAGCCTCGTGATATCCTAACAGTGACAGCTGTGGCTGAAGACGGTTCTACTACTGAATTCGAAGTACTGGCACGTTTTGATTCCGATGTAGAAGTAGACTACTATCGTCATGGCGGTATCCTACAAATGGTTCTTCGTAATAAATTAAAAGCCTAATATATGATCAAAGCCCCGGGGGATTTCCCCGGGGCTTTCTTAATAATTCCTCCTAAATGAAATTCGAAAAAATCCATGACTAAAGAGAGACAAGCCTACATATGATGATAGTAAAATCATTTCCTTTGAGAGGAGAGCACTCCTTTGAAATCCGTATTTGGCGTTTTACTTGTCACCTTATTAGTCTTTTCATTCTATATGGAGAATCAATCCGATCCATCTTCCTTTTCGGAGAGCGCATTTCAACAAGCCGATGCTTACGACCAATTAATCGATATAGAAGAAGGGGAGGTCTCTGAAGCCACTCCGGTGGAGAATTTACCCGGACCGAATGTCGGTGACCGGGCCATTGATTTTAAACTAGATACCCTCGATGGCAAATCCATTACATTATCTGAACTAAAAGGAAAGAAAGTGATAGTAAACTTCTGGGCTACGTGGTGCCCTCCCTGCAAAGAAGAAATGCCTGTCATGCAGGAGTTTTACACGAAATACGGGAAAGATGTAGAAGTACTCGCCATCAACATCGATCCACAGTACAACGTCAAGGAATACCAAAAATCACTGGGACTCTCATTCCCGATCCTATTGGACACTGACGACAAAATAAATAACGCCTATGACATCCTCACCGTCCCCACCACATTCGTCATCAACGAACAAGGCATCATCACCCACAAACAAATAGGAGCGATCACCAATTTGGATTCCCTCAAGACACTGGTTAAGTGAGGGACGGACCTCAAAGAAAAGAGATCTGCATATCTCATGACAGTCCCAAATCACTCCCCCTCTTCAATTGTGACCTTTGTTTAAAATATCTGACATTTGGATATACTATTTATACAAATCACAATAGAGAGCGAGGGGATTAAATTGCGGAGACCACGGAAAAAATCATTTGCAGACCTGGTGAAAGAAAACAAACAACAGCTTCTGTTGGATCAAGATGCCATTGACGAAATAGAAGAGCGAATTGATGCAAGACTTGAAATAAAACGTCCAGTAAGTAAAGCCGAGTAAGAAATTACGAGGCTTATTTTTTTTGCCCTGAAAATATTACTGCCAATTATTACGCCTATTCTTCCTTGTCATATTGGTAATCATACTAGTAAGGGGGGATATTTATGAGTAACTCAAAGGGAAGTCCGAATCACTTCGCACCAAACCATATCGGGACACAATCGAGATCCGCAGGAGGCAACAAAGGGAAACAAATGCAGGATAAATCAGGCAAGCACGCTCAAGTGATCCAAACCAAAGGTGAATAATTTTTCACTAACCGTCTGATGAGGGACCGGCCAGAGAGTTCCGTCCCTCAAATTATTGACACAGGAGGAATGCAGGATGGCATGGGATAAACCGAATCCGGATGATCGCAGTGATAATGTAGAGAAGCTTCAAGGTATGGTTCAACATACGATTGAGAATATGGACCGGGCCGAGGAGTCGATGGCGTGCACGGACAGTGAAGAGCAGCTTCAGTCCATCCAGGCAAAGAATGAACGCCGTCGGGAGAGTCTACAGGCTTTCCGCAATGAAATAAAAGATGAAGCGAACCAGACAAAGCAATAAAGGCTAATGAATTCAATGACCCGGACAAAAAGGTTCTTAAATATAAGCCTTTCTGTTCGGGTCATGATGTTAAGGGGACCTTTATCCTCTCTCTAAGGAAGAAATCCTAACTAGTGTCAGTTCAAGCCGATTAATTCTATGCCTGATGCTTGTATGATAAGATGGGAGAGGATACTGATAAGATGAAGAGGGTGTAAGGGATGCAAATTGCAGAAAAAACGATTGAAGTGCGTTACGCAGAGACAGATCAAATGGGGGTAGTTTATCATGCAAACTACTTGGTTTGGATGGAGCTTGGTCGTACACAATTAATAGAAGATCTTGGCTTCAGATATGCTGATATCGAAAAAGAAGGAATTCTTTCCCCGGTCATTGACCTGAATGTAAGCTATAAATCACCTGTTCGCTACGGCGAAAAAGCATTTATTAAAACATGGGTTGAAGAATATGATGGACTCCGGATTACATATGCTTACGAAATTTATAACGGCCAGAACCAGTTGGCCATTACCGGGCAGTCGAAACATGTGTGCGTCAAGCAAGAGAACTTCCGTCCGATTTCAATCCGAAAGATGTTTCCCGATTGGCACAATGCCTATGAGAAGGCAAAAAAATAATCCTTACATAGGGGTTTTCCCGAGAACTTTTTTTAAAAAGGGGATTGGAAAGGAAGAGGCTCATGGCATTCGGATTAACCAAACAAGAGCTAAACGGGTGGAAACAGAAGGTGAGGAATGGGCAGATCGCCTTCCTCACCCACTACTGGCTGGATGACCGCTTTCCAGATGTTCGCTCTGTAACGAAAGTGGGCTGCTGTAACATTGATGCACTATCCCGTTGGGGAGAGAAGTATGGCTTGAAAAAGGAATGGATCCATCAAAGGGAAGACGGCTTTCCTCATTTTGATTTGTTAGGGGATATCCAGTATGAAATCCTGATGAAAGAAGGCCTTCAGGAGCATATTTCCCGTTTTGTAAGAAAGTAAGGGGCAACATAAAAGTAGAAAGGCTGGCATACGCCAGCCTGAAATCATTATTTCTTGTACTCATATGATGGTTCCTGAAGCTTTTCATCAAACTCAACAAATAAATCATGACCATCAAAGAACCATAAATCTCCCTCTTCAATAAAAAATTCCCGTTTGTCGATTTCGATCCGTTCACCAGCATCGACCGGTTCGTCTTTGTTCACTCCTAATGAAAAACCATCGTGCAAAGGACTGGAACCTCCGTACCGCACATAAAAACGAACTTGTTCACCTTCCTCTACAAGCATTTCGTCTTTAAACCACGTTAGAGCTTTTTCTGAAATATGTATGTTCATTGGTGAGACTCCTTTCTCTACTTGGTATTTTCCAGAGTGATTCTGGACAAAGAAAGTTTCATTTCATATTATATACATAGTGAAGTCTGAACATCTACTAATACGCATAAAGGGTGAGAGTGATGAAAACGCAAGTATTATTATATTACATAGGTGCCTTCATCTTTGCCGGGTTAAGTATATTGACTCTATTACAATTGCATGAAGCCAAATACCAGATCGAAGCAGGGAGCTTCATTGTAATAGCAGCAGTGATATATTATGGAATGGTCACTCTATATTTTAAGGGAACCCGTAAAACGTTCTTGTTGGCCAATACCTTTTTGGCTATTGTAGCTCTAGCAGGCATATTCTTCAATTCAATGATATTCGGGGGACATTAAAAGAACGAGCTTTCCTTATTAGGAAGCTCGTTCTTTTAATGTAGGTTCTACGATAACCATGCTATCTATTCCGGTACCCCGTTCACCATATGGGAAACCATCTCTTCTTCCGTGTATGCAATCATGCCATTCTTACTGGCAAAATCGAGAGGGTAGATCCGATAGTTTTTGTAATGATTCTCAGAGACAAAAGTCGGCTGAAATCCAATGGTTGGGAAGCTGATTTTGGAACCTGCCGGATTCATCGTTTTTTCGACCTGAACCGTAACCATGCCACCGATATCCTTGAAATCATCCTTCTGACCGGAAAGGAAATTCCCAAGTGAATAAATGACAACGGCTTCCCGTCCATCACTCGTTTTGTAGGTCTGAATCGGCTGCAGGACATGTGGATGATGTCCGAAAATGATGTCGACCCCATTATTCGTCAACACCTTTGCAAGTCTCTGCTGTTCCTCAGTAGGAAAACGCTGATATTCATTTCCCCAATGTAGGCTCATGATCACCAAATCAACGTCCATATTTTTGGCTTTCTGGATTTCCCTGATCATTTTTTGTTCATCTATTACATTAACTAAATACTCTTTTCCTTCAGGGACAGGAATTCCATTTGTACCATAGGTATAAGAAAGAAGGGCAAATTCGATTCCATTCACATTAAAGGTACGGATCCGGCTTTGGTCTTCCCGGCTTTGAAATGCCCCTACATACGGCATGGAAATCTTCCCATAATAATCAATGGCATTCAACAGACCTTCCTCGCCCTGATCCAACGAATGATTATTGGCAGTCGTCACCGCATCCACTCCAACCTCCTGCAGTGTTTTAACCACGTCTTGCGGACTGTTGAATAGAGGATAGCTCGAAACGCCCAGCTCCACACCACCCGGGGTTGATTCCTGGTTGGCAATCAGAAAATCGGGTGCAGAAAGCATATCCTTCACGGGAGAGAACATTGGTGTAAAATCATATCCATTTTGGTTTTTTGCATCGTTATAAACGGTATCATGAATGAGGATATCCCCGATTGCAGCAATGGAGGCACTGGCTTTGATCGATTTGCCCGATGCCTGCACCTCCCTGGTCGTATGGAGGAGAGAATTTAGTTCAACTCCTTTGGAAGAGGTGTTCCAGTCGTCATACTGCCTGTTTAGTAAAAATCCTATCACCAATAGGAACGGGGTACAGAGAATGATCCCTGTTATTATTCGCTTATTAATCATATTCATCATCCTTTATTATGCACTACTTCCATTTTACAAAAAAAGAAGCAGAAACGGGGAGAAATTTAGAGAATTCTGAAGAATATTATCATTTTATCGGACCATGTTTTATATCCATCATCTTTCTCAAATGAAAGAAGCCCTATACCCGGATGCGTCCAATAAAAAAAGCCACTTATGCGAAGGTATCCCAGAGTCGGGTACCAAGTGCATAGGTCGCTTTTACACTAAAGCCATTTAATTTTGGGTTCTGTTTTATTTTTGATCCGGACAATATTAGCTCTGTGTCTGTAAATGACAAAAATAGTCAGAATGCCAACTACAATGATGAGTGGAATATCCCTGGTGAAGATCGAGTAGATAAAGGCAAGTACCGCTGCAATCATAGAAGAAAGGGACACATACTTCGTTGCGTACAGGCAAATAAAAAAGACAGCCAGTAAAATTAAGAATAAGATGTAATTGTACCCCAGAAGGACACCAGCTGAGGTTGCCACTGCCTTTCCTCCCCTGAAGTTTGCGAAAACGGGATACATATGACCGATTACGGCAAATACCCCTGCAAGCAGCATATGAACGTCACTAGCAAACAACAAAGGCAGCAAGGTAGCCACGGTTCCTTTTAGAATATCCATGATCGTCACAATCATTCCGGCTTTCACACCAAGGGTTCTGAACGTGTTCGTTCCCCCGAGGTTTCCGCTCCCATGTTCACGGATATCTTTACCGTAAAACGTCTTACCGATCAGTAAACCTGATGGAATGGAACCCAGTAAATAAGAAAGTATGAGTATAAGGGCAAAAATCATCATCACTGCTCCTTTGAAAATAACTAATCCGTTCTTTATTTTAACATGTTTTCCCTCTAATGGGGAGAAAATAAGCGAAAAAATTAGTACCTGTTCATAAAAGTAGATATTATAACATGAAATTCCACCTTCTCCGTCCTCTGGTGAATGAAATATGTTAAAATGAACACACTTTACATAGTTGAAATGAAGGTGTACACAAATGCAAATACTTTTAGCAGCTTTTCAATGGGTGGCCTTCATGGTGGCAGGATCCATTGCCGCACCCATTGCGATTGCAGACTTGTTCCAGTTGTCCCCGGCTGATACAGCCGGTTTCATTCAGCGGACGATATTCGTTTTGGGGGTGGCGAGTCTTATCCAAGCCCTGTTTGGTCATAAACTTCCGATCAATGAAGGACCGGCAGGACTGTGGTGGGGCGTTTTTGCCATTTATGCAGGGTTTTCCGGAACTCTTTATAGCAGTCACGAAGAAGTCCTTTCCGTACTACAGGGAGGCATGATTGTCAGTGGAGTGATTTTTTTCATTTTGTCTTCCACAGGGCTCCTAAAGAAGTTATCTTCTTTATTCACGCCAACCATCACGTTCATTTATTTGATGCTGTTAATTCTGCAATTAAGCGGATCCTTTATTAAAGGGATGTTCGGAATCCAGCATGAAGGACAATCCATGGAGCCGCTTGTCCTGCTGGGGAGTATTCTGACGATCCTTGCAGCATTATACTTTTCAAGCCATAAGGTTAAGTGGATTCAGCAATATTCCATCATCCTTGCCCTGCTCGCCGGATGGCTCATATTCATCATCATGGGGCTTTCTGAGAGTACTTCCGTTTCAAACAGCTGGTTTTCTTTACCTCATGTATTCGTATTCGGAGCACCCGTGTTTGATACGGGAGTCATCGTGACCTCCATATTCATCACTTTCCTGTTAACGACCAACATGATCGCTTCCATACGGGTGATGGAAGAAGTGATGAGAGCAAAAGGTGAGCCTACGTATGAACGGTATACGAAGAGCGGCTTCGCCTCAGGACTGAATCAGTTGTTCGGGGGAGTGTTTTCTGCCATTGGCTCAGTACCCATTTCAGGCTCTGCAGGGTTTGTTGCTGCCACAGGAATGTATTCCATCATCCCGTTTATCATAGGCAGCGTGATCATCATGATCATCAGCCTGATCCCAAAAATCATGAATCTATTCGCAAGTCTTCCTGCGCCTGTCGGGTATGCAGTGACGACGGTCATCTTCATCAAAATGGTCGGACTCGCACTATCCGAATATCGTAAAGAGGAAGACGTAGAAAGAATTCACTTTGTTGCGGGGATCTCCCTCATTGTCGGGGTCGGAGCCATGTTTGTTCCTGCCGCTGCCTTTAAGGACATGCCGGTCGTCGTTGCTTCGATTTTGAATAATGGATTGATACTGGGAACGATAACAGCAATCATAGTGGAACAGTATATAATCAAAAAGACCAGCAACCAGTAGTGTGCTGGTCTTTTTATCTGTCGAAAAAGGAAGTAAACTGTATGCCCACCCCTCATTCATCATAAACTAAGGCAACAAAGGCATTTTCTTTTACAACATGTTTACCTTTTGTATAATGAGGGTATCCCTTCTATGTTTAGTAAAATTTCTCAGTACATAAAGCAGGTGTAAAAATGATTGAATTCCAAAATGTAACGAAAGTCTACGAAGACGGGACAGAAGCCATAAAGGGTATCAACCTAACGATCCCAAAAGGAAAGCTTGTTGCCTTGATCGGTCCCAGCGGATGCGGGAAAACGACAACGATGAAGATGATCAATAAACTAATCGCTCCATCAGGGGGAACCATCCTGATTGATGGCAAAGACATTTCCGAAACGGATGAAGTGGAGCTCAGGCGAAACATCGGATATGTCATTCAGCGGATCGGGCTTCTCCCTCATATGACGATTGAAGAAAACATCAGTCTCATTCCCCGTCTAAAAGGATGGAAAAAGGAAAAATATGAGGGACGGGTCGATGAGCTTCTTAATCTTGTCGGACTGGAACCGGACGTATACAAGAAAAGGTATCCACTCGAATTGAGCGGCGGACAGCAGCAACGGGTCGGGGTGATACGTGCCCTTGCAGCGGAACCACCGATCATCCTGATGGACGAACCGTTCAGCGCCCTTGACCCGATCAGCAGGGAACAGCTTCAGGATGAACTGAAAAGTATCCAAAATTCGATACATAAGACCATTGTGTTTGTCACTCATGACATTGATGAAGCATTAAAGATCGCGGATGTGATCGCAGTGATGCGTGACGGTGAAATCGAACAGATTGCAGCACCTGCTGACCTTCTATCAGAACCCGCCAATGAATTTGTCCGTGCCTTCATCGGTGAAAATCGACTGACTGTTCATACGCGCCCCAAGCAGGTAGCAGACATCATGAGGGATGACGGGAACGATTTTCACCTCCTGCTTGAAGAACAGGAATACTCATTGATACCATTTGATGCATCCATCCACGCAGCGGCAAGCATGCTCCTGTCATCGGGCAAACCTTACCTTATGGTGACGAAAGACGACAGGAAGATCGGGATCGTCACATCAAGTGATATCCTTAAGACGGTAGCCTCAGAAGGGGATAAGGAGGCGAGTTCTGTATGAATACATTTTCCATCATGTTCATCCAAACCATCTCAAACCGGTCCGATGCCATCTTAACGGGATTATTTGAACATCTTTATTTATCTTTTGTATCCATTTTCATTGCGATTGCGATTTCCCTGCCATTAGGTATATACATATCACGAAAGAAGCAATCGGCCGAATTTTTCATCGGGATCACAGCCGTCTTTCAAACGATACCAAGTCTGGCCCTATTCGGATTTCTTATTCCCCTTTTGGGTACAGGCAGCATTACGGCTATCATTGCCCTGACGGTATACGCACTTCTTCCGATCCTAAGGAACACTTACACAGGTATAATCGGAGTGGATGAAGGCGTTATCGAAGCGGGAAGGGGTATGGGAATGACCAACTCACAGCTATTATTCAAAGTGGAGCTGCCGCTGGCCCTGCCGTTCATCATGGCGGGGATCCGGACCGCTACAGTGCTGACAGTAGGTGTGGCCACACTTGCCACCTTTGTAGGAGCAGGAGGACTTGGTGATCTCATCTACCGGGGATTATCCACATGGAATAATGCCCTGGTCCTTGCCGGGGCCATTCCCGCAGCACTACTCGCATTAAGTTTTGATTTCTTATTAAAGATCCTGGAGAAACTGACCACACCTAAAGGGCTGAAAGCAAGAAAATAAAAGTAAAATCCAAAGGAGAGTAAGAATGAAAAAGAAATTACAAGGTTTTATCATACTCACTGTATTATCCATCCTGATCGCAGGTTGCGGAAATGGCGGGGATAAAGATACCATAACCGTTTCAGGAAAGATGTGGACGGAGCAATTCATCCTTACACAAATGATGGCTGAACTTCTAAAAGAAAAGACAGACCTTGATGTAAAAGTCGAGGAAGGATTGGGGGAAGTATCCATCCTCACACCCGCTCTTGAAAAAGGCGACATCGATGTCTATGTAGAATATACAGGAACAGGCCTTGAAGCGGTCTTGAAAGAACAAGCTAAAGAAGGGGCTTCAGCAGATGAAATCCTTTCACAAGTGCGTAAAGGCTATGAGAAAAAGTTCGATGTCACCTGGTTGAAGCCACTTGGCTTTGAAAATACGTATACGCTTGCCTATACCCAGGATCAGGACTTTGATGCAAAGACTTTTTCAGACATTGTGCCACTATCCAAAGACTTGAGCTTCGGTGCACCCCACCAGTTCTATGAACGGGAAGGGGACGGATACGATGCCTTCAGTGAAGCTTATGGATTCAAATTCAAAGACAAGAAAAGCTTTGACCCGAATATTATGTATGAAGCCGTTAAGAACGGGGATGTAGATATTATTCCTGCTTTTACAACAGATGGACGGATCCAGCGTTACAATTTGAAAACGACAAAGGATGACAAGGGATTCTTCCCACCATACGATGCTGCACCGGTCATTCGTCAAGAAGTAGTGAAAGAGCATCCTGAAGTAAAGAAAGTGTTGAATGAATTAGCAGGCAAAATCTCGGAAGAAGAAATGAGCGAATTGAATGCTAAAGTCGATATGGATAAAGAAGATCCCAAAGATGTCGCACGTGAATTCCTTATATCTAAAGGGTTGATCAAAAAGTAAGTATGGAGGGAGTGTCAACGGGAAGGGGGGCAGCGGAATGCAAGAACGCTCCCTGACTTTTCTTTTGACACTTCCTTTCATTTAGATAATTTTATGAAATTTTGAAAAATTAAAGGGAAATATGGTATAAAAGAAGAATAGGACTTAAGAAACAGTTCAAGACTTTATCGAGGATCATTGAAGGAGTGGTAAACAGCCATGGAAAATCCATCACGACAAGAAATCGGAAACATTCTTAAACATTCAAAACGCATTGCAGTGATTGGTTTGAGTGATAATCCTGAACGGACATCCTATATGGTGTCTAAGGCCATGCAGGACCAGGGGTATGACATCATCCCTGTAAACCCTACCATCGAGTCGGCATTAGGAGTAAAGGCTGTATCCTCCCTGCAGGAGATAGAGGGACCGGTTGATATCGTCAATGTATTCCGCCGCTCAGAATTTTTACCTCAAATTGCGGAAGAATTTGATCAGATCGATTCAAGCGTATTTTGGGCGCAGCTTGGTGTAATGAATGAAGAGGCTTATCGCTTTCTAAAGGAACGTGGGTATACAGTCATTATGGATCGCTGTATTAAGGTTGAACATGCTTTAACCAAATAATCCTCACTCGTAACAAGCGGCTCTGACCGCTTGTTTTTTTCGTACAGACCTCACGTAAACAGTTGGAATAATCCTGGGGACAACAGGGCATATTTTAAGAGGTTCACGGAAATTCCATTTGCGAAAATGAAATAAAACGCTACAATAAGCAATAGTGGTTTACCTTAACAAATGATCTAAACAGGTAAACGAACAAACGTTCTTGTGTTATAGTTAATAGAGACATAACCAATAATAGCTTACAAGAACAACACTATTACGGTTAGAGAAGTTTTGAAAGGGGAATGTTCGTGGCCAACCAGAATAAGACCATGGATTACAATGATGATGCCATACAAGTATTAGAAGGCTTAGAAGCCGTCCGTAAGAGACCTGGGATGTATATAGGCTCTACCGATTCAAGAGGGTTGCATCATTTAGTATACGAAATTGTCGATAACTCAGTTGATGAAGCATTATCAGGCTTTGGAAAAGAGATTATTGTTACGATACATAAAGATAATAGCATTTCAGTCCAAGATAAAGGCCGGGGTATGCCGACCGGAATGCATAAGCTCGGGAAACCGACTCCTGAAGTCATCCTTACGGTTCTTCATGCAGGAGGGAAATTTGGCCAGGGAGGGTATAAAACAAGCGGTGGACTCCATGGTGTAGGAGCATCTGTTGTAAACGCCCTGTCCGAATGGCTTGTCGTCACGATTGAACGGGATGGCATGAAATATGAACAGCGTTTCACCAATGGTGGTAAGCCCGCAACCACCCTCGAAAAGATTGGTAAGACAAAAAAATCAGGGACATGTATCCATTTCAAACCCGATCCGGCAATTTTCAGTAATATCACCTATAATTATGAAACTCTTTGTGAGCGTCTTAGAGAATCTGCCTTCCTGCTTAAAGGGTTAAAGATTGAAATCATTGATGAACGACATGATCAAAAAGAAATCTTTCACTTCGAAAGCGGTATACAGGCCTTCGTACAATACTTGAACGAAGAAAAAGACGTCCTTCATAACGTAGCCTTCTTTGAAGGGGAACATCATACGATTGAAGTTGAATTTTCTTTTCAATTTAATGATGGATTTTCAGAGAACATATTATCCTTTGTAAACAATGTCCGTACAAAAGACGGCGGAACCCATGAAGCCGGAGCGAAGACGGCCATGACCCGTGTCTTTAATGAGTACGCCCGTAAAGCAGGGATTCTAAAAGACAGGGATAAAAATCTTGAAGGGACCGATATTCGTGAAGGACTGGCGAGTATCGTTTCTGTACGTATACCGGAACACCTTCTTCAGTTTGAAGGGCAAACAAAAGGGAAACTCGGGACAAGCGAAGCACGATCGGCCGTTGATGCTGTCGTTTCTGAACATCTTCTCTATTTCTTAGAAGAGAATCCTGAAACGAGTTCCCTTCTTATCAAGAAATCCATCAAAGCGGCCCAAGCCCGAGAAGCAGCACGTAAAGCACGGGAAGATGCACGTAATGGAAAGAAGCGTAAGCGTTCTGAAACCGTCCTATCCGGGAAGTTAACACCGGCTCAATCAAGAAACCCCCAGCGTAACGAGCTATATCTGGTGGAGGGAGATTCAGCAGGAGGTTCTGCGAAACAAGGCCGCGACCGCAAATTCCAGGCGATTCTTCCACTTCGGGGTAAAGTCATCAATACGGAAAAAGCCAAACTTCAGGATATATTCAAAAACGAAGAGATCAATACGATCATTCATGCCATAGGCGGTGGAGTCGGTCCTGAATTTAATGTGGACGACATCAATTATGACAAAATTGTCATCATGACCGACGCCGACACGGATGGAGCTCATATACAGGTTCTCTTACTGACCTTCTTTTACCGCTATATGAAACCCTTGTTAGAAGCGGGGAAAGTGTATATTGCACTTCCACCCCTGTACAAAGTGAGCAAGGGGACTGGGAAGAAGCAGAAACTTGAATATGCATGGACCGATGATGAGCTTCAAGGGGCCATCTCCAAAGTGGGGAAAGGATATATGATTCAGCGTTACAAAGGTCTTGGAGAGATGAACGCCGATCAACTGTGGGAAACGACGATGGATCCTGAAACACGCGCGTTGATCCGGGTACGCATTGATGATGCTGCACGAGCCGAACGCCGGGTGACCACTCTTATGGGTGACAAAGTAGAACCGCGCCGAAAATGGATTGAAAGCAATGTAGCCTTTGGATTAGAAGAAGACGGAAGCATTCTCGAAAACGAAAACATTACGTTGCCAGAGGAGGGGTAATAGATGACAACTGTAGAAAGATATCAAGATTTACCTCTGGAAGAGGTGCTTGGCGACCGATTTGGACGTTATAGTAAATACATCATCCAGGAGCGTGCATTACCGGATGCACGTGATGGTTTGAAACCTGTACAACGACGTATTCTTTACGCCATGTATGTGGATGGCAACACTCAGGAAAAAGGGTTCCGGAAATCAGCGAAAACCGTCGGTAATGTTATTGGTAATTATCATCCCCATGGTGATACATCTGTGTATGATGCCATGGTACGTATGAGTCAAACGTGGAAGGTCCGCAACTACCTGGTTGAAATGCACGGCAACAACGGAAGCGTCGACGGAGATCCGCCTGCAGCCATGCGTTATACCGAAGCCCGTCTTTCTGCGATATCCATGGAACTCCTTCGTGATATCGATAAAAAAACCGTGGAGTTTGTTCCGAACTTCGATGACACATCAAGTGAACCGACTGTATTGCCGTCACGATTCCCGAACTTACTCGTCAACGGCTCCACCGGTATTTCGGCAGGTTATGCAACCGATATCCCGCCTCATCACCTCGGTGAAGTGATTGATGCAGCCATCATGCGGATGGACAAGTCGGAGTGTTCGGTCGATGACCTTATGACGGTCTTAAAAGGCCCGGACTTCCCGACAGGGGGCATCATTCAAGGTGTGGATGGCATCCGGAAAGCCTATGAAACCGGAAAAGGAAAGATTGTCGTAAGAGGGAAAGCAGATATTGAAAACATCCGTGGCAGTAAACAACAGATCGTCATAACCGAAATCCCTTATGAAATCAATAAAGCAAATCTCGTCAAAAAGATGGATGAATTCCGCGTGGACCGGAAAGTGGAAGGGATTGCAGAAGTCCGGGATGAAACGGATCGCGATGGGATGCGCATCGTCATTGAACTGAAGAAGGATGCGGATGCGTCAGGCGTCTTAAACTATCTCTATAAGAACAGTGATCTTCAAATCACGTATAACTTCAATATGGTTGCCATACATAACAGACGTCCTAAATTGATGGGACTTCGTGAAATGCTGGATGCATACATACAGCACCAAAAAGAAGTGGTGACCAACCGGACCAGGCATGATCTGAATAAAGCAAAGGACCGTCAGCATATCGTTGAAGGTCTTATGAAAGCACTGTCTATATTAGATCAGGTGATTGCTACCATCCGTGCTTCGAAGGATAAACGTGATGCAAAGGATAACTTAATTCAGAAGTTCCAGTTTACGGAAGCTCAGTCAGAAGCGATTGTCAGCTTGCAGCTTTATCGTTTGACGAATACGGACATTACTGCACTACAGGCAGAAGCGGAAGAATTGGCGAAAACGATCGAAGAACTTACGGCAATACTGGAAAGTGAAAGCAAACTTTACAGTGTAATCAAAAAAGAACTAAAGGCAATCAAAAAGCAATTTGCGGACGCCAGAAGAACTCAAATCGAGGAAAAGATCGAAGAAATCAAAATCAACCTGGAAGTCCTGATCGCCAGTGAAGATGTCATGGTGACCGTGACCCGTGATGGGTATATGAAACGAACCAGCCTTCGTTCCTATTCTGCATCAAATGGCCAGGATCTCGCCATGAAAGAAACAGACAGGCTCCTGGGACAATATGAAATGAATACAACAGATGTACTCCTCGTATTTACAAACAAAGGGAACTATATTTATTGTCCTGTCCATGAGCTTCCGGATATCAGATGGAAGGATCTCGGTCAGCATGTAGGGAATATCGTTCCGATCGACCGGGATGAACAGGTACTCAAAGCGATTCCGATTAAAGAATTTGACCCGGCGCACTACTTACTGTTTGTCACAAAGAACGGTATGATAAAGAGGTCCGAGCTGCCTCAATACAAAGCGCAACGCTATTCCCGTCCACTTGTAGGAATCAATCTTAAAGGTGACGATGAGCTCGTGGATGTCCATATAACAGATGGTTCGAATGATGTATTCATTGCCACCCACTTAAGCTACGGCCTGTGGTTCGCAGAAGAAGATGTGAACATCGTCGGACCAAGGGCAGCGGGAGTAAAAGGGGTCAACCTTAAGGAGGACGACTTTGTCGTATCCGGTAAGATGATAAGAGACTCAGCGAAAGACTTTATTTTCCTTGCTACGCAGCGAGGGGCCGTGAAGAAAATGAAACTAGCTGAATTCGAAAAAACGTCAAGAGCTAAACGCGGTGTCATCATGCTCAGGGAATTGAAAGCCAATCCTCATCGAGTGGTGAGCATAGAAGTAGTTAAAGATACAGATAAAGTAGGACTGTTAACAACAAAAGGAAAAGCAGAAGAAGTAAACGTCTCAGACTTTAGACCAAATGATCGCTATTCAAATGGTTCATTTGTGATTGACGAAGGGGAGAGCGGTTCTGTCTGCGAAACCTGGGCAGAATCCCGGACATCCGAAGGAAAAGAATAGAAATTCTCAAAACGACCAGAATCACTTCTGGTCGTTTTTTCCATAAAAGAGGTGCGGATGAATGATAAATGTATATTCATTCATCATTGTAGTACAATACCGGCTGATGATTGTACTACAATTCATATTCTTTCACCAATATTAATCTAGCTGTTGAAGGTGAATCTTTTTTTTGATAGATTAAAACAGTGTCTGAATGGGTAAACATACATAGGCTCATACATTATTTGTCAAATACTAAAACATCTAGGGGGTACATTTATGGAGTTATTAACAAGTATCGTAGGCACCTTGAATGATTACATGTGGTCATACATACTGATCGTCGCACTGATCGGACTGGGATTATACTTCTCGTTACGAACAAAATTCGCACAGTTCCGATATTTAGGAGAAATGGGGAGACTATTAACTGACAAAACGACCATTTCTTCAGAAGGAAAACGGGGGATATCTTCGTTCCAGGCATTCACGATCAGTACGGCTTCACGTGTCGGGACCGGTAACCTTGCCGGTGTGGCAACAGCGATCGCAGGCGGAGGACCTGGAGCTGTATTCTGGATGTGGCTTATTGCCTTACTGGGAGGAGCAACCAGTTTCGTGGAAAGTACACTCGCTCAAATCTATAAAGTGAAAGATGGGAAGGACGGTTATAGGGGTGGTCCTGCATACTATATGGAAAAAGGATTAAATGCCCGTTGGATGGGGATTCTGTTTGCAGTCATTATCACCTTCTGTTTTGGTCTCGTATTTAATTCGGTCCAATCTAATACGATTTCACTCGCTATGGAAGAAGCGTATTCATTCGATCGCATGACGGTCGGCATCGTACTGGCTGTGTTAACCGCTCTCGTTATCTTCGGTGGTGTGAAGCGGATCGCCAGTGTCACTCAGATTGTCGTGCCGATCATGGCCGTCCTTTATCTGATTCTGGCTTTCTATATTCTCATCTCGAATATTTCGATGCTTCCAAATATGTTCGTCGTCATCTTTGAAAATGCATTCGGTATCCGGGAGGTAGCAAGCGGCGGTGTCGGAGCAGCCATCATGATGGGAATCAAGCGTGGATTATTCTCGAATGAAGCGGGTATGGGTAGTGCACCTAACGCAGCGGCGTCTGCCGGTGTCACGCATCCGGTTAAACAAGGCCTCATTCAAACGCTTGGTGTTTTCACCGATACATTGCTCATCTGTACTGCAACTGCCTTCATGATCATCTTATCCGATCAATATACTACCGGAGTCGATGGGATTCAACTTACACAGGCAGCTCTAAGCTTCCATGTGGGGTCATGGGCAGATACCTTTGTAGCTGTCGCCATATTCCTGTTCGCCTTCAGTTCCATCATCGGAAACTACTATTACGGGGAAACCAATATCGAATTCATCAAATACAGTCCGGTCTCTCTATTTATCTATCGAATCGCCGTTCTTGGCATGGTGATATTCGGAGCGGTGGTGAAACTGGATATCGTATGGAGCTTAGCCGATCTATTCATGGGTCTGATGGCCATCATCAACTTGATTGCCATTACGTTACTGGCCAAAATTGCCATTGCTGCATTAAAGGATTATAGAGAGCAGAAAAGGCAGGGGAAAGATCCTGTTTTCTACTCTAATTCGATTAGTGGGTTAAAAGGAATCGAAAGCTGGGAAGCAAAGCCTGAAACAAGGGAAGAACAATAGAAGTAATGGACCAGCCTGGGAGATTGGCTGGTCTTCTTTCTTTTTAAAGAATAAAAAGATGGATAATGATTACATAGAATTACCTTCTTTGGTGAAAATAATAGCGAATAATTTTCCACTGAGGAGAGAGAATCATGAGAAAAGAATTACTATTTGCATTCGGTGCTTTCTTTATTATGTCGCTCCATGCCATTGCAGGGAATTTTGCCGCAGAACCGACGGAAAAACAACCGGTAAACGAGATGACTGTAAAAGTATATAAAAAAGATGTGACCGGTGATGGTAAGAAAGATACAATCACACTCAAAGCGATTCCTTTTTCTCCTGATGCCCTGTTTCTCAAGCAAATCTGGGCGGATATCAAAACGTCCATGGGGAGCGATATCCGGATTGATTATGAGGGCGGTTATGAACCGAAAATTCAATTCGTTGATTTAAATCATGATGGAATTAAGGATATGCTGTATTCAGCTGCAACGGGGGGCAGCGGCGGCCTATACAATATGGCTCTCCATACATTGGCCGACAATAAGCTCGTCGATATCGGACTCCCTGAGCCCCTTACGATTCAAGCTCAGTTTGAAGATCAGTACAAGGCATCCATTACGTTTGTGGATACAAACCAATCCTATACAGTGGATTTAAGCGATCGGAAAGAGGATTACGAAAGACTGGGGATTTATACCGACGGAAATCTAAATGAACCAATGGAATTGATGGTGGGACCGTATGCCTTTTTCGAACCGGTGAAAATCTTTGGAAAACGCGGTAAAGGGCTGAAGGGTTATCAGCAAATCAGTGGCGCCTATCATGCTGATGGAATCGGTACAGCCACTTCTTATTGGTATTATGAAAAAGGTAAATGGAAGTTGATTAAAATCAAGTGGAGAGAAAATTGAAAGGGAACCGTTTCTAGGCAGGTGTCATACTCTGTTGTAAGCCCATTTTTGTAAAGGAGGCTTATACATGAGTGAATTTAAGCCTGAAAAGTTAACTGTTCAATATCTGCTGCCTGCATCCATCTTCAATCCGATCGATAACAGGAAGTACACGTTAACCCATTCCGATACGACAGGTGAACTATACTTAAGTATCGGGTGCCACTATGATCTTGAAAAGATCAATATGACCATGAGGGACGAAGTGTTGGGCGAATGGAGACGAAACCTCGGTCAATATACGCTGTCCGGAACTGTATATGTCAGTGGGGGAGAATTTGATCAGCAGCTTTCAAACGTTCGATTCATGATTTTCAAGAAGGAGCTGCCATTAGCGCTCGCAGCAATGGTGAACGGGGATAAAGGCTTTTACACGTATTATCCATGGCTCCTTGATGCGCCCATTATCATCTGCTTCGAATCCATATTTCCTGAATATCAGCAAACGTTGTATTTCGGAACACCAAGACAATATCTCATTAAATAATGCACAAGCATAGAGAGGACTGTAGGGACTCTTTATGCTTTTTTTCGGCTTATTAAATATTGAGAAAAAACTTGTAGGAGTATGAATGATTGCGAAGGTATTATGTAAACTAAAGTAGATGAACAGCCAAAATCAAGGAATCAGGAAAGGAACACGATTTAGATAATATTCGATTACAACCTAAAATAATCAGATAATAGCATATGAAATATGATAAATATGATAAAACCGAAACATCATCACGTGTAATTAATGAGCAGCCAGGCAAATATAAATCGGATTGAACATTTGATAACCCAAAACCGGACGAGAAATCATAAATTATTGATTATCTCAATTTTTTCTTCTGTCTCATTATAAACAGTATACTTGTGATACGAGACTGAATTTGACTTTTTAATTCAGGTTCCTATAATTTACATTATGTCTACTAGATTTTTTTAAAATGTTTTAACTTTGCGCACTTCCCCTCCTTYATAAAAATAAGACTTTACGAGAAATTTTTTCCCTGTAAAGTCTTATTATTAAGTATTGTTTATTTGGTTGTTATAATTGAATAGAATTCTTCTTTAAATTCCCGGTCTTTTTTTAGCCAAGACTTAAATGTTGCAGGAGTAATTTTTATTTCCTTACAGATTTCATCTATTGTCATAGATTTTTTATAGAGTCTCAAAAAAGATTCTTTACGGTTCTTTACGGCTGCTTTTGTCATTTTTATTCTGCTTTCAGGTATCTTGTTAGCATCTTGAATTGTTTCTTTATCAAATACTTCATATTTTCTCTTTAAATATAGTTCCATATCTTGATAAAGCCATTTTTTAAACAAATGAATGGTCTTTCTTCCTGTAATAAAGATTCGAAAATACTTTTTATCGGCATATAATCTAGAGTTGAAATTTCTTCTTTGTAGCTCTAAATTTAACTTACTCATAAATGATTCCGAACCACCTACAAAACTGACTATCCTTTTTTCAAAGTTAACAAAGCCATCCCCATCAAAATATCCTCTAACAAAATGACTAAAATACTCGTCTGGAATTTTCGGCATTCTAAGAGAAGTTGATTTGTCACTAGTCATTCCGTGTAAATCTATTAGATCATATTTCATAACCTTACTTCCAATAATTAATGTGTGAACATCTGTGTTGTTTAACACTAATGGATGATTCGACTGTAATTCATTCCTGATCTTCTCAAGTATGTCAGGATCCTTTTGAGAAAAACAAACCGTGTGATTTCGGCTGCTAATATGACCATCAGCTGCAAAAAACCCGAGTATATAGGCCATGTTATTGCTCCAGGTCTTAAAGAAATCCTCATTAACTCTGTATTTTCGCTTCCAGCTTCCGTGCGGGGTTCTTGCCACCTTATTCTTTTGTAATACTGAATTGATATAACGGGTGGATACATTGGCTCTGCGGGCGATTTCAGCGGTCTTTTCCCCTTCTTCGTACATCTGTATGATTTCAGTTATTTCCAAGGTGCATTTCTTTTTTCTTGTCATGTTAAGCACCACCTTCAATCATTGTGTATCTCTATTATACAGAACAAATGTTCGCAAGTCGAAAAACAAGCACTAAATTAAACTTGAAATTTTTAAAAACCAGACACTCCCATCAATACAGTAAGCAGCACTGATAAACACTGGTTGGAGTAAAACCATTTTCGTGTGCATGTATTCCTTTTCACGGTAATAAATTCTTATCATAGGATATAGATAAGAATTTATCGTTATATGCTCAAATTGGTTAAGAAAGCTGTGATTAACAAGATGAAAAACGATAAGGATAATCTCTTTTCATTTCAAAATCTACAGGAAACCGGAATTTCATTTGGCCAGGTCTTTGAACATATTTTGAAGTTCATGCAATCAGATCCATACGGTCACTATCGATTAATGGTCGGGACTGATTCTCAAGTTCATCACTCACATACGACCTTCATAACAGGAATTGTAATTTTAAATGAAGGAAAAGGTGTGTGGGCATGTATAAGAAAAGTGTTAATCCCAAGGAAAATGCTGCAATTACATGAGAGGATTTCATATGAGCTATCTTTATCCGAAGAAATTGTTTCGTTGTTTACAGAGGAACGAAAAAATAAGTTAATTAATATCGTCCTTCCTAATATTTATGAGGGGGCTACATTTAGTATGGAGGGGCATATTGATATTGGGAATGGAAAACAAAATAAAACAAGTAAGTTTGTGAAGGAAATGGTCGCAAGGATGGAAGCGATGGGAGTGGAACCGAAAATTAAACCTGATGCCTTCGTGGCTTCCAGCTATGCCAACCGTTATACAAAATAAAGCCCTTCATTTTTTGAAATCTCAGAACTGCTCCTCCCTGTATAACTCAGCGCTCTATGAAAGAGAATGTATGCGGAGTTTCGATTCTTTTTCCACCAGTTGTGAAGAATAACAAAAGATGCCCGGGACAAAAATCCCAGGCATCTTTTTTACTTTCTGCTTATTTCTCCATTTATCTCTCATTTACTGCATTATCTGTCTGAAATTCGATGAAAGAACATATGTTCTAATACTCTTTATACAACAAAATCAATAGTTCTTAGCGTTGCTTTTCCCTTTTACTCAGGTTCTCCCTCAACAGGAACTTTTGAATTTTTCCACTTGCATTACGTGGAAGTTCCTCCACAAATACATATTCACGCGGCCGTTTATAATCTGCTAACAGATCACCATTCTTCAAAAATAAATCCAGATCCCCTGATGAAAGAGAAGGATTTTTCGAGACCACTACTGCTAAAACATGCTCTCCCCATTTTTCATCAGGCTGTCCGAGGACAGCGACATCTAACACTTCTTCATGAACATGCAGGGCATCCTCTACTTCACGCGGATACACATTCTCCCCGCCTGTAATCACCATATCATCCACCCTGTCAGCCACATACAGATATCCTTCTTCATCCATGTAACCTAAGTCACTGGAGCGGTACCAGCCTTTATACAACGCTTTTTCCGTCGCTTCCTTCCGGTTAAAGTATTCAAGCATCGTGCATGAGCCCCTGACAATGATTTCCCCCACTTCACCAGGTTTACACATATCTTCAGGATCAGAAGGACCGTACTCATTGGGTCTTACCACTCGTATTTCATGGTTATAAGCGGCACGACCGGCAGAACCCGCCTTCGTTAACTGCTCATCCTGAAGCAGGAACGTAACCGCTGGCCCCATTTCCGTCTGACCATACGCCTGAATCAGGTCGACATTCATCGTTTCATGAAGAGCCTTGACAAGAACAGGCGCCATCGGGGCAGCCCCATAGAGACCGATTCGAAGTGATGATGTATCATACTCCTCCACCCCATGCTGGAGAAGCATATTCCACATTGTTGGTGCCGCAAAAAGGTTGCTGACTTTCTCACGTTGGATCACATTCAATACGGTCTGGGGATGGAACTGATGAACAATGATATTTTTCGCTCCCGCTTGCACCCTTGGAAGGAAACAGCAATGAAGCTCGGCACAATGGAACATCGGTGCAGTCACAAGTCCGATGTCATTTGGTGTAAGCCCCATAACCGATGTACAGATCAAGCTCTGCTCCGCCATATCACGGTGTCTGTGGAGAACCCCCTTTGGTCTGCCAGTGGTCCCGCTCGTGTACATGATGGCATAAATGTCCGTTTCTTTGACTGAAAAATCAGCTAGTGACGTGGAACAAGGACTCACTACCTCATTATAGCTGTGAGCAAATTCTGGAGCATTGTCCCCCACATACCAAAAAAGGGTCTGAGGAAAGTTCTTGGATATCCCTTCAATCGGGCGGGAAAGAGCTTCTTCAAACAGCACGACCTTTGGCTCAGCATCCTTTAATATATAGTGGATTTCCTGCCCCTTTAACCTGAAATTAATTGGATTGATCACGGCACCAATCTTTCCACACGCAAAATAAACGTTGGCCAGTTCCAGCGTATTAAATAGATACGTAGAAACCCGGTCTCCCTTTTTCACACCTGCTTTCAAAAGGGCATTGCCCACACGATGGACTTCATCCTGCCACTCTCCAAATGTTAACCGTTTACCGGTCTTCTCTTCTACAATGGCCTCCTTATTTCGGAATTTCATTACCGTTTGATCAAAAATAGATCCAGTCGTTGCGTACATTTTTCTCCTCCTCTTATAAAACGGACTCTTTACTGTCCAACACCTACTCATTAGTGTTCGTGACGAATATACGTTTTCCCTTCTGTATAATCTGATAATTCAGAAATAAAGGATTAAAAAAACCACCCTCTCATAAAACTGACTGAGAAAGTGGTTTTAGATCAACAATTTATGACGCTTTTTGCTCACTCATGATGACATTCAACTTACGTTTAGATAATACATTAAAAAAGATATTAAGCCCTATTGCCGTTAAACTGCCTGCAACAATTCCATTATCCGTCAAGATCTGGATGCTTGAGGGCATTTGTGCAAAAAGTTCCGGTACGGCCGTAACCCCGAGTCCCATACCCACCGAACACGCAATAATCAACAGATTCTCCTGTGAAGCAAAATTCACGTGACTCAGCATTTTTATTCCGTACGCGACCACCATACCGAACATGGCGACCATCGCGCCTCCCAATACAGAAGCGGGAATCACCGTGGTGAGAGCCCCTATTTTCGGGACTAAACCGAGGATTACAAGGAAGGCACCAGTTGCATATATCACATTATTTCGCTTCACACCCGATAGCTGAACCAATCCGACGTTCTGGGAATACGCCGTATAAGGAAAGGCGTTGAATAATCCACCCAGGACGATGGCTAATCCTTCTGCACGATAACCTCTTGCTAAATCTTCTTCTGAAATCTTTTTATCAGTGATATCCGCCAGGGCAAAGTATACGCCCGTTGATTCGACCAGGCTGACCATGGCTACAAGAATCATGGTGAGGATTGCTGTTATTTCAAAAGTCGGCATCCCGAAGTAGAATGGTTTCGCCATATGAAACCACGAAGCATCGCCAACAGCACTGAAATCGACTTCTCCGAGAACGAAAGCGACAGCCGTTCCTGCCATCAGTCCGAGTAAAATGGATACTGAGCGGACAAAACCTGTAAAGAACTTATATAAGAATAATATGAATACCAACGTTCCAAACGCTAAAGACAGATTTTCCAATGAACCAAAATCGGCACTTCCCTGACCGCCTGCCATATTGTTCATGGCAACAGGGATCAGTGTGATCCCAATGATGGTCACGACAGAACCCGTCACGACAGGCGGGAAAAAGCGGACGAGCTTCCCAAAATATTTACTGATGGCAATGACGAATAGACCTGAAACGAGAATCGATCCGTAGATGGCGGAGATCCCATATTGACCTCCGATCGCAATCATGGGTCCGACCGCCGTGAACGTACATCCGAGAACAACCGGTAGTCCGATCCCGAAGAATCGATTACTCCACACTTGCAGCAAGGTCGCGATTCCACACATGAAAATATCAATGGATACAAGATACGTAAGCTGTTCTCCCGAAAGTCCAAGGGCCCCTCCGACAATCAAGGGGACAATGACCGCACCCGCATACATAGCAAGAACATGCTGGATACCAAGTGAAGCCAGTTTAAGAGGCTGATTCTTCATGATACAGTCGCCTCCTCTTGCTTGAATTGTACTTCTCCGTTTTCAAGGGACTCGATTTCAGCTAAAGATTCCACTCTATAGCCGGTATCTCGAACGAGTTTCCCGCCGTTTTGAAATGACTTTTCAATGACAATTCCGATTCCGGCGACTCCCGCTTCAGCTTGGTTCACTAAGTCGATCAACCCCAATGCTGCCTGGCCGTTTGCCATAAAATCATCTATCAATAAAACTCGATCATTTTTTTGTATGTACTCTCGTGAGATGGAAATTGTATTTTCTTCTTGCTTGGTGAATGAATACACCTTTGAAGTAAGCACTCCTTCTGTTAGCGTCAACGATTTCTTTTTACGTGCAAAGACAAGGGGAACATTCATTTGAAGTGCAGCCATCACACCAGGAGCAATCCCTGATGATTCAATGGTCAGTACCTTTGTGATTCCTTCCTCTTTGAAACGATTGGCAAATTCTTTCCCTATTTCCATCATCAGTTCCGGATCAACTTGATGATTAAGGAATGAATCGACCTTTAATACCGTTTCTGAAAGGACGACACCCTCCGCTTTGATCTTATTTTTTAATAAATTCATGAATAAACCACTCCTTTACCTGTTGTAGAGACTAAAAAACCCAAAGGATATTGTGCTCACATCAGAGTGAGACAATGACCTTTGGGTAAGGCAAAGAGCGTCCTTAAAGACGCACCTATCATTGCTCACCCATAGTCGGATCATTTACGGTAATCCGGTAGAAACTCGCGGGCCATATCCCCGCTATTATATGAGTGAAAAGGAAAGATTGAATTGATATTGGTTAGTATACCGACAACTCGCACTTTTGTAAAGACTCATTTCCTAACGTTTAATGTTTTTTCGGAATTAATGTTCGTATAATAAAGAAACAGGTGTAAAGTTAATTCACTTCACACCTGTTCAGAAAGTTCTTTTAACAGCTTTCTTTTCTCACTCGTAGATAGGTCCGATGCCTTTATTTCTTTCCTTTTAGAAGAAATGATTGCAAGCTTTTCAATATAAGAATCATCAAATGGCTCAAAGAGTTGATGTGTAAGTTTTTTTGCTAAGAATGGACTTGCTCCTCCCGTTGATACCGCGATGGTCAAACTCCCTCTCTGCTTGAAGGAAACCATCTGCATGTTTCCACTATCCCCATCGTCCACCACAGATATAAGCTGATTTTCCTCAGAATAGATTTTCACCTGTTCGTTTACGGATCGTTTGTTTGTGGCAGCGATGACAATGAACGCATCTTTCACATCAGCCCTGAGTACTTCCCGCTTGATCCATGAAATCCTTTTCTCATAATGGAGTACTTTGATCTGGTCGACGACCTCGGGACTGATGACTGTAATCTTTGCACCCTGCTCTAAAAAAACAGTGAGCTTGCGAAATGCCACTTTCCCCCCACCCACAATGATTACTTGTTTCCCTTTTACATCAATCATTACAGGTAGCATTGTGTTCTCCTTTAACCCAAAGTGATTCATTTACCCTGTCCAGGAATGCTTCCTCCACAAGCCGATCATACCCTAAATAATTCCCCAGAATGATGTGTTCATTATTCGTTCTGCGTATTTCCTTTTCTATTCCCTTCATCAATAATCCGGTGAATAAAAGGTAGGGAATGAAAATGACGTTTTTATCTGAATACCTTACTGCTTCCAATGTTTCGATAAAGCTTGGAGAAGCTGCTGTTAAATAGCATGTTCTCACATCTCCTAACGTGGTTCTCCTATGAACAAGCTCCGCTATGTGATCAAGATCTCTCCTGACATCAGGATCAGAGCTTCCTCTTCCAATTAATACAGCAACGGTAGAGGAATCCATAGATGTCGCTTCCTCTATCTTGTTAATGACACTTTCGACCATTTTATCGTGAACACCAATGGGACGGCCGTAATTCACATGTATATCCGGATAGATATCCCTGCATTTTCGGACTTCATCGGGGATATCCTTTTTGGCATGGACCGCTGTCAGTAGGAGGAGGGGAACGACCGTTATGTGAGTCGCTCCCTTGTCAACACAAACGGCGAATCCTTCCTCTATGGAAGGGGATGCAAGTTCCAGAAAGCTGATTTCCTGAATATCGGTCTTCACGTGTTTCTGGCACCTTTTGATAAAGGAAACCGCCTCTTCACGTGCTTTTTCAACCCGGCTGCCATGACACACGTACAGGACTGCTTGTTTCATCTATAAAGCCTCGCTCATGATCATTTTCTGTTCAAACCATTGAATTTTCTCACGATACCGAACTACTTCACCTACAATGATCATGCTTGGATTTTCAATTTTTTCCTCTTTCACGATATCAACAATGGTTTCAAGTGTCCCAGTGACGGTTTTTTGCACTTCTGTCGTTCCCCAGTGAACGAGTGCCACAGGGGTATGTTTGGACTTGCCATATTGTATTAGCTTTTCTTTGATATATGGAAGGTTGCTGACTCCCATATAGATAGCCAGGGTATCGATTCCTTTCGATAAGCTCTCCCATTTCTCCTCTTCAAGCTGATTGTTTTGCTTATGACCTGTTACAAAAGCCACGCTTGAACTTGCATCACGGTGAGTGACCGGGATTCCGGCGTAAGCGGCGGCCGCGATCCCTGATGTGATACCCGGAATGATTTCAAAAGGAATCCCTTTTTTCGCACAGGCTTCCGCTTCTTCACCACCCCTTCCGAATACAAAGGGATCTCCCCCTTTTAATCTGACCACCACTTTTCCGCTTGCAGCGTATCGTACAAGAAAATGATTGATCGTATCCTGTTTCATCGTATGGTAGTTTGGCAGTTTCCCGCAGTAGATTAAGTCTGCCCCTTTCTTCGCATAGGAGAGAAGTTCCTTATTCACCAGGCGGTCATAAAGAATGACGTCTGCTTTTTGTATGGATTTCAACGCTTTTACCGTAATCAGTTCCGGATCCCCGGGTCCCGCTCCGACTAAATATACCTTTCCCATTGTGTCCCTCCTCAGGATTTAATGATTGTTTCCTGTTCGTGCAGGACAAACCCTGCACCATTTCCCCGGATTCTCTTTTTTTCATAAAGTGAGATATCCTCGACATCCGGCTTTTTCAAAAAATATTTCTCAAGTTCGACCTCAACCAGGTCGAACGCTTTCTCATCCGTGTCAGCTGCTACGACGACAATCGTAACAAAGTCCCGGGCAGTAACTTCAAATCGATACAAGTTCATCTATCATTACCTCCCTATGCTTCCTGTAGCAGTTGATCCAATGATTCCTGGAGGGGAGCGGTACCGACACGGTTGATATAGTCAAAGAACGTCTCTCCCTGTTCCTTTGTTTGTTTGAAATGAATCAATAATTGCTTGACTACCTCGGATAAATTGGAAGCTTCCACTTTCCCCTTTAGCTTTTCATTCAATTTCCCGCCATCCTGGAGGGTGCCCCCTACATAGATTTCAAAGGCTTCAATCATTTTCTTATCTTTCGTTCTCATTTTGATACCCTGCAGACCAATGTCTGCAATCTGTCGCTGCCCGCATGAATTCGGGCAACCGACCATATGGATTCTGACAGGGACGTCCAACGTCAATTCCCGGTCCAATTCATTTGCGATCTGTCTCATCCGCTCCTTTGTCTCCACCAAAGCAAGATTGCAATATTCGATCCCTGTGCATGATACAGAGTACCCGATGAAGGATAATGGGCTTGTTGAAATCCGGTCAAAGATATTTTCGGAGAGTAGGGCATCTACATGCTCATCCGGAATATTGGGAATGATGAGATTCTGAGAATTACAGTTTCTGAGTTCACCATTTCCATATTTCTTGGAAATCCTCGCCAGCTCAAATACTTCATCTGAATTCAGTCTGCCTACCGGAACATTCAGTCCAATATAATTAAGCCCTTCCTGCTTTTGCGGGTGAACCCCGTAGAAATATCCTGCATTCCAGCCTTTAACAGCATTGGTTCCGGCGGGAAGAAGCTCCACATATTCAAGCAGTTTTTCTTTGAACTTCTCAGGTCCCCAGTCAGCCATTAAGAATTTCAAACGGGCTAAATGACGTTTCTCCCGATATCCGTAGTCACGGAAAATGGTCGTAAGTGCAACCGTTACGTCTTTCACTTGATGTGGAAGAACGAATACGTCCAATTCTTGTGCCAGTAGAGGTCTAGAAGACAACCCGCCTCCAACCTTAAGGTGAAAACCGTTTTCCTCTTTCCCGTTTATCCGCTTTTTCGCCGGAAGGAACGAAACACAGTTGATTTCAGCATTGGCTGCATTGTTGACGTTCGCTGAAATCGCAACTTTATACTTTCTCGGTAAATTGGAGAAATCTTCGTTATGCTGGAAAAAGTCATAGACTTCTTTCACCACAGCCCTTGTATCAAAGAGTTCATCGGGGTCGATTCCTGCCAGAGGATTACCGACGATGTTACGTGTAATATCCCCACATGCACCTGCAGAGGACAATCCGACTTTTTCCAGACGTTTGAAGATATCCGGAATTTGTTCAATCTTCAACCAGTGGAACTGGATGGCCTGACGGGTCGTGATATCATAGACGTCCCTGCCGTATTCTTTACAAATGGCGGCAAGTTCCCTTGCCTGATCATAGCTCAGAATGCCCGATGGGACATTCACCCTCATCATGAAATATCCGTCTTCTTTGGGTCTTTGCAAGTAAAGACCCGCCCATTTGAACTTATCCCACTCTTCTTTCGGGATGGAGGAGAAGCCGTTTTGGGCATAATGGGGGATATCTTTGAAAATGGCCAATCCATCCTTCTCAAGCTTCCATTTTTCCGTTTTATTGAGTTTCTCATTTGACTCCCAGAATTTTGTATAAGCCATGATTTCCTCTCCTTAAATAAGTTGTTTTTGTTTTAATTCAAGCAGTAGTGACTCCACACATTCTTCTATGGAATGCTTTTCTGTATCGAGGATGATTTCCGGATTTTCCGGTTCTTCGTATGGTGCACTGATTCCCGTGAATTGGGTGATTTCCTGGTTACGGGCTTTTTTGTACAAACCTTTGGGATCGCGCTTTTCACATTCCTCTAAAGAACATTTCACGAACACTTCCAGAAATTCTTCCGGTCTGACTAATTTACGTACGAGATTCCGATCTTCCCTGTAAGGCGAAATAAAGGCAGTGAGGACGATTTGGCCGCTATCGACAAAAAGTTTGGACACTTCCCCGATCCGCCTGATATTTTCTTTTCGATCTTCTTCATTGAATCCCAAGTCGTTATTCAGTCCGTGACGGATATTGTCCCCATCAAGGACATATACCTGCTTCCCCTGTTGAAAAAGGGAAGAGGCCACTCTATTGGCTACAGTCGATTTACCTGATGCAGATAATCCCGTGAACCAGAGGATGAAACTTTGATGACCGTTATGTGTCCGTCGCTCCTGTTTCGTTACCTCTGCTTCATGCCAGACGATGTTTTGTTTTTCACTCAACTTATGCTCCTCCTCTTGACGGCTGTTTTGATTCTTCTTTCAGCCCATTGATTAATACTTCAATCACTTCTGGTCGACTGAAGGTGGATGGAGGGACTTCCCCGCTCCGAAGCATCTCCCTGACTTTCGTTCCTGAAAGTATGACATGATTTTCTTTTTCATGCGGGCACGTCTTTGTGGTCGCCATCCCTTCACACCGATTACAATAAAAGCTATGTTCGAAGCGAAGAGGGATAATCCCGATTTCTTCTTCCGTGAACTGATCAAAGATTTTCTGTGCATCATAGGTTCCATAATAATCACCGACCCCTGCATGATCTCGCCCGACGATAAAATGGGTACAGCCATAGTTTTTTCGTACTAATGCATGAAAGATGGCTTCCCTGGGTCCTGCATATCTCATGGCAGCAGGAAAGACTCCAAGGAACACACGGTCTTTCGGATAATAGTTCTTTAATAAGACGTCATAGCTTTTCATACGGATGGCAGCTGAAATATCATCTGCTTTGGTTTCACCCACTAATGGATTCAAAAAGAGGGCATCCACTGTTTCAAGTGCTGTTTTCTGAATATATTCATGTGCCCGGTGGACTGGATTTCTAGTCTGGAAACCGACAATCGTCTTCCATCCTCTATTCTTGAACCTTGTTCGCGTCTCACTTGGATCAAACGTAAATTCATTGAATGCTTTTGGGAATCTCTTAAGGAGGGTAATCCTGCCCCCTACATACACCTCTCCCCGCTGGAATAATTTTTTCACACCCGGATGATCCGAATCGGTCGTTCCGTAAACAAGAAGGGCTTCTTTTTGTTTGTCAGGTGTATAAATATCATCTATTTCAATGAGGCCATATGTTACACCTTTATAAACGAGCCTGCTCGTTATCCCTTTCCTCAAGAAACCAGCCTGATCTTTCTCAACAGGCAGGGTGATGGGAATGCTCCAAACACTTCCATTCTTCAACCGCAATGATTCAACGACGTTATGATAATCCGTCTCTGTCAAAAATCCGTCGATTGGACTGTAAGCCCCTATAGCAATGAGCTCTAAATCACTTAACGCGATATCGTCCAATGGGATTTCCTGTTGAATGCTTTCATACGATGTTTGCGGTAAATAAGATTGAACCAATCTTCCTCCGTGCGGCTGTAAACTCATTTCATATATCCTCCTTGACATATTGTTTTAATCGGATTTAAGACTATATTCCTCCTCCATCCTCGTGGACAGACCTTCTTTCTTCATTGATGACCCGCATAAGTGACAGGGCTCCCACCGTGGCAATGATGACGCTTATAGGGACGACAATCGAATACAGATCGCTATCGACCAGGAGTTTAACCAAAAAGTACGAAATACTGAGTGAAATCAAGGGAGAAACCACCCAGATTTTAACTATTTTTTTCACAATCTGTTTTTGCAGCATATGTTTACCGCTTTTAGCTACGCCAATGCCAATGATGGAGGACGACGTCACTTGTGTTAGGGGGATCGGCAAACCATAGAGGGAGCTTACCAACACAAGAAGAGCTCCTGTAGAGGAAATAAGGATTCCTTCTGCTTTTGAATATTGGGTGATTTTCTTTCCATTTGTTTCAACGACCCTTTTCCCCAGTAAAACAGCTCCAAGGGCTACAAATAAACCACCCAGCCAAATCCCCCTAGAAGGTGAGAGCAAGCCGGCGCCAACCAATGGACCGACGGCATTTGCTACATTATTCATCCCCGCTGAGAAAGCTTCAAAGAACCCGGCGATGATCAACAGATATGCAAGCCACCTTTTTTCAAAATGGTATCCACGCTTTTCCAGTCGTACTAAGCCTGAGCCGACGACCCATGTTATAAAAAAGGCAATGATCGGAACTATGACCCAGAATGACATGATGGTCATAAGTGACTTCACGTAAAGAACCTGGTAAGCCACCCCGACTCCCACTACCGCGCCTACCGTTACTTCACTTGTAGAAAGCGGGATTCCGATTATATTCGCAAGGAACAATGAGATCGTCGCAGATAACAAAATGATGATGACGATTTGATTTGACAATAGATGTGTTGGAATGATTCCTGAACTGATCGTTTTTACTACCTCTCCTCCACCAAGGACCGCCCCGCTCAGGACACCAGCGGCACAAATCCATAATGCCGTCCTGATATTTTTTATCGCTCCCGCACCATAAGCAACTCCCATTGATGCTGCCGCTCCGCTGGCACCAATGTTCATGGCGAAGAACAAACTGATGAGAATGGCCGTGACTTCAAGCAAAGATCGTCACCTTTTCTAATGGAGGCCGCATTCTGTCTTCCCTTTTCCTTTCCATCTTCCGGAGCGGAGATCATTTACATCAATGGCCGGTGTGGTGCAATGAAAGCAGCCTATACTTGGATACCCCTGATCGTGAAGGGCATTATACGAGAGGTTCTCCTTATGGACATATCGCCATATTTCTTTCCAGGTCCAGTGAATCAACGGACAAATCTTGACGGATTGAAATTTTTCATCTTTATTAATGAATTCAACGTCTCGTCTTGTAGGGGATTGTTCCCTCCTCAATCCAGATATCCAAGCATGCCCCTTTGATAATGTTTCTTTTAAAGGGTCAAGCTTCCGTATTTGGCAGCATTGGTTCGGTTTGGTTTCCCATAATTTATCTCCATATGCCTCTGCCTGCTCCTTTAGGTTCAACTGGGGCTTTTTCATTTGAATGGTCAACCCCGGATAGGTCTGTTTCACTTTCTCAATGATTTCATACGTCTCCTTGAAATGAACCGCTGTATCGAGAAATACAATCGTAGCCTGCGGTTGTACCTTGGATATAAGGTCGATGAGCACAATGCCTTCAATCCCGAAACTGCACGCATATACAACATCTTCACCATAATGATCATATGTCCATTTCAGGACGTTCAGCGCTCCTTTATATACCGGATCCACTTCAAACTCCTCGGGTGGCTGCTTCCAAGTCTGATACGTTAACATAGTACACCCCATTCCCTGATGCTTATCCATAGAAAAAGAGGCGGTAACCAAAGTATAGGAGTTCCCTATACTTGTGCTACGCGCCTCTAGTTTGTCTAGTCAGCTTATTTAATTCGCACTTTCTCATTTCTCTCTAATTGAATGACTTTTCCGTCTTGAACAACAATGGTGATCGAACCATATTTCATGGTCTCAAGCATAGACTGGATCTTCTTTGCCACTTCGTCAAACTTTGCTTGTTGACTGTTTTCTTTTGCCACATGATACCCCCAATTTTCATCTTATCCAGGCCAGAAAAAAACAACTTCCCATTTTGGAAAGTTGTTCAGGTAAGGTTACCTTATCTTCCAAAATGACTTCCCATTTTGCTGGAATTAGCACCTTACTATACGTAGGTTGCTGGGCTTCACAGGGCCAGATCCCTCCACCACTCTGGATAAGAGTTATTAATTTTAATATTCTAAATAATATCACATTCCGCAAAGAAGTCAACCCGAGTTTTTCGATCGGATTTATGTCTTTTGAATCATTTTATGGAAACGTCCAGTCTCTTCATGTTTATTCGACCAACATGGAATTTAAAACAATATTTTAAGTAAGCGCTGTTTCAGTCATCCAGAACATCTTTATCTCTTCAACTATCTATCAGTTCAAAGACGACTTTACCTTCAATCACTTTTCGCTCGACTTGATTGGTTGCGAAGACATTAAAATGGAGCAGGTTATCCTGTCTATCCACCATTTCTGCCCCTAAAGTAATCACATCGTTCAACATGACCATTCCTTTAAAGCGTACAGAGTAATCCTTGATAAATCCTTCGTCATAATGAGGACTGAAAAGTTTTGACACATTTCCCATCGTCCACATGCCATGAGCGATGATTCCTGGCAATCCAAGCTTCAGGGCTTCTTCATCTATGGTATGAATAGGGTTAAAATCCCCGGAAGCCCCGGCATATTTTATCAAGTCGATTCTCGATACTGGATCCAATTCAACCAGAGGAAGTTTAGCTCCTACATGGAGTGATAGTAGTGTTGTCATTTACTCAACCTCTTTCTGACTGCTCCTGTAATAATGATAATTGCTTGAGAGGTGAAGATTCTTTCCCCGTGAATATCTTCACCCACGTCTTCTATGACAAGAAAGCCCATTGTCCCGCCTGTCCCGTTCCGTTCATAATAGTCTTTAATTTCCGTATAACATTGTATGCTTTCCCCAACCATCAATGGTCTTTCAAACCGAAAGGACTGTTCACCGTGAATCAATCCAACGTTGGGTAAATGAAATCCTTCGACTGTACCAAAGTCCAACAATCTGGGAAAAGTGGGAGGGGCGATGTTCCCTCCATATCTCGAACGTTCCCCAGCCTCTTCATCCACATAAATGGGATGGGGATCTCCTATGGCTTCCGCAAACTTCTTCACCGCTCCTCTTTCCACCGAATTCTTAATAGGCGTAGAACGTCTTCCGATGTAAGAATGAAACATGGTCAACACCTCTTTCGCTTCTTTTAGTCTTTCGGCCCACCTGCAACGTATAGAACCTGCCCATTGACGAATGAAGACTTTTCATCCGCAAAAAATGCGACTGCATTCGCTATATCTTCAGGCTGCCCGCTTCTTCCTACCGGGATTCCTTGAAGACTTGCTTCTACCAGTTGCTCGAATGTGATCCCGATTCGTTTCGCCGTCTCTTTCGTCATTTCGGTTTCAATGAATCCCGGGGCTACCGCATTGGTTGTGATTCCAAATGGTCCGAGCTCAATGGCAAGGGTTTTCGTAAGCCCTTGAAGACCGGCTTTTGCTGTAGCATAATTGGCCTGTCCCCGGTTCCCAAGTGCAGAGGTGGACGAGATATTGATGATACGTCCATACTTTTGTTTCACCATATACTTCTGCGCTGCCTTCGCTACATTAAATGAACCCTTCAAATGAACATCCATGACCGTCTGCCAATCAGTGCCTGTCATTTTGAATAATAGATTATCCCTGATGACTCCTGCATTATTCACGATAATATCAAGGGAGCCAAAGGATTCGTACACTTCCTTCATCGCACTTTCGACTTCCTCTGATTCTACGACATTGGCCACTTTAGTATAAAATTCATACTGCTTAAATTCCTCTCTTGCTTCGTTCAACGCCTCTTCATTTACATCGATGATGGCCACCTTTGCTCCTTCTTCAGCCAGAAGTCCCGCGATCGCTCTCCCGATCCCTCTACTGCCACCTGTCACCAATGCCACTTTCCCTCTGAATCTATCTCTCATTCCTTTTTCCCCCTTATTAAATTATATAAATTGTCCCAGTTTCACATGCCCCTTCAGTAGATTCCTTGAGATGATCAGCTTTTGGATTTCATCGGTTCCATCATAAATCCGCCATAACCTGGCTTCCCGATACCAGCGTTCGATGGGAAGCTCTCTTGTGTAGCCCATCCCACCGTGAATCTGCAGGACACGGTCGACCACACGATTTCCCATATTTGAACCATAGAGCTTTGCGATTGATGCTACATGGCGATTGTCTTCTCCTTGATCGAGTGTGTAGGCTGCGTTTAACACGAGCCAGCGGGCCGCTTCGATCTCCACTGCGGAATCCGCAATCTGCCATTGAATCGCCTGTCGGTCCGCGATAGGTTTTCCAAAGGTCTCCCTTTCTTTCGAATAGTCGATGGCCATTTGAAGAAGGCGTTCTGCTGCCCCGACCGCCTGGGCGCCTACAATCCAACGGGCAAAGCCGATCCACTCCAACCCAAGATCATAGCCGCCATCGATTTCACCCAGGATATTCTCTTCAGGGACCCTTACATCCTCGAAAATCAGGCTTGCCGGCCCCCATTCACCCATCGTATGAATATACTCGGATTTCCATCCCATGCTTCGATCGGCAATGAAGCATGTGACGCCATCTCTCCCGGTACGACGGTGTTTTTCTTTATCCGTCACGGCCATGACCATGACAAAATCTGCTTCATTTCCACCGGTTATGAACGTTTTCTCACCATTTAAGATCCATTCGTTTCCGTCTTTCACGGCTGTAGTCCGGATATTACGGGTATCAGATCCCGCTCCGGGTTCCGTCATGGCAAAACACGATTTCTTGTCTCCATTAATGGTGGGGATCAAATAGTTTCTCTTCTGTTCTTCATTGGCGTAATAGAGTATGTTGTCCGCATAACCGCCAAAGGAGAAAGGAACAAAGGTCTTGGAGATTTCCATATAGACGATCGCCATCATCATTTGACCAAGATCCGCCCCTCCGTATTCCTCAGGAGTGTTGATGCCCCAGAATCCGGCATCTCTCGCCTTCAATTGCAGCTCTTTCCTTTTTTCCGGAGAGAGGCTGGGCTTTCCTTCCCTTTCATTTCGAAGCACTTCATTTTCTAAAGGAATCAATTCTTTCTCTACAAATCGACGGATGGTCTTCTGGATCATCCGTTGTTCATCTGATAAACGTAAATTCATCTCGCTTCCCCCTCCTATAATGGTCCAGATTTACGGAACATAGGGACCGACTACTAATTTAAATACGATCTTCTAATATCCTGTAAAAGAAGGAGTCCTCTTTTCTTTGAAGGCTGATACTCCTTCTGCATGATCTTCCGTTGAAATCATTAAAGTTTGAGTGATTCTTTCCTGTTCCAGTATTTCATCCAGGGTCGTGGTGAATGAACGATCAATCATTTTCTTCATCATTCCGTAGGCTTTGCTTGGTCCCGAAGCTAATGTAGACGCCAGCTCATTTGTCTTCTCCTCTAAACTATCAGCCGGTACCAGTCTATTAATCACCCCTAATTCATACATCCTCCGGGCAGACACAGGTTCTCCCGTAAAAAAGAACTCTTTCGCAAGATGAGGCCCGATCAACCGTGGGAGAAAATATGAACCTCCTCCATCCGAAATGAGCCCTACTTTAGAAAAGCTCAGTGCAAATTGACTACTTTCAGATGCAATGATTAAATCACAGGCCAATGCTAAATTAAATCCGGCACCTGCGGCAAAACCATGGACGGCGGCAATGACCGGCTTTTCTATTGTCTTTATGGCTTTTATACATGAATTCAGTATTCCGATATGTTCATAGACTTGGGCTGATGTCGCACTTCCCATCGTCTTCACGTCACCGCCTGCTGAGAATGACCTTCCCGCTCCGCGGATCACGATCGCCCTGATCTCCTGATTCCCTCCCGCCTCTTCTAGCGCTTCAATCAATCCAGTGAGCATGCTCTCATCAAATGAGTTTAAGCTGTCTGGTCGATTTAAGGTTACCGTCAACACCCGGTCATTCTTTTCGACTAATAGTGATTGCATCGTATTCATCCCCTTATATTTGTTCCCTGAAATCAAATGCTGCCTGATTTCCCAGGGTAATCAGTGATTGTGCAAACCGATCGAACTTGGAAAAACGGACATCACTTGTCTGACCCATCTTAAAACGGTAATATATTTGCTGCACAATAACCGCGAGCTTGAAGTAGGCAAAAGACAAATAGAAATGAATATGGTTCACGTCCCTGCTGCTCTTCATGGCATATTTTTCGATAAATTCTCTTCTGCTGTAAAAACCGTTCATGATGGTCACTGGAGGATTACCGAGGCCGTATTTTAACAATTCAGGATCATCCTGCTGTATCCAGTACCCCATGGCAACACCCAAATCTGCAAGGGGGTCTCCGACGGTTGCCATCTCCCAATCAAATAATCCCACCATGGATGTCAGGTCATCAGAAAACATACTATTGTTTAATTTATAGTCATAATGAATGACTGTGGACTCGGCATTTTCTGGAACGTTTTTGATCAACCACTGTGTGAGATGATCGACTTCACGAATCTCACTTGTCTTGGCACGTTCATAGCGATTGATCCACCCGTGAACCTGTCTCTCCATGAACTGCTCGGGTCTACTGATTTCGTGAAGTGATGTTTTGGTATGATCAATGGAATGAAGCTCGACCAATTTTGAAACCATTTCTTCCGAGATTCTCTTGCATACCTCGGGTGTCACATCCAGATGCGGGGGAAATGATGTATCAAATACTTCACCCCTTTTCCGTTCCATGATGAAGAACGGGCTTCCGACTATCTCTTCATCTTCAGAAAATACGTATGGTTTTGGTGTAACGTCGAATAAAGGGTGGATCTCTGAAAGAATCCTGAATTCCCTTTTCATATCATGTGCCTTCGGTGCGACGGGCCCTAAAGGGGGACGCCTCAAAACCCCTTCCCATTTCCCCATTGAAAGCAAATACGTTAGATTTGAGTGACCTGCAGAAAACTCTTTAATGCTCAACTCATCTTGTTGCAGATGTGGAAAGTGCTCTACCAGGAAGTCCTTTAATTTGCTTTTATCCAATTCTTCTCCTTTTCTGACTGAAACCGTTTCATATTCCATCCGTTCCGTCATTTTACCCCTCCTATATTTAAGAATATTCAGTTTTCTCAGAACGAAAATGAGTATTTAACTGGGCTCTTAACAGGTCAGGGATGGCTTTACTTCGTTGTTCCTGAAAATCAAAGTAGACAATGACCGCGTTTCCTCTTGCGATGAGTTGATGAGTCTCCGCACACAAAATATCATGCTCTAACTGAAAGCTTTTAGATCCGATCCTGGAAATATAGGAGGTGATCACGAGTTCTTGATTGAAATAACCCTGTGATACGAAATCACATTTAGTGGAAGCTAGAATAAACCGCCAATCCTTCACGTCCATGTCAAATCCGATTGTTTGAAAGAATTTGATTCGCGCTTCCTCCAAATAGACAAAATAGGTGGTATTGTTTATATGCCCAAGCGCATCTGTTTCGCAGAACCTGCTTTTTACTGTGATAGAATCCATATATCCGCCTTCTTTCATCATAAATACTAACCAGTCGGTATGTTAAGGGGAGAGGATAGCACTAACCGCTTCTCCCTTCTATTCTGTTTCAATTCCTTTTAAGACCATATCCACAAATGTTCTTGCTATTTCTTTATCCGTTTTCGCCCCACCCGGCTTATACCATTGATAGCTCCAGTTCATCATGCCGAGAATACCGAAGGCTACAACAGAAACGTCGAAGTCGTTTCGGAAATCTCCGGTCTTTCTTCCTTCCTTCAAGAGCTTTTCAATGTTAAACCGGTACATATCCCTTTTGGGTTCAATTTGATCCAGGCTCTCATTGCTCAGGTGTCTCATCTCCCTAAAGAACACCTTGGCACTGGCTCCCTGCTCCTTAATGTCGATTATGGATAGATGGATGATGTCAAAAAGCTTCTCATGAAAGCTTTTGCTCTCATCATGAAGAATTTTTTCCTGTTTGGACAACAAATCATCTATATATCTCATATGAATGTCCTTAAGAAGTGCTTCCTTGCTGGAGAAGTAGTAGTAGAATGTACCTTTCGTCACCCCGATCGATTCGACGATGTCCTGAATGGACGTGGCACTAAAACCTTTTTCGTCGAATAAACGCACGGCTTGTTCTGTCATTTTTTCTTTCATTTGAAGTCCCCTCAATCTGAAAAATATCCCCTGAATTATATCACATTTTCCCGGAGGGCCCTTCTTAAAATCTTCCCTACGCTCGTCTTTGGAAGTTCATCCCGGAATTCGATGATCCTTGGGACTTTGAATGAAGACATATTTTCCTGACAGAACCTGATCAATTCTTGTTCTGACACCTTTTCACCCGACTTTAACACGATCACGGCTTTCACGGTTTCTCCCCGATAGGAGTCTGGGACCCCGATCACGACCGCTTCCTGTACAGAGGGATGTTCATAGATCACTTCTTCCACTTCCCGGGGATACACGTTATATCCTGAAGCAATGATCATATCTTTCTTGCGATCCACAATCGATACATACCCTTCATCATCCATCCGGGCAATATCTCCTGTGTATAGCCATCCGTCACGAAGGGCATTAGAGGTTTCTTCAGGTAAATTCCAGTATCCCTTCATGACTTGGGGCCCTTTAATGATCAGTTCTCCAATATCACCAGGAGGTACTTCCTTCATACCCGTCGCTAAGTCCACTACCTTATAATCTGTAGACGGGAGGCCGATTCCCACAGTTCCGGGCTTTCTTTCGGCAAATGCCGGATTACAGTGGGTCGTCGGGGAGGCTTCGGACAAACCATACCCCTCCAATATTTTTGCACCTGTTTTCTTCTCAAATTGGTTAAGCAGCTCCACAGGCATGGGAGCACTGCTACTATTGCATAACTTGATCGAGTCAATTCCGTACTCTTCTGCAGAAGGGTGGTTGGTAATCGCTACATACATGGTCGGCACACCTGGAAACAGCGTAGGTTTCTCCTTCTTAATCGTTTCTAATACTTCTAAGAGATCGAACCGCGGCAGCAGGACCATTTCATTCGCTGAATAGATGGAAAGATTCATGCATGAATTCATTCCAAATACATGGAAGAACGGAATCACACTCAGACTTCTCTCTTTCCCTGTTTGAATGCTATCTTTAAAAAAGCGCTGAGATTGCATGACATTTGAAAGGATGTTGCTATGTGTAAGCATCACACCTTTTGACACTCCGGTAGTTCCACCTGTGTATTGAAGGACGGCTACATCTTCCGGCTGTATGGAAATGTTTGATGGCCCTCCGTCTCCCACCTTTAAAAACTCATTAAATGTGTAGTCAGACACCTGGATTTCATCTTGGAAGCTGACTACGATGATCGTATTCACTTTTGTTTCCTTTTGGATGGATTTAATCATGGGATAAAAACGGTCTAATACAACGATTGTTTCTGCTCCTGAGTCATTTAGTAAATGAATGAGTTCCCTTTCAACAGACATCGGATTCACCTGTGTGACAATCCCGCCGATGGTAAGGATTCCATAATACGAAATGACATATTGGGGACAGTTAGGGAGCATGATGGCAACCCGGTCTCCTTTCTTCGTCCCGATTTTCTGCAGGGACGATGAAAACAATGTAACCGCATCTTGAAGTTCGCTATACGTCATGCGTTTTTGATAGAAGCTTATACAAGGGTGCGCAGGGTACTCAGAAGCAGTTTGTTGAAGCATATGGGTTATTGAGAAATCAATCGGTGGAATATCCGTCTCGAACGATTCAGGGTAATGAACGTGCCAGGATTTAGTTGTCACATAATCATTCCTTCCGTTATTGATTGGTTAATTTTTCTAATAGTTTAATCATCCATCACTCTCTCTTCCTAGCTTTCTACCGGAGAGGCTTTTTGATATTTCTTCAGCTCTAATTTTGCGAGTTGGGCACGATGTACTTCATCAGGTCCGTCGGCAAGTCGTAATGTTCTGGCGTTCGCCCATTGTGCCGCCATTGAATGATCACCTGATACCCCGGCCGCCCCAAATGCCTGAATGGCCCTGTCTATGACACGCAATGCCATAGAAGGCGCAACTACTTTGATCATCGCGATTTCCTGTTTGGCAGATTTATTCCCGACGGTATCCATCATGTAAGCGGCTTTCATGGTCAGGAGGCGAGCCTGTTCGATTTCGATTCGTGAATCTGCGATCCATTCCATGACGACCCCCTGGGTTGAGAGCGCCTTACCGAAAGCTTCCCTGTCTTGAACACGCTTACATAATTCTTCAAGCGCTCTTTCCGCTGCACCGATCAAACGCATGCAATGATGGATCCTGCCTGGACCTAACCGTCCCTGCGCAATGGCAAAACCTTTGCCCTCTGCCCAGATCATATTTTCCACGGGCACCCGGACATCGGTAAAGGTGATTTCACCGTGTCCATGCGGAGCATGATCGTATCCAAAGACAGGCAGCATCCGCTCGATTTTCACGCCCTCCGCGTCCAATGGTACGATGATCATCGATTGCTGTTCATGGCGACTTGCATTAGGGTCTGTTTTCCCCATCAATATGGAGAAATTACATCTGGGATCGCCAGCGCCTGATGACCACCATTTCCTGGCATTGATGACGTATTCATCTCCTTCCCGAACGATACTTGCCTTTATGTTTGTGGCATCGGAAGAAGCGACTTCCGGCTCGGTCATGGAGAAGCAAGATCGGATCTTTCCCTCAAGGAGCGGTATAAGGTAGCTATCCTTTTGTTCCTGTGTACCGTAGCGCTCTAACACTTCCATATTTCCTGTGTCAGGAGCGTTGCAGTTGAATACTTCCGGACCGATCAGGGACCTTCCCATGATCTCACAGAGCGGCGCATATTCAACATTACTTAACCCTGCCCCATACTCGCTATCGGGTAGAAATAAGTTCCACAACCCTTGTTTCCTTGCTTCGGATTTTAATTCTTCCATGATGGACGGGACGGCGCTCCAACGGGTTCCTTGCCTATTAAGCTGTTCCTCGTATAATGATTCATTCGGGTAAACGTAATCTTCCATAAAACGGGATAGCTTATTTTGATATTCTTGTACTTTCGGAGAGTAGGAGAACTCCATGACATCCTTCCTTCCTTATTTTAGTTTCACTTGCTACATGGCCGATGAGCCGCCATCCACCACAAGGACCGAACCCGTTACAAAATCAGAAGCACGGGAAGCAAGGTATAGAGCCGCTCCTTTTAAATCATCTTCGCTGCCAAATCGATTTAATGGCGTACCTTCTAAAATGGCTTCCCCCGCATGGGAGAGGATTCCTTTTGACATTTTTGTCGGAAAGAAGCCTGGTGCGATCGCATTGACATGGATGCCCCGAGAGCCCCACTTCACGGCAAGATCCTTCGTGAAATTGATGACGGCTGCTTTACTTGTACTATAGCCGATGGCATCCATATACCTTGGGTCCGTACCCTGAAGACCTGCTACAGATGCGATATTGATGATTTTCCCTTCCTGTTGTTCAAGCATCAGCTTTCCGACTGCCTGTGACATAATGAAGGTCCCATTCACATTTACGTTCATGACTTTATGCCATGCTTCAAGGGGCATTTCTTCTGCAGGAGCCCCCCATGAAGCCCCGCTGTTATTCACCAGGATGTCGATGCGGCCAAACGCTTCTTTGGTTTCATTCACCACCCTCGCGACGTCTTCCGGATTCGTAACATCACATTGAAAAGATAGAGCCTGAACACCCATACCCTCTAAATCCTTTTTGACATCATCACATGCTTCTACATTTCTCGAACAGACGACAACATTTGCCCCTGCTTCAGCAAATCCGGTGGCGATCTGCTTCCCGAGGCCCCTGCCTCCACCAGTCACCAGCGCCACCTTTCCAGATAAATCAAACAAGTCCTTTACATGCATATGCCTGCCTCCCGTTTCATAAAGTTTCCACACACCTAAGATACTAACCGGTCGGTATGTTATTTCTATAGTAATGAATATAGTCTGAATTTTCAATTATAAATACTCGAAAATATGTAAATTTCCCTTTTTCACTAAACAAGCTGGCTCATCAAAATATGAGCCAGCCCGACCATTTTAAGCTTCCGCTTCAATTAATTCTTTATTATACGTCTCGGTATCCAAATCTCCTGTGACTTTACTCGTTATGATTCCCGATGTCATCGCACCACTCACATTAACGGCTGTCCGCCCCATGTCGATTAAAGGTTCGATCGAAATCAATAGACCCGCTAGCGCAATAGGCAGATCCATGGCAGATAGGACGAGGATAGCGGCAAATGTAGCACCGCCACCAACTCCGGCGACACCGAAGGAACTGATTGCAACAACAGCAATAAGTGTAAAGATAAATGAAGGGGTTAATGGGTCAATGCCAACCGTCGGAGCAATCATGACGGCAAGCATTGCCGGGTACACACCTGCACATCCATTTTGCCCGATGGATAATCCGAAAGATCCAGAGAAGTTGGCAATCCCTTCTGATACACCCAGTTTATTTTTCTGAGTTTGAATGTTAAGTGGTAAAGTTCCTGCACTGGACCTTGACGTAAAGGCAAACACCAATACAGGCAGCACTTTCTTCACGTACGTAATCGGATTGAGTCCCGTAAGAGTCAACAAGATCAAATGGATCAAGAACATGATAATCAATGCAATATAGGAGGCTCCCACAAATTCACCAAGTTTCATGATGGCATCGAAATCACTGAGTGCCACTGTTTTCGCCATAATGGCTAACACACCGAATGGCGTCAGCCTTAACACCAGGGTCACGATTCTCATCACGACCGCATAGATTGAATCCACGATTTTTTTGAAGAATTCAGCCGTATCTGGTTCCTTTCGCTGTACCCCTAAATAGGCGATTCCGATGAAGGCTGCAAAGATCACGACAGCAATTGTCGACGTGGCTCTTTCACCGGTCAAATCAAGGAATGGATTTTGGGGTAAGAGCTCCAGGATCTTTTGTGGGTAACTTTGACCTTCCAATGCCGCTGCCCTTTCCTCTAACTGGACACCCCTGGCCGCTTCGGCATTTCCTTGATCGATTTGGATGGCTTCCAAATCAAATGCTGCGGTTGTTGCAATTCCGACTGCAGCCGCAACCGCAGTCGTTCCAACGAGCAAACCGATGATCAATACAGAAATCTTTCCAAGGTTAGAAGATCGTTTCAATTTTGTAAAAGCTGAAAGGATTGACACAAACACTAGTGGCATGACAATCATTTGCAGAAGCTTTATATAGCCTGTTCCGACAATATTGAACCATTCAATCGATTGGGTGACATTTTCATCCCCCGCCTCATACACCCACTGTAAACCGAGACCGAAAACAATTCCCATTCCGAGCGCGGCAAACACCCGTTTTGAAAATGAAACATTTTTTCTTTGCATATGAAGTAGTACACCAATGAGAACAAGAAACACCAAAATGTTCAATAAAACAAACCAGACATTCATTCAAGACCCTCCCTCTTATCGTTGATGATGAAACAAGTTAGACCGGGGTCTACTTTATAGTATGATAGGGGAGGGGAAGATATGTTGCTTTGTCCGATAAAAGTTCATCTACATTGATTGTAAAAGACTATTTTGGACATTTTGAAAGATTTTGTGGGTTTGCTCTGGCTGTTTTGAAATTGCTGAGATGATCGCTACACCATCTGCACCTGCTTCCATTATCTCTTGGACATTCCCGTAGTGGATTCCTCCAATACCGACCAAGGGGAGACGAATCCCCTCCGCTCTCATTGATTCAATCACTTTTGGCCCTTGGACGATTCTACAATCATCCTTTGTTGTCGTATGAAACATTGGACCGACTCCAAGATAATCCGCACCTGATTCTAGTGCGAGCTTGGCTTCCCTTACATTATGGGCAGAGACCCCAAGTATTTTATCCCCGATTTTTTTACGGACAACCCCGATGGATTCGTCTTCCTGCCCTATATGTACACCATCTGCGTTCAATGACAAAGCGAGCTCCACATCGTCATTGATGATAAAAGGAACACTGTGCCTTTGACACAATTGTTGGAGTTCAAGAGCGAGTTCTATCATGGGCTTCCCTTTCAGACAACGAATCCCCTTTTCGCGAAATTGAAACATGGTGACTCCGCCTGAGAGTGCCTCTTCCAATACACGGGCAGGAGACGTTTCACAATCCTTGCTGCCCATCACCAAATATAGCTTTAAAGAGTCTCTAAGATTCATACTTTCACTCCTTCATGATACGCCCAATGATTTGTTGGGCCATGTCCACTCCCGATCCCAAGTGAATGCGTGATGGCAGCTGTAATAAACTCCTTGGCCGTCCGGACTGAATCATAGACGGTGTGCCCTTTTGCCAGTTCTGCCGTGAGGACTGCAGAGAACGTACAGCCTGTTCCATGCGTATGGGGCGTAGAGACTCTTGGACTCGTAAACTCATAAAATTCTTTGCCGTCATAAAGAGCGTCAGTAGCATATAAAGTATCAGGCTGGTGCCCCCCTTTAATGACTACATGCTTGGCCCCCATCTTGTATAGGTCCTCCGCAGCTCTCCTGCAATCATCAACATTCAGTATCTCTCTTCCCGTTAATATTTCTGCTTCAGGAATATTGGGAGTGATGACGTAAGCAATCGGTATTAGACAATTGATCAATGTGTCTATGGATTTGTCTTCCAACAAAGAAGCTCCCCCTTTCGCAATCATCACAGGATCGACTATAAGGTTCTCCCAACCGGAGGAGCTGGCGAAATCCGCAACAGATGCAATGATCTCATCATTCACCAACATTCCGGTTTTTACGGCTTGGGGAGGTAAATCTTCCGCTACTGAGGTTAATTGTTCCAACACTATTGATGCCGTCAATGGAAATATACCCTGCACACCTTTTGTATTTTGAGCTGTCACGGCTGTAATGGCAGACATACCATAGACATGACACTGGTGAAAGGTTTTTAGATCCGCTTGAATGCCCGCGCCTCCACCGCTATCCGATCCTGCAATCGTCAACACTTTATTCACCATCTATCTTCACTCCTCTTTCAACCAAAATAACGATGATAAATTGATTTTGCTTCCTTAATTTCTTTTGTTCCATGAACAAGCGCCCGGCCATCATAAAATAAGACGACCTTGAAGGAATCGACCTTGAATCTGATTAAATAAGGATTCCTTTCCACTCGTTTGCCTTGGTTCTCAAGTGTTCTTGAAATTTCCATCAGGTTAACAGAGTGCCCTGAAGCAGGCCGGATTTGCACTGTATCACGTCCACACAGGACGGCGGTTTTGGTTTGATTCTTATATTGAAGACTTGGGTACGTTCTGTGAACACCACATGAAGGACAGTCTTCTCTTTTCAACTTCCTCACATCAAGTGAAGTATGTTCATTTTTCCATAAATCAAAAGATACGACCCTATGGGTGAGAGAATCATAGTCTTCCACCAAAATCTTCAGGGCCTCTGTCGTTTGATGGGCGACCACCTGTGAGACGGCGGGACTGATGATTCCTGCTGTGTCACAGGTCAGGCCCCCTATCGGAACTTCATCGATTAAACAGTGAAGGCACGGTGTGGCACCGGGAAGAATCGTGAATGAAATACCATAGCTCCCCACACATGCTCCATAAATCCAGGGTATGGAATATTTTTGGGACACATCATTCATGATCATCCTCGTTTCAAAGTTATCTGTAGCATCAATGATCAGGTCCACACCCATGCTCATGTTCAATAATTCTTCCGGCATGACATCCAGAATATGTGCTTCGATCTCAACCGTTGAATTAATTTCCTCCAGTCTCTTTTTGGCAGCTATCGCCTTCGGGAGCCGGCTTTTTGCATCTTGCTCATTGTAGAGCTGCTGTCGTTGCAGATTGCTCCATTCAACGTAATCACGGTCCACAATCGTCAGCTTTCCAATGCCTGCACGAACGAGGACTTCCGCGTTCCCTGTTCCGAGCGCTCCCGCTCCTATGACAAGTACATGTTTATCTATTATTTTCCCCTGGCCTTCTGTTCCGATAGGTGAAAATAAGATTTGTCTTGAATACCTCTCCTCATTCAAACACTCATCCCCTCCAATGGGCTGCTGGCTGAAGCATAGCGCTTACGGGAAATTCTTCCGGCTTCATAGCCAAAACGGCCACCTTCGATCGCAAGCCTCATGGCATTGGCCATCTTGACCGGATCTTTCGCTTGTGATACCGCCGTGTTCAACAACACAGCATCTGCACCAAGTTCCATAGCATATGCTGCATCAGCTGGGGATCCAATCCCTGCATCAACGATGACCGGTACGTTTGCCTGCTCAATAATGAAACGGAGGTTTACGGGGTTCACAATTCCCTGCCCCGACCCAATCGGTGATGCACCGGGCATAATGGCATGAGCACCTAATTCTTCCAATTTTCTTGCAAGAACCACATCATCGGATGTATAAGGAAGGACCGTAAATCCTTCTTTAATCAATTCTTCTGTTGCCTTAAGTGTTTCAACGGGATCGGGCAATAATGTTTTATCACATCCGATCACTTCCACCTTAATCATGTCACAAACTCCAGAGGCTCTGGCTAACTGTGCATGCCGCACCGCTTCGCCCGCAGTTTTTGCCCCAGCCGTGTTCGGTAATAACGAATAGCTCTCCAAGTCCAGTTTTTCTAAGAAGTTGGGTTGATTGGGCTCAAATATATTCATTCTCCTTACCGTAAACGTAAGAATCTCTGCACCAGAAACCTCGACCGCTTTTTTCTGTATATCAAAATCAGGATATTTACCCGTTCCTAACAATAATCTGGAATGAAATGAATAGTTTCCGATTTTCAACATGTCAACCGCCTCCTACAAATTGGACCAGTTCAATGGAATCTCCATTTTCAACTGGTGACTTTACATGTTCTTCTTTTCTTAATATGGTGTGATTCTGTTCAACCATAATTGTTCGATTCTTCAGTTTGAAATGATCTAAAAGATCTTCTATCGTAGTGATCGTGTCCGGCACTGTCACGAGCTGTCCATTTATCCTTAATTCCACTTTCTAAAACTCCCCCTGTATGAATGTAGTAATGGATTCTCTTTGCCTTCCATCAGGTCTGCCATCATGATTCCTGTTACGGGGGCAAGGAGAATGCCATTCCGGTAGTGGCCCGTTGCAATGGAGAGACCTTCCCACCTTTCGCTCCTTCCGATAATAGGAAGTCCTCCTTCTGTTTGAGGACGTATCCCCGACCAGGCTTTTTCCCAATCGGCATCTATTAGGTTGGGAAGAATATCTGTGGCTTTCTTCATCAAATTCATCATTCCACTTACGGAAATGGTTTCATCGAAGGTATGAGCGTGTTCTGTTGCTCCTATTAGAAATCGACCTCCAACCTTTGGAACAATGTAGCATCCTTCAGTGAAAATGGTTCTCTCCACCAGTTTCCGGGAATATTTCACCGAAAAGCATTCCCCTTTGACAGGATGAGAGTGAATGGTCACACCGATTCTCTCCAATAGAGATTGACTCCACGCACCGCCAGCAACGATTATTTCAGATGCATAGAGGGGACCGACAGACGTTTGAACCCCCGATATCCTGCTTCCTTCCACAATAAAGTCATATACATCCGTATACTCTTTGACATCAGCCCCTAATCTAACTGACGCGAGCCCCAAAGCTTCTGTCAGCTTGGGTGCCGATACGTTCCCATCCCGTGGAATGAATAAACCACCTGTCGCCTGTTTCGAAAGATAAGGTTCGAAGGCTGATAGCTTAAGAGGGGATAACCACTCTACTCCCTCTCCCTCATCCGTTTGGGAAGCAACGCTTACGAATGATTGTGCCTCTTCCTCTGTCCAAGCCATTTTGATCATTCCATTTTCTACATACTCTATATCCATACCTGTTACTTCTTTTAATTCCTGTGCAAGAACCGGGTACATATTGCGGCTTTTCTGCGCGAGTCGATAGAGAGGGCTTCCTCCCTTTAATTCCGTTTGAACCCCAAGCATTCCCGCTGCAGCTCCTGAAGCTCTGGATGCCAATTGATTCTTTTCAATCAGCAATACTTTCTTCCCTCTTTTGGAAAGCTGATACAGAATGGAGCAGCCGATCACTCCTCCCCCTACGATCAACACGTCATATTGTTTCGCCAAGCTGTTTCACCTCCTTATGGATTGCCTCATAATAAGCCCTTGCTGCATCAAGAGGGTCTTGAGAAAGGAAGATACCTGACAATATCGCTATACCCTTTGCACCCGTTCTTATAATGTCTTCCACTCGTCCGGGTGTGATGCCCCCGATGGCAATAATGGGAAGGGGGATGTTCAGAACAATGTCTTCCAAACTAACAATCCCAGTGCCTTGTTTCCCGGGTTTCGACATTGTTTCATATACATTCCCAAACAGAAGGAAATCTGCCCCTTGTTCATATGCAAGGAGTGCTTCCTGCTTGCTGTGCACCGATGCCCCGATTTTCAATGATGGAAAGCTTTCCTTCACTAAGCCAACAGGTGCACTATGATGGCCAAGTTGTACCCCTCTGACGTGTTTCATACAGGAGATGTCTGCCCGGTCATTGATGTACAGCTTCCTTAATGGAACACCCGCCGCTGTTAATTCATCAACCGCTTCAGCCAACTCCGCTCCTGTCCAGCTTTTTTCACGAATATGAAGCATATCGATGTAGGGGTGAATGGTTCTCGAGATTTTCACCAATTCGTCCCTTGATTGCTGACCAGTGGAAATGACATGTATACTCCTTCTCTTTTCAATTTCCATAGCGAACATCTCCCGTCGGAAAAATTGGTAGATAGATAGAAAGTACGTAACTTACTAAAATCATGAGGATGATGGTCCCAATAAAATAGCCATCAAATCTTGAAAATCCTACTTTGTAGAAATAGGTTCTTTCCCCATCGCCATCAAATCCTTTTGTTTCCATGGCAACTGCAATTCTGTGTGCCCTCCTGATACTTTGTGCGAGTAAGGGGATGGAATAGGACTGCATGATATGGATTAGTCTCTTAATGCCTCTTCGTTCCCCTGAACCCCTGACTTTACGCGCATTCCGAATGGTATTGAATTCTTCGAGCATGATGGGGATCAGCCTTATCCCGGCCATAAAACTATAAGCATACTTCGGTTTAAGTCCCAATTGCTGCATAAGTGAATAAAACAGCAGGACAGGTCTTGTCGTCAGAGCAAATAAGAGACCTAAAAGAGCGAATAGGAATGCCCTCATTCCTATATGAACCCCCCTGTAAAAACTTTCCTCTGTCACTTGGATGATCCCCCACGTAAGCCACGTCGTCTCCCCTTTCCCAAACATGATCATCGAGGAAGCCGTAGAGATAAAGACAAGGAAAAATGGCAGTGTCATCAGCAGCACTAACCTCCTTGAATACCCAGAGAATGACAACAGTAAGAGGAAAGCAAACAAGGTCAAATACAATAGCCAGTTAAGGTAATGAACGAATAGTAAAAATAGAAACTGTGCAATCATCACGATCAATTTCATACTCGGATTAATGTAATGGAGCCGGGTGGATTTATGAACGATTTCCATATTCACAATGCTTTGCTCCTTACAGGTTCTACACCCTGATCTTGAAGCAGTCGTCCTTTTTCTATTGTCCACACCCTGGTTGCAAAGTGATGGATGATCCGCTCATCATGGGTTACCATCAAAATGGTTGAACCTTCGCGTTGAAACTCTTGAAGCATTTCGATCAGTGCGAAGGTATTTTGAGCGTCCTGCCCGAAGGTTGGTTCATCCAATAACAGAATCTCTTTTTTGGGCACGATGGAGGCTGCAACACTTAATCTGCGTTTTTGACCCATGGATAAAGAATAAGGATGATGTTCCTTAAATGAACGTAGCTTGAATCGCTGGAGTAGCTCATTAACCTTTCTTTCCAACTTCTCTTCATTTAGGTTCTCAAGCCGGTAACCATAGGCAACTTCATCAAAAACGGTATGGGTGATAAACTGTAACTCCGGATTTTGAAAAACGAACGCACAGTCTTGAGGAACCTTTTTCCCTTTCATCGGTATTCCGTTTAATACGTACGTCCCGCTTGTATGAATGAACTTCATTAAGCTGTGAAGTAGTGTTGATTTCCCTGCGCCATTCCTTCCTGTAATGGCAATCCATTCCCCTTTACGAATCACGGTATGCGGCATATGAATCTTCTCTTTACTTTGAAGATAGCCTTTAAAGTCCTCCAGTCTTGCAATCACTGGTCCGAACGAAGGAATCTCCCTCTCACGGCAGGATGACAGATATTCCTCCCACGCGCCCGGGTACCAGACACCTAAGGCCTTCAACGTACCTTTGTAATGGTCCAGGATCCATTCCTTCGCTCCATCCGCCATAATGGTTCCATCAGCATCAAATAGAATAATTCGATCGATCATATCAAGAACATGATCGAGTTTATGCTCGACGATCACCAGGGTTTTATCCATGCAGATCTCTTTGATGGTTTTCCAAACAGACTTGGTACTTTCCTCATCCAATAACGAGGTCGGTTCGTCAAGGAACAAAGTATCGGGTCTCAAGGCAAGCGCAGAAGCTATGGCCAATTTCTGCTTCATGCCTCCTGATAATGTTGAGATTTTCGTATGGGGGTCATCAAGGTCCAGTCCCACTTCTGATAGCATCCATCGTATTTCTCCTTTCATCTCTTCACGGGGAGTCCGTAAATTTTCCAGCACAAAGGCCAATTCTTCATCCACGAAGGGCATACAAAATTGTGAGTCTGGATCTTGAAATACATAGCCAAAGGAATCAGATACATCCATACTAGAAGCTTTTATGGGAACATCCACAGATCGGGGGATCACCCCGGATAAAACATGGAGAAGTGTTGATTTACCACATCCTGATGGTCCCAATAGCAATACTTTCTCCCCTTCATTGATTGATAGACTGACATCATTAAACATCCTTTTTGGTGATCCGGGAAATGTTAGTCGAAGGTTTTCGACATGCATAAGCATCCCTCCTTTATTGGTTCAATACATCGAAATCATCCTGATTTGCACGTCTCACCAGACTTGTGACTCCGGTTCTCTCAAGGGCCCTGACCAAATAAAATGAACCTGCTCCTGCGATGACAATCGATCCCAGTAATCTCGCAAAGATAAATAACGACAGATTCCAAAGGACCAAATCCCCCATATAACCTTTCATGTAATCCATGAAGATGGATCCACATGCAGACCCGACCGTTGCTATACATATAACCGAAAGATCATAGCGTTTATATTTCGTTACGGCGAAAACCAATTCTGCCATCACTCCTTGAATAACACCGAATAAAAGGACCTCGAGTCCCCATTCAGAACCCATCAGAAACTCTCCTGAAGAAGCGGCGATTTCAGCTAAAAGGGCGACTCCCGGTTTCCGGATAATCAAGAATGCCACTGTGGCCGCCATGAACCACATTCCATAGATAAATTGATCCGCATGCAATCCGATTGGTTTCATCATGTTATAAAACGGCCCCCATAGCTTATAGATGACACCGAACATGATGGAAATGACCACTGTCACTAAAATGTCCGTCAGTTTTAAATTAGACATGTTGTCCACTCATTTCCTTACCGGCATCCAGGGCATTCTGGAACGGCCACTTTTCAAGGGTGTAAGCCATCTCCCAAAACTGTAATTCGTAAATGCTGCTCAAAATGAAATTTTCTTTCATTCTATCTTTATCACATTCGCTCATGGTCTCAGCCAGTTCATCAAGTCGATTGATTTGTTCTTCCACTAACTCTTTGAACCATTCCCCTCCGTATGCCTTAATCCATTCCTGGTAAACCGGTTCTTCAGGCGTACATGATTTCAAGCGTTCTCCTACCTCGTAATAGAGCCAGTAGCACGGGAGTATCGCCGCCAGGATATCAGCTAAACCCCCATAGCGCGCCGAACGATACATATGCGACGTATAGGCATATGCTGTAGGGGCAGGTCTGAAATTCTTTCTTTCCTCTTCCGTGATGCCTAATCGTTTGGAGAAATTTTCATGAAGTGAAACCTCTGCTTCATTGGTTCCTACAGCATGCGATGCCATTCGTGATGTCGTATGTAAATCCAATGCTTTTGATGCACCAAGCGCCTGTACCTTCGAGAAATGTGAAAGGTAATAAGCATCCTGCAAGAGGTAGTACTTGAACTTCTCGATGGGGAGCGTTCCATTCCCGATCCCTATGACGAAAGGGTGATGGAAGCTTGCGTCCCAAATGTCGTTGACTTCGTTTCGTAACACGCTTGAAAATGTCATGATTTCCTACTCCTTTTCCAGACGACCCGAAATGGGCAACAAAAAAAGCCACTTTCCATTATGCATACAGCATACAGAAAGTGGCTTGAGATCAGAATGATAGAATTGTATTCTTCGCGACCGTCAAACACCACTTCCCTACGCTGGTCTCAACCAGATCAGGTTCAAAGGGTCTTAAAGTCGCACTTTAATCTCAGCCTTTTAGAAGGCACCCCTAGTGGATCGTCTTATGAAATTTTGTTTTCGATGTAATCGTATCATGATTAATTTCGTTGTCAACCCAAAAAGGGTTAGAAATTTTTTCAGGGATTGAAGCTCGCTCGTAAGATTCAATGATAATATGGCGTTAACCGAAACACCTTTTCTAGAAGAATTTTTTTGATACGAAACAAAACTCCATTTTATCCATATACCAAACAATGAATGAAAATAAATCAATAGTAGTATTTATACAACAATGTGAAAGAGGGACGGACCTTCATAGAAGGTCCGTCCCCTATTATTATTTAAACCATCCCTTTTCTTTCGATTGGGTGATGGCTTCGATTCGGTTTTTCACTTCCAGCTTGTCGAGGATCGTGGAAATATAGTTCCGGACCGTTCCGGTTTTAAGACAGAGTTCATCTGCGATTTCTTTTGTGTTTTTCCCATCTGCAACCAGCTCCAATACTTCTTTTTCACGATCTGTGAGGGGATTCTCTTCACTATATACGTCATCCATCAGCTCAGGGGCGTATATGCGTTTACCATCCATCACAAGTCGAATCGAATTGGCCAGTTCCTCACTGGGACTGTCCTTCAACAAATATCCCTTCACTCCACCCTTTAATGCCCGCTGAAAGTAGCCTGATCTTGCAAAGGTTGTAAGAATGATCACCTTACAATCATCCCCTTTTAATTCCTCTGCCGCTTCAAGTCCGGTCTTTTCAGGCATTTCTATATCCATGATACAAATATCCGGCTTCAGTTCATGAACGAGGGAAATGGCTTCTTCTCCATTGGCTGCTTTTCCTACCACTTCCATATCATCTTCCAGGCTCAATAGGGACCCCAATGCGCCCAACAGCATCCGCTGATCTTCTGCAATCACAATTCGAATCATTCCATTCCCTCCCTGTCTGTCTGTTTGATTACTTTCGGCACACGCATGATTAAGGTGGTGCCTTCCCCCGAAACAATATCAAGGCTTCCGTTGACAAATTCCAACCGCTCTCTCATCCCGATAAGGCCACTGCCTTTAGACTGTGTGTAATCACTCCTGATTCCCGCACCATCATCTTTCACCACAATGGTCATCTCATTATCCGATTCTTCGACAGTCAGTTCACAGGTAGAAGCCTTGCTATGTTTCACCACATTGGTCACGGCCTCTTTCAAGCACATGCTTAAGATGTTTTCCAAAAAAAGTGATGTGTGGGGAATGGCGGTGTCGTCAGTCATGCGGAATTCGATTTCAGCGGCTTTTAAGAGCTGCTTGATCCTGACGATTTCATCTTTCAAACGAATCCCCCTCATTTGGGAGACCATTGTCCTGACCTCACTTAATGCAGTTCTTGCCGTTTGCTGGACATCCTGTAATTCACTTCTGGCCTGCTCCGGATCCTTGTATACCAATTTTCTCGCAAGGTCACTTTTTAGTCCGATCAACGAAAGCTTTTGACCAAGTGTATCGTGAAGATCCCTTGCAATTCTCTGACGTTCTTCCTGTTTGACAAGGTCCGATATTCGCTTATTAGCATCTTCCAACTGGTCTTCCAGCACCACCTGTTTATTCCGATTATAAATATTGAACGGAAGCAGGATGACACTGATCCAGATAATCAGAATGAAAGGAAACTGGGATATAAATAATTCATTCTGCAGCACGAAGTTATAATTGATCGATGCCGTCGTCAGTACAAGATGAATGATGTAAAGGGTCAGAAACGCAACCCGGTTTTTAATATTCCCGTTATAGTAAGCAATGTAAAAGGCGAAATAGATAAAATTAAACTGGATGGTCATGGTGATGGAAATCGCAATCAATATCGATGTCCATAAATAAACCGGCCAATCCTTTGAGATGAAAGCAAAACGTAAAGAAATAAAAAATGTAATGGTCAGGAAAATCCCTACCGCAATTTCGATCGTAGAAGATGATTGAAAGATAAAGTAGAATGGCAGGATGCTGATAATGCTCCATATGTATGGAGAAATACCTGAACCTCTTTGGTTGTTGATGAATTTTTTCGGCATTTGCACGCTGAATACCTCTTTTGCTTTCAATGTTTTAAATATGTCTCCTATATTATGACATACATGGACCTGATTTTCACATGTTGCCTACGAGAATTTATTTATCTCCAGAGAGGTCTTTATCCCGTGAAGAATACTAGTATTTCCGGTTTTGAATTCTTTTTTGCTTCTCCATGACCTCATAGGATTTGTGGATGATGTCAGTTAAGACATCACCCTTATACACTCTTCCAATTTTTGTATTCTGCTGATAGTATTCTACAATTTCCTCCAATTTCTCTGACGTTTCTTTATTAATCCTTACATTAAGTTGCATTTTCCCTTGATCTGACAAGGTTCTTCCTCCTATTCTATTATTTTGATAGCAAATGCTATCACACTGTTATCACTAGTATAGCAGATGCTATAGAACATATACAAAGTTGAAATGTCATGTTAATTACCCAATAACAAAAAACCCGGGCAAATCCTGCCCAGGGTGATCAATCAATTTAGTTGTCTTCAATCGTGACTGCTACCGGATCGATATCCATCTCAACTTCGAGGTATGAATAATCATCCTTGTTCCCGTCCCGGTACCCCCAGAAGCCTTCTGTCTGATTTCCTTTTCTGAAGGTAAGTTGAAATCCTTCATCTTGAGAAAAGCTAAAGCTTTTCACTTCATCCTGACCATAATTATCAAGCAGGCTATAGCTTAAGTAGTTTGCAAGTGCCGGGTGCGGAGTTAATACTCCCGTATGTGGTGCCGCGTTATATTCGTAGTATTCGTAGTCTTTTGTCGACATTTTGTGGTCGCTGATTGTCAATACTTTCGATTCTACATTGTATTGATCACCTGATGTGATCCATGATAAACGGATATCTTTATACGTATGAGTTGATGGTGACAGCTCTGACTGACTTAAATCCACTAGTGATACACCGCCTCTTCCTTTTACTTCAACCGTTTTGGATGCGTTATCCACGATCATTGCGGTGTCCTCATCGATTCCATAAGATAATTCATTTTCTTTTCCATAGACTGTTGCCGTTGCAATCAGCCGTCCCAATCGTGCTTTTTTATCAAAGTGCTGGTCAACGATGCCATATGGGAAGAATCCAAGCCCCTGCTCAAGATACCCGGGTCCGCCTTCTTGCTGGGACATGCCATCATAGTTTTCAGTAAACCCCTTTGATAGTGTGTCGTAGCTTCCACCGCCTGCAATCATCACATCACTCATGATGGCGGCTCCTGCACTTGTACCACCAAGAACCGCTCCATTTCGGTAAATATCCCACATATTGCTGAGCACCTGTGATTTCGTTCCGTCTTCGTTCAATAAAGATTGTGTGATATTCGTTTGATCGCCTCCCACAAACCAGATCCCATCATACTCCAGGATGTGTTTTGCAAGACCAGGATCATTCTTGTTGTCCATCCAATCTTCTTCATTTTCTTTCGTCCCCTTAAAGTCATGATTCGATATAGGAAGGATATCGATGTTTTCCGCCTGTACTCCATATGAGATCAAATCTTCTTTAAAGGCATGTGAGGACTTCAAGCTGGAACTTGCTGCCGGGACGATTCCGATTTTCCTATTTTCACCCGCACGATTAATGAATTCGTTATAAACTTCTTCATTGCTGCTGCCTAAAGCCCCTCCGACGATCACCAAGCTTCCTTTTGTGTCAGGATCAAAAGAATTTTCGGGAACGTCGAGTGTTGATTCCTTAAAGTCTTGTTGCAGCCGATCTTTCCCACTAAGATTGATTTTCACAGGAGATACACCCATTTTCACATGCAGGATGGAGTAGGAATCTTTTTGACCATCTTGATAACCCCAGTAGCCATTCGTTTCATCCGTTTGTTTGAATATAAGCTCAAAGCCATTTCCTTTACTATCATAAAGATAGCTGGATACTTCTTCTACCGCTTCATTGTCTACCAACGAATAAGAAAGATAGTGCGGCAATGTCCCATAAGACGATAAGACCCCGGTGGCCGGAAGAGGTTTAAAGTTATAATATTCATAGTCCTTTGTTTCAAGCTTATCCTCAGCTATGGTGAATTCTTTCGTTTTCACCTGTAGCTCATCACCCGGGGAGAGATAACTGATATCAAGATCTCTAATTCTTTTTCCGGTTGTTGTTGAGTTTGAAGTATCTACAATGGTCACATTGTCTCTACCCAATACGGAAATGGTCCCTTCCTGATTGTTCACAACCATCGCCGTATCTTCATCGATTCCATAAGCTAAATCATCAGCTGTTTTGTAACGTAAGGCCGTAGCGACTAATCTGCCAAGGCGAGAGCGTTCATTGAAATGTTGATCGACAATCCCCCATTGAAAGAATCCAAGACCCTTCTCAATATAGACTGGTGCATATTCATCTTCAGGATTAGATACGTCCTCTGTTGTAAATTCCTGACGGAGGCCCCCTAAGCTGTCTCCACCCGTTATCATCACGTCACTCATAATGGCGGCTCCGGCGCTTGTCCCACCAAGTACGGCACCTTTCCGGTAAATACCCCATATTTCTTCCAGAGCTTTTGTCCTTTCTCCGTTCTCCTTCATTAATGTATCGGTGATTTTCAGCTGGTCGCCACCGACAAACCAAATGCCTGTGAGTTTTTTTATCCTTTTGGTAATGTGATGATTTTCAGCGTTCTTCTTCCATTTACTTTCATCCTCTTCTGTCGCTGAGAAATCATGAGAAGAAAAAGGGAGGATTTCTATGGATTTTTCATCCACTCCGTATGACATTAAATCTTCTTTGAATTGAACCGAAGATTTCAAAGAACCGGAAGCGGATGGAATGATCCCAATTTTTGCTTCCTTCTTTCCTCCGGATAATTCAATGAACTTTTCATACACATCCGAGTTACTGCTCCCTAATGCCCCTCCGACAATCACCAGGTTCCCTTTAATGTTCCCTTCCTTCTTTTTTGCCACGATTCCAGTAGTAGCCATACTGCTGATCACTGCCAAAACAGTCAATACAACGATCCCTTTTTTCACTTTCCCCCAATAACCAATCATCAACCATTCTCCCTTCCATTCATACTTTCATAAAGTTAACATGCAAACTCCATGCCAACTCTAAAATCTCCGAATTATCAGTCAAAAATGTGAGAATGGGTTCTAATTGGACCTTTCTGGCCACCCAGACTTTTACCCAATAACAAAAAAGCACCATCCCCTATCTTCAGAAATGAAGGGGATGATGCTTTCGATTCACTTTACGCAATATGTTCCACGCAGTAGGCAAGAAGAAGTCTCTCTTCGTCTTCTTCCAATTCAAAGTCCAGGAAGGACTCCGTGCTTCTCTCAATGATCGTGTATTGTACGATCCTTGCTCCATTTTCGTCCCGGACAAAAATGGCTTTTATGTAAATACCCTGTTCCGAATACAGTTCATCGTCTTCGGGTACGTCAATATCAAGCATCACTTCATATCGATCCCCGCTTAAAATACCTGTTGGATCTTTAAGTTCTTCCACATGATGATTAGTTATATTCATTTATTTATCTTCCTTTCAATATCAAACAAGTTTACACTTATTCTCCTATTATACACGTTCCATCACCCTTTTAAAAATGTATTCCCCCTCTGACGCAAAATGGTTTTGAATAGGCTTCCTTCGCAAACTTCGCTATAATAATGATAGATTTATCGTTTAAGGAGAGATTTGAAGTGAACTCTAAAGAAATGCAGGAAAAAATCATCCAAAATTATCAGAAAGACGAGCATATGATGATCCTTGTATTCGCACAATGGTGTGTGAATCACGATCTCAATCCCGCTGAACTTTATCAAAGGGCTTATCCCCAACAAGGAGATAATCCTGCACTGCAGCAAGGAATCGACTTGACCGTTTCTAAAGAAGAATCCGAAGAAATCCCAGACACCACCATACTCGGCGTCCTATCCCTATTCGGAAATGATGACCTGGCTCATGTCGTTACCGAAGAAATCAATAAACGGACCAAAGATATACGATAAACATGCATAGAGGGACGGACCTTGTTAGAGGTCCGTCCCTCTATTGTTTCTTCACATGAAATCAAAGTAATAACCCCCTCGGAATCCGTTCGAGAGGGATCTTATTTTATGACTCATCTACATTTTGAAGAAGGTTGAAAAGAAAATCATATATAAGCTCGTAAACCGACAGTAAGGTTTGGCTTTCATTAAAATCAGGGTGGTCATTCAAAGTGAAATTCAAGTCCCACAGTCCATCTTCACCATTAAACAACAGATCATAAGATGCTTCACCTTCAAGGGACTCATCTAAATAACGCTCAATCTGACTCCGATACTTCTTCTGCAGTTTTAACCCCAGCATCGCATCATAAGTACCAAATACATCGTCCTCTTCTACGGAAACGGCGTCCACTCCAATCATAGAGAACCATTTGGATTCAAGAAAAATGAACTCGTTTTTGTGTTGTTTCAAATAAGTGATCGGCTGATTGAGAAAGTCATCAGATTCTTCACCAATCAGTTCTTCGGTTTCTTTATCACAGCGCTCAATATACGCGTCCAGAAAGCGTGAATCGGCTTCCGGTTTGGCAACCTCGTCAGAATCCAGTAAACCGTGATGTAACACATATTCTCTCTCTTGTTTAAACAAATGAACAGGAACTTCAGATGCTTTCGTTTCATCGATATATTGCTGTATTCTTTTCTGTAACATTCAATTCCCTCCATATGGTTTCTTTCTTTACTTCCTTTATGTACTACTCTAATTCCAAGTATACAGGACAATGATCGCTGCCGTGAATATCGGGGTGAATTTCAGCTTTTGCTATTGAAGGGGCCAATAGATCGGAGACGATAAAATAATCAATCCTCCAACCGATATTTCGTTCACGTACGTTGCTCATATAAGACCACCAACTGAAGGCATCATCCTTATTAGGGTATAGATAACGAAAACTATCCACGAAGCCCTCCTGGAGCAGCAGACTCATTTTCCCCCTTTCTTCATCGGTGAAACCTGAATTTCCACGGTTTGACTTATCATTTTTAAGGTCAATTTCCGTATGTGCAACATTTAAGTCACCGCATAGAACGACCGGTTTATGAAGATTCAATCCTGTAAGATATTCCCTTAATGTATCCTCCCATTCAAGTCGTTCCTCGATCCTTGAAAGATCTCTTTTCGAATTAGGGGTATAGACATTCACCAAGTAAAAAGAATCATATTCACATGTTATGATTCTCCCTTCAGGTTCCATATGATCTTGAGTGAAACCATAAGAGACTGAGAGAGGTTTCTGTTTAGTGAAAACGGCAGTTCCTGAATACCCCTTCCGCAACGCATAATTCCAATATTGGTGGTAGCCCTTTAAATCCAGGGTGATCTGCCCTTCTTGAAGCTTGGTTTCCTGAAGACAGAAAATATCTGCATCCATGCTGTGAAAATAATCTAAAAATCCTTTTTTCACGCACGCTCTGATTCCATTTACATTCCATGATACTAATTTCATAGTAATCTAATTAACTCCTTTATTCATAACTTTCATCCCTTATTATCCTACCATAAAATCAACAATTGATATTTATTATACTGATATAACATACTGATTTGCGTATTACTATTTTAATATAACGATGATCTTATGTCGGAACTATCGTGCAATAACTGGGACGAATTCGACTTTCAGTAAATCAAAAAAGGATCCCATAATGGAATCCTTTTTTGATTTATTCAAATGGATTAGAAAGTTAATGTTACATCTGCGTCTTTTGCAAATTCTAGGAATGTGACTGCTCCACCCACTTCAATTCCATCCACAAATGCTTCTTTATCCAAGCCCATTACATCCATAGTCATTTGGCAACCAATAAAGGAAACCCCCATCTCCTGTGCCATTTCCACCAACTCAGGAATGCCGGGTACATTGGCTTTGGCAAATCCTTCTTGGAAGTGTTCTTTTCCTTCTGGCATTGGAAGCTGTTTGTGACCTTCTTTATGGATAAGGTTTAATCCTTCAAATGTAAAGAAAATGGCTACTTCCTGGTCAGTGGCTGCTGCTGCAGTTGCAATATTAAATACTTTATACGCATCAAATAATCCACCGTTACTTGCGATAATCGCTACTTTTCTACTCATTTTCCATTCCTCCAATTATAGGTTTTATTATTCATTTATCTATTGTGGTACAAATTCAAAAAAGATGATTATTTTGTAGGACCTTCCCATGACATCATTCCGCCGGTCATATTAATGACTTTAAACCCTTTGCTCTCAAGGAATTGTGAAGCTTGTCCACTTCTGCCTCCTGAACGGCATACCATGATATATTCTTTATTCTTGTCTAACTCATCCATACGACTTTCAATAGAGCCCAACGGAATATGTTTAGCATCCGGAATCATTCCTGAAGCTACTTCATCATCTTCACGGACGTCTATAATGTTTAAATATTGGCTGCCTTCCGTTACTAACTCTTCAACTTGTTTAGCAGTTAATTGTTTCATTGTGTATTCCTCCTAATGTTCTGATGTGAATAGCAACTGTATGTACATATAATATACCTGTATGGGTATATTGTCAACCCAATAAAGGCGTGATGACATAACCATCACCACGCAGGGTTCTTTCCTCTAAACACTACTTTTTTATATACTCACTTATTTCCTGAAAGATTTCTTCTCTAATCATATTCACCTTTGAGAAGTCCATGGCCCCTATATAGATGGATTCGAGTTGTTCACGAAGATTCTTCGCTTCTTTAAGATATGAGATTGCTTCATTCATTTTATCCTTATACGCTTTTGTCGTCCGTTCGATATCGACAGCATATTTTTCATCTGTTCCCTCGGTAATGCATCTTTCATACATATCGATGATTTCGTCTGATTCGCGATCGGGAAAATATTCATGTGGTGCTGTGCTATCGAAAATCGCGATCCCTTTTTCTCTGATGATCAACATATCAAGACTATTGGGGTCAAATCCACAATGATAGACCTCTACGTCAAAGCCTTTCAATTCTGCAGCAGAAGCAATTTTCTTTAACATCGTTGACTTTCCGGAACCTGCACGCCCTTTGATGAAGTAACGCTTTCCAACATCCTCCGTTAAATTCTGAATGTAGTCAACTGCCCCATCAGGAGTAGCGGCACCTAAGAACCGATGTTTTACTGTTGAGGATTTAGGCAGGCTGTTATCTTCAAAAAACAGTGAAATTAACTCGTTTGTTAATTCATTGGCTTCTGCGAAGTCCATGTTCGAAATATAGATTTCTTCAATGTCATCATGGGCACTCAGGGATGACGCAAAAGTATGATAAGCTTTCTGAAAGAGTGAGGCAATTTTATCATTTAAAGCAAGGATTTCTTCCTTATGCCCGGACAGTTCATCACGGTCCCATGCCACTCCTAAATTCACATACTCTTCAATCACACCGGGTGCTTTTGGTTCTATAATATGAGGAGCTGTCCCATCCACAATCCCTATACCGAACTCAGGAAGGAGAACACCGTCGATGGATTGATTATCGGAAGCACAATGTAAATAGTCCACGTTTAACCCATTTTCTTCAAAACGTTTTCCAATCGTTTTCATTAATGAGGATTTTCCTGTTCCCGGACCACCCTTTAAAATATATATCCGCTCTAACCCATCGAGTACTGAATCATAAAGACTGTAAAATCCTTTTGCCGTATTCCCTCCAGCATAATAATGACGAATCTTTCCTGTCATGAAACCACCCTTTCACATCATTTATTTAAACATATGATGCGGGATCTAAATAGGTGAATACCCACCGGCTTAAACGTAAAAGAGCATTCCCACGAATGGAAATGCTCTTTTACGTTTATCCTTTTCATCAATCGTCTCCGTTTAGGAAATCCCCGATTCCACCAAGTATACTTCCTTCACCCGTGGAACGTCCTCCTCCTGGAGCATTTGCATAGATACGCTCCGCTAACCGGCTAAATGGAAGAGACTGTATCCATACCGTCCCTGGACCACGGACAGTAGCAAAAAACAGACCTTCACCACCGAGGAAAGCCGATTTGATTTTGCCGACATATTCTATATTGTAGTCCACTTCTTTTGTCATGGCCACTAAACAACCCGTATCCACCCGCAGCACTTCTCCAGGCTGAAGATCTCTTCTATAAATCGTTCCCCCTGCATGGAGAAAGGCTAAACCGTCCCCTTCAAGCTTCTGCATAATGAAACCTTCCCCTCCAAAGAAGCCGGTTCCTAATTTCTTTTGAAAATCGATTCCGACAGAGACTCCCTTAGCAGCACAAAGAAAGGCATCCTTTTGACAAATCACTTTACCGCCTAATTCACTTAAATCGACTGGAATGATTTTTCCCGGATATGGAGCAGCGAAAGATACATGCTTTTTTCCCATTCCGTCATTGGTGAAGACGGTCATGAATAAGCTTTCCCCGGTCAAAACACGTTTTCCTGCCCCCACGAGCTTACCGAGGAACCCTCCAGTCCCTCTTCCCTGAGATCCGTCACCGAAGATCGTTTCCATACCGATACCATCTTCCATCATCATCATGCCACCAGCTTCGGCTACTGCACTTTCTCCCGGATCTAATTCTATCTCCACAAACTGCATATCGTCCCCGTGCAATTTGTATTCAATTTCATGTGAATTCATTTCCTGTTCCTCCTCTATTTACATGCATATTTACCTATTCTTCATGAGGAAGGAATTTCCCTTCTCGAATCATATTTTCACAATAATAAGAATTCGCACTGAAAAACCCCTTCGCTCGATTGATTACGAAGGGGTTTGCATTATGATTTTTACGGTCGGGGAATATTTTTACCGTAAAAAATTTCATCCATTTCCATTTTTAGTTTTTCTGTAATCTCATCAACCTCATCCTCTTCCAGTCTATCCTTTGTATAACCAAATAAATAATTGTTTAAATCGAACTCTTTCAATTTGCATTTTGTATGAAAAATGTTTTGAGGATAAACATTTACATCGATCATGTCATACTCATCCTTGATTTCTTCAGGAATGTAATTCTGAATGGAATTGATGTCATGGTCGATGAATAGCTTCCTTCCATTAATATCCCTGGTGAATCCTCGCACGCGATAATCCATTGTCATGATATCTGTATCGAAGGAGTGAATTAAATAATTCAGTGCCTTAAGGGGCGAAATTTCCCCGCATGTAGAAACATCGATGTCTGCCCTGAATGTAGAAATTCCTTCATGTGGATGATACTCCGGATAGGTATGGACCGTAATATGACTCTTATCAAGATGCATCGTCACAGTTGAAGGCAATGGACCGGGTGATTCATCAAAATGCTCCGTCGGCACTTCGACGATCGGCCCTTCCGATACCAGGATGGTCACACTGGCACCTTGAGGAACATAGTCCTGTTTCGCTACGTTCAGGACATGTGCCCCGATAATATCCGAAACGTGGGTGAGGATCTTTGTCAGTCTATCGGCGTTGTACTGTTCATCGATGTATTCAATATAGGCTTCCCGTTCCTCACGGGTCTTTGTATAACAGATATCATACATATTAAAACTCAACGACTTCGTTAAGTTATTGAATTCATGCAGTTGAATCCGTTCTTCATGAGATAATTTCATTGCTTATTTCCCCCTTTATGTAAATATTGAAGCTACCCTATTTAGTTATCTTACCCAGAGCCATCTAAACTAAAACAGGCCGACCTGATTGAAAATGGTGTAGAATGGGTACTGAGCAAAGAGAGTAGCCTTCTCTTTTTACTTCTTTATTAATTTGGTTACAATGGAAGATAGAATGGAGTGTTAGCGTTTGAGACGATTATTTATTCTAATCATGATTATTGTGGTTGCATATATATCAAAACCCGCCTGGGAAGAGAAAATAGAAGCGGCAGGTTTTGACACTGCGCTCTCAAAAATTGAAGAAATGAAGAACAATCCGAAAGTACAGGATGCCTTTGAACAAATCTCCCAGGAAGTGAACCTGCTCCTGATAAAGCTGGACGAGTCATTCCGTGATCTCGAGAACACCTCTGACACGAAGAAAGAAGACCCTGTCGAGAAGCCTGCTTTAACAGTCCCAAGTGAGCAAAGGTTTTCTATCTATAATATTGAGATCGGGGACTCCAAAGAAAGTGTCGAGTCAGAAGTCGGGGAAGCGAAGAGAAAATCAAGCAATGAATACGGTGTTTCATGGTATGCCTATCATGAAAACTATCGGAACTTCCTAATGGTCTCCTATGATCAAAACCAACATGTGAATGGGCTGTTCACCAATCAAGATCTTCTCTCCTCTGATTCAGGGATAAAGATGGGCGTTTCCAAAGAGGTGGTACAGAACGAACTTGGGGAGCCCTTAACCAATATCCGGAAGGGACTGACATTATATCAGCTGCAAAATAACGGGGAACAGGATGTATACCAGATCGATGGAAGCTATGTGACCATCTTTTATGATAAACATGAAGATGATACAGTCACCGCCATCCAGATCATCGACGGGAACTTGGAAGCAAATAAGAAAAACTTCTATACGAAAGGAAGTTCTGAATTGAAAGAAGGGTTTGAATTTCAACTGTTCGACCTTACGAATGCGATACGGGTAGAGAAAGGACTGAACGTTCTTTCATGGGACAGTCTGGTGAGGGATACGGCAAGGAAACATAGCCTCGACATGGCGGAACAGGATTATTTCAGTCATACGAATCTTGATGGCCAGTCTCCTTTTGATCGTATGGAAGAAGATCAGGTAGCCTTTCGCACTGCAGGGGAAAACCTGGCATACGGTCAGCTAAGTTCAATCTTCGCCCACGAAGGACTGATGAATTCCAAAGGGCATAGAGATAATATCCTACAGCCACACTACGAACACTTAGGTATAGGGGTCGCCTTTAATGAAAAATCCCAGCCTTATTATACAGAGAATTTTTATAGTGACTGACATAAGCTCCAGCGACCTCGAGCCGCTGGAGCTTGATGAAAACTAAAAAAACAAGCGGGATAAAGTTCTCCCGCTTGTTTTTTGGTTTCGTTATAAATGCTTTGAGATCATGACTTGGATGGAGGAATCTCACATCCATTTTCATCACATGCCAACCCATCCGTACCAAGGGGCTGAAGAGTTGAAGGTTTATTTTCCTCTTCCCACACTTTTTGTATGGAGTTCAAGAATACATCACTTGGTTGAGCCCCTGAAATGGCATACTTACGATTAATAACAAAGAATGGCACACCTTGTACACCGATTTGCCTCGCTTCTTCCTCGTCTCGTCGAACCTCTTCCGAGAAATCACTTCCCTCAAGGACGGCAACCGTCTCTTCTTCACCCAGCCCAGCTTGTTTCGCTAATTCCACGAGGGTTTCCCTGTCACCTATATGTTTAGAGAGGGTAAAGTGAGCATACAGCAGGATTTCTGTCATCTCCGCTTCCTTCCCTATTGTTTTTGCATATTTAGTCAGGCGGTGAGCCTCAAACGTATTAGTCGGTATGCTTGAATCAAACTGGAAATCAAGTCCGACAGTGGCTGCTTGCTGACTCATACGATCGGTCATGCTTTTAGCTTCCTCAAGAGATGTTCCGTACTTTTTTGAAAGGAGCTCTTGAATACTATATTCCGTATTGACCGGAGCGCCCGGATCGAGTTCAAAACTTTTGAATTCAATTTCAACCGAATCCCTATGGGGGAAATCCTCCAGTGCCTTCTCTAAATGACGTTTTCCTATATAGCAGAACGGACATACATAATCTGACCATACTTCAATTTTCAATCCTACCACCTCAATCATCGTTTTCAATTCGTACTAGATCGTACCATAGAACCACTAATCTATCATGAGATTTGCTCAGGGATTTACTAATACCGGGGTTTCCCCTTCGTCCTTCTTTTAACCCTAGCAGCATGACAGCGGTCACAGATAGGAAATCCGAAGTTCGGGGGAAGTTTCTTTCCGCATTGCTTACATGTTTGTGTTAAACTTGTGACTTCTGTCCGCAGGCTCTCGTGAACGCCATCGGCAATTTCACTCCTGATTCGTTCCCAATAGTAAGCCTCCGTCTGTCTGCCCAATCGGTATAAAAACAAAAGATGTAGACCGACTGCTTTATACGAAACTTCCTTTTGCTCCAGATTCGTGCTTTTCAACTGTGGTTCAGGCAGCTCTTCATCTTCTACAATGGCATGCATACACTGTAGCCACTGCTCCGTTAACTGTGTTTCTTTCTTGGAAAAAGGAAGATGGAGAAAGCCGTAAAGATCATTTAATGAAAGTTTGGCTTCAATATCCGTTCCACGGATTAATTCATATAGTTCCCTTTCTTCAAAAAGTGTCGCTTTTTCCGTACCGTATGGACTGTTGAACTTGTCCCATAAAGAGAAGAACGTGTCCATGTCATGGTAATGTCTTTGAAAACGTTCAAACACGCCTCTTGTAGGTGCGATGGCAAACGTCTCGAGGGATTGGTCAGGCTTTTCAAGAAGCTGCTTCATCACTTTTATGTCCTTCGAGAAAGCCACTTTCCCCTCATTGTAAATCCCTTTTCTCCCTGCGCGCCCGGCAATCTGCTTTACTTCCTGTGAGGTCAGCCTTCTCCTCCTCGTCCCATCAAACTTATCCGTTTCCAGGAAAACGATCCTGCGTATCGGCAGGTTCAGTCCCATACCGATTGCATCGGTCGCAACAATCATATTCGTTTTTCCCTTAATGAACTGCATCATCTGTCTCTTCCTCGTTTCAGGAGGCATGCTTCCATAGATCATACTGACTTTATGGCCGTTATTTTGTAATCTTGAAGCGGTATCCAACACCTTCTTCCTTGAAAAACAAACGACTGCGTCTCCTTTTTTAGCATGTCTCAATTGAAATTCTTTTGATTCAACTTCAAGGGGGATGTCTCTTTTGTATTCATAAATCTCGACGTTATCTTCCCCGACCAATCCCATCAGAAGATCCCGGACATTTTCACTTCCAATGATATGGACCTCTTTGGCTCTCGCCTTTGTAATGGCACGATACCAGGAGAAGCCCCTATCCTGATCGGCGAGCATCTGGGCCTCATCGATCACGATCACTTCATATTCATCACTTTCACGAAACATTTCAACCGTCGATGAAACATGGTGTGCATCAGGGACTTCTTTCTCTTCTTCCCCGGTTTTCAAATTACATGGGACGCCATCTGCATTCAATGTATCGAATACTTCCAGAGCGAGTAAACGAAGTGGTGCCAAATACATACCGCTCCGGGCTGCTTTCATACGGCTGATTGCATGATGTGTTTTCCCGGTATTGGTTTCACCGATATGGAGGATATAGTGGATGTCGCCTCTGAACGAAGGACTATATTCCCTACCAAATATCTCTTCCAGTATTCGTTCCTCTTCCTCTTGCTTCCGTTTTAATTCAGCCAGTTCAGCTGCTTTTCTTGCCTCCCGCTTCTCGAGATCCTTTTCATATAAGGAAAGGTGAACAGCTGTATTAAAAGGGATTTCTGTAAGTCTGTGTAAATCTTGAATATACTCCTCTTGAATCAGGGTAAAAAAGTTCGATTTCAGCGTCAAAAGAAAGTGATGACTGAGTCTGCTCAGCCTTTCTTCTGTGAGCTCCTCACCGTACACGGTCAGATATCCCTTCCTCAATTCTTCGGGCATGTGTTCGAAGAGAGACCGATACACCACCTGCTCTATGTGGTAATAGACAAAGCGTTCATACGGATAGTAATACGTTTCATATTCCCATAAATGTCCATCCCAATGTTCACTTTTTTTGTGAATTGACCCGGTGAATTCTGTTAAAAAATCAGAAACGGTGACAAAGTATTCCTTTGTATAGCGTCCTTCTTCTTCTAATTTCTCTTCCAGCATATACGGTTCAACAGATCGGTATTTTGTTTTGGTTCGGATATCGTTCATGCATTTATTAGCGAATATCCATCGTAATTCCACATACCAGTGAGTCTCTAACCTTTCCATTTGTTGGCTGATGAAAGAAAGAATCTTTTTTTGACTCTCTTTTTGAAGAAAAGCCTGCTTTTTTTCTTCTTTATTCTTAATAAACGCCTTTCGAACCTCTTGATGGCGTTCTTTCCAATCTTCTTCTGATATGGGTTTGTCCTGTATCCAGTTTAAGATATGGAAAGGCTGATACTCTCTGATTTCATTTCTGAACAATTTGTTGATCAATTTCTTATCCGTACCTTCAATATCGTAGCCTTTCTCTCTGAGAAAAGCTTTTTTATGACTCCGCAAGACATCATTGGTTACTTTATTAAGCCAAATATTCAGCCATATTTGATGAAAGAAAGCACTCCTTTCCTTCAAATAATCCTTAAATGAAGGACACTCTTCGTGTTTCTCCAGGAAAAGTGTGATATCTTCCTCGATTTTCTGTTTCGTTTCCTCTATTGCTTCTTCTCGAAGTATGTGAAGCTTTTGCATGGTTAGACCCCTTTTTATCGTGATACAGATTTCTCTTCTATGTACTTTATAGTGTATGTATTTCTTCTACAACTAACAATTCACTTGCTCAAATAAGTCATTATATCACACAAGCGAATATTCCATCATTTATTTGGAGCATGAGTGAAAATTGACTTGCCTCAGATTTTATTTCTTTCAATGACCTCTCCCATAGCAATCGTTAATTCCCTGGTAAGTTCAGCAACCATTTTATCGAATGCGTTTTGCAGGACCTTTGCCACTGGGCTTGTGGATTCAATGGATAAGCTTCCTGTCATTCTTGTTATAGCGGTGTTTACTTCATCCGCTTTGAAATATCCTGCACCCGTGAACCTTTGATTGATACCCTGTAACGTGAACTTCACTTCTGATGGTTCCTTCCAATCTGTAATTCTCACATTCACATGGATCTTTTTTGTCACCACCCCATAATGAACAGTGAATTTCCACGTCGATTGATTATCAGAATAAATGGTATGCTCCTTATATCCCGGCACAAGTGGAGCCCAAGCATTTATATCACGAATAAAGGTCCATACATCTGATCGCGATGCATTGACATTCACATGATGTATTCCATTTCCCATTAGAAATACCTCCCCTTAGAATGAGATCGTTTCCTCCTCCACCTGCTTTCTCCCCTGTATGTCCGCAGGTGGGACTTAGGTGAATAGTATGAATGGGAATGGACTATTATGACTGATGAACCTAATAAATAGAGAGGCACCGACAATTCGAAGCCTCTCTAGCTGCTATTTGATGATGTTCTTGACAATCCGGGGAACTTCCCGCAGTTCCTTCACTTCATAATCCGGGACAACCTTTTGGGGTGTTTGTCCCCGCCGATTAATCCATATCGTTTTGATACCCAGCCTTGAAGCCCCCAGGATATCTGTGTTTAAGTTATCTCCAACCATGATTACTTCATCTTTATGAAGGCTCAGCCTCTCTAATGCATGATGGAACATCGCAGGATCCGGTTTTCCTTTCCCGATATCCCCGGAGATGATGATTTCTTGAAAATAAGGGAGAAGTTCAGGGGTTTTATCCAGCTTCGTATTTTGTAAATGAGGAGAACCATTCGTTAATAACAACAGTTGGTAGTTTTCCTTCATTTCATTTAATACAAGGAACGTATCTTCATATACATAAGGCCGTTGTTTTCTTTCCTGACGAAATTTCTCGGATAATTCTTCACCAAGTACGGAATCCGTTATGCCCAGAGAATTCAAGCCCCTGGTCCATGATTCTTTGCGATATGATGGGACGGTTTCTTTCATTTTAAGGAAGTTCTCATCATGTTCATCCAGGAAATCTCCCCAAAGGCCTTCAAAAGGATTGATTCCAATATTCTGTGTGAACTCATATGTATCATATGTTGCATACAGCTCCCTGGCAGCTTCCCTGACGCTTGACTCAAGTGCTTGGGGATTTGCCCCTGCCTTCTGGTGTGCATAATCGCATGTTGCTTTGAAAGCTTTTTCAATGCTTTTCGAGTCCCATAATAAAGTATCATCTAAATCAAACAGGATGGCTTTGATCACTCTCATCTCTCCCTTAAAGTATTCAACTTATAGTTTAGATTACTAGCTATATGTGAAATAGTAAACCAGAAGGATAAAATAAATTATTGCGTTATTTTCAATACTATTAGGGAATATAACTAAAAACAGAGTAAAACGAGGTGAAATCAATATGTGGATTGTATATGCAAGTATTGCCTTATTTGTTATTGCCCTGATTATGCTTGGTGTAGCAGTAATGAGGACCCTCAAGACTACACGTCCCATTGTGAATGAAATGAATCAAACGGTAGCCAATATTCAATCGAGGATGGATAAAATCTCTTCAGAAGCAACTCAGCTTCAGGAAACACAGGGAGAGATCCAAAGTGATATCCAATATAAAAAGTCCACTTTTACAGGCACCATTCAAGAGGTAAAACGTACGCCCGAAGTAGTAAAAGAATTTGTTAAGAGTATGAAAAAGTAGTGTTCTGTCACCTTGCTGTAAGCAGGGTGATTTTTAATAAGGATCTTTAGTTTACATAATTATACTATAGTTAATCTCAAACCTTTCTTCTCCCAACTTATTCATGATACAATCGACTACATTAATTACGAGGAGGAAAAGCTATGAAAAAATGGGCATTTGTTTCAGACTTCGATGGAACCATTTCTAAAAAGGATTTTTACCATCTCGTCCTGGAGAAATATTTTCATGAAGGAGCTGCTTTGTTTACCAAATGGAAGGCAGGTGAAATGAAGGACATCGATTTTTTGACTACCGTCTTTTCATCGATTCATCAAGACGAAACTCAAATCATAGAGGATATCCATTCATTGGATATCGATGAACATGTCACTTCCTTCATCCGTAAAGTCCAAGCTCAAGGAGGAGATTTCTATATCCTTAGTGCGGGAACGGATTATTATATCCACCATATTCTTCAAAAACACGGAATCACAGATGTTAAAGTATTCTCAAATGAAGGCTATTATCAGGACAAGAATGTACATATGAATATCGACCCTGATCATCCCCATTACTCAGAGCGATATGGGATTAATAAATCCAAAGTGATTGCTGAGCTGAAAGAAGAGTACGATACGATTTACTTTGCCGGTGATAGCGAACCGGATAGCCACCCTGCTGAAGTGGCTGATGTCACCTTTGCCATGAAGGCATTACAGAGTATCCTTTGGGAACTCGGAATCCCGTTTATTAAAGTAAATGACTTTCATGAAATAGACCGTTACTTGACAGATAGAGGTGTATTACAGTAAATCACTTTGCACATTTATATCATGCATGATACACTTAATTAGCCTCTCCCGGACATTCGCTTGTTGCGGGACACTTAACCATGTACGGACGGGAGGGGCCTCGATATGTTCATACAGAGACTGAATCCATCATTTTTGGATTCAGTCTTTTTGGTTTGAATGATTTTCAAAAAATGGTGATGCCTGAATTTCATGCAAGGAAATACAAAAATAAAAAAGCCAGCCCCCGATTGGGAACTGACTTGAGATACTAAAAATTATGAGCCACAGTTGCCGTAATTTGATATAAGAAAGTTTTAAACCACCACTCCTCAAAGTGGGTGTTTGCAGAAGGTTTCCTGTCGTCCTCAATCGTGGAGGCTTGACATTCCAACTTCGATGTAAAACTCCCTATTACAGTTTAAAGGTTAAAACTTCGTTATGATTACGTACAACGCAGCCTGTATTAGTATGATACAACATCAATTGAATTATTTCAACTGTTGTTTTTCATCAAGGTGAAAGGATTCAGGATGATGCGTGCGAACGAAGGTCCGTCCCTCAACTATTAAGCATCAAATACTTCGACTTTCTCCATTACGTCGCCGTTTTTCATTGATTTGGCGATGTCGATCCCTGAAGTCACTTTACCGAAGACAGTATGAACGCCGTTTAGGTGAGGCTGCGGCTCATGTACGATGAAGAATTGGCTTCCTCCTGTATCTTTACCAGCATGGGCCATAGATAAAGAACCTTCTTCATGCTTATGTGGATTTCCTTCTGTTTCACATTTGATTGTGTAACCAGGGCCACCCGTACCGTTACCGTTAGGGCATCCTCCTTGGCTTACGAAACCAGGGATGACACGGTGAAAGCTTAGACCGTTATAAAAACCTTCGTTTGCCAATTTTTCAAAGTTCGCCACTGTTCCAGGTGCTTCATTTGGAAATAAATCAAATTCAATTTTTTCACCTGTTTGGAAGTGTATGTATCCTTTTTTCGCCATATTTAACAGCTCCTTTTTATTATAGGTCAATCAATATAATATCATTGAACAATTCCCGTGTCACTTTAAAGGTTGGTCTGCACCCTATCGTTTTTTTTGCCGTACATCCAAACTGGTTGTCATTAAGCTCCCAGGGTTGTGAATAAGCTATATAGAAGTCATTTATCATTATAGGGAGTGGACAACTTGATCGAAAACTTATTAAGCGGCATTTCCATTGACCCTCAAGTCACCGTGCTCGTTCCCGTATTATGGGTGCTGGGGTATGCATTAAAGAAGACCCCTCATATCCCGGACTGGCTCATCATTTGGATTCTTCTATTGGTAGGGGTTGGAGCGAGCGGTTGGACGCTCGGGTTTGACTTTAATGGCATTGCAAATGGGTTTATTGCAACGGGGGCTGCCATCACCACTCATCAATCTGTGAAACAGACCTTTTTCGAAAGGGTGAATGATCGAAATAAGAGAGATAAGAAGAAATAAAGAAAAGAACGGACTGGTCCACAGGTAACGATCAATCAGTTTCCTTGGTCAGTCCGTTTTTCATCATTTAGCGAGCACGTCAATGAATTCTCTCATATAATCAGGCAGATCCGGTGGTCTTCGGCTGGAAACGATATGGCCGTCTGTCACCACCGGCTCATTTAGCCAGATAGCCCCTGCATTTTCCATATCATCCTTTATTCCTGGTGTGCTTGTGACTTTTACCCCCTGAAGGATCTTTGCTGAAATCAACACCCAGCCGGCATGGCAGATTTGACCGATCGGTTTCTTACGATCATCCATGGATTTCACCATGTCAATGACCTCTTCATACCGACGAAGTTTATCAGGGGACCAGCCTCCAGGAACAAGTATGGCATCATAGTCTTCGGGCGTTATGTCTTTAAATGCGTATTCAGAAGCAATCGGCACACCATATTTCCCGATATATTCCTCATTTGCCTTTTCTCCGACAATATGGACCGTCGCCCCCTCTTCCCGCAAACGCAGGACCGGATACCACAGCTCTAGGTCTTCGAAATCGGCACTGACCAATTGAATGATTTTTTTTCCTACTAACTTCAATAGAATCCCTCCTCATCTATGTACATGTTTATTGTCTAAGGAATAAGATCATATTGCAACCGATAACCTTAATTGTACGGACTATATTTCTTAATTGCTTTAATGATTGTTTTCGTTTGGAAATAAGAGACAGTGAAGGCAACTACGGTCATCATAGTACCAATCGTGTATATCAACCTTGAAAATTGCCTGAATGAATTTTTTTTCAAGAGATTCACCATTCTTTCGAATTTTTAACATTCCCCCTTTATCCTTCCCCTGTTTCAAGAGAATTATGTGAGAAGTGGGAACCAGAACTTCACGCTCTTATAAAAAAACTCCCATTCAAAGGGAGTCTTAGATGTTAATCTTCCAATAATTTAATTAATGATTGAGTGCCACTGTCTTCTTCACCTTCTGCAGCAAGCTGCTCGTATAATGAGAGGGCCAGTTCCAAACCGGGTGTCCGGAGTTCCATCTCTTTAGCTGAATCCAGGGCAATCTTAAGGTCCTTGATAAAATGTTTAACGTAAAACCCTGGAGCATAATCTTGCTCGATCATGCGGGGAACCAGGTTACTGAGGGACCAGCTTCCCGCTGCCCCTGATGTAATGCTTTTCAGTACATTTTCAGGATTCAGACCGGATTTCTTCGCGTAAAGTAATGCTTCACTCACTCCCATCATGTTCGAAGCAATGGTAATCTGGTTACACATCTTCGTATGCTGCCCCGCTCCTGATTTCCCTTGGTAGATTACATTCGAACCCATGAGTTCTAAGAGTGGTTTTGCCAGATTGAACGTGTTTTCTTCTCCTCCGACCATAACGGAAAGCCTGGCCTCTTTGGCTCCGATATCCCCTCCCGAAACGGGAGCATCCAATGTCGATATCCCTTTCTCCTTACCAATGGTAAAGATTTCATTTGCCAGAGTCGGAGAAGAAGTGGTCATATCAATGGTAATCGATCCCTGTTTCAAATAGCGCAGTATGCCCTTATCCCCAAGGTATATCTCTTCAACATCTGAAGGGTACCCTACGATTGTAATAACGATATCTGAAGCTTCAGCGAGCTCCTTTGAGGTGTCAGCCCATTTCGCACCACGATCGATGAGATCTGCGGCTTTATGTTTCGTACGGTTATAAATAACCACTGGAAAACCTGCTTCAAGAATATGACCAGCCATACTTTTCCCCATTACCCCTGTTCCAATAAACCCAATGACAGTTTCTTTCGTCAATTCATTCATTCCATCCATCCTCTCTTTGTCTACCATCCATGTTTATTTTCGTCCAGATTGAAAGGATTGTCCACTCCTTCATCATTTTGGCATCCCTCCCCATGTTTAAATTCATGTGCGTCGGGAATACATAGAGCATACTAAATAAACGAATCACTTGAATGGAGGAGAATAAAAATGAAAGTAAATAAAACATTACTTGTTGGTGCAACCGTTACGGCTGGTTCACTTGGATGGATTCTATCATCGAAAGATAAACGTAATCAACTGCATAATGTAAAAGAAGGATTGGTTACGAAGTTCAAAAAGAGAAGAAAAGAAGATCTACCCGTTGAAAAAGGCGGAAACCCGGATCCTTCTAATATAGAAGACAACTCCATGGTAAGTGAAGGAGCAATGACATCCGTACAATATTATAATGAGCAAAAACAAGATTAAAAAAAGCTGAACGCAGGGATTTTTTCCTTTAGCGTTCAGCTTTTTTAATTTAATGAAAAGAAATAAACAGTCACAAGTAAAAGAACGATGGTAGCCACTATCGTCATCATTTTGATAAAGACATCAGCAGACACGAATGTTTGTGTGTTGATATGTCTTCTCGTTCTGTAATAATTTATGGTAGAACCAATGATGATGGCAAACCCGACGAAAATGGAAATCACACTTATTCCCGCGGCAATCCGGTCTTGAAGAGTGTTACCTTGAAGGGAATTAAAATGTAAGCTTGTCGTTAAAAACCCAATTCCGATGATGGCAATGGCCGTACGGATCCAAGCCAGGAACGTTCGTTCATTAGCCAGGTGCTGCTGTATATACTTTGATTCATTTATTTCTTTCATACTGTTCACTTCCTCAATTCTACCAATGCAGGCAAACATCCCATTAAGTTGGGATGTTTGCCTTTTTTATAAACTTCCTAATAAATTTAATCAGCGCACGGCGCATCTATTTGGGCCAGTTTCCATTTCACGTTTTTCATCTTCATCAGGATTGATTTTACCCATATTCGTTTCACGGATCTTCTCATAGCTGTTTGGCTGTGGAGGAAGGTTTTCTGTGACCGTTTTTCTGAATTCATCTTCATCCTCAATGTTCAAACCATGATTCTCTTCATACAAATCACTCAGACGATGTGAGATTGAACCATCATCATTCATTTCATCTATCGACATATAGTGAGCTGGCAAGACAATTAAATCATTGTTAAGGTTTTTATATCTTGAATACAATGTTTCCCGCAAGTCACCTACCCAGTCTTCTGCTTTACCGGCTAAATCAGGTCTCCCGATGGAATCAATAAATAGAATGTCACCAGTGAGTAAATAATGCCGATCGACAATAAAAGAGGTACTTCCGATCGTATGACCTGGGGAGTAGACTGCTTCGATCACTGTATCCCCCACCTTAATGTCTGTTTCATCCTTAACTTCTTTGTAGGTGTATTGAACTTCTTCGGCATCTTTAGGTGGTAAATAATATGGTGCATCAAATTCTTTGCTTAAGGATCGACCACCGGAAATGTGATCTGCATGGAGATGAGTATCCAGTACTGCTTTTACTGATAAATCATGATGTTGAACGAACTTCTTATAAGGCTCGATCAGACGACTGGGATCAATGAACGCAACCTCGCCTTTGGATACAATCGCATAAGATAAGCATCCTTTTCCTATCCGTATGAATTGGTAAAGGACACCCCCAGACACATCACCGATTTTAACAGGCTCAAGGTATTCGCTCCATGCCTGCATACCGCCTTCAACAGAATATATATTATTCATTCCTGCACCAGCCAGCATCTCAGCGGTTTTGGTCGAAGAATTTCCTTTTGCGCAAATGACATAAACGGATTCATTGTCTGGTAAAATGGATTTTACCGATTCCAGATTATCTTTCAACTCTGAAAAGGGTTTATTGATGATCGTAACGTTTTCCCCTTCCACTTTCCAATCGTCAAAGGCGTCTTTGGGACGAACATCCAGAATGAACATTCTGTCTCCATTCATGATTTTTTGGGTAAGTTCCCCTGCTGTCAAATTTTTCACTGTAGTAGTCATAACATATGTTCCTCCCTTATCTTTATTGTTTTCTCTTCGTATATACATTATCCTTAAATTCAAACTTTAAACCTATAGGGGTATTAAATGTAGCGGAATCAAAACAAAAAGGGTTGAAAGGAAAAGGGTTATTCGACTTTCCCTTCCCAGGCAAGCATGCCGCCTTCCATATTGGTGACATCATAACCGTGATAAGCGAGAAATTTCGCGGCACGGCTGCTTCTGCCACCTGATTGACAAACAATGATGTAATCTTTTTTCTTATCTAATTCATTCATACGAAATTCCAGCAGTCCTAAAGGAATATTAGTACTAGTAGGGATTTTCCCATTTCGTACTTCAGCCGCCTCTCGGACATCGATGATATTAACTTGTCCCCCAGCCGATAATCTCCGGTTTACTTCATTGCTCAGAATCGTTTTCATATAGAATCCTCCCTTTTAAAAATGGTTTTTTCGCAAACTAACGGGACCAGGAATTCATTCCTCCCTTAACGTTTGTTACGGAGGTGAATCCTTTCTTTGTAAGAAGTTTGCATGCATTTGCGCTCCTCATGCCACTTTGACAAATAACAATGATTTCTTTGTCTTTGGGTAGAGTATGAGCGGGTTGATGTAACGATTGTAACGGCATATTTTTAAATTGTTTAATGTGACTTTGTTTGAATTCCCCTGGTGAACGTACATCAATAAATAGCTTGTTCTTATCTCCTAAAGTTGTCTTCAATTCACTTGTAGACATTTGCTTGATATTTTTACCTGGTTTCTTGATCAATACATACAGATAAATAAGTATAACTAACATGATTAATCCGAAAAATTCCAATATAAGCACCTCATTTCATGATAAGTAGTGACAATGTCAAACTGATTTCTATCTCTATATTATACCCCTATAGGTATAATGTCAAGAAAGAGAACTATCGTTTTATTATAGTATTAAATTGGACGGGAACAATTTAAAAAACCGACTCAATAAGATGAGTCGGTTTGATCTATTTACCAATAATAATAGTAGCGCTTATGGGGACCTTTAAACGGGGTGTTCACGAGCTGACCCCCGAGAAACCCTAAGCCAAGCCCAATTAATCCTGCTCCGATGGGGTTTATACCATACCCATAACCACCTGCCGGACCATAGGGGCCAGGACCAAACCCCGCCTGAGGGTATCCTGGTGGCGGATAGCCCTGTGGACCGTACATCTGCGGTGGGGGGGCATACGGCCCTTGAATATATGGTGTGTTTTGAACTCCCACCGGGCCATATCCCTGTGGCCCACTAAGATAATCCCCTCCGCTCCCAAGGTTAGGGAATGAGCCTGGATTAAATAAGGTCATTAAATTCTTTCTATATATAGTACTCCTCTCATACATGTTCGTCACTCCTCTTTATTAGCCTATTACAAAAATTTCTATGTCATAAGGCTGGGTGTGAAGATGATGAAAAAATGGAATGTACTGATTGTAGATGATGAACCGGAAATGAGACAACTGGTCACATTGTATTTAAACAGGGAAAATTATTTCTGTATAGAAGCAGAGAACGGTTTGGCTGCTCTTGATCAATTGAATAAAACACATGTCGATCTGATGATTGTGGATATTATGATGCCATTCATGGATGGTTTCCGATTACTTGAAGAAGTGAGGGAGAACAGTCAAATTCCTTTCATATTCCTTTCTGCCAAGAGCGATGACCTGGACAAGGTGAAGGGTCTTAAACTTGGAAGCGATGATTATATGGTGAAACCCTTCAACGCAGATGAACTTGTGGCACGCATTGAAACCATTCTAAGAAGATCATATGGCGTTCAGACACGCTCCATGGTTGAAAGGTTTGGGCCGGTTTCATTTAATTTAGCATCCAGGACCGTGTCTGTCGGTGATCTTTCTCCCCGGTTGACTTTAAAGGAATATGAACTTTTCTTATTTCTCGCACGGAATCAAGGACGAGTGTATAAAAGGGATCAGCTTCTCGATCAAGTATGGGGAAGAGACTACGAGGGAAGTGACCGGACGGTTGATACCCATATAAAAACATTACGGCTGAAATTAAAACATTACGGGCAGTTGATTGAAACGGTCTGGGGACTTGGTTATAAATTCGAGGGATCTCTTTGAAAAACATAAACCTTACTCTCAGTAAAAAAGTTTCAATCCTGTTGTTAAGCAGCTTATTTTTAACGATTGTCTTTTCCTTTCTTTTCATTCATTACCTCTACAAAGACCTTTATATAGGTACCGTGAAGGATTCTCTTCTTTACCAGGGGCAGAGGACCGCAGCCCACTATCATTATGGGGATGTTAGCGGAAATATCAAAGACAAGATTCTATGGTATAACGTCATCTCACCCTATGAAGTATCGGTGGTTGAAAACCTTGATCAACTGGGAAAGAGCTTCCCTTTTCTAATTGATCAACAGCCCCTCATCAATAGTAAAGACATTAAAGAACTCGCAAGCGGCAATCATGTGATGAAAGAAGGATATGTCGACGAGTTCAAACGGAAAGTGTTAGGAGCCGTCTTTCCTCTTATGAATGAAGATAAGTTAAAGGGATATTTGTTCATTTACATCCCTCTTGCTGAAATGACAGAAGTCTTCAGCAAAGGCATCCCCATCTTAATACTGGCAGGGGTGATGTTTTATTTCGTGCTATTCTTGATCATTCAGTCTTCATTGGACTCCTTGTTCAAGCCTGTCAGGGAAATGCAAAGGTTCTCTAATCAAGTGGCCAACGGAAACTTTACGGAGCGTCTGGAGGTCACCACTAAAGATGAAATGGCTGAACTGGCACTGACATTCAACAGTATGGTTGATAGTCTACAACACCAGGAGGATCGAAAAAGGCAATTCCTTTCCAATGTCGCCCATGAATTAAGGACACCCCTCACGTACATCGGTGGTTATGCAAAAGCATTGACTGACCGGGTTCAAACAAACCCGGAGGAAATAGAAAAAAGCTTACACCTGATTCAAAAAGAGTCTGTCCGGATGCAAAAATTAATTACAGAGCTACTTGAATTGAATAAGTTGGAAGATGCTGCTTTCTCATTGGATATTGAACCGATGGTGCTCTCCCAATTCATTATGGACTCTTTAACCTTGATCCGCCCTCAAGCAGAATTGAAGCATATAGAAATTAAACATACTTTAAATGAGGAATCCATCATTAACGGGGATCCAAACCGGGTGATGCAGGTATTTTACAATATTCTGGACAATGCCCTGAAATATTCCCCGGAAAGAACCTCTATCTCCATCTACTCCTTTGAGAAAGATGGTATGGCCGTTGTGAAGATAAAGGATGATGGGATTGGAATCCCGGGAGACTCACTATCACAAATAGGAGAACGATTCTTCAGATCTGATCTGTCGAGGACAAGAAACACCGGCGGATATGGGCTCGGTATATCCATCGCCAAGGAAATCATGCACAAGCATAAAGGTTCCTTTTCCATTGAAAGTGAAGAAGGCAATGGAACGACTGTTTATCTAAGGTTTCCATTACTTGAATTATAAAAGACTGAGTCAGAGTGACTCAGTCTTTTATTATTGGCTTATCCTAATAAATTTTTGATGGATTTAAAGAAATTTTTAATAGCCTCTATTAACCCGGTGAAGAAATCCGACACTTTCTGTCCGAACCCTTCATCGTTCACAATATCCTTAATCGTCGTTTGGATATCCTTCGTTAAATCATCCAGCTGTTGTTGGACATTGTCAAAATTAATATCAAGGGATCTCATTTTTTCAAATAGATCAATCAATAACTGACGATCCTCTGGACTTAATTCAATGTTCAAAGATTGAAGCTTTTCTTCAACGATCTTCTCGACTTCCTCTTTTGTCGCAGGATCTTGTTCGGCAATTTCCTTCTTGATCTCGGTTAACAGTTTACTGACTTCTTCCTTATCAATGCCGGATTCTTTCGCCAGTTCGGTTGCAACTGATAACTCCTCATTGGCCACTTCCATTCGAACGGTATCAAGCTTCTCTCCACTCACATCATACGCTTTATAAATACCCACTAATGCAGAATGACCGCTAACCTTTACCGGAGAGGCAACATCCACTACTGCATTTTCAACACCTGCTGTTAAAAGCGCATTGGAATACATGGAACTGGTAACTTCCGTAATATTCTCAGGTGTCACAATATTCACCTTCAATCCTTCACCCTTTTCCTTACGAGTGATCATGGCTGAAGAAAACATGCGGGCGTTCCTGTTTTCTCCTTCAATATATTTCACAAGATCTTCACCCGTGGCCGTAAACTCTTCCACTTCTGTACCTTCATCCATACCCAATTGCTTTTGAACCTCTTTTTTTTGCTGGCTGGAAAGAGTTTCGCCATATACAACGATGGGCAGTCCGAATTTTTCATTAATGCTTGCTTTATCATTATCTGCGGCGAGTGCCGGTTGAAGTCCGCTAACCATTAATGAACATAGTAAGATGATACTAATAAGCTTTTTCATGTGTAATCTCCCTTTTTTCAAGATGGATAAATCTTAACTCAATACATTGTACTGATCCCCACGGATAAGGTCATCCATCCAGAGTCTTATTTCTCTCTATTATTTAGACGAAAGAGACTTTAAGAAAGTTACAAGCCTCATGTGATACAATATCATAAAAAAAAGCTTAGCTCTATGCACCATAATCCTTCTTTATGTGAGAAGAGTCATGATTCATAGTGCTAAGCAGCATATTATAAGATATCAATCCATATTTTAATCGCTGTTCCAAGAATTAATATCGCTAAAATCATTTGAAGAATCTTAGTATTCATTTTCTTTCCTGCCATCGCTCCGAGTGGAGAGGCAATCAGACTTGCTACTACCATGATCATGGCTGGCAGGTAATCCACTTGCCCGGTGGTGATTTTTCCAACAGTTGAACCGATGGAAGAAATCAACGTAATGGCAAGAGAGGAAGCAATTGTCATTCTGGTCGGTATTTTCAGCACGACAAGCATGATCGGAACTAATAGAAAGGCACCTGCTGCACCAACAATACCTGCACCTACACCCACGATGAGGGCAAGTATGGCAGCGAGCCATTTATTAAAAGAAACATCCTCCAGCTTCACATCATCTATACCTTTTTTAGGAATGAACATCATGATGGCTGCAATGAGAGCAAGAATACCATACACGATGTTAATTCCCGCTTCACTCATGAATTTCGAGCCATATCCACCAATGAAACTACCGATTAATATACTTACCCCCATATACGTAATGAGTGATTTATTCAGGTAGCCCCCTTTGCGGTATGCCCATACTCCGCCAAGCGTTGCAAAGAACACCTGAACGGCACTGATGCCGGAAACCTCATGAGCGGAAAATGTAGCTACTCCCAACAAAGGCGGTATATATAAGAGCATTGGATATTTAATGATACTTCCTCCGATTCCAACCATTCCTGAAATATAAGAACCGACAAAGCCGATGAGGAAAATTGTTATGATAAATGCCAAATCCATTGTGAGCCCTCCTTTTCTAGTAAAATGGGAACCGCCAATGCCAGTTCCCATTTAAATAATTTATATAATCACCGTATATTATCGAACTGCACAGCGATTTGGTCCGATTTCCATCTCGCGTTGCTTTTCTTCATCTGGAGTTACTTTACCCATATTGGTTTCACGAATTTCCTGATACGCATTCGGTTGAGGAGGCAGATTTTCAGAAACAAGCTTTCTGAATTCATCTTCGCTCTCAATGTTCAGACCATGGTTTTTGGCATATAATGTGCCAAGTTTCTCACCTACAGAACCGTCTTCATTTAATTCATCAATAATCATGAAGTGTGCTGGTAAAACGGTCAGATCCATGGAAAGATCTTTGTAGCGTTTGTAGAGACTCTCTCTCAAGTCCCCCACCCAATCTTCTGCTTTTCCGGCAAGGTCAGGGCGTCCGATACTGTCAATAAATAAAATGTCACCTGATAATAGATACTTCTCATCAATCACGAATGATGTAGATCCAATTGTATGCCCTGGTGAGTATAAGGCATTGATATCGATGGTTGTGTTCCCAATCTCGACTTTATTCCCATCTTCAAGTGCCGCATATTCAAATGTAACTTCTTCAGCATCTTTAGATGGCAACCAATACGTAGCGCCGGTTGCCTCTGCAATGGTACGTCCACCAGAAATATGATCCGCATGTAAGTGAGTATCGAATACATTTGTGATCTTTACATTCTTTTCTTTAGCGAAATCGATGAAAACATCGGCCATACGGGTGGCATCCACGATCGCAGCTTCACCATTTGATACGACCATATAGGACAGACAACCTTTACCTAGACGCACAAACTGATAAAGCTCGCCACCATTTGATAGGTCCCCTACCTTAACCGGCTCTATATGTTCACTCCAAGCCTTCATACCGCCCTCAAGATAAGAAACGTCCTTACCTTCATCTGAAAGCATTTCCGCAACCATGATGGAAGAGCCTTCTTTGGCACAGACCACAAGAATATCTTTATCTTCAGGTAACTTATCCAAGATTTCTTCCACCCCGTCTAAAAGGTCGAAATAAGGAATATTCAAGTAATCAATGTTTTCACCTTCGATTTTCCAATCTTCAAATGCATCCACATTACGAACGTCTAAGATGAATAATTCTTCTTTTTTCATTACTTTTTGTGCTACTTCTTTTGATTTCATTGGTTTTACCGCCATTATTTTGACCCTCCTGAAAATGAATTATTTAATATCTGACTCTAAGCCCCCAGACCAATCGCTCATACCTGGAACCACATTTATTACATTCGCAAATCCTTTTTCACCTAATAGCTGAGCTGCCATGTCACTTCTATTTCCTGTACGGCAGACAACATAGATCTCTTTGTCTTTATTCAATTCATTCATACGTGTTTCAAGTTCCCCGAGCGGGATCGATACAGCCCCCGGAATATGATTAAAGGCATATTCCGCTTTTTCACGGACATCCAGAACAATCACATTTCCATCGCTTAATTTACCAGCCAATGTGGCGTTGTCTGTTACAGCCTCATGCTTACGCTCAACAGTCTCTTCACCGCTTGATTTACGGACGAAATGCTTGAGGACGTCCCCTTCTTCGATTGTGCCTAAATAGTCATGACCGGAACTCTTAGCCCAGGCTTGAAGATCGGCCTTGGATCCCTTGTCTGTTGCTTGAATTTCAATCACCTGTCCTGCTTCCAGACCATTCATGGCTTTTTTTGTTTTTACGATCGGCATTGGACAAGCAAGTCCCTTTGCATCTAATACGAAATTTGATTCAATCGTGTTCATATAAAAACCTCCAATTACCTCATAGGGTATATTTGTTTTCAAAAAAATTTAGATGAATAGATTTACATTTCCATTTTCGGCATCTGCTAAATAAGCTGCTACTCCAGCGTATTCGATTTCTTCCAATAATTCATCTTTGTGTAACCCCAGTAGATCCATGGTCATCGTACACGCAACCAATTTGATTTCCTGCTCTCTAGCCATGTCGATTAAATCAGGAAGAGGCATGGCATTATGCTTTTTCATGACACCTTTGATCATTTTTGGACCCATACCCATAAAGTTCATGTTTGATAACCCCATTTTATCAGCTCCACGAGGCATCATTTTCCCAAACATTTTTTCCATAAATCCTTTTTTAACAGGTACCATTTCTTCTTTTCTCAAAGCATTCAATCCCCAGAACGTATGGAAGATCGTTACTTCATGATCGTATGCTGCAGCACCATTGGCAATGATATAGGCTGCCATCGCTTTATCGTAATCACCACTAAACAGAATGATATTCGTTGATTTTCTCTCAGACATTGTGTCGCCTCCTGTTTACTATAGGGGGTATATTACCCCTTAAAAAAATTTAGCCTTTTTTTATCCAAAAAGTAAATACATCATTTTCTTCATTCGAATCGACTAATTCATGTCCTGTCGATTTAGCCCATGCTGTAAGGTCACTTTTTGCACCTTTATCTGTTGTTTGAACCTCCAGGATTTGACCGGATTCAATTTCTTTAATAGCCTTTCGGGTTTTCACGATTGGCATTGGACAAGCAAGTCCTTTTGCATCTAATACTTTATCTGCGTTCATGTGTGTTTCCTCCTCGTATTTTTATACCCATAAGGGTATGTTATATGATATAAAAAAAGATGTCAACCTTTTTTGTTATCGACTTTTCACTAATAAATTCACGGCTTCTTTCACAAGCTCTTCTGTATTCTCCCCAGTTTCATGTGAGTCCCTTACGCACTCAACAAGATTCATACTGACAATTAAACCTACGGATCGGTCAAGAGCTGTTTTGGCTGCGGAAAGCTGGGTGATGACGTCTTTACAATCTTCCCCTTGCTCCATCATTCTAACAATCCCCCGGAGCTGCCCTTCCACACGTTTAATTCGATTCTTAATTTGTGCATTGTATTCCATCAAGACACCTCCTGTTGGCTTGTTGTTTTCTTGCTACATTCACTATAATATACCCTACCAGGTATTAAGTCAAGAGGATAATCGGATTTTTTTCAATAGAATCATCATTAGTCAGAGACATATAAGACTGATTACAAATCCAATCTGTAATCAGCCTTTGATATCCAGTAAGGGAAAATAATCAGATCAGATAGAACATGATTTGCCTCTTAGCCATATATTCCACTGAATGCTGGATGAATGCAACCGGCTCCTCGAGATATATGGGGATGATTTGATCCCACTCAGGAATATATTGTTGTATGTTAAATTCCAGTGCATAACATGTATTGGCTGTGAGGGGGAGATCGCCCCTGATGGGAATATCACATTGTTGATCGTATAGGCCGATTAAAGCACCGGCTTCATGACAATGATGCCCTAATGGATGAGAATATAACATTGCGTGGATTTCTTCCTCTCTTGCTTTTTTCATCGCTCTTTGAAACACTTCATTCCCCGTTCTTCCCACTTTCATTTCCCCGGTTATGATATCCTCGAACCTTAAGGCGGTTTGTAATGCGGATTGAAGTCCTTCGGGAGCTTCCTCTTCACCTGGGTGAAGGACATATGCCAGCTGTTGGGTATCCGTTGCGAGGCCCAGATATCGAATACCAAAATCCAAATGCACGATATCTCCAAAACGAATAATCTCACCCTCTAATCGATCCATAACAGAACCCTTTCTTTGTAAATCCACTGTGGGATAGAAGGAGGTTTCCATACCAGCATCTAAAACACGTTGACGTATCCAGTCCACTACATCTTCGGTCGTTGTGATTCCTGGGTGAATCACTCTACGGGATAACGCTTCTTCCGCAATCATCCTTCCAAGCTCGGCTATTGCAGGGTATGCCACTAATTCCTTGGTGGTTCTAATCGAAAGCCAATCCACAATGACATGTTGAGCAGAAACAAATTTATGGGAGTGATCGTCTAACAGAATGCTTAGCTGCTGATAACAGGAATGACTCAAACCATCGGCTGCGGCAAATGTCGATGAATAATTCAATGCGATCGTATCAGGATTGTGCTCATCCACAAGACGTTTAAGACATTCCCATTGATCACACTCTTCCGGATTCCATGCTCTTTCATAAAACGGCTCGAAGTTAGGGTTGGAATGTATTACCCATTTTTTCAGATGCTGGCCCTGATCCAAGTAAAATACTAGGATGGTCAACCTCCTTGAACCATCAACTGATGTTGGATAAAGACTCTTCAGGATAGGATCTTCATTATATTCCCTCCCTGTCGTGATCCACATGTCTACCTTGTGTTTTTTCATTAAGGCAGGCAACAGGGTATTCAGGCGATGAAACAGCCAACGATTTTGGGTTTCTTCCCTCTTTTTTAAGGGGAGAATGGCAGATAGATATTTATTATTACTTTCCATGTGAACGACTCCCTTGTTTTATTGATATTAACACTTTCGACAAAATCGCCTATTTCCCCTTCCAAACGCAAAAATGACCATTGAAGATCTTACCCAATGGTCACTTTCTCCTATTATGTATACCATCCGAATTAGTAGATACCCTCTTCTTTGTAAATAGCTTGCCGAAGATGGGATGCAAATCCTTCCAGATGAGAAAGAGTACAAATATCTTCTTCTAATAGAGGGACTTCATATATCGATTGTTCGGTGAATCTTTCCTGCATCATACGCAAGTATACTTTTTCCTGTTCTCTTCTTTTCTGTAAAAACTCCCCATCCGCCTGATTCGGCAGGATTTTATTCACAACCAGCCCTCCGATAGTAAGTGAATGCGATAACATCAATTTAATCGCTTTTTCCGTCTCAAGAATCGGTAACCTTTCTGGTATGAGTACGAAAATAAAACCTGTCTTGTGCCGGTCAAGCATTATATCCCTGACTTTTGAAAACTTTTCACGGCGTTTTTGAAGGACATCGTATATGGGATCCTCAACAGGTTCACCATCATTCAAAAGCTGGGAATAATTCTTATTTGTTTTCTTTCTTCTTTCAAGCATGCCATCCATCCATACTCCCATTAATTCCGGAAGAGACAATAGCCGGATCGTGTGTCCTGTAGGCGCTGTGTCAAAAATGATTTTGTCATATCCATTTCCTTCTTCCAGGATGATCGATACAATCCGATCAAACAAGGCAGCCTCCTCAGCCCCTGGCGCTGAAGCAGCCATATCGATTTGCCGGTGGACTTCACTCACCATATTGGACTTTACCATACCTTTAAGGTTCCCTTTCACTCCATTGATGTATTGACGTGTTTCTGCTTCTGGATCAATTTCGATCCCCCACAGTAGTTTCGTTAACGGGGTCGATTTCCCTTTTATTTCCTGATGAAATATATCTCCAAGATTATGAGCAGGATCTGTTGAAACTATCAGCGTTTTTTTACCCATTTTTGCAAACATGACTGCAAGGGCAGACGCTGTAGTCGATTTTCCGACTCCTCCTTTTCCTCCCACAAATATAATAGACTGTTTCAGTAAATCATCCATGAATTCCCTTCCTTTCGCCCTAACAACATCTGATTCCATCCAGTGGTGAATGTTCCATCCCCATTCTTAGGTGCCAATCATGAAATTTCTCTATCATATATGGATAGAGTTCAAGCGTGTAGTAAAATACAGGGTTAGGTATTCCAAGCATGTCCGAATAAAGCATCAATAAGAATAAATCCTCTTCGTCCCTTAACTCCCTGGCTATTTCTGTTTTGTGAGGGAGACGGATCATATCATCATATAATTTCATAACCCTTTTGAATTTGTCCATAATGGTTATATCCAATCATAGTCCCACCTTCCTAATAAAAAGGGGACCCGATGTGAGTCCCCATACTTTTATGCTTACACTGAGAACTGAGAAGGGTCATCACCTTTTTTAGAAAGAGAAGATGCTGCTGTGATGAGAATCCACAGGGTAAAGATCAATATGATACTTCCAAAGATGAATAGCAGCATATTCCCTTCCGATTCCCCGGCTCCTGACCATTCAAAGACAACCTGATTGATCATGGCCCATAGGGTCATAAACATGAGAAACAACATTGGAATCAATGTAGCCAGGTAATTTCTCCCTTGTCTCTTGAGCCATATGGTAATAAGGAGTAAACTGATCCCCGCCAACAGCTGATTCGATGTCCCGAACAAAGGCCAAAGAAGGTATCCTCCTGATCCGAATCCTTTAGGGCCCTGAGGCAATAGTGTCAATGCAGCACTTGATACCACTGCAATCGTAGTCGCAACGTGTGCGTTAGTTAATGAAAGTACTTTGTACTCCTCTCCCAATTCAGAAATGATATAGCGCATTAGACGAACAGATGAATCAAGGGTTGTGGCCGCAAAGCTTACAATGATGACGGAAACGATCGTTGCGGCAATATCCGCTGGGATCCCCACTCCTGTGGCAAGTTGTCCTGCTCCCTTTATGAACACACCCAGTCCCGCTCCGCTTGCTGCAGCAAATCCACTGTAGGTTGCCTGGAATTCTTCTACGTTAGGGAAAAATGTAATGCAGGCAATGATGGCAATCAGGGCAAGTGCCCCTTCCCCTACCGCTCCTAAATAACCGACGAAACGGGCATCTGTTTCTTTATTCAGCTGCTTTGAAGAGGTCCCGGATGACACCAGTCCGTGGAAACCGGAAATGGCGCCGCACGCAATCGTAATAAATAATAATGGGAACCATGATACATCTGCCGATCCATTGGTCATGGGTGCAGTGATTTCTGGATTAGTGAACAGTAGACCGAGATATAATAATCCAAGACCCACGATCAATTGATGTGAGTTGATATAATCACGAGGCTGTAATAGTTTCCATACGGGAAGAATGGAAGCTATGTACACGTAAATCATCAGAATAACGATCCACACAAGGAAAGCCATGCTCGTGGAACTTAAACCAAAAAGTGAAGTCGCATCCTGACCTCCAAAATATCGGACCAGATCAATTTGCAGAAAATCTACCCGGCTTGCAATGACCGCTGATGCGTACATGACACCGAGAGCCACGATTGAAGGTAACAACATGCTCCCATTCCGTTTGTAGACGGAATATCCAATCCAGACAGCCAGCGGAATTTGGATGAACACAGATAAAACACTTGCTGGGAATGTAATGAATAAATTCGCAATGACCCAGGCAAAAACCGCATTAACCATTAACACAAGAATTAAGATAATGAATAAAAAAAGTACTTTTGCCCTCTTTCCTATCAACTTATTGGCTAAAGAGCCAACAGATTGTCCTTTATTTCGAACCGACAGCACCAGTGTACCGAAATCATGGACACCTGCAGCGAACACTGTACCGAAAATCACCCAAAGAAAAGCAGGGAGCCATCCCCAATACACGGCTATAGCCGGTCCTACGATAGGAGCAGCACCAGCAACGGAAGTGAAATGGTGACCCCAAAGGACAAATTTATTCGTTGGTACAAAGTCGACTCCATCTTTATACTGGTGAGAGGGTGTCACATAATCCGGATCCAGCCTGTACACTCTTTCCGCAATAAGAGTTGAATAATATTTATACCCTACCAGAAACACAATACCCCCAATGACCGCTAACCATATTCCTCCCATCAAATTCCTCCTCTATACAAAGATTTTTACACACATTAAATTTCTGAATTTTTTGAATGTATGCGCTTACTACATTTTACATTGGGTTTTTATGGATTTCAATAAGAACATAGTACTTTTTGTTTTTACATTCAGCACTCCTGAATCTATTTAAACATTCAAAAAAGGCCGATTCACTTAGGGAATCGGCCTTTTTCTGAAATCATCGGACGAATATGCTGTCCTCATCTGTGGGATCAACGGCTTGGGGTATATCAACCGTCGTCCTCAAAATCGTTTGTTCCGTATCAGTCGTTTTAGGGTGCTCTACATTTGTAGGGAATTCAAATGGTATCCTTTTTTCCTCCCCTGCCTTAATCGTCCCTATATTGTCTAGTGTAATCGTATCTAAATCTTTTTCATGGTAGGAAAAATCACTATCCTGCTTATCTTCTTCATATTTCAGGAGAAGTAATAGTTGAACTTCATTTACCGGCTGATCGGCCATTCCCCCCTTTAAGACGATGTCCCCCTTGATGTGATCTCCGGGTGAAATTTCTGTCGTGTGCACGATGGTATCCACCTTCACATGACCTATACCGATACTTGACAAAAACTTATTTAACATTGATTAAAGCCCCCTCATTCTGTTTCTACTCCCTGTATACTAGCAATCCCCCGCCGATTCGTCCACACTCACATATTCTTCTAATACTCTGCAAAGAATATAAGAGAATCTTCAGGAAGGAGGAAATAAAAATGAAAAAAATAGTAGTATCAATTGCAGCTGCCCTCATCATCAGCTTTGGATTCAGTTCGATCGTTTCTGCAGAAGGTCAAAATCCAGGCCAGACGCCGGGACAAAAAGTGAACCTGACAGAAGACCAAAAAGCAGAGCTTGGTAAATTGCACGAACAAATGTATTCAACGAAAAAAGAACTTGTAAAGAAATACGTCGAGTACGGTGTCTTTACCAAAGAACAAGGCGACAAAGTGTTGAGCATGATGGAAACAAAACATCAAAAGCTGAAAGAAAATGGTTATATGATGAGATGGCACCCGCATCCTCATCATGGAAAGCAACTTGATCAGAAAGAATAAACGTGGAAATAGGGCAAATCTTGCCCTATTCTGTTTTCCTGAACATTCCTACACAGCAGATTGGCTAAAACCGTGCCTTACATATCCGGGAAACTTCCCTTATATCCTCCATAGACACATCATAATGTGTCGTGAAACGTACCAGGGTCGCTCCAAACGTCACGGCCAATATACCTTTCCCCTCTAAATCTTCTACAAATTGTGTTGCTGTCATTCCTGTGCCGGATACATCAGCCACTACAATATTAGTATCCACTTCATTGATGATTTCAATCCCGTTACATGCTTGAAAGGTTTCTTTGAGGATTCTTGCTTTCTCATGATCTTCTGACAAACGTCCTCTCATCTTGTTCAACGCAACCAATCCCGGAGCCGCAATCACCCCGGCTTGCCTAAGTCCCCCGCCCAAACGCTTTCTCCACTTACGAGCCTTCTTAATAAAGTTCTTGTCACCTGCAATGATTGAACCTACCGGAGCGCCCAAGCCTTTCGATAAACATATTTGAACGGTATCACAATGATCCGTAAAATCCTTTACGTCCCGACCACTTGCGGCAACGGCGTTAAAGAGCCGGGCTCCGTCAACATGCACCGGAATGGAGTATTTCTTCGCAATGGTATGGATGGCTTGCATGTTTTCAGGTGAAACGATCGCCCCTCCCGCACGGTTATGGGTATTTTCCAGACAAATCAATCCCGTTTCAGGGAAATGCTGATCCTCCGTACGAATTGCAGCTTCTATTTCACCAGGATCCATTTCTCCATTGGTCCCTGTAATCGTCCGGGTTTGAACACCTGCCAAGGCCGCAACTGCTCCTGATTCGTAGTAAAAGATATGTGAATTCGTTTCTAATAGTATTTCATTTCCGGGTCTGGTGTGAGTCAAGACGGCAATTTGGTTCCCCTGGGTACCACTTGTGACGAATAATGCTTCCTCTTTTCCAAGAATACCGGCTGCTTCCTTTTCAAGCCGCAGGATAGTGGGATCTTCACCATACACATCATCCCCCACTTCAGCCTCATAAGCTGCCATTCTCATTTCCTCCGTTGGTTTTGTTACAGTATCACTTCGTAAATCAATCACAATGATGATCCTCCTCTATAACTTTCACTAGATTCATTATAACAAAGGATAGCAATCGATGAATCATTGTGAAATAAAACCATTAAGTAATCAAAATACCATCTTTATACCCATTCAAAATATAATTATAGGAATATTCCGAATTTACCAGGTTCATTTATGTTATTATGTTAAATATTCTGGTACATAAGTCTGAACTTTATATCCTTTAAGAGGAGAAGAATCATATGAAGATTGGTTCTAAGATCCGTTTCCACAGACTCAAACAAAAGTTAACACAAGAAAAATTATCTAAAGGGATCATTTCAATATCTTATCTTTCGAAACTGGAAAATAACCAAGTGACACCTACGAATGATATCATCCATTTGCTATGCGAGCGCCTGGGTTTAAATGATCCTTTAGAGCCCCCTGACCATTTGAATGAGCTTCTCGAAAAGTGGAATCATGCATTACTTTGGAATAAGGAGGATGAAGCACGATCCACCCACGAGGTCATCCAAAGGGATCTTGACCGAACCGATGATCTGACTACCCATTTTTTTTATAAAATTCTATGCTTCCGGGTTCAACTAATAGGGGGCAATCTAACGGAAGCTTTCAGTCATATGCTCCATATTCAGTCCAATTATAAGGAACTTACCGACAAGCATAAGTTTTACTTTCACAAGTATAAAGGGAATTACTACTATCTAATGAAGGAATACGAAAAAGCCAAAGGTGAATTGAAAGAAGCCGAAACCTATTTTGTGCTTGGAAACGTTGTAAATGAAGAAGAAAGGGCAGATTTATACTATCTATTCAGTTTAGTTCTGACACGTTTACACATGTATCGTTTAGCCATTTACTACGGTGAAAAAGCCCTCTCTATCTTTCAGGGGGTTTATTATCAGAAAAGGTGTGCAGAAGTCCATTTACTGCTGGGAATATGCTATCGGAGGATTCGGAATAGTGAAGACGCCGTAAAGCATTATGAATGGGCCAACTTCATTTCTCAGTCCATTCAGTATACGTCGTTACATTCCAAGATCGAGCAAAATTTCGGATACCTTAAATCTTTTATGAATAAAAGTGATGAAGCCATCCAGCATTTTGTCAAAAGCATTGAATTAAAAGATTCCGACGATGAAGGAAAACTCTATTCTATCCTTTCCCTTGTCAAAGAACATTACAAACTGAATCAACGTTCAAAAGTTCAATTCTGGTTACCAAAAGGATTGGAGCTTTGTTCAAAAGAAAGATATCCCGATAAATTCTATCAATTATCTTATTATCAATTTGCAATGAATGAATTTCCTCATGGATTTGAGAAATTCATGAAAGAAAGTGCACTGGCTTACTTTAAGAAAAACGGCTCTCTTCTATTATATGCTGAGTACTCTAAATTCCTTGGCCAGTATTATCAAAGAATGAGGAAATACAAACTTGCTGCATTCCATCTAAATGAAGCCAATATCATTTATGAAGAAATGCTGCCTTTATAAGGAGGTGGTTAAAAAATGAAAAAACTGAGAAAATTATTGATCATCACCAGTCTCACCGCTATGGCACTTGCCGGCGTAGTAGTCATTAATTCAAATGAAGAAGAATTCCCCCCGTTCTCAACTAAACTATAAACATTTCAGGACTGGTCCAGTTTTGGACCGGTCTTTTTTATATTAAATTATGATCTTAATCAATGAAATTTTCTGAAAAAAGAGATATAGTTATGATTGAATACATATATAAGGGGGATTATAAATGAATCAATCGTTTGAGAGAAACTTAGGAAGATATGCAGATCTAATCGTAGAAGTTGGATTGAATCTGCAAAAGGGACAGGAACTGATGATATCAGCACCTATTACATCATACGAATTTGTTCGCCTGATTACAGAGAAAGCATACGAAGCAGGAGCACTGAATGTGTTAACGGACTTCTATGATGATGAACTGAAAAAAATACGTTTGGAGAAATCTGCCGAGGATGGATTGAAGGCATTCCCTGACTGGAAAGCGAAAGGATATATTGAGATGGCAGAGAACAATGTTGCATTATTGAACTTAGCTGCCCCGAATCCTTCTCTGTTGAGAGACTCAGACCCTTCGCGTGTCGCTATATTGAACAAAACCTCTGCAGAAGCGATGAAAGACTTTTCAGCTTATATCGGAGGTGGAAAAATCAGCTGGTTGATTGCTGCGATCCCGACATTGGAGTGGGCTCGAACCGTTTTTCCTGACCTGTCTCAAGAAGACGCCTTCTCCAAATTGTGGGAGAACATCTTTTATACAACCAGAACGGACCAGGAAAATACCGTCGAATTATGGGAAGCACATATCGATAACCTTAATAAAAACGCCAAACGTCTAAATGAAGGGAAGTACAAAAAGCTTCATTATAAAGGACCGGGAACAGACCTGACCATCAAATTCCATCCCAAAACGAAATGGATCAGTGCCCAATTCACCAATGATAAAGGGATTCCTTTCGTCCCGAATTTACCGACAGAGGAAGTGTTTTCGATTCCTGATAAATATGGGGTGAACGGTGTTGTATCCAGTACAAAGCCTCTTAATTATAGCGGGACCCTTATCAAGAATTTCTCATTGACCTTCAAGGAAGGGAAAGTCATTGACTACTCGGCTGAAGAAGGCTATGAAACGTTAAAGAACTTACTTGAAACGGATGAAGGTGCATCTTATTTGGGTGAAATTGCATTGGTACCTCATGATTCCCCAATTTCCAATACAAATATCGTTTTCAACAACACCCTTTTTGATGAAAATGCTTCTTGTCATATTGCATTGGGCAGGGCTTTGTCTGTATGTGTTGAAGATGGAAAGACGATGACGCGTGAACAGTTACAGGAAATTGGCTTTAACGAAAGCATGATTCATGTGGACTTTATGATCGGCTCTTCACAATTGGATATTGATGGTGAAAAAGCGGATGGTACGATGGAACCGATTTTCAAAGCAGGTGATTGGGTTTAATTTTCAATTTTAATGGCAAAATAACGTTGGAGGCTTAAATGTTCATTTAAGCCTTTTTCTTATGGTCCTTGCTTTTACAGACTATATAAATGAAGAAAGAGAAACATAGTACCAAAAGAGGTAAAAATTACATATATTATGACAAATAAATTTCTTTTTTAACATATTCAATACTTCACGAATCCATTACAATAGAAGTATACCTTTTTAAAGGAGCGATTTTCTTGTCAGTTAAGTTCAAACAATCATTTTTCTGGAGCGGGCTCCTCATCATTGCCTTCTTCACTTTATATACTATTTTCCGCACGACGAATGTCCAGTCCAGTGAAAAACCTTTAACCGCCGAGGAGAAATATCCAACAGTGTTCGTGCATGGATATAAAGGTACATATAATTCCTTCAGGACCATGTTGGACCGTTTTGAAAACCAACATGGGTGGGGTCAAAAAACGTTGGAAATTACAGTATCAGATTCCGGCAGTATTAGATACAAAGGGAATCTCCCTAAAAACCCGAGTTCTCCCCCACTTGTGCAAGTCATTTTTGAAGACAATCGTGCTTCCTTGGATAAACAGGCCATTTGGCTTGAAAATGCCATGAAGCTGCTACATCACCAATTCGATGTTTCTACAGTCAATATCGTCGCCCACTCAATGGGTGGCCTTGCTTCAACACAATATTTAGAAAACACCAGTAATGAAACATTTGTTCCAAAAACCAATAAGTTCATTACGATTGCCACTCCTTTTCAGGGAGTCACGAAAGAATCTTATGGTCAAATCAATACTGGTGCTGCTGTGATTGATTTAAAGCCTGGATCTCGCGCATTGAAGAAAATGTATCTTAATCGTCATTTGATCCCTTCAGAAATAAACGTATTATCCATCGCTGGTTCAGGTGATGACGTGGTAAATGTACAGAGTGCACTAGAGAGTCGATCATTTTTCGAGAAAAATCCTTTTCAGTCCAAAATAGTATATGATCCATCGATTTCTCATAGCGGATTACATGAAACGATGAAAGTGGACCGTCTTGTAGGAGATTACCTATGGGGCAAATAGTTCAAAAGCCTTTCCCCTCTTCGGATTGAGGGGATTTTTTTATGCAGTTGCGTAAACGCCCGTAACGTTCTATACTACACAAGACTAAACCAATAGGTTAGGATGAGTGGAATGACAAAAGAAAAAATCGTAAAAGCAAGTCCCAAATACATACAACAATTTCTAAAAGGGTTTCCTCTTTTAAATAAAGAAAATGTCTCTACATCGATGGAAAATGTACAGGACGGTGACATCCTCAAACTGGTAGATACCCATGATCGCTTTATTGCAAAAGGGTACTTTGGACTTCAGAATAAAGGAATCGGCTGGCTTCTGAGCTGGAAAGAACATGAAGAGATAGATAAGGAGTTCATTTATAAAAAGATTCAGGCCGCCATTAATCAACGTCTCCATTTCTACTATAGTGAAGATACAACTGCATTCAGAGTGTTTAATGGAGAAGGTGACGGTTTCGGGGGGATAACCATTGATTACTTTGATGGATATTATCTCATTCAGTGGTATTCAAAGGGTGCCTATTCTTTTTATGAAGAAGTGATGGAATCGTTACGGGAATTAACCGAATATAAAGGGATTTACCAGAAGAAAAGGTTCGCTCAGGAAGGTAAATACGTGGATGAAGATGATTTTGTCGAGGGTACACGCCCTTCCTTCCCTCTCCTCGTGAAAGAAAACAGCGTACAATTTGCCATCTATTTAAATGATGGAGCAATGGTGGGGGTATTTCTCGATCAACGCGAAGTGAGAAAAAGGATTCGTGATGCATACTCAGATGGCAAGAGGGTATTGAATACCTTCTCCTATACCGGTGCATTCTCAGTATATGCTGCACTAGGCGGCGCCTCCCTCACCACAAGTGTAGACCTTGCAAATCGCAGTTTAAGCAAAACGATTGAACAATTCAGCATAAACGGAATCGATTACGAGGCTCAAGACATCATTGTCGAAGATGTCTTCAAGTATTTCAAATATGCTGTTAAAAAACAGCTCTCATTCGATGTGGTGATATTAGATCCACCAAGCTTTGCCCGATCTAAAAAACACACATTCAGTGCTGCGAAGGATTATAAAGATTTGTTAAAAGAAGCGATTGCCATCACTGAAAAGAATGGGACCATCGTGGCTTCCACAAATTGCAGTACCTTTAATATGAAAAAATTCAAAGGGTTTATAGATACGGCATTCAAGGAAACCAATGGGAAATATAAAATACTCGAAGAATACACCCTTCCCGAAGATTTTAAAACCCTCAGTCAATACAAGCAGAGCGATTACTTAAAAGTCGCTTTTATACGCAAACTATAAAGGATGGGGACGGACTTTCTTAAGGTCCGTCCCTCTATTAAGAGTAAATGACAGAATACTCTGTCATTATTTCCTCGGAAACCGCAAGAAGCGACATATACACTGCTTTTCCTGATGAAAGATATCGAATAAGGAGGTTTTATGATGAATAAAGCTGTTTTTCTTGACCGTGATGGTGTAATCAATGAGGTGAAAACCAATAGAGTCGGCTTCGTCAACCGACCAGATCAGTTTTATTTCCTGGAAGGAGTCCCCGAAGCAATAAAGGCCTTATCCCAATCGGGATACCTTCTTTTTGTCGTTACAAATCAAGGTGGCGTTGGTTTAGGCTACCTTTCCCACGAGGACCTGAACTCCATCCATGATTATATGGTAAACGAAATCGAACAAGCAGGCGGATTCATTCAGGAAGTTTCCTGTTGCACTCACATACCCCATGCTGGTTGTTCATGCAGAAAGCCCGAACCCGGGATGCTTCTTGAACTGGCGGAAAAATACAGCATTGATCTTGCTGGATCCTTCATGATCGGCGATCGTGATGTAGACATAGAAGCAGGCAAAAAAGCTGGATGTAACACCATATTACTACATGACAGCTCCTCACCAACATATAACGCTGATTACATATTTCCTGATTTATTGAGCGCTTCTACATTCATCCTCCACATGAAGGAAGGTTAATGATTGTTCGGTTATCACATTCGAACAATTAGTTATTGCACCTTATGAGTCCACCTATTAAACTTAATGAGTGATTCTTTTTTTATGTAAAAAGTCATGGAAATATCATTAAATAAGGATTTAAGAGTTTCAATCAAGGAGTGTGATGAGATGAACCTGCTCGGTAAAGGGATCACCCGCTGGTATAAATGGATCATTGTGCTATGGGTGATGATAGCGGGGGTATTCGCATATTTTGCAACAGACTTACCCAACATTTTAGGAGGGGATGGTTTTAGAACAGACGGACAATTCGAAAAAGTGAATGATGAATTGACCGATTCTTTTCATTTTCCCGAGTCGTCCATTTTGCTGCTTATGGAAAAGCAGGATTCCCAATCTGCAGAAGGTTTCCATGCATCGATTAAGAAAACGATTGAAAGCATAGAAAACTTGGATGTCACATCTTCTATACAATCTCCATTACAAGATGAAAAATTATTGAAAGACGACGTGGCGTACGCCGTTTTATCCTTCGATCAGTCCGATATCACAGATGAAACGAATGAAATCAAAGCACTAATGAAAGATAATCCAGGCCAATCCTTGACCGGGGCATCCATTATTAGTTCAGACATTAATAAGGCCAGTCAGGATGATTTGAAACGGGCCGAATTGATAGGATTACCTTTCGCTCTCATTGTCCTGTTATTCGCATTCGGCTCCGTTGTTGCTTCCATTGTTCCTTTAATCATCGGAGTGGTGACGGTTGTTACGGCATTCGGGATTCTCGCCCTGATTGGCGGCAGTATGGAATTATCCGTTTTCCTGCTGAATGTAGTCCCAATGATCGGGCTTGCCCTGAGTATTGACTTTTCTCTTCTGTTTATAAACCGCTATCGTGAGGAACTCGCCACGAGATCAATACCGGAAGCCATCCATACCACTATTCAAACTGCAGGAAGATCAATCATTTTCTCAGCAGTATGTGTATTCATCGGTTTAGGAGCCATGCTGCTCATTGAAATCGATATCTTCCAGACTATTGCGATCGGAGGCATGGTAGTCGTCATGCTTGCAGTAGTTTCTGCATTATCACTACTCCCTTCCGTTCTTTTGCTCCTCGGAAAGTCCATTAATAAATGGATGCTGATCAAACAGAAGAAAAATGGCCACGGAAAATGGAGGGTATTTGCCGGGTTTGTCATGAAAAGACCTGTCATTCTGGCCCTGCTCGCTCTATTTGTCTTAGTGATCGGCATATTGCCTGTCCGGTCCATGAAACTTGCCATTCCTGATACAGAGACATTACCTGCTACATTTGAATCCCGTCAGGCGATGGATACCATTCAGGAGGAGTTTAAAACAGATAAAGGCAGTACGGTATATGTGATTGCCAAACGGGAGAATGGCTGGACCACCAAAGCTGGATTGGAAGATTTAAATGAACTCCTTTCAGATTTCTCCCAGGAATCAGATGTGACTTCTGTGGACTCTATCTTTAAAGCCACTAACATCGACTCTCCGGAAAAGTTATTAGAGGCAATTCAACAGCCCGACTCCAAGGAGAAAATCGACCCTGCACTGAATCAATTGATTCAGGGAGACAAAACCCTGATTCCTGTGCACTTGTCATTGGATTCATCATCATCCGCTGCTCAGGAACTGGTGAATGAATGGAGTCACAAAGAATGGTCACACCCCCTCCAGTTTGGAGGACAGGTGAAATTCAATCAGGAAATCTTTGATGAGATTTATCAAAAAGTAGGATTATGCCTGTTTATCATTTTAGGTTCGACTTACCTGATTCTGATGATCGCATTCCGCTCCATCATCATTCCATTAAAGGCCATTTTAATGAATATTATCAGTCTTACATCAACATTCGGAATCTTAGTATGGATATTCCAGGGAGGACACTTTGGAATCCCGGAATCGGATATTGCCCTTGTGCTTCCCGTGTTGGTATTCAGCCTTGTTTTCGGCCTTAGCATGGATTATGAGGTGTTCCTCATTTCCAGGATTCATGAAATTTATCAAGAAACAGGTGACAACACACGTTCTACCATTGAAGGACTTGCTTCAACGAGTAAAATCATCACCTCAGCCGCTCTAATCATGATCGTCATAACGGGGGCTTTCGCCTTTACAGGTGTGATGCCCGTCAAGCAGATCGGGGTTGGGATTGCCATCGCCATTTTCATTGATGCAACCATCGTCAGAATGATTTTGGTCCCCTCGCTAATGATGCTCCTTGGTGACTGGAACTGGTGGATGCCTTTCATGAAGAAGGAAAGACAGGTAGTAAAAGTCCATAAAGCCTCTTAACCTGCGAGTATTGAAATATTTCCTGCTGATTAAGATCCAAACTGAATGATTAGTAGACACCCTGATTTCAGGGTGTTTTTTTATGAATCCCGGTCCGTTTTATCGTTTTCAAATTAGGGAATTCTATGATAAAGTACTATGGAGCCAGTACGAACGGGAGGTATTAGATGAACCAGCAGGAATTACTACAAATTATTCGGGATCACTATCCATTTGATGTCCTATCAGGTGAACAGCTGGATTATATTATTTCCGGTTCTACATATACGACTTTCAAGAAAGGTGAATTTCTCTTTCATGAAGATGAAACGGTTGAAGAACTGGATATTTACTTCCTTGTCTCAGGACTTGCCAAGAATGTCCTGCACCGGTCCAGTGGAAAGCAATATTCTCTCCGCTTCTATTACCCGGGTGACTTGATTGGCATCATGATCATGCTGACGAGTGGACAAATGACTTTTTCAGTCCAGGCTATTGAAGATTGTACGGTTTTCAGGATTCAGAAAGACCGGATTTTAGAAATCATGACCAAAAACAATGATTTTTCAAAAATCATATTTGAAAGCATCGGCAATCGGATGAAAACCCTCTACGATGAAATTAAAGTAAAGTCAGCCACTGAAAGCGATGATGAAAACATCAATCTATTTCGCACAAAAGTCCATACTCTCATGGACAGCCCTACTTTCATTGATGGTCATGCTACAATCCTTGATGCAGCCACAAAGATGAAAGAACAGGACACGTATGGGTTAGTAGTGGTGGATCAGAATAAAAAAATGCTTGGCATCCTTACGCAACGGGAAATCCTGTCTTATATTACCAATCCAAGCACCTTTGATAAGGTGAAAGACTGGATGAAGGAAAAGCCTTTCTGGATCAGGGATGAGTCCTTCGCTTATGAGGCACTTTCCTACTTTAAACATGAAGAAGTGGATTTCGTCCCCATCATTCGTAATGATGTAGTGGTAGGGATTCTAACCAGTACTTCATTTCTCAATATACAGGATTCGAATTACCTGGATCTTTCTTATAAAATCCAAAAGGCCTTGACGAATGAAGAGCTGGTCGAACTGGCTACGGTAAAGAGCGAGACGTTCCAACAGTTCATCCAAGACCTTCTTGCACAAGACAGCTTTGGATTCGATATTTGTGAAGTGATATCAAACTACAATGATCGGCTTCACCGGAAAATCATTCAATTAAGCGAAAAAGAAATGCGAAAGGAAGGGTTCGGTTCTGCCCCAATCAATTATTGTTTCATAGTCATGGGCAGTCAGGGCCGCAGTGAGCAAGGATTCCATACTGATCAGGATAATGGGATCATCCTTGATGATTATAATCACTTATCAGATCTTAAAAAAGTTGATCTCTATTTTCAGGCCTTCACCGAAAAGCTGAATTTAAAGCTTGCTGCATGTGGTTTCCCTGAATGTACAGGTGGGATCATGGCGAAGGAACAAAAATGGAAGAGATCTTATACGGACTGGAAAAAGGCGATTGATCAGTGGCTCCACGAAATGGATGCACAGGAAATCCAAAACATCACGATGTTTTATGACTTCCGTCCGATTTACGGAGACTATTCCATCGCAGAAGAGATTCGGAATTACCTGACTGAAAAATCGAAACGATCACTGAATATGCAGCAACTCTTACGAAAAGACGCCCTTCGTTTCAAACTCCCCGTTGGTCCATTGGGCCGGGTAAACCTGAAACCGAAAAACCATCTATTCAATATTAAAAAGTCGGGGCTCTTACAAATCGTCAACATGATCCGGATCCATTCGGTAAAGTATGGGATAAAAGAAGTGAACACAATCAAAAGGGTACAGGCACTGAAAAAGTTACAAGCCTTTCACCCCAGGGATGCCGAAAACGTAAAAACGGCCATGCATATCCTCCTTTCCTTGAGAACGAAACAGAATCTCCGTGAACTTAGTGAGGGAAAGCCTTTAAGTAATGACATCGATGTCCGCACCCTTTCAAAAGAGGATCGTCAAAAATTAAAAGAATCCATCCAGATTGCCAATCGACTGCAGTCGGTGATGGAAATCAGTTTCAATAGGAACCGGGTGGTTTAATGGATAATATAGGTATTAACGTAGGCTACAGGATACTCAAGTATTATTTATGGCAGCAATTCATCTTCCGTCATCAAGTCAAGCGGGAAAAAGAAAAGCTTTCCTACCATAAACTGTCCCGTGGCCTTAAACAATTTGAAGAAGAAAAACCGACTCTTCAAAAAAAACATCTCTTCCATTGCACCTTTACGATTTTCGACCTTGAAACGACTGGATTTTTTCCTGAAGTGGGAGATGAAATCATATCGATAGGTGCTGTAAAGGTGACAGAAGGAAAAGTTCAAAGGGACGATTCGTTCTATCAGGTGATCGACCCCCTTCAAACGGTGTCCAGGGAAACGAAGAGATTCACTGGCCTGAGGCGTAAAGATTTTTTACATGGTGTGACGCTGCCCATTGGGCTGGAACGGTTTTTAGAATTCAGCAAAGGGACGATCCTGGTGGCCCATCCCGCTAGTTTCGACATCAATTTTCTTCAAAAAAGGATCAATAAGTGGGAGCTCCCTTCTTTCGATCCTGAATTTGTCGATTCCTTTTCACTTGCCAATAACTTACTCGGCAGGGATGATTGCTATTTGGATGTTCTCATAAAGAAATTCGATATTCAAGATCGGGCCCGCCATCATGCTTTAAATGATGCGATCATGACGGCCGAGATTTTTGAACAGCTTTTGAAACTCTGTTATCAGCAAGAAGTTCATACGATCCGTGGGTTACATGAATTCCTGCTTCAGGAATCGGGCTGATAATCTATGGAACATGAAAAACCGCATGAGGAAACACCTCATGCGGTTTTTTTCATATTATCGAATTTGTCCAGTTCCATGCATCATATACTTTACAGTTGTTAACGCTGGAAGACCCATCGGTCCCCTTGCATGGAGCTTCTGAGTTGATATCCCAATTTCAGCACCGAATCCTAATGCTCCCCCATCGGTGAAACGTGTGGATGCATTATGATATAAAGCAGCGGCATCCACGAGCATCATGAATTTTTTCGCCGTTTCATTGTTTTCAGTCACAATCGCTTCTGAATGTTTGGTGCCGTATTGTTCGATATGATCCACAGCTTCGTCCAGGGAAGAAACCACTTTAACGGCAATATCAAGACTTAAATATTCGTTTGCCCAATCTTTTTCCCCTGCAAGTTTTGCCTCTTTGATCACTTCAACCACTTTTTCGTCCCCATGAATGGAAACCTTGTGATCTTTCAGTTTTTCAACAAAGGCGTCCTTATGTTCATCGAACCATTTCTCATGAAGAATGACGGTTTCAGCTGCATTACAAACCGCCGGTCGATCTGTTTTGGCATTGATGATGATGTTCAATGCTTTTTCCAGTTCAGCGTCCTTATCAATATAAATATGACAGTTCCCTACACCTGTCTCCAGGACAGGGACCGTTGCATTATTGACGACTGCGTTAATCAATGCCCCGCCACCACGGGGAATCAGCACATCAATATGTTCTTTCATTGTAAATAATTCACTGGTTGCCCCGCGATCTGTTGTGTTGATGAATTGTACGGCATCTTTTGGAATATCTGTTTGCTCCAATGCCTCATGCATAACGTCCACAATGGCTTTATTCGACGTAATGGCATTCGATCCACCTTTCAGGATGATGGCATTACCTGATTTTAATGCAAGACCTGTAGCGTCCACCGTCACGTTCGGGCGGGCCTCATAAATCATTCCGATGACACCAAGCGGAACCGTCACTTTTTGAACTTGCAGCTGATTTTCCAAGGTCCAATCAGAAACCACTTTACCAGTCGGGTCTTCCAGGTCAGCCACTTGGCGTAGACCGTTTGCGAAGTCTTCAACACGTTCTTTAGAGAGAGATAAGCGATCCATAAAGGCCGCTTCAAACCCTTTCTCTTTGCCTCTTTCAAGATCTTTTTCGTTCTGCTTCAGAATGGACCCGTAGTTTGCTTCTAAATGGTCGGCAAGAGTATGAAGGGCTTTATTTTTTTGTTCCGTTGTCAGCATGCTTAGTGTTTTAGAAGCTTTTTTAGCCAAAATCGCCTGTTTTCTCACATCGGTTTTTTCTACAGTTAAAGTCATCAAATACCTCCTGATTATTTTGAAAAGCTTTAAGCTTAAATTTATCCTTTAAGTCAATTACAGTATTATTATATTGGAATCCATTACACCCCTACTGGAATGGGAACTTCAACATGACATACAAGCTGATCAATTTCTACCGCGATTTCATCGGCTTTTATGTCTATAGGGTTCTTCAATTGGCCTGAACGATAGTTGACCATTCCAAGACCGACTTCTTCGTTGCGGTTATCGAGGATGCGAACGACTGCACCCTTATCAAAGCGGCCTTTCACAGTATAAATATCATCGATGGTCAAGCTTTCTTTCTGCTCCAAGATGCGGTCTTTCGCATCTGCATCGATTGTGATTTCACCTTCAGGACCCGAATTGAACGCAATCCATTGCTTTTTGGAATCGAGATTGACGGAATCTTCCGTCGATTCGAAATAGGTTCCTTTAGCCGTATGTTGAACAGCATCATAAATGATGTTAGAATGCCCGGATTTACCAAGGAATGCAGGGATGCCTGATGCCATTGTAATCTTAAATGCATCGATTTTCGATCTCATGCCGCCAGTACCGACGGAACTACCAGGCTCTCCCGCCATATCTTCAATATTTTCCGTGATTTCAGTCACATTCTCAAGCAGTTCCGCATCAGGATTTTTACGAGGATCTGAATCATACAGTCCATCAATATCTGATAGAATGATGAGTTGATCTGCATCCACGAGTGCTGCCACTTTTGCGGATAGTGTGTCATTATCTCCAAATTTCAATCGGTCTATCGTTACGGTATCATTTTCATTCACAATCGGAATAATCCCTCTTTCCAGAAGGACATTAATTGTGTTTCTGGCATTGTTATATCGATCTTCATCAGAAAAGTCACTACGAGTGATCAGAATTTGAGAAGCCACATATCCATTTGAAATTAACAGATCAGAATACGCCTCAATTAATAGTCCTTGACCAATAGCTGCTGCGGCCTGCTTCTCCGGTAACGAACTAGGGCGTGTCAAACAACCCAATTTACGATAACCTGCAGCGACAGCACCTGACGAAACAAGCAAGACTTCATGGCCGTCATCCTTTAAGCGGACAACCTCATCCACAAGGCGCTCAAGCTTCCTGCGACTCATTTCTCCATGCAAACTTGTCAATGAACTGCTTCCAATCTTAATCACGATACGTTTCTTATTTTGGGACATTCAATCACTCCTAGTAATAAGGTCCGTCCCTTGCCCCTCTTTCTATATGCAGGGACAGACCTGGATTTCTTGTATGGTTGGTAAAAAGATATATATGAGGTGTATGGTTTTCGTTGGGTGATTAGCTCGTAACTAATTCTTTGGACTGTAAGGATGAGCTGATTTCTTTCGAACGCTTTTCTGCTCCCTTGACAGCTTCTGAGATGGCTTTACCTCCACCGAACTGAGCTAATGCATCAAGTCCTGCAGCCGTAGTACCGTTTGGGGATGTTACATTTTCTCTTAGTTGAGTTGGTGATTCTTCTCGCTCCAGCATCATTTTGGCTGCTCCGAAAATGGTTTGAGCTCCGATTTTACGAGCCAATTTCGGGTCTAGTCCTGCTTCAGCACCCGTCTTTTCGATGTGTTCCATTAAATAGTAGAAGTAAGCTGGACCACTTCCCGCAATTCCGGTGAAAATGTCCATCTGACTTTCTTCAATGACGAATACCTCTCCGATGCTTGATAATAATTCTTCTGCATTCTCCATATCTTCTCTTGAAGTGAACCTTCCCGCACTGATTGCCGTTGCAGATTCCTTCAGCATACTTGACGTATTAGGCATGACACGAATGACAGGCTGACCTGCAGGTAATTGTTCTTCCATATGAGAAGTCGTGATACCTGCGAGTACCGACATGATCACTGTATCATTCCTGACCAAGTGATTGATCGAATCCAGTGCTTTATCGATATCCTTTGGTTTCATGGCAAGAATGAGGATATCTATTTCATTAAAGGGCAGATCGTCTTTTGTTATTGCACTGATATCATATTTAGCTTTCATTTCTTGAAGTCTTCCATAATTGCTTCGATTGGAAACAATGATTTGTTCAGCTGGGATCTTTCCACTCTGTACCGTTCCTGAAATCATTGCTTCAGCCATATTACCTGCACCCAGAAATGCTACCGTTTTATTATTTAACAATCATATCCACTCCTGTTCCTTATTTTATCGGAAGTTCTTCTCATAACACTTTTTTCGTTTTTAATTGAACATTTAATGTAAAGTTTAAGAACAAATATTAATATGATGGTTGTTTTATATCGCCAAAACCCTTGATTGGCGTGTGTTTTGTTCACAACGTTTATTATCGTAACATGCTGAAGAATGATATCAAGAGCAATAAAGGAAGTAGTAAGGAATTAGCCGAAATAGCTAGTGGAAGCGTTATCATTACCATTTATGTTATTCAGATTCCTTCTGAAGGCTCTAGATTGGCTGAGAGGGCGTATAATCAGAATTTATACTTTTAAGGTTTTGATAGAAAATGACTCGTTTTTTGGCTGTGACTCCTGTCAGCTCAGTTCCAAAGCGCGTTTTTAACAAGTCCATCCTCTAATCAAAAAAATCCCGTTAAGCATTCAATAACTTAACGGGATTGTCAGATTTATTCGGTTGAAGCTTCGTCTGAGTTTTCTCCACTCAGGAAGTCCTTTAAAGCTTGAATATTTTCTTCAAAGTCAATTTCAAGAACGGACCCCACTCCGCTGTAACTTCCATTCGTATATGAACCTTCTACCGGCAGGGTAAGCTTGTCCATGTCACTGGTGTTGCTAAGCAGTATATCTTTCGCGATCGAGATTTGATCCAGTTTACCCATATTCGTCTGAATATAGGGCTGAATGGATCCTGCCATCTTAGGGAGCTTTGTTACGCCTCCGATGGATAGGGCTTCATCTTTAAGAGCTGCAATCACTTTTTGCTGTCTTTCAACCCTTCCGAAGTCACCATTTTCATCATGACGGAATCTGGCATAGCCGAGTAATTCCTTACCGTTCAGGTTTTGGACACCTGGTTCCAGAGAAACACCGATATTTTCTGACATGGCTTTTTCAACATCCATTTCAATTCCTTTTGGTGCCAGGATGTCGACTGACTGTTCAAAACCTTTAAAGTCGACAATCATATAATACTGAATATCCAAATCAAAATTCTGTTTAATCGTCTTCCTGAGCAATTCAGGACCACCTAAATAAAATGCCGTATTCAGTTTGTAATTTTTATAACCGGGGATTTCTGCATAAATATCCCTCATAAATGAAACAAGCTTGGTCTCATTTGTTTTCGGATCAATCTGTGCGAGCATCATAGTGTCTGTCCTAGATTTCTTCTCGCCCCTGCTATCGACTCCCAATAACAATATGTTAACCTTCCCGTTTTCATCTTTTACTCCGTTGAATTTATAATCTTCCTGCATCTGGTCTTCACCAGCCATTTTATAACCACTGTAAAATTGAAAAGCAGCGTAACCGATCAAGCTGAAAATAAGGATTAATAATACCAAAATCACTTTTCTTCCACGTTTTTTCCTTTTGGACTTTCGATCTAGTCGGGACTCCATTTCTTCACCTACTTTTATGACATTCATGATGAACCGATGATAGTATGAGATAGTACTCTATACAATTGAAATTGACAATCACAGAATACTGGATAAACTAACACTTTTCTCCATACGGTCCACCCCGAGAATATAGTTTACCACAAATATCTATAAAAGTATTTAGTTCTTCCTGTCAAGAAATGGTCAACGGTTTATAATGGCCATCGGTTAATTTCATTATATTCTTTTCATCTTCCTTTTTGTACGAAATGATAAATGAAGTTGCGGGCCCGCTGGATTTATCCAAGTCATGCAAGGAGTAAACATCTCCCCTTTTCAACGGTTTCCCGACAAGCAAAGACAGTTCATGACGCACACCTTTTGACCCTACAGGTAATATATCGACGATAGAAGGATGTTGAATGCAGGTATGAAATAGATCCAATGGGGCGATGGAAGATTCATGTATCAATACTTCCTCTCCGACCAAAGGAGTTCCGATAAGAGCATATGAGAGACTTGGGTGGGGAAGATGAGGCGGCTCCTTTACCCTCATACCGATACAGGTTACGCCAAGTGCAGACTGGTTCAGATTGAAATTGGATTCTGAACTTCCGGTTAGAGGAATATCATCCATACCGAGTTCACTCAAACCCAGCCTGACCCCCGCGGCATACCTCTCCCATACGCTGTCTCCTGTAAAGTTCAACAATTGAACGGCCATTAGTCGGGCACCGGCTGATAAACATTCCATCACCGAGACTCGAAAACCGAAATATCCTACAATCTCAGGATCAACCTGTACCTCGTCCCCCTTTTTCATTCCGATTCCCCCACTGCAATCAGATGCTAGAATCAGTTCAAAATCTTCGTTTATGGAAATCGATAGGGCATCCCTAAGTTGAATCATCTCATTTCCTCCTTTCCTATATAAAGAAAGAGAACCTTAAACCACTACTTATCATTTTTCTGAATTCTACGTGTAGAGAATACGTTGGCACTGCGAAGGTATTCAACGTCTTTGACATTACTTCGATGATTGATCACGCGTGCCAAAGCAAAGAAGTAGTCTGATAACCGATTGATATATTGTAACGTCACAACAGGAAAGTCTTCGTCTGTCTTTGAAAGGGAAACCATGCATCTCTCTGCCCTTCTCGCAACGGTCCTTGCAATATGAATACTCGCAGAAGCCTTTGCACCGCCCGGGAGTATGAATTTTTCAAGAGGCGGGGCTTCTCTGACAAAACCGTCTATTTTGTCTTCCAAAGCATGGACGGAATCCAATTGAAGCTTGCTCCTTCTCTTATTTGATACATTGGATAAATCCCCCCCACAGTCGAAAAGTTCATGCTGAATAGTGGCTAAGTCCTTTACGATATCGTCAAAACGCTCATGATTTAATTCACAAATAGCCTGTCCAACGAAACAATTCACTTCATCCAGTGTCCCGTATGCCTCGACCCGGATATCGTCTTTATCGACCCTTCCCCCGATTAAACTGGTCTGACCTTTGTCACCGGTTCTTGTATAAAGTTGCATTATTAATTCCTCCCTTACCCTTTTATTGATGTAGCCATACCGTACCAGACAAGCCATACATTATGCGACCTTTCGGCAAGGTCCTGATAAACCCACCCAGTCACATCTCTCCATTCCCTCGAAATTCGATCGACGGGTACAATTCCTTTCCCTATCTCTGACCCGATCCAGATCACTTTGCGTTCTGGATGTTCTTCTTCCCACTTCTTCAACTCCTCTATCCGGTGGAAGAATTCTTCCCTAATATCACCATCCCCGCGTTGAAGGGCAAATCGAACGGCATACTCAAGGCCCTCCAACACGAGGACGGGCTTGGAAGGATGGACTTCTTCCAAACCTTCTGTAAATAACCGGACCCACTCTGTGTCGCTTCTCTTCAAACGAAAATGCTTTCTTACCCATTTCCCCTTCCCATTAAAGGAACCGCCCGTAATGAAGTACAATTCTGATCTCTCCAATCTTCTTCTGTTTTCCAAGCCAATTCATACCCTGCTCCATGTGCAACCTTCCATTCCCAAAAGGATTGATGCTCACTCATGGGTGACAGGGAGGTTAACAGATACCGAATGACTCCACCATGGGTTATGACTGAATACCGGTTTCCATTAAATGATTCTACGTGTGCCTTGATTTGCTCCCAGGCAACTTCTACTCGTTTGATAAATTGATTCATCCCTTCTCCTCCAGGAGGTGAGATGGAGGGATCGGTTAACCAATACTGATACTCTTCATTTTCCTTCAAATCCTCGTAGGTCAATCCTTCCCACTTTCCAAAATGTAATTCTCTTAACAGAGGAGATGAAATGATAGAGGCATCAGAAAACAAAAAATGTGAGGTTTCCAAACATCGGATTAGGTCGCTTGAAAAACATCCCTCATATGGTTCGAAGGATTGCTTATTCCGTATAAGGATTTCTATCCCTCTCGGTGATAAGCCCGGATTTGACCATCCGATGTATTTCCCCCCCTCATTTTCATCTGTTAAGCCATGTCGAATAAAAGCAATAGCCATATAGTCATCCATAGAATTGACTCAATCCCTTCTACACTTGCTCCGATTGTGTCACCAGACATGCCTCCAAACCACTTTTTGCTCTTCAAGTAAACAAACAGGACAAATCCGATCGTTACAACAGTGAAGATAGCATAAATAAAATGACCATTCAGGAAGACACCTGCCACCATAATCAATATGAAAGAGGCAAGCATCCACCAAATGTCGTTCAATTTCATATACTTACTGAAGCTATACCCCATACCGGCTTTTTGGGCCGGGGGGATAAGAATGAGACTCGCTCCCATGACAATACGGCTGAATATGGGAATCAACATCAGAATTAAACAAATCGTAGCAGTATCAGAATAGTGGACGGATTCATAGATGAACAAAAAACGGGAGGAGAGTAATATCACAAGAGATAGAACACCAAATGCACCGATACGGGGATCTTTCATGATTTCTAGACGCTTCTGTAGATCTCGATAAGAAAAGTAGGCGTCGCTTGCATCCATATAACCGTCCAAATGAATACCACCGGTCAGCAGAATGGGCATCACCCAAATATAAAATGATAATGCCAATGGGCTCATGGGTGTATAGGATTCCAGTAATACATAGCCACTTGTTAGAAGCGTTCCGATACATAAACCGAATAATGGAAATGTGCGGACCATCCATCTCATTTCCTCTTTTCCAAGTGAGAATTCTTTTCGCACTGGAAGTATCGTGAAAAATTGTATATTAAGGAGAAAACTTTTTACAAATCTCATCGCATTCGGATTCCCTTCTTCATAACCGGGATTCCAACCGACATGTCGATTGCAATAAATGATTCCTTCACCAATCTTTCATGTAATCTTCCGAGCATCCTCTGAAATTGCAGTATTTCTTCTGGTTTCGATGGTAGGTCATAAAACAATTCATTACTTACAACGAGTAATGCTTTTACTTTTTCTTTTAACTGTAGGATAGATTCATAGATACTGTCCTCGACATACCTTCCCCCCTCCATATCCCCATTGAACCCTTCATTTGTCAGAAGAGTCGTGAGACAATCTAATAAAACAATCGCATTAGAAGGTATAGAGTCAAGGATGCCCCCGATAGCGGATGGCCTTTCAATCGTCTTCCAATTTTCAGCTGAATGCTCTCGATCCAGTCGGTGTTTCAAAATCCTTTTTTCCATTTCACGGTCCGTATTCACTCCACACGCAAGATAGATCAAAACCTCATTCGATGTTCTTAGGTCCGATGCAAGATTTTCTGCATAGGAACTTTTACCGCTTCTAACTCCTCCGGTTATGAAGAAGAGTTTTCCCATGACAGACTTCTCCTTCCATACTATGGAAAGCTTATTAACCTTCCTCTATTTTACCTATATAACGTTGGATAGCTTTCTTTGTTACTTCATAGACTCCTCGGCCAATCAACTTACCTATTGGAGTGATCGGTCCAGCAAATGGTTCAAGCTCCCCTTTTTGACTGGAAGCAATCAGAATGCTGTCAGTAGGCGTTCCAGTCGCAATATTTCCGTTCCTTTTGTCCCTTACATCCATATCATTCAGAGCTTTCACCTTTGCCTCCGTGGATGTGACGAGGGCTTCGATATAGGCCTCATCAGATAAATTCCCATTAATGAAAACCCAGGTATTGATCGTACCCGGTTTAGAATCAATGTCATATTGAAAGCTCGTTGATACATCCATGGCATTTCCAACGCCGGCGGTCACGACGACGAAAACCGACTTCCCCTCCATCTCAAAACGCTCACATATCATGTTAGTCAAATCCAAAGCAGTCATCATGCCGACAGATAAAGACGGATCCAATTCTTTCGTAATGAGATACTCATGCATATCTTTTTTGTAATCCCGGCAGTCATAATCCACGGGTACGCGACGATTCATAAAATGAGAGTACCAACCAATTCCTGCTCCTATAATGCCTGACGACATACATTTCAATGGGAAGGGTGCAGAAAAAAGGATGCATTCTTCGGTCAATGTCATATACCTTTCATCTAAAATCAGGTTTTCAGTGACGGTTCCTTCGGGCACGATCACCATTTGAGGTTTGGCCACCAATGGGTGAGCATGCTTCTGAACCTTTGTATGATATACTTCTTCGATATGTTCTTCTTTCAGCACTTCCTCCGGGTGGTGGAGAAGCTTCGTTGTGCCCTGGTCTAACAGCAGCAAACGATCACAGTATAGGCTAGCTAAATTCAAATCGTGAAAAATGGCGACAACCGTTAATTCCCCCTGGTCTGTTTGACTTTTAATCAAATCCAATAGTGACTTCTGGTAGGAAAGATCAAGATGATTGGTGGGTTCATCCAGAAGTAAGATTTGAGGTTCCTGGGCAAGAGCCTGCGCCAGGAACACCCGTTGGCGCTCACCGCCTGACAGTTCATGCAGGGAGCGGTTCTGGAATGCAGAAATGCCCGTCTGATCCATCACTTTGTCGACGATTTCAACATCCCGGTCAGTCGTACCTTTAAAGAAACCTCTCTGGTGAGCATATCTGCCAAGCATCACGGTTTCCCTCACTCTATATGAAAATGTTTCAGTTGATATCTGGGGTAGTACCGCGACATGCGTAGCCAATTCTTTCGAAGAAAAGTGGTGAAGTGGCTTTCCCTTTAATGTAATGACTCCATTCATTAAAGGAAGGAGACCTGTCATCGCTTTCAGTAACGTCGTCTTACCACTCCCATTTGGACCAAGTATCCCAAAGAACTCTCCCTTGTCTATATGAAAATTCATGTCTTCCACGATCTTTTGATCGCCGTAACCTACTGAAACCCCGTTTACATCGATCATGTTGAAAGACCCCTTTTCTTTAGAAGAATATAAGCAAACATCGGTGCACCGATCAAGGCGGTAATCACTCCAATCGGAAGTTCAGTCGGAGCGATGATCGTTCTGGAAACCAGGTCGGCGAGAACGAGGAACCCACCGCCTACAAGGATTGATAGGGGAAGTAGATGCTTGTGATCATGTCCGATCATTCTTCGCAGAAAATGAGGAATCACAAGGCCGACAAATCCGATCGTTCCGGACACGGCCACTGCTGCCCCCGTCAGGATGCTTCCGGCAATCAAAATGATCAGCTTCCTTTTTTGAACGGAGATACCGATATGACGGGCTTGTTCTTCACCGAAGCTCATCCCGTTCAATTCCTTGCTGTTTAGGATGAGCAACACCACTCCGATGAGGAAGAACGGCAAGATGATTGCAACGTAATCCCATCCCCTCATAGAGACACTCCCAAGGAGCCAGCCGATGATCTGCCTTAGTTCCTCACCTGTGAGTGCAATCATCAATGAAATCACCGAGCCCAGAAACGAGCTGAAGATGATTCCCGTCAATATTATCGTTTCGACCTTCATAGTCCTTTCAACCTTTTGTGCGAACCATAAAACGAGAAATACGGTGATGATTGAACAAATAATACTGAAAAAGGGAAGCGTGAACTTCCCGGTGAACGGAATACTCCAATGAAAAAACAATGTGATGACTGCCCCGACCGAGGCTCCTGAAGACACCCCCAGCGTATATGGATCAGCCAGTGGGTTACGTAATAGCCCTTGGAAAGAAGCCCCTGCAATAGCCAAGGAGCTGCCGACTAACAGAGCCAACAACACTCTGGGCAGCCGGATGGAATATACGATGTTCGCAAACATGGGATCGACAGTATCAGGCAATCGGAACCCGAACCACTTCGAACCGACGATGTATATGATATCCATCGGTGGAATCGATATCGTACCGATTGAAATGCCTGCAAGCATTGCTGTAAGTATAAATAGCCCTGCCAATCCGTATGTAATCCCTATTTTATTCTGCAAATACCTCTGGATAGATCGACTTTGCAATTTCCTCTACTCCTTCAACCAATCTTGGACCGGTCCGAGTGACTAAATCTGAATGGACATCTTGAACATCTCCATTTTCAACTGCCGTCACATCTTCCCAACCTTTTCTCCCCATTATCTGTTCTTTCGGATTTTCACTGTAATAACCATATGTAGTGATGATCACATCAGGGTTAGACGAGATGACCGCTTCCTGGTTCACCTGTACCCAGCCTTCTTGCTCGCTCATGACGTTTTCAGCATTGACCATAGAAAGCATTTGATCAATGAACGTGTTCTTACCTGTTGAATAAATGTCAGGAGAAGGTGAGACTTCCACATAGACCTTTTTCTTTTGAGTTACTTCACTCGCTTTTTCCTGAATGGAATTCAAATCCGATTTCATTTCAGAAACTACGGAATCTGCCTGATCTTTCTTGCCGACAAGTGTACCGATGTCCTCGATGGTGTTATATACTTCTTCAAAGCTTTTAGCGTCGTGAACGATGAATACGTTCACCCCTGCATCTTTCAGTTGATTCAAACCTTCTTCTGCAGACTTAGCAGTGGATTCATGGGCCAGGACCAGGTCGGGCTTCAAGCCGACGATTTTCTCTACGTTAAACTCCATTCCACCGATCTTCTCTTTATCGGCGGCTTCTTTCGGAAAGTTATCAAAGTCTGATACCCCGACGATTTCCTTATTTAGTCCAAGCTCGAATAAAATCTCCGTATTACTCGGAATCAACGAAACGATATGTTTAGGTTGTTCTTCCAGGGTGACTTTATTATCGAGTGCGTCATTCAATGATAAAGGATACCCGGATACATCCTGTTGAACTTCTGCTGTTTCTTTTTTCTTCGTTTGATCCCCGTCATTCGTTCCGCATGCTGTCAGGAATCCGATGGCTACTAACAATGCAAGTATGGCCTTTACTGTGTGTTTCATTTCCTTATTCCCCCTGTAGATTAACATTGTGACAGAAAAAAAAGCATCTCCAGTGGACTAGAGATGCTGTGTAAGATGCATATATAGGAATTTAATCCGCCAACCATGCATATTACACCTTTCTATCCGCGTAGAGTTGGTGCGCTTAAAATCAGGCAGGTCTCCTGGCTCATGGTCATAGTTTGCTGACACCTTCCCGTACTTTATTGCACAGTGGTAAATTTTTCAGCTCACTACCATTTACAGTGGCGGGACCGCGTTGGATTTACACCAACTTCCCTATTAAGAAGCTAAGAAGAATCATATCTTACGCTTCACCTGATCTCGTAACTTATGAATTTGTTCCGTTCAAAAGAATTATACACAAATTCAATTGGTTAGGAAATGAATTTTTATGAAATTGTTGAAAATTGTAGAATTGGCTAATGTTAAAAATAACAACACATCTGCTGCAGACAAGATATTTTGATTGTTCCTTTGCTGCTTTCATGGTAGAATCTGTTCAAGCTATCGCTTTACTGCTTTAGAGGAGTACATATGGTACAGGAGGTTTGCTAAATGAATGATAGAGAAGTCGCTACCTTTGCAGGCGGGTGTTTTTGGTGCATGGTAAAGCCGTTTGATGAGCTGCCAGGGATCATTGATGTCGTATCGGGATATTCGGGCGGTCACCTTGAAAACCCAGCCTATGAGGATATTAAAGCCGGTGACAGCGGGCATTATGAAGTGGTTCAAATCACCTTTGATCCCGCTCTGTTTCCTTATGAAAGATTATTGGAGTTATACTGGCCCCAGATCGACCCGACTGATGACGGTGGTCAATTCCACGATCGCGGCGACCAGTATCGAACCGCTATCTTCTATCACAATGAACACCAGAAACAATTAGCTGAGGTATCAAAAACCACGATAGAAGAAAGCGGGCGATTCAAGAAGCCGATCGTCACCAAAATCCTTCCTGCCTCAACCTTTTATCCGGCAGAAGATTATCATCAAAAGTTCTACAAAACGAATCCGGAGGAATATAAACAAGATCGCGCAAAGTCTGGGCGCGATGAATTCATAGATGGTCATTGGAAAAACAAATAGTAGCATAAAAAAAACTCCTTTCGCAAAACTAATGGCTAGAAAGGAGTTTTTTTGAGTTAGAACCGATATTTTCATAATAATTGGCATTGGATTTCATTCCTTGGCGTATCACGGTTAAATATTATGGCTAGAATGGCGATACAACACAATTTGTCTAAGAAGGTGAAAACATATGTATATCTGGATTGCCGCATTTAGCCTAACCATTTTCCTTTTCACGAGAATTCCGACCGTGAAGAATTCCGTTCATCTTCGGAATAGTTATCTGGTCAAGAAATGTTCCATCATCATTCCTGCTAGAAATGAAGAAAAGACGATCGGTAGATTGCTATCCAGTATCCAGATGCAGTTCATACAACCATTGGAAGTGATTGTAGTGAATGATGCATCAACAGATCAAACGAAGACTATAGCCAAAAACGCGGGAGCAAATGTAATTGATGCACCCCCATTGCCAAGTGGCTGGAACGGAAAATCATGGGCATGCTGGCATGGAGCGAAAGCAGCCAGAGGAGAATTCCTGTTGTTTGTGGATAGTGATACCTGGTTCGAGCAAGCAGGTCTGCTCAAGATATGCGAAACGTATAATGTTCAACAATGTCAAGGAGTTTTAACCATTCATCCGTATCATAAAATGGAATCCTTTTATGAAACATTCTCCATGCTGTTTCATTTAATTGTGTTTGCTTCCACCAGTATCACTCACCTCTTTTCGTGGTTGTGCAAGCCTTCAGGCGGTTTCGGGCAACTATTACTATGTTCACGGACCGTTTATGAACGGGTTGGGGGTCATGAAGCCATTAAAGGGGAAATGGTGGAACATTTTGCCTTGAGTCAATGGGCGAAGAAATGCGGAGAATCGGTGGAAGCGGCAAGTGGCAGGGATGCCATTTCCATGAGGATGTATGGGGAAGGAATCGGTGATTTATTCCACGGGTGGTCAAAAAGCTTCGCTTCAGGAGCTAAGTCGACAAACATCCTGCTCTTGGGGATTTCTTCTTTATGGGTTGCTTCACTTATTACGCTGGTCATCCATACACCGGAAATGATTTGGAGACATCCCTATTTATTCATAATCCAATACTTCCTCTTAGGGAGTTATCTCTACTTCTTAGTGAGAAGGATCGGTCATTTCAACCTGTTTGAAACATTATTATTTCCAGTTCACATCGTATTTTTCCTAGTGACCTATCTTCATTCATTTTTGAATACCTTTTTCCGAAAAAGGACCATTTGGAAAGATCGTTACGTATATATAGAGAAAGGAAAGGATGAAAAGATGAAATGATCCTCTCTTTAAGTATTTTTGCACGGGTAGGTGTGCACGTGATCACCACATTTTCAGGAATGCTACAAATCATACATACTTTTTATGAATATGTACATTTTAAAAATAAGAACCGAGGAAGTCCTCCACAATGATAAGCCACGTTAATCCCTTGATTTGCTCGGTTCCCCCCTTATTCCTTCACTTCTTCCATAAATAAGAACGGCTCGTTTGTATCGAACTTCCCTGAAATTTTTCGAATGGGAATATCTTTTCCCCTGACCCAATCTTGAAAGTCCACCGCCAACCCATCGGAGTTTTCTCCAAATCCGATCAAGCATCGCAGTGATTCACATTGAAAGACACATGTATGAATCGTTCCTGCCCAAGCATCATATGCTTTCTTGAAAATCGGTCTGTCTCCCTGGTTAAACAGGTTGAATGCCCTCTTCATGGTTAATTCCTTTTCCTGCCCTGAACGTAATATATCCAGCCTCTTTTGAGAGTCTTTTAAATAATGCCGGTTATCCTTTTTCATATGATTCATCTGAAAATGGTTGGTACAACTTAAAGTTGAATGGTGATACACCCCTATACCCCTCGGGGAAGCTTCTACTACAGCAGCTTTGCCGCTTTGGTCGTATAAAGAATAGTTAAAACTGTGTCGGTGAGGCAGTCTCCGCAACACTTCGATGGCCTCGTCTGTATTTTTGCATGTGTCGAGAAGGATGCGGGCGATTGTTGTACAAATGAACCCTTCTCCAGGCTTTATTCGATTTACGAAATGAAAACCCACTGCCAATCCTCTTTCGTTCAACCCGTCAATACGTCCGATTCCCCTTCCAGAAAATCCGATGGACGCATATCCACCAGCCGGCTTCACAAGTAGGAGCCTGCCTTCATACGTTTTCGGGTGATAATCATAATTCCTCACATAAATACCATCCTTCGCCAAAGACGAACAACCTGAAGTCACCCACTCCTGTTGAAAGCCCGAATATTCATGTATTGTATCATCCAGTGACCACTGTAAACCATGTGATAGTCCATTTAATTCATCCCATAATCCGGGAGCGAAATATCGGAGTAGTCTCTCGACTTCATCTCTCTTTACATTGTAATCCCTCAATGACTTCTTTCGTCTCTTTTGATGATGGGAATAGAGTGGCGACTGCCGAAGTTCCTCCCCGAAGCGGACACCAATCTCATAATAAGTCCCTCTGGACTGCAATACGTCCGCAACAACCTCTTTCATTGACTCACGCCCTTTCTGCGAATAACAAAAGAATTTCGAATAATAACTACTTCTTTTTCTCCTTCTTATGCTACACTGGATTCATCAAACACTAGGAGGAAATATCATGCAAAAAACATTCAAAACACTATCACTATTTCAAGAAGGAGTGAACGTTCTGAATTAACGAAACGACGCTCCTTCTTCCGACGAATATATTAAATTCAGGAAGCAGGAGACAAATTATGATGAAACAAACACTTGCAGCCCATAATATCCGGGTGCTATTTTGGATTTCTTTTTTTGGTACAATCAGTTTTCTTCAACCCGTATTAACGTTATTCTATTTCGAAAGAGGGTTAACCTCTTCTGATATTTTAATTGTGCTCATGTTCTGGAGCGGTGCCGTATTAATCGGGGAGGTTCCGACTGGAATATTTGCAGATCGGTTTGGTGCAAAATATTCTTTTCTATTCGGTTCTTTACTTAAGTTCCTTAGTATCACACTGCTTTTATTCGCTTATGAGCCTTGGATGTTCTTCTTATACAGCTTCATCAATGGATTTAGTGTAACCTTTTTTTCCGGAGCCGATGAAGCGTTGATCTATGATTCACTCAAAGAGTCAAATGAAGAAAATCGCATGGATCATGCCATGGGAAAGATTCAATCAGCTTCGTTTATCAGCATGCTGATAGCCGTCCTTTTCGGTTCTTATTTGGCAAAGGATCTGGTGGACAGTCAATTCACTCTGCTTATCTTACTGGGTTTAGTCTTTCACTTAATAGAACTCTTCTTAATCCTTTGGGTCAAACAGCCGTCTGTTGACTCATTTCAGAAAGAAAATCCTTTTTCCCAAATAAAGAGTGGTATCCGTGTAATACGCCAGGCACCACAGTTATTGATGATGTTTCTAAACGTAACATTGGTGTTCATACCGGCTGGTGCCGTTTACCAATATTTCGATCAACCGCTTTTACAGGATGCAAGCGTACCTGTCTACTTGATCGGGGTCTTTTATGCCGTTTCTGCCATTCTCGGCTATATTGCATCGAATTCAATCGGTTGGATGACAGCACGCTATTCCAGGGTCATGCTCATGAATATTTCTGGTTTATCAGCGGCAGCGGGATTACTCATATCAGGCTTGTTCGGGTCATCTATATGGATGGTATTAGGTTCATTTTTCTTATTAAGACTTGTACGGGCAATCCGTTACCCCATTTATTCACAATTAAGCAATGACTTAATTCCGTCCGGGATCAGGGCGACGACCATCTCCTTGCTTTCCATTGTGGATTCAGGCTTGGACCTTGTTGTGTTCGGAGTGCTTTCCACGGTTGCTTTGAATGGTTATTCACATGTACTCATTGGATGTGCCTTAATCGCTTTTGTCGGAACACTTTTACCGATTAGACCGGTCAAAACAAAAAAGGAAAGTCATAGGGTCAATCAAAGTGGATCGTACTGAACATAGAAGAGAGTGCTGACATTTGTCAGCACTCTTCTTCATGTTGAGATCATTCATTTCTTTAGATACGTCCAGCCTTCTTCCTGGTACACCAGATTATCTTTCATCAGTTTTCCAAGAGCCCGTTTAAAGGATGCTTTACTCATATTGAAGCGATCTTTGATTTCTTCGGGCTGACTCTTATCCCAGAATGGTATTGCCCCGTTCCGAACTGCCAGATATTCAAGGATGACTTCAGCATCATCCTGCATTTTATCCTGCTTCAATGGTAAGAATGAAACATTTAAGTTTCCGTCATCCTTCACGTCGATGACTCTGCCTTCAACGAGTTCGCCGAGCCTTGGCTCCGCTTTACGCTCATTCATGTGAACGAAGCAGCGATATCCTTGTTCAGATAAGAAGAAGGTTCCTACTCTCAGTAGTCGATACACCCGCCCCTGCACTTTGGCATTCATCATTTCAGAGGAAGCTCTTCTTGATACCTGTTCAATGATATTTTCAGTGGCCAATCTTCCGTATAAACGGTCTTGCTTATCACGGTTTAAGGTAAGGAACAGTTGATCGCCAGGGTTCGGCCAAAGCTCCTGAAATTTCGGAAGATCATCTGATGAGACCAAAATATCCTTAGGCAACCCAATATTCACAAATACGCCTAAATCTTCCCTCTTATCCACTACTTCTGCCCAACCGTATGCACCGACTTGCACCTTAGGGATTCGCATGGTCGCTGTCAAGCGTACATCCTTATCATGATAAAGAAATACTTTCACTGTATCTCCCTCTTGGATTTCTTCTGTTATTTCAGAGTGATGCAGAAGTACACGATCGATATCATTCGTTAGAAAGAAACCGTATGGCACTTCATGATCAACGTATAAATCCTCTACTGTACCTGGTTTTAAAGAAGACATTATATTTATTCCTCCAATATTCATTCACGTATTAACTTACGTTTTCTCTACTCATTGTTTGTATTCACTAAATATAGCTTTTTTCAGGAATGATGTATAGGGCGTATGCTATTTTTAATAATAAATCATCAATTTAGAAAATAGTGAATTCACGAACTTTTACCGGTTCCATTGACCGGATGATAGTCAGTTGTTATGATTCTCCTAATTCAATTATAACAAACATATATGCACCTTGTATAAGTTCAAGAATATGGCTTGAACGTTTCTACCAGCTACCTTAAATGGCTTGTCTACAAGATAAAGTAAGACCAATGGAATTATTTTATCCTGTAGATGCACTCTGGTTGATTCAGTCACCGGAGTTTTTTTATTTTTATCTACACGGAGGGTTAAGTATGAAAACATTCTTTCAATTTGCTGAAAGAGGCACAAATTATAGAAGAGAAACGTTAGCAGGTGTCACGACTTTCCTATCGATGGCTTATATTCTTGTGGTGAACCCCATCATCCTGAGTCAGGCCGGAATGGATAAAGGGGCATTATTTACAGCCACCGCTCTGTCAGCGATTGTTGGCTCCCTGTTAATCGGTCTACTGGCAAACTTTCCGATTGGGATCGCCCCCAGCATGGGTCTCAACTCGTTCTTTACCTTTTCAGTATGTATCGGAATGGGAGTGGACTGGGAAATCGCCCTGACAGGAGTATTTATTGCAGGCATCATCTTTATGATTTTAAGTGTCATGAAAATTCGTGAAAAAATCATCAATGTCATCCCGCAGGATTTAAAATTTGCCATTGCCGGCGGCATCGGTTTCTTTGTGGCATTCATTGGTTTTAAAAACGCGGGACTCGTCGTTGCCAACCCTGAAACATTCGTTTCCATCGGGAACCTTTCTTCGCCCCCGACACTGCTTGCTGTGTTTGGTTTTATCATTACCCTGATGATGTTAGTAAAGGGAATTAAAGGCGGGATCTTCTATGGGATGGTTGCTACGACCATCATCGGGATGGTCACGGGGCAAATCTCCGTGCCTCATTCCATTATTGGAAGTGTACCAAGTCTCGAGCCGACATTCGGAGTGGTATTCAACCATTTAGGTGATATTTTCACTATTGAAATCATGGCGGTCATCTTTACCTTTCTGTTTGTGGCTTTCTTTGATACAGCTGGTGCATTGATTGCCGTTGCCAGTCAAGCAGGGATCATGAAGGATAATCAAATCCCGAACGCAGGCCGTGCTCTCCTTGCCGACTCCGCTTCAGGTGTGGCAGGAGCGATATTTGGAACTTCTACGACAGCATCTTTCGTGGAATCTTCAGCCGGCGTTGCCGTCGGGGGAAGAACCGGATTCACTTCTGTCGTGATTGCCATTTGTTTCTCGATCGCTTTGTTCTTTTCACCCATCTTATCGGTAATCACTCCAGAGGTGACTGCCCCTGCACTTATCATCGTTGGTGCATTGATGGCAACGGAAGTCAGGCATATCAATTGGAATCGACTTGAAATCGTCATCCCTTCCTTTGTCACTATTATTATGATGCCTTTAACCTTCAGTGTTGCAACAGGCATCGCATTAGGTTTCATTCTTTATCCATTTGCGATGATTTCCTTGAAAAAATGGAAAGAAGTTCATCCAATCATGTACATCCTTTGTGGATTATTCATCATTTACTTTGCATTTTCTTAAAAAACGAAGAGGTGATTCCGTTTGGACGGGATCACCTCTTTTGTTATTTATGGAAGTTTCTTACCGCTTCGTCTGAAGGAAGGAAGAATGTCATCATTCCGAGTAGTGGAAGGAAGCTGCATAGGATCATGACGAATCGGATGGTGTAAAGATCGGCCAATCCTCCAAAGATGACTGCCCCGACAGCACCCATGCCGAATGCCAAGCCAACGGTCAAACCGGATACCATCCCGATTTTACTCGGCAACAGCTCCTGTGCATACACTACAATTACACTAAAACTTGACGATAAAATAAATCCAATGCAAAAAATAAACGGAATGACAATGGAGAGCGGTAAATAAGGTAATGCAAGTGTCAAAGGTGCAGCACCGAGCATCGAAAAGAAGATGATATTTCTCTTACCAAAACGATCGGCAAGCGGCCCCCCCAGGAAGGTTCCCATGACTCCTGCAAACATAAAGACAAATATGTATGCCTGCGCTTTTTTAATGGTTAGTCCGTAGTCTTCAATCAAATAAAACTGGTAATAATTTGATAATCCTGCACTGTACCATGACCTTGCAAACACGAGGAATACAACAAATACCATCGCCCACTTAATTTTCGGGTTAATACGTGTTTTTCTTCCTCCTTCACTCTTTTTACTCATGCTCTTTTCATTGAAGCGTATCTGATCTGAATACCAATTAGATACCCGGAACAAGACAACGACTCCAATAATGGCCACAATGGTAAACCATAAGGCCCCTATTTGACCAAAAGGGACAAAGACAAATGCAGTAATCAGGGGAGCAAGCGCCTGGCCGGTATTTCCACCGACCTGATAAATCGACTGTGCCAGTCCCCTTCGATTTCCGGCAGCCATATAAGCCACTCTGGAACCTTCAGGATGGAAAATGGCGGAACCGAATCCGATAAATAATACGGAAACGATGATCCATATGAAATGACCGGACAGGGCAAAACCAATCAACCCTGCTAAGCTGGACAACATCCCCAATGGAAGTAAGTAAGGCTTTGAACGTATATCGGCATAAATTCCGAAGACCGGCTGTAATAAAGAAGACGTCATATTGAGCGAGAAGGCAATCCAGCCGATTTGCATGTAACTCAGCTCCAATGACTTCTCAATGATCGGGAACATAGCCGGTACGACAGCCTGGAGTGTATCATTAATAAAATGACCCGAACTAATGGCTAATAGAATTCCATATATCGTAGGGTTCACAGCCGTTTTTGATGCTGTTTGGGCCACGTCCATACCTCCCTTCAATTTATTTCGTCACTCTAAATAGTATACTGAATAATTCGAACATTTCCTATGGGTAAATAAAAAAAGCCGAAACGGAGTTCGACTTTTTTCAGAAGCATTAACCTCGGTTCGGGAATACTCGTTTCACCATATCGGATATTTCTTCACCAAATCCTTGAATCGGTTTTCCATTTCTGGCTTTATCGGCATACCCTCTCATACGGTCTACAAAATCAGGATTTGTTGATACGTACACATTGTTTATACTGCCATTTTCTTTTTTCACTTGATCTGAGATTTTCTTTTCCAATTCCTTTGAAACGTTCCCATTCTTATGGTCTTCTAATACAGCAGCAACGTAGGCATTTTGATCAGTCGTCAATACATAAGCACTTTTCACTTCTTTAAGTTCTGCCACTTTCCCCGCTTCTCTGTCAGCAAGCGAGTAATTCTCTCTCATCGTGCCATCATTCACATAATCCCGGTTCGCCTGATCATTCTTATAGTTCACTCTCTCCAGGTTACGGTTGTTCATCTGCTGTCCTTCTTCATTCATGTTCTTGCTTGTTCCGCAGCCGGCAGCAGTGATCATGAACATGAATCCAATCGTTGAAATCAAAAGATATTTTTTCATTTCTTTACCTCCTAAAATTTATTCAATCTTACTTTCCCCAGTGCTCCCTGGATCTATTCAAGGGAACGGTTAATGTTTAATCCCTTACTCAATTAGGGAAAACTCGATATGAAAACGAAACAAAGGAGGTTGGATCATTGTTGCAGGCAGCTTTATGGGGAGGAGTAGCCAGTCTCTCCCTCTTGATCGGGGCAATAATGGCGATATTTCTTCATATACCAAAGAAAGTAGTAGCATACATCATGGCATTGGGTACAGGACTGATCATCGGATCTGCCACATTTGATCTCTTAAGTGAAGCGGAAGGAAAAGCGGATTTGATGTATCTCATTTCTATGTTCCTTCTTGGTGCCCTCCTCTTTACTTTATTTGAAATATTCATTTCAAATAAAGGCGGAAGCGAGAGAAAACGATCGAAGAAGAACCCCCATGGTCATTCAGGGATTGCCATTTATGTCGGTACCATCATGGATGCCATACCCGAATCCATCATAATCGGGGTCAGCTTTATTGAAAGTCAATCCATGCAATGGGTATTCATACTTGCTATTTTCATCAGTAATTTGCCTGAATCCTTATCAAGCAGCATAGGGTTAAAGCTTGATCGGTACAGTACGAAGAAAATCCTTTTCCTGTGGGGAAGTGTTGTCATTCTTTCTTCACTCAGTTCATTATTTGGGTACGTTTTACTTCAGGATGCCCCTGAAAGCACTTCTTACATAATCGGAGCATTCGGTGCTGGCGGGCTGCTCGCGATGGCCTCTTCTACGATGTTGCCGGAAGCGTTTGAGGAAGGCGGACCAATTGTCGGTTTCCTTTCTTCCCTGGGAATCATTCTTTCCTTTGTTTTGACACATATGTCCTAGAGTTTCCTAAGAATACATCAGATAAAAAAACGCACTCAAGTTTAAGCTAGAGTGCGTTTTTTAAATTACTCCTCATGTTCGATGGTCAAGCCTTCTACAAACCGTTTTCCCATGAGTTTATTCTTTTTACGATTTTCTTTGCTGCTGAAGATTATATCGAAATCATAATCATCTGGATACAGCTCCCGGGCAGATACATATAAACGAAGCCGTTTATGACTCACAGATTTCTTTTCCCCTTTGATCTGTAGGGTGTAATTCCCTGTACCATCAGGACCTTCATATACAATTCCAAATTCTCCTTCTGGAGAGATCTTGACGTTATCTCCTTTCGTAAAGGAGGTGATGTTTCTGTTTTCATTCTGGATTTTTCCGTGATTCCTTTTTTTATGTTTGTTTACGATAATCTGCTTCTCCATTTCTTTTTTCACACCGTAGTCGATCTCTCCTAGACTATATGTTTTCTTCGTCTTATAGGTGATTTCATGTGCTTTTTCAATAATCTCCGGGTGCATCCCAAGCTTCAACGCTATAGAGAATGCCTGACTGTCACCACCTTGACCGACAATCAGTTTATATGTTGGCTGCAAGGTGTCGATGTTAAATTCCATACTGCCATTCATAAAGCCTTCATGCTCTTCTGCAAAATGTTTGATTTCGCTATAGTGAGTAGTGGCAATAAGCGTGGCACCCTTTTCATATAATGTATTCAGGATAGCTGTGGCAAGACCCATCCCCTCCATAGGATCTGTACCTGAGCCAAGTTCATCCAATAGAACAAGGGACCGATCATTTGTATCCTTTAATATATCGATGATATTTTTTATATGGGAACTGAATGTACTCAAGTTTTGTTGAAGACTCTGTCCATCCCCGATGTCCAGAAGGATTTGTTGATACAAACTTATTTCACTGCCCTCTGCTGCGGGAATATGCAACCCACATTGGGTCATGAGGGTAAGAAGCCCAACCGTCTTTATGGTTACGGTTTTCCCCCCGGTATTAGGGCCGGTGATGACCAATGCATGAAATCCTTCCCCCATCTTGATCGACAGTGGGACTGCGTGTTTCCCGAGCAGAGGATGAACGGCATTGATCAAGTGAATCCTCTGTTCTTCATTTACAACAGCTTCCACTCCATCATGGGCGCGACTATATTTTGCTTTGGCAAACAATACATCATAATGGACCATCGTTTCAACCGCGAGTGTTAATTGTGGCTCGTATGTTTGCACCATTCCAGTCAATGACCATAGAATATTTTCAACTTCATGATCTTCTTCGAGTCTTAAAGTGAGGAGCTGATCCTGTTGTTTGCTTAATTCCTCCGGCTCGATATACAGGGTTGAACCCGATGCTGAAGAATCCAAAACGGCACCTTTCATTTTCCCCCTGAATTCTTTCTTGATCGGAATGACATATCGCCCGTTTCGTTGACTCACGATCGCTTCTTGAAAGTATGATTTGTATTTAGCCGATTTAACAATCGATTGTATCTTGTCCTTTAACCGTTCTTCCTGGATTCCTGATTGCTTTCGTATCCTTAACAATTCTTTACTCGCATAATCGTCGACTCTGCCGTTTCTAATGCATCGGTTGATTTCCTCACTGAGATCGGGGATATCTTCAATTGAATAAACATAGGAAGAAACTCTCGGCGCCAGCCATTGTTTATCTTCCATATATTTTTTCAGCTTTTTACATGCATCGAGAAAATAATATAAACTTGTGAGCTGATCCGGCCTGAGGGGCATCCCTTTATTCAGATTTGCCATGATGCTTTCCACCCCGTCTAAAGCGTGAATCGGTACACTGGCACTTTTCTTTAAGATGTGGACAGCTTCCGTTACCTCTTCCAGGCGCATTTCAATTTGACGGATATTTGTCGACGGACGTAAGTTCATTAATTCCTTTTTCCCTTCTTCCGTAAGGGCAAACCCCATTAGTTCTTCTTTCACTAAGTTAAATTCAAGTGTTTGAAACGTTTTTTCATTCATTCCATTTTCCTCCGAATATACAAAAATAGACCACAACGAACAATGTCCATCGTGGTCTTCCTTCACTCGTATACAATCCTCCCCATCATTTTAGCGCACGTGTAAACGCAAACAGCCTCCCAATCAACTATGTGAAAAGAAGTCCTAACTTGCGGGATTGTGCACAAAAAAGAGCTGTGCACAAAGACACAGCTCTCCTGATTAAAGGTTGAGTATGCTATGACCATTGTTCTTAACTGCATTTTGAAGGCATAGCTAAATAAGCTGATTCAATCGCCTGAATTAAAATGGCCACTGCCTGCAAAATGTCCGTATTCATTTCACGGTTAGTTAAGAACGACACCTAACATATAACATACTCCCTTTGTATACACTATTTAAATTCAAGATTAGTTTACGATGGATTCCATCTATTGTCAATAGGTTACTGTAATGAACGTTTATATTGAAATCTTTTCCACTGAAAGCGAATGAAACATCCTATGCAGAATCCTGCAAGGGCGACTGATGCAGCCACAAAGACCATTCCTGAGAAGAGATAAAACCCTGTATCCCATCCTGCCAGGGAACTTATGATGGCGCCACCTAAACAGCTCACTGCAATGATATTGTTGAAGCGTTGCTGCTCAGCATCTTCTGGCGGATATGAGGAAGGTTCTTTCTTTAAGAAAAACTTCCCTGCCTTCATGACGGGATTATATTTAAAAAGTAGAGCTGACATTCCGACTAAGAACGGGAGCAGTAAGAGAAATTCTATTTGGAACAACCATGAAATGGCAACAGTTGATACGATGAACCATTGATTCAGCTGAACCAATGGTCTTGGTATTGAATTTGCTGGGGCTGAACTCATATTAATTCATACCTTTCTGATTGGAATTAGTGTAATTATAGTGTATGGGATAGAGATGAAAAAATCAAAAGAAAAAACCGAAACCTTCTGCCCATTTTTGGCCGGTTTCGGCTTCTTGTATATATAATAGAAAAGAGTCTGCTCGTTTCTGTCATTTCTTGAACGCATATTTTTTTGTAACCCCCGAGGTGGCCAAAATCGACCCATACATAAAAAAAGCCTGCTCCCATATGCTCCCTTTTTCTTTCACTCAAATCCTCTTTACTTATGTAAATACCCCGTAAAATTATCACTGTTCCTCCTAACACTCTATCTTTTTAGCATACTTGCGTGTTATAATCTTTTAGATTGAGTATTAGGAGGTTTTTCACATATGATTCAGGTATCAGATGTAAGCTTACGTTTTGGAGATAGAAAGTTATTCGAAGACGTGAATATAAAGTTTAACCCAGGGAATTGCTACGGACTCATCGGAGCAAACGGTGCTGGTAAATCAACATTTTTAAAGATTCTTTCAGGGGAAATCGAAGCGCAGACCGGCCACGTATCCATGGGATCGGGCGAGCGACTTGCTGTCTTAAAGCAGGATCACTTCGAATATGAAGAGTATGAAGTACTGAAAGTTGTCATTATGGGGCATACCCGTTTATATGAAGTCATGCAGGAAAAAGACGCTATCTATATGAAAGAAGATTTTTCTGATGAAGACGGTATGAGAGCAGCAGAATTAGAAGGTGAATTCGCCGAGCTTAACGGTTGGGAAGCTGAATCGGAAGCCGCTATCCTACTTAAAGGATTAGGAATCAACGAAGACCTTCACACAAAACAAATGTCTGAACTGACAGGTGGAGAAAAAGTTAAAGTACTATTGGCACAAGCACTATTCGGCAAGCCGGATGTCCTTTTACTCGATGAGCCTACCAACCACTTGGACATCCAGGCGATTCAGTGGTTAGAAGACTTCTTGATCAATTTCGAGAACACAGTCATCGTTGTATCACATGACCGTCACTTCTTAAATAAAGTATGTACACATATTGCCGATCTTGACTTTGGAAAAATCCAAGTTTATGTCGGGAACTATGATTTCTGGTATGAGTCCAGTCAATTAGCACTGAAAATGGCTCAGGATCAGAATAAGAAGAAGGAAGAAAAGATCAAAGAGCTTCAGGCATTCGTTGCCCGATTTAGTGCAAATGCATCTAAATCGAAACAAGCCACTTCCCGTAAAAAATCGTTGGAGAAAATTTCATTGGATGACATCAAGCCAAGCTCACGTCGTTATCCATATGTACAATTCAAGCCGGAGCGTGAAATCGGTAACGATGTTCTGCGTGTTGAAGGACTGACAAAAACGGTTGATGGAGTAAAGGTCTTAAACAATGTTTCCTTTATCCTGAATAAAGAAGACAAGATCGCACTTGTCGGAGCAAACGAAATTGCCAAGACCACTCTTTTCAAAATCCTTGCAGGGGAAATGGAGCCTGATAGCGGAACATTCAAGTGGGGCGTTACGACCTCCCAGGCATACTTCCCGAATGAAAACTCAAAGTACTTTGAAGGAAATGAACCTTCCCTTGTGGAATGGTTACGCCAGTACTCACCGGAAGATGAGAGTGAAACATTCCTTCGCGGATTCTTGGGTCGCATGCTTTTCTCTGGGGAAGAAGTATTGAAGAAACCGAGTGTCCTTTCCGGAGGGGAAAAAGTTCGCTGTATGTTATCGAAGATGATGCTTAGCGGGTCAAACGTTCTTCTACTTGATGAACCTACCAACCACTTGGACTTGGAATCCATCACGGCATTAAATAACGGATTGATCAACTTCAAAGGGGCGATGATTTTCGCAACCCATGACCATCAGTTCATTCAAACAATCGCGAACCGCATTATCGAAATCACCGAAGATGGTGTCATCGATAAGGAAACAACCTACGATGAATTCCTTGAAATGAAGGCTGCCATGAAGGCGTAACGAGATATAAATTAAAAGCAGAGGCCGAGAAATCGGCTTCTGCTTTTTTGGTGTGCGTGACAAGAGTTATGAACTTTGTCCGCTCTTCACTAAATACCCTTTAATTTGAAAATAGCTGATCTCTTTCGGCAGCTCTTCTTTTATTGGTTTCAACAGGTCTGTCCCTGCTTTTGAAACGGCTTCTTCGATCAGGCTTTCCTCTTCTTCTGTAAATAGAATGCTCCAATCATCGAGTATACCTTCCTGATAGGTACGAATGATATGATTTTCAATCGTAGCGGTACTCATCCCCCGCTCTATCGCAATCTCTTTAATTCCTTTTTGCTCCTTAAATAAGGCATAACTGATCAAATAGGATGCCGTATCAGATTTATTTGCCTTATGGACAGGTGCCGGCTTGACTATCTCCACTTGATGAGTTGGATTTTCTTCTAAAAAAGTTGAGATTTCTTGAATGAAAATTTCTCCATAGCGGTCTCTCTTACTTTCCCCTACTCCACTAACCTGTAGAAATTCTTCTGAGGTTTTCGGCATTTTCACACACATATCCTGTAAAGCCTTATCTGAGAAAATAACAAAGGGCGGGACTCCTTCTGAGTCTGCAATTGATTTCCGGAGGGCTCTAAGGGTCTGGAATAAACCATCTTCCTTAGGGATAATGGCCGAAACCGTAGGCTGGACCTTTCTAGATACGGTTCTTTCTCCCATTAATACCTCTTTCCCCTTGGATGACACTTTCAGAACGGGAAAACTGCCACCTTCAACCTGGATGATCCCTTCAGAAATCAAATAATCGATGAACAGTCCGACTTCTTTCTGAGATTGATCCTTCATTAATCCATAGGTGGAAAGCCTGTCAAATCCCCATTCAAGGATTTTCTTATTCTTTGATCCCGTCAGAACCCCACTGATCAGGGAGGTTCCAAACCTCTCATTCATCCTCATCATACAGGATAAGACCATTTGTGCTTCCTTTGTGACATCCTCGGATTCTCTCTCATCGAGGCAATTGCTGCAATGACCGCAGGCTTCCTCTACATGTTCCCCAAAATAGGTCAGAATGTAGTTCTGTAAACATGATTCTGTATGAACAAAATCAACCATGTCACGTAATTTCTGCATCTCATTCTGATGCAATTCCGGATTTATGATATTTTGATCAATGATGTACCGCTGCGTCTGTATATCCTGAGGGGAAAACAACAAGACACATTCGCTGTCCACTCCATCACGACCTGCCCTGCCGGCTTCCTGATAGTACCCCTCCATATTCTTCGGGATTTGATAATGGATCACGAAGCGGACATTGGACTTGTTAATTCCCATTCCAAACGCATTGGTCGCTATCATGATCGTAATAGAATCATTCAGGAATGCCTCCTGCTGGTCCTGCCTTAACGTATCAGAAAGCCCACCATGATATTTCCCGACGGATACTCCTTTTTTCTCAAAAAACATATAAAGGTTTTCAACTTCTTTGCGTGTCGCACAATAGATAATGCCTGAATGCTGCTGATTCTTTTTTACATAACCTTCTACCCAACGCTTTCGATCTTCTCCTTTTACCACCTGGAAAAATAAATTCGTCCTCTGAAATCCAGTCAATACTTTGTATTTTTCCGGAATGTGCAAGTGATGAAGGATATCGGATTGCACTTGGGGAGTGGCAGTTGCTGTAAGAGCAAGTATCGTGGGGTTTGAACGGAGCTGGTTCACTGCATTGTAGATCCCTAAATAGCTTGGTCTGAAATCATGGCCCCACTGGGATAAACAATGGGCTTCATCAACTGCTACAAGTGGAATGGGTAATGTATTGAGAAAACGAATGAATCCATAAGATTCCAACCGCTCGGGAGCAATATAAACAAGCTTGTAATCCCCTGATGAAATCTCTTCCATTCTATTTTCCACTTCACTGTTTGAAAGGGTACTATTAATAAAGGTAGCTGGAATACCCTCATGTATCAATGCATCCACCTGGTCTTTCATGAGGGAGATGAGTGGAGAAATTACAAGGGTCACGCCATCCATCATAAGAGCGGGAATCTGGTAACAAAGAGACTTCCCCCCGCCTGTAGGCATAATGCCGACTGTATTTTTCCCATCTAATATGTATTGAATGATAGTTTCTTGGCCATCCCTGAATTCATCATAACCAAAGTATTGTTTTAATACTTTTTTTGCTTCTGTGATCACAATCTTCCCTCCAAATGATATTCTTGTCCCTATATTGTATTAAAGAAAAGCCGAGGTGCCAATAGAAAGCCCAAAGTTCCCACAAAAAAGCCCCCTCTTTCTCTCCGTTTTGAGGGGGCCTTCCCATATTCTTATAACGAATAGACTTTCTTGCCATTATGCCATGTTTCCACAACTCTGATGTTGTTTAATTCTTCACTTGAAACCTCCTTGGGATGCCGATCCAGCAGTATGAAATCAGCACGTTCCCCTTCGGAAAGGGTTCCTGAATTATGTGGTTCATTTAATTCGATGATGGTGGGCATGGACGTATACCCTCTATATGCTTCATTCACTGTCAGCTTTTCCTGGGGCTGCCAGCCTCCTGATGGGTTTCCTGAAAGGTCGGTCCTGTTCACGGCTGCAAACATCCCTTCGAAAGGATCGAGGGAACCTATGGGCAAGTCGGAGCTTAATGTATAAGGGATGCCCCGGTTTACAATACTTTTAAATGCATCGCAATAGGGGGCCAGATCTTCTCCCACCCACTTTGCTTTCTGGTCCCATTCCCCCATCAGGAAAGAAGGCTGAGTTTCAATTGTGGGTTTGATTTTTTCCAACCGATACAATAAGTCTTCCCCCAGGGTTTGGGCATGGATGATTCTGTGATGAAACGTATCTGTTCCCGCTTCTTTCTGTTCGAGTGCGGTGATCGCCTGTTCAACCGCTTGATCGCCGATTGCATGCATGGCTACCTGCATCCGATTTTCACCTGCCAGCCTTACAAGTTCATTAAGCTCCTCCTGGGAATAGATCAATATACCGTTTGTATCAGGCTTGTCCTTATATGGAATCCTCATGGCAGAAGTATGAAGACGTTGAGTACCATCAAGGAAGATCTTCACAGCGCCCACCTTTACATGCTCTGTGCCTTCACCTGTCCGCTCTGGATGGCGCTCGAGAAAATCTTTCAGATGTTCTTTTTTAAAAATGTAATGATGCAAATATACCCTGATTGGTAATTCTCCCTCTTCTTCCAATTCGGTATAGGCCGTCCACAATCGATCGTAAGAACCAATGAAATTCAGGTCGTCCGTGTGAATGGTCGTAATCCCATTTTTGAGCATATGAGGAATCCCATGTTTGATTGCATCCTTGGCATCCTCACTGCTTCTGCTCCGGAAATGATGTTTGATGAAATGAACGGCACTATCCTTGAAACGACCTGTCCATTCCCCACTGTCATCTTTTTCTTTAAATGCATCTGGGATTTCGTTAAATTCCTCTTCATCCTTTAATAACTCCATGACCTTATGGTTCACTATGCATTCATGACCGTCCTGATGAAGAAAGAACATATACGTATGTAAATGCAGTTCATCCAGATCCTTACCTGTCAAAAGATCATTTCGGTCCTTAAACTCACTATCATCGAGGCCTCTTCCTACGATCCAATCCCCATTCTCCATCTCAGGGTAATATTCAAGAACTTCCTTTTTCATTTCTTCCCAACTTGTCACATGTCTAAGGTCCAGTTCCCTCTTCATTAATCCATAACGCAAAAAGTGCATATGTGAATCATGAAACGCCGGGGACAGCACTCTTTCCATACCATCGATGGCTTCCTTTGTTTCGCTTTGCCTTTCCCCGTCTGTAATTTCCCTTATTCTCCCCTCCTCGATCGTTACACTATATTTCTTAGTGGGGTTTGTGTATTCATGACCGTCATATAATCGAACATTCGAAATCTCCATTAGACACTTCCTCCTAAAGGTTTGGTATATTCTTGTTTATACCTCAACACGATTTGATTAAACGTAAAAAAAAGCTGTGCATGCATATTCGCATGTACAGCCCCTTCAATGAATCAGAACCATCTAAATGTTTTTTCTTCTTTATTTTCTTCAACTGGTTTGGACAGCTTCCAAAATCCGTCCCACACAGTTCCTTTATCCTCATTTTCAATGGAAGTACTTTTCACTTCTTTTTCTTTCTCTTTCTTGGACATGATGCTCCCTCCTTTAATACATACATACATTACATACTATTCAAATGTAAAAAAAGAGTTTAATCATTTTTCGAAATTCAAGAAAAAGAACCAATCAGAGGATTGGTTCTTTACGTTCAATCAGGATGATTTCATTGTAGGATGCGGATTATCCACTACTTGCAGTACTTTAGTGGAAGTCACCATATCTTCTTTACAAAGCGGACACTTTGGTGTATCTTCACTTTTGAAATTGTCTCTCATCCAGCCTTTACAATCTTCAGCGGAACAAGCCCAAATCTTGGTTTCCTCTGTTTTAATTTCTTCCTCAACTTGATTTCTACGACCAAAAGCCATTGAACGTCCTCCTTTAAGGTAAGTAGGATTTCCTTGCTATGCTTTCTAACAGGAAAATATTGATTGTGGTAATTTATGCTGCAGATAGTATGTGGTCAGTAATAGTACGATAATTAATCGGAACAATTGCATCGATTATTTCCATTATACCATACTTGACTCGATTTTAATATATCAACACTCAAGTAAGGGCACTATGTAAGGAAGGATAGAACGAATCACTTCTTCTTTTTGCTCCTTGAGGATGGAGCCTTCACTCCACCTGGCATTTCCTGACTGGTCGTTCCTTGGCCCTCTACTTGAGAAGAACCCTGAGCGGCTTTGGATGCATCTTTTTTTCTGTTGCTCATTGAAATCACCTCCATTTCTACCGTTCCCATGAACAACTTATTTTATGTACATCGTTTTAGAAATCCAAATCGCCCGTTTAATGAGTAAGAAACGGTTACATGGGAATTCTAATCATTAAATTAAGGTTTTAGGGTGTGGAAGTCTGTGTTCAATCGAAGAGGAAGAGAAGGTAAGAAGAGTATAAATAAACAAGGTTCTCCCCACAGCTTTAAGATTGAGGACTTACATAAGGAATTGCTTGTTTTGGTCAGCAATAGTGAAGATTTAGTATTCAGGACCATCACAATAGATGATCAAAAAATCGCAGTGGCATATTTTGACGATCTGATTAACCCGACTTCCATGCAGGACAGCATTATCAGGCCACTTGAAGAATCCAATCAGGAGCTGAACTATCAGCTGATTAAAGATACGATAAATATTGCAAAGCTTACAACAACCAATTCACTTACGGATGTCGTAGATAATCTAGTCAACGGGACCGCTTATATCTTTAAAGAAGGAGATACCCACGGAGTATTAGCAGATGTGGCGGATAAAGGCACCCGGGCACTTGAAAAGGCGGAAACCGAATCATTGGTGTTCGGACCGAAAATCTCATTCACTGAATCCATAACGAAGAATCTCAATTTAATTCGTTCTAACATTAACGACCCTAAATTATGCGTTGAGACTTTTATGTTGGGGTCAAGAACGAAGAAAAAAGTTCAAATGATTTATATTAGTGATATTGCCGAGGAAGAAAACGTCAACACGTTCAGACAGCGCATCACAGAAATTGAGATAGACAGCATTGTGGATTCAACTGTCCTTGCTCAATTGATTGAGGATAATTCATTCACCTTCTTCCCGCAATTCATTACGACAGAGCTGCCCGACCGGTGCACCATCTCCCTTCTTCACGGTAAGATTGCATTACTGGTGGATCGGAGCCCAACGGCCATCATCGGACCATCCACATTCATGAATTTCTTTGAATCTACCGAAGATATTTATATGAGATGGAATATGGGTACATTTCTGCGGATGATCCGCTTTGTAGCGATCTTTTTTTCTATTCTTTTAACTCCGGCATATGTAGCTGTCCTGACATATCATTACGAAGTGATTCCTTCTGCTCTCTTAGTATCATTGGGACAGTCACGGTCAAATGTACCCTTCCCCCCGGTCTTCGAAGCACTTCTGTTGGAATTTATCATTGAATTATTAAGGGAGGCCGGAGCCAGGTTACCAACCAAAGTGGGACAGACGATGGGGATCGTGGGTGGTATTGTCATCGGGCAGGCATCCGTTCAAGCAGGATTCACCAGTAATATCCTGATCATCATCATTGCGATTTCCGCACTTGGTTCCTTTACAGCTCCGAGCTATGCCATCGGGACTGCCGTTAGGATCATACGTTTCCCCATCATCGTCATGGCAGGATTGTATGGCGGAGTCGGAATCATGTTTTGCTTTTGCTTTATACTGATTCATTTACTGAAGATTACCACATTGGGGAGGCCTTATTTGTCCCCCATCTATCCATTTAGATTTTCGGATTTGAAATACAGTATATTTCGCATGCCCTATCAGTATTTAGTCAAACGTCCCGTCTCCAATCATCCCATTGACAAGGGACGTATCCCGATCAAAAAAGCGAAGATGAAAAAAGACGTCGATGAGTAAAGGGTGAAGTGTATGGAGGTCAATGTAAATCCTAAAGAACGACTGATGTTTAATGCATTTTTGCTTATGTTTATTTTACATACCGCCCAAACCGGAGTAGGAATTGCCGGACTACCAAGGATCATCTATATGGAGGCGAATAGGGATGCTTGGATCTCGGTGATCATTGCCGGAATTCTTGTTTCCATTGTGTTATTCCTCATGGTCAAAACACTTGAAACCTATGATAGTGCAGATTTATACGGGATCCATATGGACGTATATGGAAAATGGATCAGTAAAGGAATGAATGTAGTTTATATCCTTTTTTATCTGAGCGTGACGTATGTCATCCTCATGAATTACATCGAAATGGTACAAGCCTGGATCTTCCCGAGAATACCAACTTGGCTTTTGATGGGATTACTTATTTTTTTACTGGTATATGGTGTACTGGGGGGCATCAGAGTTGTGGTCGGAATTGCTTTTTTAGGGCTCATCCTGGCATTTTGGCTTTTATTCATGATTTATACTCCTGTAAAGTTCATGGACTTCAACCACCTCCAACCCGTCTTGACTTCCTCCCCTAAGGAGATCATGATGGGCGTCTATAAGACGAGCTTTACCATCATTGGCTTTGATTTGGTGTTATTTATCTATCCTTATATAAAGGAAAAGAAGAAAGTTTTAAAATACGCCCTCATCGGCACCGGTTATTCAACCTTTTTATTCACTTTGGTGACTGTTGTAAGCATTGGTTTTTTCTCAGAGGACGCTCTTTTAAAGACGATCTGGCCAGTTCTATCCATGTTCAAAATCTTGAGGATTCCAAACCTGGAGCGGTTTGAATTCATTGCCGTCTCCTTCTGGATGTTAGTCATCCTTCCAAACATATGCTTGTACTTTTGGGTAGCGACCAGGGGAATGAAGAGAGTATTTCATTTTTCGCAGAAAAAAGCCATCTATCTCTTCGCAGCCATCCTGTGGATATTATCACTATTCGTTCATGAAAGAGTCACGATGAATACGATTACGGATAAGGTGGGTACTGCAAGTTTTTTCCTCTCTTTCCTGTATCCCGCTCTCCTGTTTATCCTGGTCAAATTAAAAAATATCGGGAACAAGAAAAAAGGTGTAGATGTATGAATAAAATCATATTGCTTTTTTTGGTCTGTATCCCTTCGGTTTTCTTAAGCAGCTGTGTGGAAACGAAATATTTAGAAAAGCTCGGCCTGATTACCGCCGTCGGGTATGACCAGGCTGAAGATGACAAAATTTCGGGGACTCTTGTCCTCTATCAATTCAACCCTGCCATGGAGGATGTTGAAAAGGTCCTCTCCACCACTTCTAATACCAGCAAAGGTATCAAATTATCACAAAATCTAGAATCTGATCACAAGCTTGTATCCGGCCAGTTGAGGATCGTTGTATACGGCCGGGAGCTTGCAGCCAAAGGGATTTCTCATCTGGTGGATACACTCGAAAGGGATTCCGCAATCGGGAATATGGTGTACTTAACGATTGCCGATACGACGGCTGAAGAAATCTTGAGGTATCAGACGGAGGAAAAGCCTTCAAATAGAGGCACCTACCTTTACAATTTGGTCAGGCAAAACGTAGAAGCAGAGATGATTGTTTCTCCTACCCTCCAGGAATTCATCACGGATTACGGAAGCGTCGGTAAAGACCCGATTCTTCCCTTACTGACGGCATCCAATGGGAAGGTAGGGATAGACGGCTTCGCATTATTCACTAGGGATAAGTTCATTAAAGAAATTAAAAAAGACAAGATCTTCTTCATCCGTTCTCTTATGGAAGAATACAACGCAGGAAGTGTAGAGGTTGAATTACCTATGGAAAAGTTCAAGCCTTACTTATCGTCCCTCTCTGCAGCTCCGCTTAACGACAAAGTATATTTGATGATTGACAGCATTAAATCCTCCCATAAGATTCAGGCAGAAAAAAAAGAACGGGCTTCATTCAAGGTCGAATTGAACATTGAGTCACGAATACTTGAAATGACCGAAGAATTAAATTTGACTAAACCAAAAGCGCTTCAATTGGTTGAAGATGAAGTTGAAAAATATATTGAAAAGAACATTAAGGATACCCTCCTGATGCTGCAGGAAGAAGGAACAGATCCGATTGGATTTGGAATGGAGTACAGAAGTGTCAGGGGGCATGAGAATTTGACGAGAAAGGAGTGGGACAAACTGTATAAAGAGGCTGTTTTTGATGTGAAAGTGAATAATAAAATCATCCGGACAGGTGTGATCGATTAACAAACGAACAGGTCTATCCGATATCGGATAGACCTATCGTTCCATTCTATTGGTGATTTCCGTGATGATTGAGTCTTCATTAATCTCCATCGGCTGTTCATTTTCAAAGATGACCAATCCGTAATAGACCTGCAGATCATCATCACAGGCTTCGCAAAAATACACCTCTTCAGGATCCCAAAATGCTATGGAGTGAAATTTCTTCGTTTTTGCCTTTGGATAGCGTTCACTGAATCGTTTCATTTCCGATAGAAATGTCTCTACAGCTTCATCCCTGTTATCAAATGTCCACTCCCTATCAATATCCTTTTCCCAGCCTTCAAAAAACCACCACGGCTCTGCATCACTTTTTGTTGTTATAACTCTCCATGTCGTTTTCAATGCTTCACCCTCCTTGCTATCATGTCCAAATTGTACATAAAATGGGCCAGAAAGAAAAACATTTAACTTACCACCGTATAAATTATTGACAAGTTCCCTCATGTACAAGCATACGTTTAATAGAAAAGTACGATGCTGCTTGCGAGGAGGGAAATCATATGAATTTCATTGTATTGAAGAAAGGTTCCATCATTGCCATTTTGGTGACGATCCTGGTGATTACAGTCGGTACGATTTGGTCGTTATCTTCAAAGAACTCATACCCCACGGTGTCACTATCAGAAAAAACGGGAGAAAAACAAGTCATCCAGCTTGTAACCGGCGAATTCAAATCGAAAACAGCCGATGGCAAAGAAATTGAAGCCTATCGGTGGGACCCGGGGACCATTGTAGTAGAAAAAGGCAGAGAGGTCGAACTCCGCATATATGGAGTAAACGGCATGGAACACCCTTTTTACATTGAGGGAACTGATATTAAAGGAACTGTGAAAAAAGGCAAAGAAACCGTGGTAAATGTAACTTTCTCAAAAGAAGGAACGTACAGGCTTATTTGTGAGATGCATGAAACCATTGGAAAAAATGGTCCGATGATTGCTTATATCGTTGTTGATTAAGGATTTGAATCTTGAAGATGTAAGGTCTCTAAAGTGGTGTTCCACTTAGAGATCTTTTTAATATGATAAAATGGTCATTTTTCATGAAACCAATTGTTCACAAAATCGTATATAGAATTACCATGGATTCTATCCCCGTTTCGCAGTATACTGTATATGTGATAAAATGATCATTCATCTATTATAGTTGCAACTAGAATAGTAAAAGGAGTCTTCTCCATTGACTTATATTATTGTACAAGACTTATTGGACTTTTATTTAAGTCCTTTGCATGTTAGTATCGTATTTTTATTCATATTGGCATTAATTTGGGATCGGTGTCCATCACCATTCCATCTCTATACACAATATTATGATAAAAAACTTCAGGGAAACAACCTCATAGTCAGACAGGTTGCAGAAAATGAAATCATACCTGTCAGGGTCTGGTTTACGACCTGTATGAAGTTTCAGTTCTATCATACTGATAATGATGAAGAATCCTCTTCTGTATATGTGTAAAAGAAAAGCATATATACAGAGGAGGAAAAACATTGAAAAAAATTTCATTTATTTTTATATTACTATTATTTACATTGACTGGATGCCAGTCCGCCACCACTGAAGGAGCATTCTTTCATGATTATCTTGTAAATCCATTTTCATTTCTCATTCATGAAATAGGAACCTTGCTCGGTGGTAATTTTGGAGTGGCCATTATCGTGATCACCCTTCTTATTCGTCTTGTTCTTCTGCCTTTTATGCTTAAAACGTATAAGAATCAGCAGGATATGAAAGGGAAAATGGCGCTGATCAAGCCTGAGATGTCTGCGATCCAGAAAAAGATTAAAGAAACGAAGGACAAAGAAGAACAGAAGAAGCTTCAACAGGAATTGATGATGCTCTATCAAAAAAACGGTGTAAATCCTCTCAACATGGGTTGTTTGCCTTTATTGATTCAGACGCCTATCCTGATTGGACTCTATTATGCGATCCGTTCATCTTCAGAAATTGCCAGTCACTCTTTCCTATGGTTCAACCTGGGACAACCGGACCATATCATGGCAATTATTGCCGGGGTTGTGTACTTGGCCCAATCACGCGTTTCGTTGATGAATATCCCTGCAGAGCAGCAGGCGCAGATGAAGATAATGGGGCTTCTTTCCCCCGTTATGATCTTCATCTTTTCACTGAATGCACCTGCTGCACTTCCTTTATATTGGACTGTGGGGGGCGCATTCCTCATCCTGCAGACCCTTATTGGTAAGACCCTTTACCATCAGCAGCCAGCATTAGAAAAACAGGAAACTCAATAACAAAAGGGAGCCGGCCGGCTCCCTTTTGTTATATATTCAAGCATTACTTATTGAAAGACCCCATCCGTAACACGGACACCCCTGCTATGACTAGAAGGGTCATGTAAATGATGAATGGATAAAATAAAAGTTGCCCACTCCATTCCTTCCCGAATAACTGCCCCTTGTGCTCACTCGAAGCAACTGCTTCTGTGTGGGTTACGGGTGTTCCTTTCACCGGTGTCAAAATGGTTGAGAGCATTTCTTCATGATCCTGATTATAAAGAGTCAGCTCTCCACTTGGGTCAAGTTTCTGTGTGATCTTCCCGTTTACAGGCTGGGTAAATGGGATATCATTTTTCAATTCATAAGAAGTACCGTCCAATTGAAAGACGGTCTCCTTAGGGATATAATTCCTTTCAAACTGATTCAACCCATAATCAAGCAGTTTCTTCGTATCCGAATAAATGGCCCTTTTGGACTGCGCCTTCATCGTGACGACCACGATCGAAAGTTTGTCATTTTCTGCTGACGTCACCAGGGTGTGACGGGATTCGTCTATAAACCCATTCTTACCTCCCGTCACTTCAGGATAAGGAATCTCTCCCTTCACCATCTTGTGATGGTTATAAAGAGTAGTGTTCCACCCTTCAGCCTTCCAGTCCAGGGAGTCTATATCAAATAACTCCCTAAATTGTGTATTCTGTAACGCATAGCTTGTGATTTTAGCCATGTCATAGGCGGTAGTATAATGATTTTCCCCATAAAGTCCATGGGGATTTTCAAAATGTGTATTCCGGACCCCCACTTCCTCTTTAAGAAAGAGATTCAATTTATCTACAAACTGTTTTACTGAACCTTCTGTATGTTCCGCGATGGCAACGGCGGCATCATTCCCGGAGTTCACCATCAACCCTTGAAGCAGCTGCTCCATAGACATTGTTTCACCGGCAGCTAAATAAACAGTGGAACCCTCGGTACGGCTTGCCTTTTTACTGATTTTCACCCCGTCACGGAGATCGCTATGCTGAATTGCATAAATCGCTGTGGCAATTTTTGTAATACTTGCAGGGTTCATTCGTTTCGTACCATTTTTAGAGTACAGGATGCTCCCGGTTTTTGAATCTATAATAATAGCTGAATCACTATAAATATTTCCAGGTTTTTTTACTGCATTTTGTTGAGCTGAAACGCTTGGAGTAAGGAAGCACATTAATAAAATCAGCACAATAACCTTTTTCATATATCCACACACCTGTCTTGTCATTGATCTCACTAAACCATTCTACCAAAATTGGATATCCCATAATCACTTCATTAAAAAATGTTAAGAAATTGAAAGAATGATGCTAATTCCTTACATATTTACCCGATTCTTCTTTCAATACTGATACTTTATTTCCATTTTGCCTTTGTTTCCACTAAAATGAGAGTATGAATATGAAACCTTTTACACAATGAAACGTAAGTATGATAAGCATCTTTATTAAGGGGTAGATGAAATGAACACATTTCTGCAATTTTTATTAAGGACGGTCATCTCTTTCTCTATGGGGACCAGCAGTTTTATCGCTTACTTACTCCTCTTCGACATGGGATTTCCTCTTACACTTTTATCAGGTGTAGGTACCGGGGTACTCTTTTTCATTATCGTTAAGGTGCTTCAAAAAAAATGGTGGTTGAATAAAAATGGTCTTTCCGGACAGGAATTTCGATATATAAACAGAAATTTAAAGGAAGCGAAAGAAAAAGTAAAACGGCTTCAACGTCAGCAGTTAAGGGTAAGATCTCTTGGAGCCTTTAAGCAGGTCCTTGAGATCAACCGATTAAGCAGAAGAATATATCAACTTGTAAGAAAAGAACCTAAGAGATTTTTTTCAGCTGAGTCATTCTTCTTCTACCATTTAGACTCTGTGGTGGAAATTACCGAGAAATATACGTTCCTGGCATCCCAGCCTGGTAAAAATAAAGAAGCCTTCCTGTCTCTCCAACAAACCCGTACGACATTGGACGATTTAACAGGTTCCTTGGAAAATGATTTACAGAAAGTGTTGGCAGATGACATGGATCACCTACAAATTGAATTGAATTTCGCCAATCAGCACTTAACACACAAAAAAGATCTCAAATAAATTTCGGAGGTTTTATGATGGAACAACGAAATGAACAATCAGAACTGGATTTATTGCTTTCAAACCCATTTGGGGAAGAAATGCCTGCTTTGAACGAACAAGAAAAGTCCCCCCTTTTACTTGACCGTTTGCCTAAAGAACAGCAGGAAAAAGCCAAACAATTAGCAGCTCAAATCGACTACAAGGACTATGAAGCCATTCTAAAATATGGAACAGCGGCCCAGACCCAATTGTCGACATTCTCCCATTCAATGCTGGATCATGTGCAAAAACGGGACATCGGTCCGATCGGTGACGTGTTAGGCGATTTAATGAAAAAGCTCGAGCAAATGAATCCCGATGAGCTTAATGCGAAACAAAAAGGCGTATTTAAAAAGCTCTTTCGCAAAGTTTCATCCTCTTTACAGGAAGTGCTTTCTAAATACCAAAAAATCGGATCTCAGATTGATCGGATTTCAGTCAGACTGGAGCATTCAAAGAAGACGTTGCTCGATGATAATCGATTATTGGAAACCTTATATGAAAAAAATAAAGACTACTTCCAAGCCCTTAATATGTACATTGCCGCTGCTGAATTTAAACGGGAAGAAATCCAGCACACTCTCCTCCCTTCTTTGCGTAAGAAAGCAGAAGAAACCGATGATGAATTGATCTACCAGGAAGTCAATGACACCATGCAGTTCCTGGATCGATTGGATAAACGAATACATGATTTGAAACTGAGCAGGCAAATGACAATTCAGTCCGCCCCTCAAATCCGTTTGATACAAAATACAAATCAAGCATTGGCAGAAAAAATTCAAGCTTCTGTCCTTACTGCGATTCCCCTTTGGAAGAATCAAATCGCGATCGCTCTTACCCTTCTGAATCAACAGAAGGCTGTAGCCGCTCAAAAGCAGGTATCACGCACGACTAACGAGCTGCTATTAAAGAATTCCGAGATGCTCAAAACAAATAGCATCGAGACCGCTAAAGAAAACGAACGGGGAATCATAGACATCGACACCCTGAAGAAAACCCAGGAAAACCTGATCTCCACGATTGAAGAAACATTGGCCATCCAGGCAGAAGGCAGACAAAAGCGACAACAGGCAGAACAGGAAATGGTCACAATGGAAAATGATTTGAAACAAAAACTCATCGAAATTAGAAAGTAAAAAGCGTAATCAATATGAGCATTGGCCCTTCCCACGTATCTTATCGTGGGAAGGGCTTATTGATTTTAGACCGGCAATAGTATTCTCCCTTATCCAATCCCTGAATCATATATCTTGCATATCCGAATTGATTATACTATCATTCTCCACATGCAAATAATTGACACCTCAATAAATTGCACACAATTTTATTGGAACACAAGAAATAAATCCCAAGAGTATTTACGTAATAATAAGGGAAAAGCATAAGTGTCACCTGTCACTTAATTAGAAAAGGAGTTTTTTATCATGGAAAACTATCAAGAACTTATAAATAAACAGCAATCATTCTTTTGTACCGGCAAAACAAAAGGTACCAGCTTCCGGATCGAAGCTTTGACTAAGTTAAAGGATCTTGTCCAAACACATGAAACTGACATCCTACAAGCTGTAAAGAAAGATTTGAATAAGCCGGAAATAGAAGCTAAGCGGGCAGAAGTCGGCATGGTCCTTGGTGAAATCGACTTTACTATAAAGAACCTTACTGGATGGGCATCACCAGAGGAAGTTAAAACACCTGATACACATGGAGATGCAAAGAGCTTCATTTATCCTGAGCCCTATGGCTCGATCCTTGTCATCGCTCCATGGAACTATCCATTCCAACTTGCCGTTGCACCCCTTGTTGGAGCGATTGCTGCCGGAAACACAGCTGTCCTGAAACCATCGGAATTGACCCCGAACACTTCAAGACTGCTTGCAGGCATGATCAATGACCATTTTCAGGAAGAATACCTTCATGTCGTCGAAGGAGAAGTTGAAACAAGCACTGCATTGCTTAAGGAAAATTTCGATTACATTTTCTTCACTGGAAGCACTGGTGTCGGGAAAATCGTGGCAGAAGCTGCAGCTAAGCATTTAACACCCGTCACACTTGAACTTGGTGGTAAAAGTCCTGCCATAGTACATTCAGATGCGGACATTGATGAAGCGGCGAAACGAATTGCAAGAGGAAAGTTTGCAAATGCGGGTCAAACATGTGTCGCTCCGGATTATGTTCTCGTCCACAGCGAAGTAAAGAATGAGCTGTTGGAGAAAATGAAAGGAGCCATCCTAGCTAGTTACGGGGAGGATATCATTCATAACCCAGAATTTGGACATATTGTTAGCGAAAGGCATTTTGATCGTCTGAAAAGCTTTCTGGACAATGGGAAGATTGTTACCGGTGGAGATTCAGACCGTCATAATCTCGTGATCGAACCGACAATTCTTGATTCAATTTCTTGGGAAGATCGCATCATGGAAGATGAAATTTTCGGACCGATCCTTCCGATCATTGAATATGACGACACTTCCGAAGTGATTAATCAAATTTTAAACCGTCCAAAGCCGTTGGCGCTTTATCTTTTCTCTGAAAGTGAAGCCCTTCAGGATGAAATATTGATGAATATCTCATTTGGAGGTGGCGCTATCAATGATACAATCAATCACATGACATCTCACTATCTTCCTTTCGGTGGGGTTGGCGCCAGCGGAATGGGTGCATATCATGGTAAAGCAAGTTTCAATACGTTCTCCCATTTCAAGAGCATCTTGAAACGCTAGAATATTATAATCATGATACTTGAGGATTGTCCTTGTTAACACAGGAATTTCATTCTTTCGATAACTAAAAACAGGACCATGAGCTCTTTTGATAAGAGCTCATGGTCCTTTACTAATGTGGCCAGGTTCACCTTCTATCTTCTACATTACTTCATTCATTTCTCCTCGTTGTGGACGATGCTGTCTGTGATGCTGTCATATTCATTCTCCGCAATCGCACTACTGATGATTTCTTCTTTTTCAAGCTTTGCAACTGCCTCATATTCTGCATACAAGGCGTGTTTCCTAAGGGTGGCGAGCTGGTTTTCTTTTAGTACCGGATTCCGGTCAAATAAGTCATCCAATTGAGCTTTGAGCATATCGATTCTTTTCTTGTAAGTATCAATGAGCTCACCCGATACCGGGTCAGTAATATAGAGCTTCTGTTTCACACGATGGATCTCTGATATCGCCGTTTCATAACGATGAAGCTGACTGAGTAATTTTCCGAATTCCTCATGACCTTCCTCTTTCGGCTTGATGCCCAATACATTGATTAACGGTTTAATGGTAAGTCCCTGGACAACCAAGCTGAATAATACAACACTAAAACCAAGGATCAACACGTCTTCCCTGCCTGGGAAGTCCCGTGGCAGACTCAGTACAAGAGCAATTGAGAGAGAGCCTTTTAATCCTCCCCAATTCAATATGTGCTTCCACATATGCGGGAAGTTCCCGATAAGGGACAAGCTTGTGTAAACGGCTATACTCCTTGCCACTAATACGACAAGTATGGCTGCGAATATGTATGGCCACTTCTCCATGAGGTCAATCCTTGTTATCTCAAGGCCGACCATTAGGAAAACCAGAGAATTCGCCAGTAATGCTGCAACATCCCAGAAACTGTTGATATTCAGCTTGGTAGTGGGACTCATCCCGATCTTCCCGCCGAAATTTCCGAATATCAGTGCTGCTATGACCACTGCTATGACCCCTGAAGCATGAACGCTTTCCGCCAGTAGGAAGGAACCGTAAAACAGGATCACACTGAAAATAATCTCAAGGGGATAATCATCGTAGTACTTGGTTAAAATCGAAAAGGCATATCCCAAAGAACCACCAATGATTACTCCCAATGAGACTACCCTGATGAATTCCCACAATCCACTTCCAAGGCCCGCCCATCCAGCATCGATATATGACACAAGATAAAAGGCGGAAATATTGAATAATACAACAGCCAAACCATCATTGAATAAGCTTTCGCCTTCAATCACAACGGCCAATCTCTTCTTTACACCCACACTCTTGAAGATGCTTAATACACTGACAGGATCTGTGGCACTCATTAGTGCTCCAAAGACAAAAGCTGCCTGTATGGAGAAATCAAAGAAATAATACGCTGAAAAACCGATGATCAAAAATGAAATCAATGTGCCCCCGAATGCCAAAGCGATGATCGGTTCTTTATTCGCCTTTAGATGGGAATAAGGAAGCTTCAATGCCGCTTCTCCGAGTAAAGCTGGTAAGAACAAGGTGATAATGACGAAATTAAAGACTTCTCCTTCGGTAATGAAGGCTTTAAGCGGCTCCAAAACAGGTATATTGAATAAACCGATCAGCGCTCCAACAATCACGAGAGCAATTGGATAGGGCTGCTTGAATTTCTTGGATATCGCTGTTATACCGGCTGCAATCATGACTAATATAAGACCCAGTTCGAAAATATGGTGCATATCCAACTCATGCATATATGTTCCTTCCTCCCTTGTACACTACTTTCTCTTTCCCTATCATGCCTATTTACTAACCTACCCTTTTGTGTATAAAAAGACTCATCTTCACGACACAACCTACCAGTTAAACTACTCTCATCTTTCTTTAGTATACAGAAAATTCCTTAGGATTAACATTTTCCCTTCCAAAACCAGGATAAAGGATATAAAGTCAGGGAAAAAAAATGACGACTACCGAGGAACCCGGTAGTCGTCATTTTTATCATTCAAATACTCTTGTACAGGAGCTTCCTGAGTAAAGGGAATAATACTTCCGGAAGTTCTTCCACATCTGAAACAAGGATACTGTAATTTCCATAAATATTCTGGATGGTTTTTCTTTGGGACTCATCGATTTCACCGTTTGATAAAAAAACGTTGATGACTTCGATTCCCTTTTTCCGTGCATCCAAAACTGCTTCATGAGTATCGACAATTCCATTCTGTTCATACTCCATGGCTGCAGGCTCACCATCTGAAAAAACAAGAAGGAATTTTTGTTTTTCATTCCGCATCAAAATTCGTTCTGTCATCAAACGGATGGCAAAACCATCCCGATTGTCCTCTTCCGGCTGAAGCTGCATGATTTCAGAACCACTGCCTGGTTTCAGGGATGTATAGAAATCCAACACAGGGTTTAAGTAATTCGGCTGACTGGTCTTGGTCGCACGATTCGTATCTTCCCAGAAGCCGACGACTTCATGTGGCACCCTGACTGATTTTAACGATTCGTGAAACAACGTTATGCCAAGCTTCGTCTGATCCATTTTGTCATACATGGATCCTGAACAATCGACCAGTAGAGAAAACACGGCATCTATCTCTGAGGAAGGGTTCTGCTTTTTATAAAAAAGTCTTGGATTATCATCAGTTATGAACCGTAATAACTTGTTGTTCAATCTGCCAAAATGCAGATCGCTTCGAGGCTGTATACGCTTATGTTCCAGTGTTTTCTCAATCATCTTCTGAAGCTTTTTCTGATACGGAGCAATCCTTCCTTTGTTCTGACTATACCCAATCTTCTCTTCAGAAGTGGGAACAGATGGAGTAAGAAAATGAGGTACTGCGAAGCGATTGTCTTTACCGTACTCACTTTCTCCCCCTCCGGACTCTTCTCTCTCCTGCTCCTCGGCTTTCACATTATGGTACTGCTCCCTTTCCGTCTCCTGCTTGGAGCCTTGAACCATTGCTAGAGCCTGATCAGCATCATCTCCTTCACGGACACCTTCTCCCATGAGGTCGGATTGAGAACCTTGATCCAGGTCGAACTGCAGGAAAGATTCCCCTTTGTCACTTGTTTCCCTGTGCCAAGTACGGAATTCTTCATCCATTATTTCCTCTTCCCCCGTGCTTTCTTCTTCCAGCACATCGTGATTCTCCAGGGGATCTTTCCTTTTCATATCGTCAAATGTTTCACCGGATGTTTCTTCCATCTCGTAGACGTCCTCAGGCAGATGGAAGTATTCATTCAACATATCTTTTTGGACTATTTCATCTACAACCTCTACAATCTCCAAAGCTACCCTCACGACATCCTTCGTCTGACGGGTCTCATAAAATCGGGTAATCTGTCCATGAATAAACGGCATGGCCAGGTCAATATCCTCATTAATCTTCACCGGTTGTTCCAACGGGGATTGGGCGTGTAGAAGAAGGTAAATCGAATTGAACAGAGCATCTGTAAACACGCTTTTCATCAAATTCACTTTAAGCTGGGCTTCAAAGTGCTGACGGTATAATGTTCTTCTCGTGTCAAATGATCTCTTGGTACCCGGACGTTTGGATTTGCAGATTTCCTCTAATCGTATTTCTTCCCCGATGACAAACAATTGCTTTGCAAAACGTGGAACCGAAGTTGTTTTTACTTTTTCAATGTATTTTATCACATCTTCTTTCACCGTTTCATGGAGATTACCGATGGTCCTCAAGTAGATATCACTTTTCAAACCGTGGACTTCGTCATCTCGCTTTCGATGGTCCCAGAAGTGACTGACATAGACCGTTTCCTCTTTATAGTCCAAATAAGAAAAAGGACCATATTTCAGATTCATATCCCCATTCTTAGACAGCGTCTTTGTAAGATCCGCCATTTCCATCACTAAAAATGAATCAATATTTTCATCATTAAATTGAATAAATCGGTGCATTACAAACCCCTCATTCAAATAAGGTTTCTGCTATATTCAGAATAGCCGCTTTCTCACGTTCATCTTCAAGCTTATCAACGATTCCCCTCTGTATTGCACGTTTGGCAGGGAGATACAGAGCCAGATCACAGGCATCAAGGAGAGCTCGTATGGAAGCCGCTTCCTCTGAAATTTGTCCATTTTTCACCTGGATCAGTAAATCCGAAGACAAGTCCACAAATTGGCCGATGAGCTTGTCATCCGTAAGCTTACTTTGACTTTCAATGACACTCTTCAGCGTTTCTCCTTCAATATAAGGTACGTCTATGACAACAAATCGATTTTTCAGGGCCTCATTTAACGGAACCGTACCTACATACCCTTCATTAATAGCAGCTACAACCCCAAATGAGGGAGCAGCCTTCACAACTTCACCTGTAAATGGGTTCGTAATACTTCTTCTATAATCCAACACACCGTTTAAAATCGGCAATGTTTCAGGTTTGGCCATATTGATTTCGTCGATATAGAGCAGGTGACCATTTTTCATTGCTTGAATCACAGGTCCTTCAATGAAATCGATGGTATTTTTTCCAGCTCTTTCGCTGATCGTTTTATAGCCTAATAATGCTTCTGCATCTAGATCAACCGAGCAGTTGATACTGTGCATAGGCTGAGAGAATATTGATGATAATGTATCGGACAGCTTTGTTTTTCCTGATCCCGTTGGTCCTTTAAGGAGAAGATTTTTCCCCAGGGAAAGGGAGATGATGCTGTCCTCGATGATATAATCTTCACTGGCCGTATATCCCCCTTCACCGATCAATGAATGGTGCTCAGTACCAGCGAATGCTTGTTTTCTTTCATTTATTATACGAGTGACCGATTCCGGTAGTCGTCTTTCCGAATTCATGCTTTGACATCCTTTCCAATTCACATACTTGTCATTCTACATGTAATAGCGCTTCCACTGCAAAGGGTCTGCACAAATTTATTATTTCGGCAGATCTAGAAAAAAACACCCATTTCCGGGTGTAGTATGGTTTTTATATGTTCAGATCATATCGGGTGAATCCCCTATAGACATACATACCGGCTTTTTCATAGACAATGGTGGCATCGGTATAGCTATCGCTGTCTACGGAAAGGGCTGCTGTCTTCATCCCACGTTCTTTCAACATGCGAAATGCGTAAGAAAGCAAATGATGAGCAAGTCCCCTGCGACGCGAGTCTCTCTGAATCCCCAGATGAGTGATTTCCCCCAACCTGGTCTCCTCATTGACAGAACAAAGGATAAATCCTATCAGATTGTCTCCTTCTTTCAATAGAAACCAAAGAGTCGGATCGAAAGAAGGGCGATGAAAACGCTTCTTGAATTCTTCCAATTCAGTCGGGTGATAATCGAAATGGTCTGAAAAAACCTCTTCAAACAGTTCATGAAGACACTGTGTTTCAGTTTCGGGATTGAAACTCGAAATTTGATAAGAGGAAGGAATGGTGGTAAACGTCAAATCTTCAAGATCCTTTTTCATCTGAAACCAGAAACGGGTTGCAGTAAACCCACATTGTTTGAGGGTCTTTTTCTCTACTTCCAGGTTTGCAGACAGGATGATGGTCTTGTTTTCACTTTTCTTTTTTTTACCGATTCTAGCGGTTGATACTAATTCTTTTACCATCTCCTTTATATAGTGATCCATATGTTCATTTGGGTTGGCAAGAATTAAAGAAGGAAGGCGATGATCTTTTTCAGTCAGAATGGAGAGGGCTGCTAACTCCCCATTATGCCAAAGACCTATGCGATCCGTTTCTGGAATCGATTCCACCATTTCTTGTATTTCTTCTTCACTGGTTTGTCTTTCTCCGAATGCCTTTAGTTCATAGTTCATAAATAATTCTTTCAGCGATGACATGTCCTGTAGAGTAACCACCCGTTTACTAAATGACTGTTGCATTTGTCCTCTCCCCATCCATCCCAATTTTCAAGTTCCTTTTGATCAATACATTAAATAATAAAATGAATAGTATATATTTTTCGTAAAGTTTACATTAAAAAAGCTGATTTCTTCCGTTCAGGAAAAAATCAGCTGGAAGATGGTTTAGACCTCTTCGAAGTATTCTTTGTAGAAGCCTCCCATTTTGCCACTTTCATCGATTACGAAGTAGTAATCTTCTGATTCGTTTTTCACTTCATATTCTTTTCCAACTGTAAGGACATTCGCCACTGTATATTTCTTCGCGTCCGTATGTACACACTTTATCTTTTTATTCGATGAATTCTCCGTCCAAGTCTTATGGATCAAGTCGATACCCTCCTTTTCAATAGAACTATGCTACTAGTATATTCTTACAGGCGCATTAGTTCAACTACTATCTAAATCGTAATACTGCTGTACGCTCGTTATATAGTTTTTTTGTCGACTTTTTAAGAATTTTGTCACACCAACCTATTGTTATATGGTATATTATAGGAGATAAATTAGTGGAAGAGGTTCGATATTCGTGAAAAAAGGATTAACCAGAATAGGGATCGTTTTCTCCATCCTTCTGTTTTTTTATATGAGTACGCATCGGCCGAATGAAGAACAGTTTTACTCTTGGCTATTGACTGAATACGATATCGAGTGCCATACTTCGATAACCTGCACCAAAAAAGTGGAAGGGAATTCCTATACAACCTTGATCGAAACCGGATCAAATATTAAGAATGGCTACTTGCTGTTTAACACGATCGGCAAGATCTTTGAGGACGAGAATGGTTCCAGAACCACGGTTAAAGCGATAGGTGTATTCGGGAAGTATTTCACGATCATTATGGATGAGCAAGGCTGATGGAAATACCTTCATCAGTCTTTTATTATTTCCGATACCTTACTTTTTTCCACTTTGTTGTATGGGTACTTTTTTTCATAGTGAAGAAGAGTCCATAAACAATCAGTGCGATCAGTAGGATGACAAAAATAATCCCCGCTTTCAGGCTCACTTCCTCTAACAGTGCCTGGAAGCTCTTAGGGAAGTAACGTCCAATCTGAAAATAGATGATTCCCCATACGAAAGCTGATGGAAGGGCATAAAGAAGATACTTGATGAAGGAGATCCCTCGTGTTGTACCTGCAATATAAGGCATGAATAGCCGGATCCCTGGTATAAAATAGCTGAATGAAATAGCCAATGGACCATATTTATTCAGCCAAACTTCACCGTTTTCAATGAGTTTTTTGGATTTGCTCCCATTCCTCATCCGCGAGGTTAATTTTGTGCCAAAATACCTGCCATTCATGAAGGCAAAGATCCCATAGGAGATCAGTCCACTATACATAAAGAAAAAAGAGGTGTACGGATTAAAATGTCTCCATTCAGAAAGATATCCGGCTAATGCGGCAGCCAGTTCGTTTGGTACCGGCAATCCCACAAACACGACCCAACTAAACAGAAACATGGCAATATAACCGAATTGATCAACTAAATGAAGTAAAAAGTCCATCACACACCTCTTTTCACACATTACTATTTGTGTCTCCCCAGGTACCCACCTGGTCACTTATTAAATACCCCAGCTGATTAACATGAAAACCACTGCTGATTCTTGAAGTGTCTGTACCTTTAACTTGACTTAAGGAGATTCTCCACTTGATCTTTCGTCATACCTATCTCCATTAACTGTTTTTGAAGTTTTTCATGGTAAGACTGACTTACATGCGGACGGCTTCCCCTAAGGATTTCCCTGGCGTAATGATCAGGGGGACACGTTTCATTATATTTCAATTTTACTATAAAGGTCAGTACATCGTTATACGGTTTGCCGTCTATCAGTATGTCAATGAAAGCCGCTCTGTACCAACCCGGGGTGACCCCCTCCCTTGTAAACAAGTACTCTACTGCCTCTCTGGGGATATCATATACAACCCCTTCCATCGTTCCTCCATCTTCAATGATATCTCCACGACCTCCATCATGTACTTGAAAGAGATACTTCATTGTATATCCTTCCAACACCCCTGCTCCAAGGCATTCCTTGAAATGTCGATCGACCTGGGCTTTTTTAAATCGATCATCATCCATACAGGATCCGTATGCGAAGTAAAGCGTTCTTTCGGGTTTCCCCTTAAGAAATTGATGGACCTTCCAATCTCCTGAAGGAATTTCTTCTTGAAATAATGATTTATCTTTGGAATAAAAGACAAATGCTTCCCGGGTTCCGGTGTCTGTTTCAACTTTCTTAAGCTTGCGGATAAACAGGTTCTCCTCACGACCTTCCAGGAAATCCTCAAGTTCATCGATCTTCACTAAGATGTCTGAGTCGATCTTATATAATTCTCCATAGACCGTACCATTGCCTTCTTTCATGGCTGGATAGCCTCTATTCGTTTCATATAGAAGCCCTTCTACCCAGGCTTGTTCCCGGATCAATGAAGCATCCTTTAATAAGGAATGATTACTTTCATGTCTTCTTAACGTACCATAGACAAACACGTACACCACGTTACCCCTCTCTCTTGTTAACATAACTTTATTACAGTTAATCACTCAAACTGGCTTTCTTATATTTTATCAAATGATCTTTGAAATTTCAGTATTCTCTACTTTCATTATACGAAGAATCATTAAAAAAGGACATTCCCATCATTACGATAGGGATGTCCTTTGCAGGGAAACGCTTACAATTTTTTAATTACTTTTTTGGAATGGCGGTTTGCTTCGCCTGCTCTCTTAAGCGGAATTTTTGAATCTTACCAGAGGCAGTCATTGGGTAGGAATCAGTAAATTCAATATATCTTGGGATTTTATGACGCGAGATCTTACCAGTGCAATACTCTCTGATCTCTTCAGAGGTCGCAGTTTGTCCTTCCTTCAAAATGATCCAGGCCATGACCTCTTCACCATAAACCTCATCGGGAATCCCAATGACCTGTACATCCAAAACCTTAGGATGGGAATAAAGGAACTCTTCAATCTCTCTAGGGTAAATATTCTCACCACCTCGAATGATCATATCTTTTAATCTTCCTGTAATCCTGCAATATCCGTGTTCATCCATGACGGCTAAATCACCCGTATGGAGCCAGCCTTCATCGTCAATGGCAAGCCTTGTCGCCTCTTCATTCTTATAGTATCCTTTCATGACGTGATATCCACGGGTACACAATTCTCCCTGGACTCCGTATGGGACTTCCCGATTTGAACCTGGCTCTACAATTTTCACTTCTACATTCGGCAAGGATTTCCCAACGGTCTCGACCTTTAATTCAATCGGATCGTGGGTACGTGTCTGGGTGATAACAGGGGATGACTCTGTCTGACCATAGGCAATCGTGATTTCATCTGCTCCCATTTTGTCCATGACCCCTTTCATCACTTCAATCGGACAATTACTGCCTGCCATGATACCCGTGCGAAGATGGGAGAGATCATATTGATCGAAATCCGGGAGATTTAACTCAGAAATGAACATGGTAGGCACTCCATGAAGGCCCGTGCACTTTTCATCCTGGACCGTCTTCAAGACCTGACGGGGATCAAATTCCTGTAATGGGACCATTGTGGCTCCTACGGAAACACAAGCAAGTACCCCCAGTACGCACCCGAAGCAATGAAAGAATGGAACTGGAATGCATAAACGATCTTCATTGCCAAGCCTCATGCAGCCGGCGATATTATACCCGTTGTTTACGATATTGGAGTGCGTGAGCATGACCCCTTTTGGAAACCCTGTCGTCCCGGACGTATATTGCATATTAATGACATCATGTGGGGAGAGGGTTGAAAGTCTTTGATCAAGGTCTTTATCTTCCACTTCTTTCCCTTTCTCCATGATATCCTGCCAGCTATATGTACCCGGATAGGAATTCTCACCTAAAACAATCACATTTTTTAAGAAAGGCAGTTTTGCACTCTTTAACTTCCCAGGCTCGGAAGACTTCAATTCCGGACAGATCTCATAAAGCATGTCTATATATGACGCACCTCTGAATTCTTCCATCAAAATAATCGTCTGACTGTCAGATTGTCTTAGTAAATATTCTAATTCAGCACTTCGATAATTTGTGTTCACTGTGACCAGTACGGCACCCATTTTCCCGGTAGAGAACTGGCTCACTAACCATTCAGGTGTGTTTGATGCCCATATGGCGATATGATCGCCTTTATTAATGCCTAGATTCATGAAGCCCTTTGCAGCCTGTCTGCATAATTGGTTGAATTCGTGATAGGACCACCTTAACCCCCTATCAGCATAGACAACTGCTTCAATGTCCGGCTGAATACGTGCTTTTTCTTCGAGAAGATCCCCTACTGTAGTGTGTAAAATCTCCGACAAATGATTTTCCCCCTTTATTATGACCCTGTATAAATTGGAACCATCCACAAGTGATTCAAGAGGTGACATTATTAGTTCCTTATGCGTGTATATTATCACAAAAATTAAAATTTTCAAACTAATCAACATGTACCTATAGAATCAGATTAGATAGTCCGATACCGTACCGTCGACAAAATCCACCAAGTCTTAATATGTATAGCTGGATGATGCAGACAAAATACTCCTTCATTAAACCAGATTCAACAAAAAAACTAAAAATACAACTTTAGACGGAATTTATGAAAAAACACTTTTCAAATGAAGGTTTTCTATGTAGAATATATAGAAAATATAGAAAATTCTATATTTTATACATTTCCTGGGAGGTTGGTCATGAAAATCTTAAGTAATGAACAGTTGGTGGCAGCTTATCGTGATGCTGAGAAACAAGGGAATGATCAAGACTGGATATCGCTTCTTAAGAAAGAAATTCGTAACCGTGGATTGAAACCTTTTAGGAAATCTTGACGCTGTAAATAAAGATAAAAATTGAAAATCAATCAAACTATCTCACCCCCTGAGATACGATATGGATGACAGACTCAAATTCATTTGAGCCTGTCTTTTTTCATGACTTTTAATCCATGGTATTCCTCGATTTGCTTAATTTGATCATGATCGAGAAGTCCGATCTTATGAAATAGATAGGAATACTGAACCACTTTTTTTGAGTGATAAGCTTTCACATTTTTTCACCCTTTCTGATTGTTGTCCACAAGTTTCCTTGAAGAAACATTATTTTGTTTAACCATATTTTATTCCTCAGGTGAAAATTTGTGAAAAAAAAAGCTGACTCATATGCCACCAGGGGTCATATGAATCAGCCAAACATTCATCTATCATTATTCAATCAGAGTTGTTTACCCTTCAAGAAGTAAATCTTCAGGGTTTTCAAGTAAGTCTTTAACCATTGCCAGGAATCCAACAGCTTCTTTTCCATCAATGATTCTATGATCATACGATAAGGCAATGTACATCATTGGACGATTTTCCATTGTATCTTTATCAATGGCTACAGGGCGAAGTTGGATTTTATGCATTCCAAGAATTCCAACCTGTGGTCCATTTAAGATCGGAGTGGACAGTAATGAACCGAATACCCCACCATTTGTAATGGTGAATGACCCTCCTTGCAGGTCTCCAAGGGATAATTTATTGTTTCTGGCCTTAGTCGCCAGTTCCATGATTTCCCCTTCAATTTCGGCAAAGTTCTTACGTTCACAGTCACGTACGACAGGTACAACTAATCCATCATCAGTGGATACGGCTACACCAACATCGTAGAATTTCTTAAGGACGACTTCATTCCCATCAATTTCAGCGTTAACATAAGGGTATTTCTTAAGAGCCGCTACCACTGCTTTTGTGAAGAAACTCATGAAACCAAGTCTTACATCATGGTCATCAAAGAATTTGTCCTTTTTACGCTTACGTAACTCCATCACTTTACTCATATCAATCTCATTGAATGTCGTCAGCATGGCAGCTGTCTGCTGAACTTCGACTAATCGTTTCGCAATAGTTTGACGTCTGCGGGACATTTTCTCACGTACCACTGGCTTTCCATCATCTTTCTTTGCTGGAGCCTTTTTCTCCTCTGCTACAGGTTTAGAAGGTGCTTCTGCCGGTTTATTGCTATATGCTTCAATGTCCTGTTTACGCACACGTCCAAGTGGATCTGTTGGAACATCAGAGAGATCGATGCCTTTTTCACGAGCTAACTTGCGTGCTGCAGGAGAAGCGATCGGACGATTCTTTTTGTCCTCTTTCACTGGTGCTTCTTCAACTGGTGCTTCTTCTGTCTTCTCTTCGTTTTCTTCCTTCTTAGGCGCTTCTTCCTTTGCATCAGAGGTGGCTTTAGCTTCTCCGCCTGCACCTACAATGGCAATCACTTGACCAACTTCAACTGTATCGCCTTCATCAGCTTTAAGCTCCTGGATTGTGCCGGCTTCTTCTGATATGACTTCCACATTTACTTTATCGGTTTCAAGTTCGACGATATATTCGCCTTTTTCAACATAATCCCCTGGCTGCTTCAGCCATTGTGCAATCGTACCTTCTGTAATTGATTCTGCTAATTCTGGAACTTTAATTTCTGCCACTGTGATGTCCTCCTCATTCTTATCGGGTTAACGCTTCGTTTATGATCCTTGATTGTTCTTTTTTGTGTACAGTTGGTTCGCCTTCGGATGGGCTTGAACGTCTGCGACGCCCTACATAATGTACATCGACATCCTCAGGGGCAATGTCGCGCAGTCTTGGTTCCGCAAATGTCCATGCTCCCATATTCTTAGGTTCCTCCTGGATCCAGACCAATTCTTTCAGGTTTGGATACCTTTTTAGGATGGCTGTGATATCCCCTTTAGGGAAAGGATAAATTTCTTCTACCCTTAGAATGTGCAGCCAGTCTTTATCATCGATATCCTGAAGCTTCTCTTCTAAATCAATCGCGATCTTCCCACTGCATAGCACAACTCTTTCAACCCTATCCGTGCTTTCCCCAAGGCCTTTTTGCTCAAGGACTGAATGAAATTCCCCATTGGCCAATTCTTCTGCCGTGACAGCTGCAAACTGATTTCGCAGTAAGCTTTTTGGTGTCATGATGACAAGCGGCCTAACTTCTTCTTTTTGGAGGATAGCGGCTTGACGTCTTAGGATATGGAAATATTGACCCGCTGTTGAACAATTGGCGACTGTCCAGTTATATTCCCCGCCAAGCTGCAGGAAGCGCTCCAAACGGGCGCTGGAGTGTTCAGGACCCTGTCCTTCGTAACCATGTGGCAGAAGCATGACAAGACCTGTTTTTTGTCCCCATTTCGCGCGACCGGCTGAGATGAACTGATCAAACATCACTTGTGCCATATTAGAGAAATCACCGAATTGAGCTTCCCATAGAACAAGTGTTTCTGGAGCAAAGACATTATACCCATATTCATATCCAACAACCGCAGTCTCAGTAAGAGGGCTATTAAGAACAACAAACGATGCATGACTATCTTCAAGATTGTGTAAAGGAATATATTCTTCTCCGGATTTCTCATCATGCAGTACAAGGTGGCGCTGAGCAAATGTACCACGTTCTGAGTCCTGACCAGTCAATCGTATTGGGGTGCCATCCTTTAAGATGGATGCAAAGGCAAGAGTCTCGGCATGTGCCCAATCGATCTTTCCTTTTCCTTCAAAGACCTGGCTGCGTCTCTTCAGGATACGGTCTAATTTCTTGAAAACATTGAAGCCTTCTGGCCATTGGAGCAGTTCGCTGTTCAACCCTTCCAGTTTATCGAAATCGACGCTTGTGTTGATTTCCGGAAGGCCATTCGCCACGTATTCAGGTGGAGCAAGGACCGTATCTGGATCATCGTCTTTGGCTGGTACTTTATTATAGGCTGCTTTTAATTCTTCCTCGATTTCAGAATCCATCTTCTCTACATCTGCATCCGTTACGATGCCCTCTGAGATGAGTTTGTCCGCATACATCTTCTTGACGTTTGGATGATTCTGAATGACAGAATACATCAATGGATTCGTTACCATCGGTTCGTCCATTTCATTATGACCAAAACGTCTGTAGCCGATTAAATCAATGACAAAGTCTTTACCGAATGTTTTACGATATTCATAGGCAAGGACTGCTGCAGCTAGACATGCTTCCGGATCATCTGCATTGACATGCACAATTGGCACTTCAAAGCCCTTGGCCGTATCTGATGCATACTTTGTCGAACGTGAATCACGGCTTTCAGTTGTGAAACCTATCATGTTGTTGGCGATAAGGTGAATAGATCCACCTGTATTGTATCCACGCAGTTGACTCATATTTAACGTTTCGGCAACGACACCTTGACCCGGGAAGGCAGCATCCCCATGGATCATCACGGCATATGAAGCTTCAGGAGATTGCTCAGGGTAGCCTTTATCTTCCCGGACTTCCTGGGCTGCACGTGTGTATCCTGCAACGATTGGGCTGACAACTTCCAAGTGACTCGGGTTGTTGGCAAGCGTTACCCGTGCACGGGCTGTCGGTGACTGCTGTGGAGAAATTTCACGGTCTGCACCCAAATGGTACTTAACGTCTCCCGTCCAACCAAACGTGATGCCGATTGATCCCTCAGAAGGAATTAAGTCCTTACTCGGAGCGTGTTGGAATTCTGCAAAAATCATTTCGTATGGTTTCCCGATGACATGTGCGAGAACATTCAGACGTCCTCGATGAGCCATTCCGATATTGACGGTTTTAGCACCTGATTCAACTGAATAACGAACCATCTCGTCCAGTAATGGAACCATCGTGTCCAATCCTTCGATTGAGAAGCGCTTTTGGCCAACAAAGGTACGATGAACATATTTTTCAAATCCGTCCACTTGGGCAAGACGCTTTAATAACGCGATTTTCTTCTCTTTAGAAAGTGGAGTGAAATAAGATTCCGATTCTATCTTTTCCCTTAACCAATTTTTCTCTTCAAGCTCATGAACATGAGCATATTCGAATGCTAGCTTATTTGTGTATACCTCTCTTAAGTGCTGAATGGCCTGAAGCCCGTCTTTTATATGGGAAGGAGCATTCGGACATAAGAAATCAACAGGTATTTGCTTTAAATCTTCTTCTGTTAGATTAAACTCGGAAAGTTCAATTCTTCTCGTATCCTTATTCCGGTCATTCAGGGGATTAATATCCGCAGCTAAATGGCCATATGTACGAATATTATCTGCTAATTTAACCGCAGCCACCATTTTGCTCAAGGCGGTAGGCTGTTCGGGTAGTGTAAACGATGAATCACCGTGCTGGGCGCTCGCGATCACCTTAACGTCTTCAACGGTGGGAGGCCCCCATTGTTCGAATAATTCCTTTAGTTCAGGATCTACTTCTGATGGATCTTCAAGGAATTGTTCATAAACCTCCATTACATAACCAAGGTTTGGTCCGTAAAACGATTGCCACGGTTCCCCTTTTGCAGATTGCTTTTTCATTGTGAAAAACCTCCAACTATTTTGCCAGTTAGTATAATTTGKGTATCATGTATTCTTACAATTCAATCAACGGTATTCATTATGCAAGAATAGTAATTTTTAAAACATAAAAACGCTTACAAGGACATTTTATCACTGTGCAGTAGTAAGATAAAGTCTTTATAACAAATTTCTTAAAATTTTGTTTTCCGTACTTCTTATGTGAATATTACTTATATTCCCATAAGAAATTACATGAAAACCTTTTTGTATAACGACTATTCTGAAATAATATTTTATTAAGCGCTTTCTCTTTCACCTTCTTGTATCCCTGTGTTAGGGTACTTTTTTCATAAACCATCTTACTACTGTTACCTAAAAAAACCAAATATTTTTTGTTATTTTCTACGTTTTTTTGTTTTGTACTAGGTTTACAGAGTCATAGACAAAGATTTTTGGGTCGCAACATCCTCTTGCATCTCCAAAAATGAACTCATCGCCCACCCAATGCATAGGATAGAACCAGAAGGAAACATAAGGGTTATTTACTATGTTTAAAGTGAGGTGGTTCACATGTTCCCATGGAGTTTATTCCCTTTCAATAAAAACATGAAAGATCAAATGAATCAAATGAACCCCAAAGAAATGGATAACTATATTCAAGGAATGATGAAGAAAATGTTTCCTGGCGGATGGGACAGCATGATGAATCCCAATGATATGATGAATGGGGCACAATCCTTTATGAATCCGATGGGCAATCAGGCGCAGCAAACGAAACGAGAGGAAGAAGCCAGATCCACTTCCGCCATTCCTACCAATGTGTTCGAGACCCTTGAAGATATCTATATCCGTTTCCAAGTACCGAATGAGGAATGGATGAAACATCTGAAGATTTTTCACACGTCAAATCAAGCAATCATAGAGAACATACCCGGCTGTGATGAAAGACAAGTGATCACCCTCCCTTGTCTTGTTAAGAAAAAAGGTGCTGTAGCTCAATATAAAGAAGGAATTCTGGAACTGAAAATCCCTAAAAGCATTGACATGCAGTACACAGAAATAGACGTCTCAGAAAAATATTGAGACGTCTGTAAACTCAATGCTTTTGTTTAAGGGATAGTCGAATGATGGTCCCATAAGGATGATTTCCGATGGCTGTAATGTCACCGTCATAGTTTTGGACCAGCTTCGATGCGATGGCCAACCCCAGTCCATATCCACCTTTCTCGCGGCTTCTTGCTTTGTCCACACGATAAAAGCGATCAAATACTTTCGGAAGATCTTCTTCAGGAATACCAATCCCCTCATCCCTGACTTCTATGATGACATCTTCCTGAGAGTCCATCAGCTTCACTTCTATAGTGGAATGCTCATCAGAATACTTCACGGCATTATCCAACAGGATGATCATGATTTGCTCCAGATGCCTCGGCATAATGGTTACCACTGCTTCGCGGTGTAGATCATCATAACAAGAAAAAGTGTATTCCTGATGAAGAAACCTAAAGTCCCTCATCACCTTATCCACTACTTTCTGTACATTTGCCCTGGCGTTTTCCAAATCGAATTTTTCCCTATCCGCTCTGGAAAGCTCCAGCAATTCACCTACGAGCCGCTTTACTCTCTCAAGTTCGTCTAATGATACTTGTAACGATTCCTCCAATATGGTTGGATCCTTTTTTCCCCAACGATTCAATAATGCAAGATGCCCTTCAAGTACCTGGATGGGGGTTCTCAATTCATGTGAAGCATCTTCCACAAATTGCTGCTGCTGTTGAAACGATTTTTCGATCTGACTCATCATTTTATTGAAAATCTGAGATAAGTCACTGATTTCATCATGTGCCTTTACAATCTCTACTCTTTCGTGAAATCCTTTTCTTTCGATGGATCTCATTGTTTCAGAAAGTTTATTCAATGGGCGGACAAAGCTTTTCGCCATGGAATAACCAACGACAGCACTGATCAAAAGGGCCAATATACCTGTGATGGTCATCATCCAGAAAAGATTTTTCATGATGTTTTCATAACGGTTCAATGGCTGTATGATTTCCACATATCCATTAAATCGGGTTGATTTGATGGGAGAACGCCCAATGAGCATTTTCTTTCCTTCAGATTCTATAAGTTCCACGGACTTATTTCTGACAGGTTGAAATGGTACATAGAAGGCAGACTCATTTTCTCCCCTTATTTCCAATACTTGTTCCCCTTGACGATCCAATATCCGTATCGTCTGGTCTTTTTCGGCTATTTGTTTCATTAGGTCCCGGCTATCATAAATGTCCTGGAGCTCGATATCGTTCCCTCTCTGTTTAAAGAAAACAGTAATTTCATCCAAGACCCGGCCAAAGTTACTTTCTTCTTCATCAAGCATCCATTTATTAATGGCATGATATTGAAAAAAACTGAATAAAAAAAAGGCAAGGAATATTGCTGACCCGGCTGCAAATGCCCACTTCACCTTAAGGGAAGAAGGCTTGAGACGATTGATGAATGTATTCATGTCCTCATCACATAGCCGGTTCCACGTACGGTCTGGATATAACTCTCTTCGTCTTTAGAATCTATTTTATTCCTTAAGTACCTTACGTAGACATCCACAACATTCGTTTCTACTTCAGTATCGTATCCCCATACTTTATTGAGGAGGACTTCCCGGGTCAACACAATATTTTTGTTTTCTAAAAAAGCAAGTAAAAGGTCATACTCCCGTTTGGTCACGTCAATTTCATCTTCAAGCTTAAAAACCTGCCTGGATTCCTTGTATACGATAATATCCCGGTAATGAAACGTGGTCTGTTGTGTGACTTCCTCTTTTATGGCGCGCCTGAACACAGCCCTAAGCCTTGCTAGCAACTCTTCAATTGCAAAGGGTTTGACGATATAATCATCCGCCCCGCTGTCAAGCCCCGATACCCGGTCCATAACGCTGTCCCTAGCAGTAATCATCAGGATCGGGATGGCTTTTACCTGCCTGATCCTTCTGCACACTTCCAATCCATTTAATCCGGGGAGCATCAGGTCAAGGAGGATGATATCCCATTCTTCGTTCAGGGCTTGATCCAGACCATCTCTCCCGTCGTATGCAAGGCCGACTTCGTATCCTTCGTATTTCAGTTCCAATTCAATGAATCGGGATAGATTTTTTTCATCTTCAATGACCAAGATTCTTTTCACACAATCACCTGCTCTAAATCTTAATACCCTTTATTTTAATTTACTTTTATTGAAAATAAAATCGTTTAGGGCATGGAATATTTCAATGCCTTGATACGTCATTAATGTTATTGCTGTAAAGCTGAAAAATAAAATAGGAATAATTCGAATCCACATGGTTCTAACCTCCCTTTTATCACTACACTCATTCTCCTCCTGCATCATTAAAATAAAATGAGAAAAAGGTGAGTTTTTATTAAGAGATAAACCACTTAACATAATCACATTATAATCTTCTGCGCGAATCTGTTTGTTATTCCTTATCATGTTTCATTCTCTACATAATGTGGTAGATATATCCATAAATATAGTTGAGAAGGAAAAGGGAGGGAAATGTATGACTTGGATCGTCGTGATTGTTTCGTTCTTTATCCTCATCGTCCTGTCAGAAGAATTGGTTTATCACCTTTTAAGAACAAGGATTATGGAGGGCGGCCAGCCTGAGAGGAAAAAAAGTGCAGGAAAAATAAAAGAATGGCTTCATAAAATGAAACTCATTCCCAATAACGGGCAACAAAACCACTGACAGGCGGAGAACATCTTCCCTGTCTATTTTTTTGAATCTATAAAAATAAATAAAAAAAGAAGACAAAAGCTTCAGCAAGGCTTTTGTCTTCAAAGGAAAGAAATTAGAATGGGTCTTACATAATAAAGATTTAAACAGAATAGAAAGCTACCCCACTTTCATTCTGTTTAGGGAGTGATAAATCCTTATTCATAAGCAAGATTCATTGTAACGGCTGAAAAAGTGAACACAATTAAAACAAGATTAAAATTTGATGAGAAAATACAAGCCTTAACAGGTGTCTATCTTCAAAACAAACAAAAGGACAGGCTTTTATGATATGATGAATAAGAATTCAGAATGTTGCAATACATTCTCATGCTCGAAAGGATGAAAAAATGAAAATTGATTTAAATTGTGATTTAGGGGAAAGTTTTGGTGCATATACGATAGGAAAAGATGAAGAAATGATGAACTATGTTACATCCGTCAATATCGCTTGCGGTTTTCATGCGGGGGACCCACTTGTGATGAAACAAACTGTTTCAAACGCATTGAAGCATGAAGTGAAAATGGGTGCGCATCCAGGGCTGCCGGACATCCAGGGATTTGGAAGAAGAATGATGCACATCTCTCCTGAAGAGACGTATGCCCTCATTCAATACCAGATAGGAGCATTATATGCTTTTATTAAAGCGCAAGGCGGGGAACTATCACATGTAAAACCACATGGAGCTTTATACAATATGGCGGCAAAGGATTTCACATTGGCTAAAGCGATTGCTGAAGCCGTTTATGACCTTGACCCCACCCTCACTCTATTCGGCCTGTCACAAAGTGAACTGACTAGGGCTGGTGAGGAAGTCGGCTTGCATGTAGCACATGAAGTATTCGCCGATCGTGCCTATCAATCCGATGGAACATTAACTCCACGCTCTCTTCCCCATGCTGTACTTCATGACGGGGACGAAGTGGAAAAACAGGTTCTTCGAATGGTTGAAAAACAAGAAGTGATTTCGATTGATGGGAAGACCGTATCCATCCAGGCAGACACGATTTGTCTTCATGGAGATAATGAAGCGGCACTATCCCTGGCCCAGCGTCTATTTGAAAAGTTAAGTTAGGGAAACATCGGGAAAAAGTAAAATAAAGCTATAAGGGAGATGGGGCTGAACCGTGAACAAGACATTTCTATTAAAGGGGTTAAGGTGGTTTTTCATCTTTCTTATAGCTTTTGTCATTGTGGTATACGTATACAAGCGGAGCATTTTGCACAACAGTATTCAATCCTCCATTCGTACGGTGGCACCGGGTTCGACCGTAGTGGGTATTATTCAGACCCATACCACAAAGAGCCGAGAAAAAATCTATAAGGCTCTCTATAAAACAAAAGAAGGAAAGTGTTTCAGGGCATCATTCGAACGCACATCGTATACACTCATTGAAAATCAGGAATCACCTTGCCAGTAAAGGAGCATCATGATGAAAAGAGCGATCCATATCTTCCCTTCATTTCAATCAATTCATAACACCCCTCCACTTAGTACACTCGTTTTTCCTTTCCCCTCCTTCATACTTGGACTGTCTGCCAACGTCATCGGCCGTGTCTCCCTTAAGGAAAACAGGTTTTAACCTGGACGCTTTGTGGAATGTAAACGAATAGGTCTAATAAGGGAAGGGTTTAATTATGATAAAAACATTAACCATTGATACCAAGAAACGTGATGAAATGATCGACATTACCCGTTACGTACAAGATATCATTAATCGGTCAGGGATGACAGAAGGTCTTGTGGTGGTGCAGTCCCTACACACAACAGCGGGGATCACGGTAAACGAGAATGCCGATCCCGATGTGAAAACCGACTTCATTCGCCGATTGGACGAACTGTACCCATGGCACCACACATCAGATCTACATGGAGAAGGAAATACGGCTGCACATTTGAAAACCAGTACCGTCGGCCATTCTCAAACGGTCATTGTGTCAAATGGTGAACTCTTATTGGGGACATGGCAGGGTATATACCTTTGTGAATTCGATGGACCCCGTTCAGGAAGAAAAGTGTCCGTTAAAGCGATTCAAAGTGAGTAAGAATTAATATTATTTGATCAGAAAATAGACCCTGTCACTTGTTCAGGGTCTTTTTATTTGGTCTGCTTCTTTCCACATTTCATTTTTCAGTGCAATTGTGCTTATTCTATGAACCGTTCCCGGATCTCCTTTGAAGGAATCATGCATGATTCCCGTTTCCCAAACCATTTGTATCTATTCCGTGCAATAATCCTGTATATGCTGTCTCTTAAAGGCCTCGGAATGACAAGAAACAGACCGAAAATCTTCCATGGCCATTTCAGTTTAGTACATACTTTCAAGGCTGCTGTTGATTCAATGGAAACATGGTCTCCATCAACCAATACGAAGCTGTCCGTCTTTTCCGGAATATTGTGCTTCTCTAATAATTTCTGACCGGTCTCACTTTGTAACGAGGTAAATCGAAATTCCCCTCTTGTATCACGATTAATGATAAACCGTACACTGGTATTGCAAAAATTGCATATGCCATCAAACAAAATGATCCGCAAGTAAATCACCCCTCGCTATAGTCGAATTACCTTTTCCTTATATAATACAATTAAAAAAGGATAAAGAATAATCATTTCTCCTCACGTGCCTGAACGGCATGTACTCCTTAAAGAAAAGTATAATTTTACTAGATTCTATGATATACTATATTACCATTAATAGGGATTATCTCGTAATAGAATAAATAAACATGCAGTATAAGGAGTTGGCTGAAGAAAATGAGAGACGAATTATTATATTTGGGTAAACAAATAGTTTCCAATAAATCCGAAATCGCTCAAGGTGTCATTCGCTACCATGAACAAAAATTTTCTGAGCAGCTTACGTTAGCGGGATTAAAGATGGAACAAGTCACCGAATGGCGCATGCAATTAATCGAACTGCTCGGACAATCTTTGTACGAAGACAAAGTAGAATCATCCCGAAGAATAAAGGAATGGACTGATAAAGTGGGGAAAGTGGCTCTTGAATATGGATTGCCTCTCAATGAATCCCTAATAACCCTATCAGGTTTCCGTACTGCCATTTGGGATATATTCACTGAACAATTGGATGACAATCAAATTCCAGCCTCCCTTATGCTTCAAGTAAATAAAGAAATCAATCCCATTCTTGATGAAATTGCGTATTTGTTAAATGAAGTATTCCGCACTCAACAAAAAGATCAGATTGACCTCATCCATACTGCCATGGATGAGCTCTCGGCACCGGTTGTACCCATTGCAGAGAAGATTGCCATACTTCCACTTATCGGGGAAGTTGATACCCACAGAGCAAGTGCCATCATGGAAACTGCGTTGAAAAAAAGCTCTGATCTGCAATTAGACTATCTATTTATAGATATTTCCGGTGTTGCCATCATGGACACGATGGTATCCCATAATATTTATCAAATCATCAATGCACTAAAAATGATGGGTGTTCAATCCGTCTTAACCGGTATCCGCCCTGAAGTTGCTCATACACTGGGTAATCTCGGTATTACCTTTGAGGATCTGAAAACAAGTGCAAGTCTAAAAAAAGCTCTGGAAGATATCGGCTTCACTCAATACGAAGTGGTACTCTCAGTCTAAAAAAACCGGAAACCCTGCTAACAGTGGGTTTCCGGTTTCTATTTAAATAGCTATCGGAAGTCTTTTTTTATTTGATGATGTACTAGAAGTTGAATACTTTGAACTGCCATATAGATAGGGATGGACCAATACATCTTATATCCCTTGTCGAAGTGGAAGATTCCGATCTTTACTGTAAACCACTCCATTAAAAGGGAGAATGCGGTCCAGATCAAGATGTACGCAAGGTTCATGATCCCTTTAATTCTAATTTTACGATAGATATAAATAAAGAAATAACTATATGGTCCATACATGATGTAACTGATAAAATCTATCCCCTGATAGGCAGAACTATCGTTTACATCATAAAAGTCCCATGGCGGGATACTGATGGTATGATCATAGAACATGCCCACCCCTATTCCGTAAACGAAATAACTCAACCCTTCAAGAAAGGAGAAAATTTTTGGAGTGGCCCATATCAGCAAAAGAAGACCGATCAGACTAATGATGATGAACCATTCATTTAAATCGAAGGATCTCTCATATATCCTGTCCATGCCTTCCTTCCTCCTTCTTCTGGAAATAATATAGTCCCATCCCCATCCATATACATAATAGTAAATACAACCCATTGACGATAACTGTATTGAGTAAGCTCCAGTCTGGATAGGAAAGAGAATGAAAATACACGTGAAGGACGTCCAATATACTAATAAAAACCAAAAGACTTACATAACAAAGGATTTTTTCGCTTCTCCTTTTATAATTCATGTACCCATTCACCATGATCACACCCACCAAAGGTAAAATACATTCCCGGTTTATGAGGAGACTGATGAACTGAGTGACGTCCTCGGAAGCTTTCATCCACTCCAGGTTATTCGTCATGATGGTAATATAATTAGTGGAAATAATGGATAACACAATAAATTGAATAAAGTTAGCAGTAAATGAAAGTTTTTTCTTCATAAAAAGAGCAATGTATATCAATATGACCAAAACGGTAATAAAGAAAGGAAGCGACATAAGAATCTCCTTTACTTTTTTCATCATTCTTCCCTTAATCCCTTCTTCACATAACACTAGAAAGCACTAAGATGTTTGAATTATGTGACTTGGGGAAAATAAGGAAGAAGAAGCAAGGAGGTATATCGATGAGAAATGAAACGATTAACCCCAAATATGGGACAGATGAAATCAAAGAAATTTTCGTAGATGGATTGCAACGAGACTTGTCGACAGAAGAAGAAACACTTCTATCCGGATGGACCCGCACATTCGATAAGAGTGAGAGAGCAACCATCATCAATATGATGAAGGAATTACTTAATAAACATAAAAGACACGACTAAACAGCGTGCAAATTCAATTTGAAGCATGAAAAAGGCAGACCCTTCTTTAGGGCCTGCCTTTTCCATGCTCTATATGGAACTCGTCTTATATATCACTTGTTAATTCTAGTAGTTTATCGATGTCGACGCGATAGATGGGGCGATTGATATCTTCTTGGCCAAGTTCTACGGTATCTTCTAGTACTTCGTCTATATTCATACTTATAAATACCTCCCAAAGTTGTTAATATTAGAATGTGCAGAAAGATGATCCATCATCTTCACTATAAACTACGAATCCAACCATGTTTTCATGGGGGTACTTTCAAATATATCAGGTCGTTAATCGTATTCAAAAATCAGAAAGTTGAGTCAAATAATATTTTATGTTATCGTTATAAAACCATAGATTCTACTTAAATAGTAATAGATGGGTAGAATGGCTCTCTCCTTAAAGGAGGCATAATGATGAAACGATTTTCCATGCTTCACGTACCTAAGGATTTCAGGCATAGAGGACGACCAGCTGTTACCGTTCATGTCTTACATGTTCATAAAGAATTCTTTGCAATAGGTAAATCATTAAAGGGAAACGGTAAAGCTGCAAACAACAATGAAAAACTAGCCGCATATTATGCGTATCTAGATACATTAAAATAAGCGCTTATCTATATAGAAAAGCTGATCAGAACCTCATCTGATCAGCTTTTATGCGCTAATGGATTTTTTTATAACGGTATGTATTGACATACTTCAAAACCATTTCCATCCAAGTCACGAAATTTAAAATAGGTCACATCTTCATCTACTTCAATTTCCCCGACCTCCACATCCTTCTCCAAAAGCTTCAACCTCGTTTCTTCCAGGGCATCGGAAAAAAAAATGGGTGTGATTGATGAGGGACGGACCTTTCCTTCTTGAATCGTTAGAGTCGATTCCCCTACCCCGATTTTAAATACCAGATATTTTCCTGAATCAAAGATCTGCTCCAACTCCAATACCTCTTCATACCAGTGTTGAGCTTTCTTTAAATCATTCACTTGGATATGTACCGTGTCGATTTTGGAAAACAATGCACATTCCTCCCTCAGTTAATTTAATCTTTTAATAGAGACAAATGACCGACAATTTCCTTCGCATCACTTTTTCCCATCGGTGGAAGTGCGGTCACCGTCAAGGACCCCTCTTTTATTTCAGTTAACCCACTATCATGGATGCTGAAATAACCTTTCTTCTCTAACTTCTCCAGTTCACCCGTTTTCCCCTTTAAAACCACTTTTTTCATGCCCGTCTGCACCCATTCGATAAAATCAGACTGCCTGCTTTGGAAAGGAGAATCCTTTGACATCATCGTCAAAGTACTCAAGGTGGCGGCATGTGCCACTTGTGCTGCGGTCTTTCCTTTCGACATTGATAAATCTTTATTAACGATAAAATATTGAACAAGGTCCTTTTTCGACATATGCGTGATCATCCCATCATAAATGTATTCAGTACTATGGTATTATCCTAACACAATTACTTCCTTCTTAGTTTTACCTCATTATTATCAATCGAGACTATTCTGACCTTGTCCCCGATGTTGTAATCAAGGTATTCATCGCAATCCACTGAAAAGATATGACCATTATCAAATTTCATGGCACATGTAGAACCACTTTGAGGGGTATCCAGTTTTTCCCCCGACTTGATTCCTAACGGACCGTGTCCTTTCTTTGCGGGAAAATACTTCTCTTCGATTACTACCCAGTCACCTTTCGTACTCACCACTATTTTCAAAATCACTAAACACACCAGTGTTAAAACCAATAAACCCAGAATGCCTATTTTCAGCCTTAAGACTCTCATGCGAATCCCCTTTCCCATCATTTCAAATCAACAAAAGATTATATGTATGGGATAGGGTAATCATTCGAGTGTATTCTTTAAGAGTGACGACTTGCGTTTCTTGCATTTTTTTAAAAAGGGTTTTATAATCAAACTAACGACCGTTAGTTAGTTTAGAGGAGAGGGATCTTCGTGAGTGATAATAAAGTGTTGATAAAGAATGTGGCTCTCGATTTGTTTGGACAGAAGGGCTATGAAGATACTTCCTTGGCAGAAATCGCAAAAGAGGTTGGAATTAAAAAACCTTCTATTTATAATCATTTCCATAGTAAAGAGGATCTTTTTATCGAAGTACTAAAGGACTTGATTGAATCGGAAGTGACAGCGTATAGAAAAACGGAGGAAAACATGAATCAACAAGAGCCCCTCAAGAATATCAGGGTACTTTTCGATTTGTTTTGTCAACGATTGATGACAACGAAGGAAGCCTTACTGTGGAAAAGGGTGACCTTCTTTCCTCCTGAACAGTTTAAGGATTTTATACAGGAACAATTTATATATTTTGAAAAGGTGACCACCTCTATTTTAGTTTCTGTTTATAAAGAAGGGTTTACAAAGGAATTGTTTCAAGAGGTCACCGAGGATGAATTTGTGGCATCGTTTCTATGTCTCGTTGACGGTGTCTTTCTGGAGCATCATTATTACACAGAAAAAATATTTCAAAAACGAATCGAATCGGCTTGGAAAGTTTATGCACTTGGGATATCAAGCCAAAAAGGAGAGTAGCATCATGGGCTGGCTATATGTGATTATTGGGGGAATTCTTGAAATTGGCTGGGCAACGGGATTATCCCTTTCAGAAGGGTTTACAAAACCGGTGCCGAGTATCATTACGGCTTTTCTCATATTAGTGAGTTTTTACTTTTTTTCTCAGTCAATGAGACTCCTGCCAATCGGGACAGCATACGCAGTCTTCACCGGTATCGGCGCAGCAGGCACGGCTGTGGTTGGGATGTTGTTCTTGAATGATGGGATAAGCATATTGAAGATTGCCTTCATCTCTTTACTCATCTTCGGAGTCATTGGACTAAAGATGAGTGATAAAGAAGAAACAGATACGGGGGGTGGCTACTGATGGCATGGGTGTTTCTCATCTTTGCAGGATTCTCCGAAGTGATCATGGTGACGTTCATGAAGCTATCAGAAGGATATAAAAAGCTCCTCCCTTCCTTGATCAGTTTTACAGCAGGAGCCATGAGTTTTTATTTGTTGTCACTATCCCTTCTTGATATTCCCGTAAGCACAGGCTATGGAATTTGGACCGGTATCGGTTCTGCTGGTGCTGTACTCACGGGGATGATGTTTTTCAATGAAACAAAAGATGTGAAAAGGCTGTTTTTCATCTGCTGTATTGTTGGCAGCATCATCGGCTTAAAGATTGTCTCTTGAACATGAACCTTGGTCCAGTACTTCATTCATGGTGCTGGCCCTTTAGTTTATGATCCCGTGGCCTATAATATCGACTTTGATTGTTGGAACGATCGTGATCTCAGGATAAGCTTTATCCCAATTTACTTTTTCCCACGTTTTGGGATGGAACGCCATCAGCTCCCTTCCGATCCCGAATAAATCTGAGTTTGCCAGTTGAATCTTCTCTATCATCTCTTCTGCATCTTCTGTTAATTTCTTTGAAATCTCATCATTGAGCTTCTTTAATTTTTTCTTATCGGTTAATTTATCCTGGGGGAATTCGACGATGGATACTTCCATGTCTACGTTTATCCCAACCTGTATATTATCCGGTGCATCTGAAATGATTTTGAGCTTTGACTTGGATTCTGTCACATTATACGTAATATAATTATCCACGTTCAAACGTTTATCATTCTCTATTTTGGACACAAAACGGGCAAGCTTGGCCTTTTGGTTATTCATGATCAGAAATAATGATGATTCCTTAAACGTTAAAACACCGGATAATGAATTCTTATGGAAAATACCGGTACCGTCCAAAATGACCTCGCCATCCTTCAGTTTTAAAAGAGGCAGGGCAAAGTCTTTTCCTTCATCGAACATAAGTGTGCATACTGTTTGTAGATTCTGTTTCGGAACGCCCGTCGCGGATTCGGCACTCGTTAGTAATTCAATCATAAACTCAGATATGAGCACGTTCTTTTCACTCAATTTGGAGAGGATCTCTTCTCCATTCCCCTCTACGACAGCAAGTTTAGCAGAAATCGAACTGTTTGGATCACGATAAAAAATATCCAAAAACTTATAAATATCCTTTTTGGCCAGTTCTTCTCCTAATAAAAAGATGCGGTTTTTCGACGGCTCAAATGACCCGGAAATCTTTCTGTCCATGACCATTCGGGTTTCACGAATCGTCTTTCCTTCGCCTTGGACTATTGTATTCATGGGAGTTCCATTCTTGAAATCCCGGATGATGGCAGTGGCTCTGATGGTTTCATCATCCAGGAGATCAAAAGAAGATGAAAAAACAAGCCTTCCATTTTTAAGCAGTCTCTGATCCCAACAACCAGTTAAGAAAGGGAGAACAATAAGAAGAATACTGATAATGATCCATTGTTTTTTCATGCGTCTTCCCCTCTTTCTACTTTCTTGAAAAGATATGACACGCTTAATAATAAAACAGGTATCACCAAAATATAGAGATACGAAAGATTGATCACCATTTTATTATAGATTTCCATTTCTCCCTCTTTGCTTGGTATTAAAGCAATGACATAAGCAATCATTGCAAATAACACAGTATAAATGTAGCGTTTACGTTTAAACCACCTGAACGTTTGTATGCTCCCTTCTGTAGATAAAAAAAGATAACTTGTCAGGGAGGTGATGACATTGACGACCCATAAAGACATGAATACCAAATCAATCCTCTCAACAATCTGCAAATAAAGGGATTTCACAAAATACAGAACCGGTTGGGGAACGATGACGATTTCTTCAGGACTGAAGGTAATAAGGCTGACGATAGTGAGGAAAGTATACGTCAGTGTCACAAACAGGTTTGCAATCGATGCTGAATATAGGACAGAACGTTCACCATTGTGTTGAAAATATGGGAACAGAAAGAGCAGCAATTCAAACCCCAGCATGGAAAAGTATGCTTCTTTTGCGCCCTTTAATATCTGAATACCTCCGGCCTGCCCGATAGGTAATAAGTATCTCCATTCAATGGGATAAGTGACCAGCACCACTACAGAAATCAGAAGAAGAAAAAAAATCAGACTCGATACCACTACATATACATCGCTGATCGCAGCAACCTTTTCCTTCCCCAAATAGATTCCAGTGAATATCAATAGAAACATGACAATCCATTTTGGCGTAAGGGGAAGCACCCAAGTCTTTATGATGGCGGTCGCGTACATCAATATTAATGCCGTTACCAGCACCCCATATATAATAAAAGTAATATTCACAGTCGATCCCGCCACTTTCCCCAAAAGTAGCTTGGAATACTGAAAGAGAGACTTCTTTGGAAATCTCCTCCCCAATATCCAGAAAAGAACGATAAGGATCTGAACAATGAAACCGGCAAGCAAAACAGATAGCCATGCATCTGCCTTCGAAACAGAAAATACGCTGAATGGAAGCCCGAGAACCCCTACCCCGATTTGAGTTTGAATAATGAAGAATATTAGTTGGATGGAAGTAAGGTTAGTCTGAATCTTCATTTTTTTTCCATCTCCGGGAATCCGACGTTTTCCATCTGTATAATGTTTGTAAATCCTTCGGCCGCTTTTTCATCACCCATACCGGAAGCCGGATAAACGTATCTTTCAGCCCTTTAACATCAAATGGAGCTATTGGGTATAAATAATGATGACCCATCGACTTCAGATTGGACATGTGGATTAAGAGCAGCATCAGACCGATGACAATTCCAAGGACACCGAATAAAGCCGCTGCGATCATAAGCGGGAATCCCAGAATCCTCACAGTTGTGCTTAGCTCATTGGAAGGTATGACAAAAGAAGAAATCGCTGTGATGGCTACGACAATAACCATCGTATTGGAAACCAGATTGGCTTCTACAACTGCGGTCCCAATGACCAGACCACCTACAACCCCGATGGTTTGGGCAATCGGATTGGGAAGCCGTATCGCTGCTTCACGCAGCAATTCCAGGGTAAGCTGCATGATCGCCGCCTCAATCAATGGTGGAAAGGGCACATATTCAAGTGAGCTTTTAATCGAAAAGATGATTTCAACTGGGATGATTTCATAATTATAGGAAATCACCGCTATATAAAAAGCTGGTAAGCATAGGGTGGCAATGAAACTGATCAGCCTGATGAAACGAATAAAGGACCCAATAAATGCGCGATTATTATAATCCTCCGATGTTTGAAAAAAGCTGAAAAAGTTCACAGGAAAAATGAGCACCGTCGGACTCCCTTCCATTACCATGGCCACTCTCCCCTCCATCAGGTTTCCCACTACACGGTCCGGGCGTTCGGTGTTCAAAAACTGTGGGAATGGGGAAAATGAATTATCTTCGAGAAACTCTTCAAAATACCCTGGTGATTGTATCGAATCGCTGTCAATATAGCTGATCCGGTCCTCTATGGTATTCACTATTTCCATATTTGTCAGATCGGATATATAGACAAGAGAGTACTTCGTTCTTGTCGTCTCCCCTACACTCGAATATTTCACGGTCAACTTTGGGCTGGAGATCCTTTCACGAATGAGATGGATATTTTCCGAAATATTTTCACTGAATCCCTGGTGGGATCCCCTAATCACCTTCTCATTAACGGGCTCGTACCGATTAGAGACGAACTTTGGCATACTTATAAAAGTAATCCATTCACTATCTTCCTGTAAGATGACACAGTGCCCATCAACCATCGAACTCAGCGCCTCTTCTAAATGAAGTGTTTCATTCACACTATTACTACTTACTGAATCTTTAACTGTGCCACCCTCTTTCTCTAGGAGGGGCTTGATGATATATGTCTGTAAACTCCTATTATCAATGACAGAATCTATAAATAGGATGATCATTCTTTTTTCATTAAAGGTTAAATCTCTTATTTTCAAATCATCCGTGTGAAATAGACCTTTCTGAAAATAGGACACCTTCTCCTCCAATGTATGGGTTTCCATCGTCACTTCTTCTTTTTCTGAAAGGAGCTGCTTCGGTTTTCTTATATTCTTTTTGTAAAAGGAACTCATATTTGCACCTTCAGTCAGAATCATTTCTTACTATGCTTCCCAAAGATGCTGCCCTTATGCATTTTCACCTGCTGTATTATCGTCGTTTCCATATAGCCTTCATACTCATGCTTAAAATAATTCTTCATCAACTTAGATATTAGTAGGGGTTCCTTTTGATTTTTTGATATACTTAATCAGATAAACTAGTCGAGAGGCAGAGGTGAACAGGTTGACCAAGAAAAAAATGTATTCGTGGAGCTTACAAATACTTATCATTCTTACGATTATCTATGTTTCAACGAAGATCTCCTTTTTGTTTGAACCGATTGTCGTTTTTGCATCTACTTTATTTTTTCCGATCATCATTTCCGGGTTTCTTTATTTTCTACTGAATCCATTAGTCAATCTTCTCGTTAAAGCAAGGCTGCCGAGAACGATTGCAATCATCGTACTTTATGCTGCGATCATCGGGGCGTTGGTGTTGATCATTGGAAATATTGCACCTGTCATTACCCGTCAGGTCACAGCTCTATTCAATGCCCTGCCTGAATATGCAACGCAAACGAGGAACTTCATTGAATATCTGTCTGAAACAGACCAGTTTAAGTGGATGATGAATCAGGATTATGTATCATTGAAAGATATCGAGAATCAGTTGGTGGATTTCGCCAATACATTGCCTGATAATATTACAACAGCTTTAAAGGGATTATTGAGTGTTTTGACGAGCATTACCATACTCATTGTAACCGTGCCTTTTCTACTGTTCTTTATGTTCAAGGACGGTCATAAGTTTCCTAAGGCTATTTCAAAATTTTTGCCCCCTGCTTACCGTGAGGAAGGAATCAACACGTTAAAAGATACGAGTGAAACACTTGCTGCATACATACAGGGTCAATTGACCGTCGCTTCGTTTGTAGGGACTTTGACCTTTATCGGTTATTTAATCATCGGGTTGCCTTATGCACTCGTGATGGCACTGATCGGAGCCGTCACAAACATCATCCCATTCATCGGTCCGTTCATCGGCGCAGCACCAGCCATTATCATCGCGTTGTTTGACTCACCGACAAAGGCGATACTTGTCGCAGTGGTGGTCACGATTGCGCAGCAAATTGAAGGGAATTTACTTTCACCCCTTATTTTGGGCAAACGATTGGATACCCATCCTGCGACGATCATCATATTATTACTTGTTGCAGGTAACTTAGCCGGAATACTCGGCATGATCCTAGCCGTACCCACCTACGCCGTATCGAAAACGATTGTATTGAATTTAGTGAAGTTCATTAAGCTGAGAAGATCTTCCATACAGGAGTGAACACTAGAGACAACCGGGCCATGGCCCGGTTGTTTTATTGTAGAAGGTTATTCCGTTCTTACATATTTTTAAATATAATCAGGAGCAAATGAGTCCTGACATTCCACCACCACAACGCAAATAAAAAGAAGCAATCCCCTAGGAGGTTGCTTCTCTCATCACGTCATTTCTTTTTAAATAGTTTATCGGACGCCCCCTTCACGGCTTTACTTGCTGTATCAACGGTTTTCCCGACCATTTTATTTCCAGTGTTGCTTACGTTTTTCACAAAGTCTGCTGATGTATCCGATACTTTCCCCACCAATCCGCCTTCACCGCTCACACTCTTTATGATTCCGTTTGCTGTATCTGCGGTTTTGTTCAGGAGTTCACTTGCCTGCTTCGAAGTGTTCTTTACAAAATCCCCTGACATGTTGCGTTTATCCTCATTCATGATGATTCTCCTCCCTGGAAAAAGACTCATCACTATCCCTATGTGAAGGAAGGTCGAAGTATGCAGGATGATTGAAAACTACTTGGGATTAGCCAAATAGTTTGTAGGGATTTTGTACTCTTGAATCACACCATCTTTTTTTTCTACCCGGTAAGCCGATGCATGTGGTCTTGAACTCACCGCTTTGGAAAGTTCTCCTTCAATAAAATGCAAAGCTGCTCCATCATCAGCAGCAAAGCCGTCCTTCAATTCCCCACTCTCAATATAAGAATGATACAGGGGACGACGATTTTCTTCTCCATCATAATGAGGGGAGTGACTGCCTTCTATCAAACCCAATCCCTTGATGGTCTCAAGTCCATCTCCGTATGAATCGGTGGTTCCTTCTTCGAACCAGCAGATCGATCCAGCACTTAATCCGGCAAGAATGATTCCTGATTTCCATGCCTGCCTTAGAATCGAGTCAATTCCCCACTCCCTCCATAAGGCGAGCATATTCTTCGTATTTCCCCCTCCTACATAAATAATATCTTTTTCAAGTAGGAACCCTTCTAAATCCCTAGTGGAGGGTTTGAATAAAGACAGGTGAGAAGGTTCACATGACAGGGAATTAAAAGCTTTATAAAAGCGTTCAATATAATTTTCTGCATCTCCGCTTGCTGTCGGAAGAAAACACACCTTTGGTTCGGATGCTTTAGACTGATTTATTATGTACTGATCCAATAACAGGTTATCAGGTTCCATTGAGAAACCTCCACCACCCATTGCAATAATTTGTTTCATTAGCTACCCCACTCTCTATTTGGTTGGTATTTCTATTTTACCAAATGAATGACGTTGGCGGTGATAACGGTTGAGAATATTTACACCCACTAAACGTTCAAACCCCTTATCGCCTTGATAGAGGGTTTTTCATACCTATTATTTAACGCCTTCTTTTTTGTTCTTCAAACTGGTCTCTTTCTGAAAGGAAAGGAACAAGCCATACGTCATGACGAGCAGGATAATCCCGAGGGGCAGAGCGGTGATGATTGTAGCCGCCTGTAATCCACTGATGCCGCCAGTTCCCATTAAAATAGCTGCGATAGCAGCCAAGACGATTCCCCAGCTGAATTTAACAAAGAATGGTGGGTTCAGACTTCCATTAGATGTTTGCATACCCAACACAAAGGTGGCAGAATCAGCTGAAGTAACAAAAAATGTAATGATCAGAAATAGAGAGATGATCGACAAAACCCCACTTAAAGGCATCTGATCATACACATAAAATAATGCCGTTTCCAGACTTTGACCTGCTACGTCCATTCCCTGTACAAAATCATAGTACAATCCAGTTCCTCCGAATACCCCAAACCATAGAGAGCAAACGATGGTAGGGACGATGATGACCGCTATGATGAATTCACGGACAGTCCTACCTTTTGATACCCTGGCAATGAACGTCCCCACGAAAGGTGTCCATGAGATCCACCATGCCCAATAAAAAATCGTCCAGTCCTTCACCCACTGGTTATTTTCTACGTTAAATGGAGAAAAGCGCAATCCCATACTCGGCAGATTCTGTACATAGCTTCCAAACGTGGTCAAAAATAATTCCAGTACGAATTGTGAAGGTCCTACGATAAGGAAAACAATGAATAACAAAACTGCAAGAATCATATTGGCATTACTCAAATATTTTATTCCTTTGGATAAACCCGTAGAAGCGGACGTAATATAAAGAACTGTAGCAATCCCCATGATGATTAGCTGAATGTTAAAACTTATCGGTACATCCATAAGATAATGGAGACCACTGTTGATTTGTTGTGCTCCTATCCCCAGTGATATGGCTACTCCGAAAATAGTGGCAAATACAGCAATGATATCCACGATGTAACCGATCGGACCTTTCGCTCTATCACCGATAACCGGATACAGAGTAGCGCTCATTAATCCAGGCATCCCCTTCCTGAACTTGTAATAGGCCAACGCCAGTGCGACCACGGCATATATGGCCCATGCATGGAATCCCCAGTGAAGATATGTATATCTTAACCCGACCTTGGCTGATTCAATGGTCCCGCCTTTTCCGAAAGGAGGGGTGGCATAATGTGAAACAGGTTCAGAAACCCCGTAAAAGAGGAGTCCGATTCCCATTCCTGCACTGAACAGCATGGCAAACCAGGTCAATGTAGAGTATTCCGGTCTGTCCGTGTCTTTCCCCAGTCGGATCTTCCCATACTTACTTAGGGCAAAAAAGATGGCGACGATAAAAAAGAATGTGGCTGAAAATTGATAAAACCAGCCGAATTTATCAAGAAGGACCCCTTGAGTATTTGTCATGACATCGACTAACATTTGAGGAAAAAGGACTCCCCATAAAACAAAGATCACGCCGATCGAAATCGCGATCCAAAACATCCTTGTGAAATTTTTCAACTTGCTTCCCCCTCGGTTCCAATTGTGACTCAACTTATGTAATGAAAAATAAAGGCATGAACTTAGTGATACCCTTTTATACAACAAGCTAAACTAGTAAGTAAATGGTAACCGGAAACTGAATGAGAATGATAAAAAAGTAATATTCGTGTATTTTTTTTTCATATCTGGGCAAATTAAGGTAGAGGGAGGTGATCATGATGACGAACAATAACAACAAAAAGCCGCAACAACAAAAAAATGAAGCAGAATTTGCTCAAGAGCAAAACGCTTCTGAAAGAGCTAAAAAAGCTTCTAAACAACAAAACCAACAAAATAAATAATCTAACATAGTAATAAAAACCGATACTTAAAAGGAGATCAGTCAAGCGACTGGTCTCTTTCATTATTTATTGAACCCTTTAATTCGATTAATCATATTAAAAAGCCTCCCCGAAATTTCCGGGAAGGTTCATCATTCGTGCTATTTCTTGAGCAAAAAGTGATTTCCTACCTTTTATATGGATCGCTTTTTTTGAACGGTTTGTATGCAACCAACACGGCAATCACAGCTGAAGCTCCATTTATCAAGGTTCCGATCACGGGAGAACCCTTATAACCGGTACCGTCGTACATATAGGTGATAATCAGACCTGTTATAATACTCAATATGAGACTTATCCCGAGGAATACCCCTATAAAAATAAAAAATTTCTTCGCATTCTTCCACAAAATTAAACACTCCAATGCAATGGATCATGCCCTAATCTGTACAGAGAGAAAAATGAACAGATTAAAATGGGCAATTTTTTATTCCTTCATTTTCTGAGAAGATAAATCAGTTGAAACCTCAAGTCTTGATTTTCCCATAAGGAACACAAACACTAATGCTATCCCAAGGGGAATCAATGCATAGGCAAAAGTCGTTGTAATGGAATCAGACATAGCGTTCGTGATTTTAGTAAGAACGAAATCCGGGATCTTTTCACGCATTTCGGGTTCAAAAATACTCCTTGGATCACCTTGGAAGCTCCCTCCTGCTTCCTGTCCCTTGAAGGCATTTTCAAGATTAGAGGCAAAGAGTTTTGTTTGCAGCGTCCCATAGACCGTTATCCCGATGGTCATCCCAAGTGAACGAAAAAAAGCGTTCGTCGAGTTGGCAGATCCTCTAAACCGCGGATCAAGTTTATGGATCGTTGCATTGGGCAGTAATGAAAATGAGAAACCTACACCAAAACCACTTATGACCATATAGAGCGTCAACAACCATCTATTTGTATCTGGCCCCATCGTCGCGAGTAACACCATGCCGGCGATAAAGGAAATGATGGAAACCCACATGATATTACGATAACTTGTTTTCGTCATTCGTATGCCCGCAACGGCACTGCCTGCTACAGAACCGAGCATCAACGGTGTCAGAATCAATCCGGCATTTGTTGCAGATCCACCATATACAGCCTGAACAAAGATCGGAATCAGTATGGTCAAGATAATGAATGCAGCCCCATACAGAAAAGCGAGGGCCTGTGCTGACGCGAACAGCGGACTTTTAAACATCCAAAATGAAATAATCGGTTCAGATGCCCTTCGTTCGATCCATAAGAAACTCATAAAAAAGATAAAGAATGATGCAAACAATCCAATGATTTGCCACGACGCCCAAGGGAATTCCTTTCCGCCGAATTCAAGGGCAAACATGAGACTGACAACCGCTATCACCAGGGTGATCGCCCCTCCCCAATCAATTCGCTGATCGGATCGTTGTGGGGATTCTTTATATGCCGTTGTAATAAAAAAGAGCGACAGGAGACCAATCGGTACATTGACATAGAAGATCCAATGCCAGCTTAAATGATCCGTTAAAAATGCTCCGATCAGGGGACCGAATACGGATGCGGATCCAAATACTGCACCCAGGAGTCCTGTCATCTTCCCGCGTTTTTCGGGTGGGAATAAATCAAACACAATGGTAAAGGCGATTGGCAGCAATGCTCCGCCCCCAATTCCTTGAATCGCCCGGAAAATGCTTAACTGAACGATATCCTGTGCAATCCCACACAGTGCGGATCCAATTAAGAAAATCGAGAGACCGAATATGTAAAATCTCTTTCTGCCATACATGTCAGACAGCTTACCGAAAATCGGCATCCCGGCCATGACCGCTACCATGTAGGCGCTTGTGACCCAGACAAACTTGTCCAGTCCGCCCAGATCTGACACGATGGATCCCAATGCTGTTGCTACAATGGTATTATCCATGGCTGACATAAGGATCCCTAACAATAAGCCGGCAAGTGCCAGTTTCATATTACTATCTTTTGCCACCAATACGATCATCCTCCATAAACAAAGTTATAACGTCTATTTCATTATAGAACTTTCCATCTGATTGTCCACATAGACTTTCCTATAGAGCAAAAAAGGGTTCAACGTCAAATGTTGGGGTGGAGTGAATTTTGCTCCACCCTTAACCAATATGTGAACCCAATCTTTTATACTTATGTGTTAATAGTATTTTCGCTCGAAAACGCGTAAAGCTTCGAAACCCAAATGCGTTTCGCTTCATCACTTTCGTTAGGTTATTGATTCCCTCCAAGAAGCCATTGGAATAGTTGTACATAAAGCTATTTAATATTTCAATCTGCCAATTCTTTAAGGTTTGCGCTGCTTT
>NZ_LIXZ01000041.1 GCF_001305855.1 Rossellomorea vietnamensis | reverse complement strand
CTGAGCCAAATAGTTTTCGGCTTCCGCTAAGCTTCGAATCTCTTCGTCAGCTCACTCAGTCACATCCTCACGTATGTAAAATACGCTCCGGTGTTCCTTCGATCGCTTCCTCGACCTTCTCGCTTATCGAAACCCTTTTCCTTTTCAAGAAACAATATTCTAATTAAAAATGGCGGTCCGGACGGGACTCGAACCCGCGACCTCCTGCGTGACAGGCAGGCATTCTAACCAACTGAACTACCGGACCAAAAATTTTTGCGTTAGCAAAATATTTTACCATGCATTGCGTAAGCAAAATAACTTTCATTACCTTCGCGACAGCGAAAATAACTATCCATGCGTGACTCATGAAAGATTAACAATAACCTATCATAAAAATCAGTCAAAAATGGTATTGCGGGGACAGGATTTGAACCTGCGACCTTCGGGTTATGAGCCCGACGAGCTACCGAACTGCTCCACCCCGCGACGATAATATATTATTAAGTTTCCACTATCCCATTGTGCATCACGTAGATCCACCCCGACTTCAGTAAGCTCATTCAAGCTGCTGCTCAGTCGGTGCGCTGATGTGTAAACTCCGAAGATTATTCGGCCGTACTCCACCCCGCGACGATAATAATGGATTAAAATAAAATGGAGGAGGAAGGGGGATTCGAACCCCCGCGGGCTGTTACACCCCTGTCGGTTTTCAAGACCGATCCCTTCAGCCGGACTTGGGTATTCCTCCGTGATAAAAATGGTACTTGGTGGACCTTGTAGGACTCGAACCTACGACCGGACGGTTATGAGCCGTCTGCTCTAACCAACTGAGCTAAAGGTCCCTATTGGTAGCGGCGGAGGGGATCGAACCCCCGACCTCACGGGTATGAACCGTACGCTCTAGCCAGCTGAGCTACACCGCCAAGAAACATAAAACATAGTATTAAGTTTCACTTTCGTAAAACATATGCTCCGCAAAAATCAATAAAGATTATTTTGCTGGCGCAAAAAATCTTGGTGGAGCCTAGCGGGATCGAACCGCTGACCTCCTGCGTGCAAAGCAGGCGCTCTCCCAGCTGAGCTAAGGCCCCAAAGAAGTGGTCGGGAAGACAGGATTCGAACCTGCGACCCCTTGGTCCCAAACCAAGTGCTCTACCAAGCTGAGCTACTTCCCGATATATGGCGCGCCCGAGAGGAGTCGAACCCCTAACCTTTTGATCCGTAGTCAAACGCTCTATCCAATTGAGCTACGGGCGCTAAATGAAATCTATTTTTTAATAAGTAACGTAAGGAAAGATATTTTGCTTACGCAAAAATCTTTGGTGCCGAGGACCGGAATCGAACCGGTACGGTAGTCACCTACCGCAGGATTTTAAGTCCTGTGCGTCTGCCAGTTCCGCCACCCCGGCAAGTCTCTGGAGCGGAAGACGGGATTCGAACCCGCGACCCCCACCTTGGCAAGGTGGTGTTCTACCACTGAACTACTTCCGCAAAAGAAATGGTGCGGGTGAAGGGACTTGAACCCCCACGCCTTGCGGCGCCAGATCCTAAGTCTGGTGCGTCTGCCAATTCCGCCACACCCGCATATATTTTTGTTTTTCACATTGGAGAAAAACAATGGTAAGATATTTTGCCGAGGCAAAAATCTTTGGTGAGCCATGAAGGATTCGAACCTTCGACCCTCTGATTAAAAGTCAGATGCTCTACCAACTGAGCTAATGGCTCATCTCATAAAAAAACCAAATGGTGCCGGCAAGAGGACTTGAACCCCCAACCTACTGATTACAAGTCAGTTGCTCTACCAGTTGAGCTACACCGGCGTGTATTTTGCTTAATAAAATCAATTCATGGAAAGATATTTTGCTGACGCAAAAATCTTTGGTGGAGGATGACGGGATCGAACCGCCGACCCTCTGCTTGTAAGGCAGATGCTCTCCCAGCTGAGCTAATCCTCCATGATATATAGCCTGGCGACGTCCTACTCTCACAGGGGGAGATCCCCCAACTACCATCGGCGCTGAAGAGCTTAACTTCCGTGTTCGGCATGGGAACGGGTGTGACCTCTTCGCCATTGTCACCAGACTATGTCTTGTCTCTTTTCAAAGACAAGTATTATTATATCGTGTAGATACAATTTTTCAAGGCTTTTTTATATTTCGTATAAAAATTATTCCCTGAAAACTAGATAAAGAATTGATGTCAAGAAAGCCGAATAYCGACCAATTGTTGTTCATATAAATATGACTCTTTGTGGTTAAGTCCTCGATCGATTAGTATCAGTCAACTCCACATGTCGCCATGCTTCCATCTCTGACCTATCTACCTAGTCATCTTCTAGGGATCTTACTCACTTACGTGATGGGAAATCTCATCTCGAGGGGGGCTTCATGCTTAGATGCTTTCAGCACTTATCCCTTCCGCACATAGCTACCCAGCGATGCCTTTGGCAAGACAACTGGTACAC
>NZ_LIXZ01000040.1 GCF_001305855.1 Rossellomorea vietnamensis | reverse complement strand
TGGTAAGGCCATCCGGACATGTCCGGATGGCCTTACCATATTTATTATAGTAGTTTTATCATAGCTTCAAGTAGCTCTTCCTTACTCATCAAAGCCTCTCCGCCACCTTGAACAAACGATTCTTTCCCGCCGCCTTTCCCATTGATGAGCGGGAATATTTTTTGTCCGACTTCTCTTAAATTAATAGCCGGGAGCGACCCCTTCGCCGCTACGAGCTGAAGCTTTTGATCATTATGGACGACCAGGATCACAATCGCATCTTCTCGCTTAGAGATGATGTGCTGGGCAATCTTCTGGAGTTCCTGGATTGGTCTGTCACTGTAAGCTTTTTGAATGAGCGTATAGTCATCTTTTTGGATTCCGAGTAATCCTTCCGCTTCATATGTCAGCAGGACTTCTTTCAATCCTTCGAGTGCTTTTTCCTGCTCTTTTTGTTTGGCGATCAGTTGCTCGGCCGTAGGTACCATCGTTTCTTCCGGTGCCTGGAGTACACTTGTGAGTTCTTTCAGGAGCCCGTGCTTACGGTGCAGTTGATGGAGGACCCGGTCACCGCAGATAAACTGCAGGCGGATATGGCCTTTGTGCTTTTCCCAATCAAGAATCTTGATGGCTCCGACTTCGCTCGTGGAACGTGGATGGGTCCCGCCGCAACCGTTATAGTCGAAGTCCGGAATGATGACGAGACGGATCTCGCCTGTGACGGCTGGCTGCTTGCGCAGTGGATAGTCGGACAGTTCCGCTTCCGTCACCCATTTCGTCTCGATTGGACGAGCTTCCCTTATGATTTGGTTGGCAAGTTCTTCTGCTTTCAGTGCATCTGAGTTACTTATGTCACTTACGTTTAAGTCGATGGTGAGAAACTCTTTCCCGAGATGAAAGCTGATCGTCTCGTATTGAAGCGCTTCTGCAAACGAGGCGGACAGGATATGCTGACCTGTGTGCTGCTGCATATGGTCGAATCGGCGCTCCCAATCGATCTGTCCCTCGACAACACCTGAAATATCGTCAAACGGTTCTTCTATGTAATGACGGATCTCTCCGCTCACTTCTTCCACATTGACAATCCGCTTATCCTGTATTGTTCCCGTATCATGGGGCTGGCCGCCGCCTGTTGGATAAAAGGCCGTTTCCTCCAATAGTATGTACCAGCCAGATTCATCCTGCCCTTGAACCTGTATGGATGTTTGAAAGGTTTTCGTATAGGCGTCTTGATAATAAAGTGTATTCGTCATCGGTAACCCTCTTTCTGAACTGTTCTCCCCCTAACTTTATCATAGAGATTGAAGGAAGAACCATTCAGTCCTGAAAGCATTTCTCTTCTCCGCAAATCGGTACCGTCCCCACCTGTCCCCAAGGGATCTCCCATCTCCTCTCAAACTCCGCTTTTGCAAACTCATCTCCATCAATAATTCTTTCAACTAGTTTTCTTAATCTCATCGTTGTGTAATTCATATTATCACCTGCTGATTTTAATATTGTACTAAACGTCGCATGTAGCATACGTAAAAAGATTTATTTTGGATGTCTCCTATATAATACTTTTTACCTATTTCATCAGGTGATAAACGTTTCAACTCTCTTTTGCTGAAATTTTATTTTAATTCACGTAAAAAAAGAGGCCACTCCCCAAATCAATCAATATCAAATTCTAGTGGTCTTTCATCCCTCTTTTTAAATTGGTAAAGGATACTTTCCGCAATCCTATATGAAGCTTTACCATCCCCATAAGGATTTACAGCATTAACCATAGAGTGATACTTTTCCTCTGATATAATCAATTCGTTAGCTACTTCCCATATTGTATCCTCATGTGTTCCTGCTAATCTGAGGGTACCAGCGTTAACTCCCTCTGGACGCTCTGTTGTATCCCTTAACACTATTACTGGAATACCTAATGCAGGAGCTTCTTCCTGTAATCCTCCTGAATCAGTCATAATAAGGTAAGATCTTGCACAAACATTATGAAAGTCAAAAACATTCATTGGTTTAATTAATTGAATCCGCTCCTCTTCTCCCAACAGCTTCTCTGCATGCTCTTGAATAACGGGATTTAAATGAACAGGAAATACCACTTGGATATCTTTGTGTTCTCTAATCAGCCGCTTGACAGCACGGAAGATCCTTACCATGTTTTCAATATTTTCACGCCTGTGAACTGTCATTAAAATAAGACGTTTATCACCCATACTTGTTAGAACATCATGTACATAATCAGCTTTTACTGTCAGCCTCAATGTATCTATCGCCGTATTCCCAGTGACGAAAATCTTTTCCTTTGAAATATTTTCTCTTAACAGATTTTCTTTTGAAAGATTGGTAGGAGCAAAATGCAAATCACTGATTCTTGCAATTATCTGCCTATTTAGCTCCTCTGGAAAAGGAGAATATTTCTCCATCGTTCTTAATCCAGCTTCCACATGACCTACAGGTATTTTTCTATAGTAACCCGCCAACGCTGCCGAAAGCGCCGTAGTAGTATCCCCATGGACTAAGAGCAGATCTGGTTTGGTTTTGCTTAGGATTTTATCTATTCCTTCCATAGCCCTGCTTGTAATCTGGGAGAGACTCTGCCTGCTATCCATAATATCCAAATCGAAATCCGTCTTTATCTTTAACGACTGAAGCATTTGATCAAGCATCTCCCTGTGCTGGCCTGTTACAGCAACTTTAACCTCAAAATCCAGCGGTCTATTTTTCAGCTCAGTAATTAAAGGAGCCATCTTAATAGCCTCTGGCCGTGTCCCAAAAACAAAGACAACCTTCACCTGTTTTCCCAGGATAAAACCACTCCTTTCAAATTTTCATAAATCAATGCCGATTTCATTTGGCACTGAATCTCCTTGCCAAAGAGTCATAATGTACAAAGCCACATCAATATAATAAAAACGCCTCAAACAATACTTCTTTTCTTTATTATTATGCGAGCATCCTCACATAAATACTTTCCATCCCAAAACTGGGTGCAAATCTCTTTTTTCAACCTGCACATTTTAAGTGATAGTAGGCGAATATGAAATCATTGATTCAAAGATTGAATAAAATATATAAGAATTTTCCCTATAATTCATTAGAAGTTTGACAGTTTATAAAAGGATGTGAATAAAAAAAGGGCTTTAAACCTTTAACAGGTCCAGCAAAGTGAAAAAGGAAAAATGTTACACACAGTTTTTCTGAAAAAGAATAATTTAAATGTAATTTCCTTAAAAATCGTAAAGGAGAAAAAAATATGTCTATATTATCAACCGGTCCGATTTCCAACCTTCCTGTTGGAGGAATTCGACCTACAAGGACAGTTACCCTCAAAATAGATAACAGGAGTTCTACTGACTCAGGAACTGTGTTAATCCAAGGGTATTACTTAAATGGCACTCGTACTCTTTATATTCTTGAACTGCCCACAGTAGGACCAAATCAGGTTCTTACACGCACTTATAACGTCAATTTTGATGCCTACGAATTGGTATTTACAAAAAGCGGAGTTGCTGCAGAACAAATTCAAATTTCTGTTTGGGGTAGAGACGCTTCCGGGAACCTCGTCGCAGCGCACAGAATTGTAAGTGATGAATTACTGGGGAATGCATGTCCCACTGTATCTGCCGTGACAGTTTTGGGAGGGACTATTAATACAGTAGGAAATGTACTTAATGCAACCATTTCCGGTGGGAATCTCAATACAACTGTTCTCGGAGGTACTCTCAACAACCTCCTAAACGGAACGATATCAAGCGTATTAGGAGCCACAATAACAGCAGGGACTCTTAACTCGGTCAACCAGGTTCAAGCGGCCACCATCGTCGGTGGAAACATTAACGCCACTGTTCTCGGCGGGACTATCAATGCCATTACGGGGACTGTCACCGTGGAGATTCCTTCTGTCACGGTGACAGGAGGAACACTCAATGTGGTAGAAAGCGTACTTGGTGCTACCATTACCGCGGGTACGCTTGACTCGGTGAACGAGGTTCAAGCCGCTACCATCGTCGGTGGAAATATTAATGCCACTGTTCTCGGTGGAACCATCAATGCCATTACGGGGACTGTCACCGTGGAGATTCCTTCTGTCACGGTGACAGGAGGAACACTCAATGTGGTAGAAAGCGTACTTGGTGCTACCATTACCGCGGGTACGCTTGACTCGGTGAACGAGGTTCAAGCCGCTACCATCGTCGGTGGAAATATTAATGCCACTGTTCTCGGTGGAACCATCAATGCCATCACGGGGACTGTCACCGTAGATATTCCTTCTGTTACAGTTTCTGGGGGCACACTCAATGTAGTAGAAAGCGTCCTCGGTGCTACAATCACAGGTGGAAATATCAACGCCACTTTACTCGGCGGCACGCTGAATAATCTACTGGACGGCACCATCTCCAGTGTGCTTGGAGCCACGATCACCGCCGGTACTCTGAACTCGGTCAACGAAGTTCAGGCCGCTACCATTGTGGGTGGAACGATCAATGCCATCACGGGGACTGTCACCGTAGATATTCCTTCTGTCACGGTTTCGGGTGGAACACTCAATGTAGTAGAAAGCGTCCTTGG
>NZ_LIXZ01000039.1 GCF_001305855.1 Rossellomorea vietnamensis | reverse complement strand
CCGCACATTCTGGACATTTGTGTGAGATAAGAGGAAGCTCTATATGTAAACAAAGTCGCTCATCCACTTCCTCCATTTTCATGATGTTTACTTCTTCAAAACCAGGCAACATTATGGTAGAATTCATTATGCACGTATCTCCAATCTTTACTTGTTTCTCGACAATTCAAGTATAAAAGACTGGGCGATTACGTGCATTTTTTATGTCTTCTAATTGTGTAAGAACCCCAACAAATATTATAGAACCAAAAAAACAGCCTCTCCAAAGAGAGACTGCTCTTGTTCGTGAAATTACTTACCGATGAATTGTTGAGTCCAGTAGTTACCGTTTTCTACATATCCCACACCGATGTGAGTGTAGTTTGAGCTCATGATATTTTTACGGTGACCTTCACTATTCATCCATGCCTGTACCACTTCTTCAGGAGTCTGTTGACCCATAGCGATGTTTTCACCTGCAGAGCTGTACTCAATACCAAACTGTTTCATCATGTCGAAAGGTGAACCATACGTAGGGCTTGTATGAGAGAAGTAGTTATTCGCTTGCATATCACGGGACTTCTCACGTGCTACCTTGCTTAATTCTGCATCTACTTTAAGAGCTGGAAGTCCTTGTTTTGCACGTTCCTGGTTAGTCAATTCCACTACTTTTTGTTCAAACTGACTTAATTGACCAGATTGTTCACTTGCTTGCTCTGATTTTTGTGTTTGCTCATTTGAAGCTGGAGCTTGCGCTGGCGCTTCTGACTTAGGTGCAGGTGCTTCTGCTTTTGGTGCTTCTGCCGGTGCAGGAGCTTCCGCTTTTGGTGCTTCCTTAGCTGGCGCTGGTGCCGCAGCCTCTGCTTTTGGAGCCTGTCCATTCAATAATTCTTGAACATTAATATTCTTACCGTCGATTTGGTATTTTGATAGAACATCTTGAACAAATTTGTTAAGATCTTCTTGATTTCCATTATAATTAAAGGCGTTCACTTTTTGAGCAACCTTATCTTGTGCTGGACACGGTGCTGCAGCGTCGGCTTTACCTGCTGCGAATGGAGTTGCTAATAATGTTAATGCTGTTGCTGCTGAAACCATCATTTTCTTGTTCATAAAAATGAATTCCTCCTTAGTGAATGTGTTTTTCTTTGCTGCACATTCATCATACCACCCTGTTTTTGTTACATTTACGGGAGAACTTGGTAACTAGCAATCAATTGTTCTATTTTGAAAGACAATTTCCTTATAGGAAGATAGTAACCACTGATTCTAGTAGGAAAAAACGCATTTTTAAATAATTTACTTACATTTCCAACAGCTGAATGAATTGGATGCGGCAACTAATTATTACCGGTATCTGATTCTTGACAGGTTTTTAGCAGCTCACCCAATGTAACGGATGTTACAGTATCATTTCAAAACAAAAGGGATTTCAACCCAAAGAAAGGTATTCATTGCATTTTTTGTCAGCTCCGATGAGCAGATATCCAGCCACATCAAAACCGAGGCGTTTCAATTGTCTCACGCCCACATTACACTCAACAGGGTTGCTTCCCATCACAACGACGGGCCCTTCAGGAATATCACTTGAATATCTTCTAATGTATCCACAAGGCAATGCTATGACCTCTTCACAATCTCCTTTGGACGAATCCTGATAATCCCTGACATCGACTACTACATGTCGTGAGGTCACATCAAGAGCATTCCATTGTTTTGTTCGTACGGGAAAATATCGATAGTACATCATATATGAGAGCAGACCGACTAATAATAATGGTAGTAGAGGCATACTGGCATCATCCTTTTCATTATTCTCATTTCATTGTATACCTATACAGGTATAAATAAAAGCTTACTGCTCATACGTACTTTTTTTCATGAATAAGGTTAAATATTAAAGATTCCGCTCTTTCATTAATCCATCTGCCATTTCGATATGTAACTGGATTAATGCGACTTTATCATCATTGGTTAGGGTGGACTCAGTAATTCTTTTAGTTGATGTAAAATATTTAACTTCAATGGACTTGCGAACCCTGGGGTGACTATTGGCATCCTCCAGTTCACGTTTAATGGCTTCTTTCAAAACCTGTTCAGCTGAAAAGTCATCCTCCATTAACATCCTGTTTTTCCATATTTGTCTGTATGATATGAGCAAATCGTTGAATACTACTGACATATTCCATCATCCTTCACATAAAATCTTTATTCTTTAACCATACTAAGAAAAACGAAGAAAGGTGATATCAATGACTACACCCTATCGCTGTCCCAGCTGTAAAACGAATCGAACCCGGTTCAATATTATACAACAAGTACCTCAGAGTGTGAAACTTGATCCTGCTTCAGGAGAAGTCGTTCAGAATTATGAGCAAGATCAAATCGAGCCATTTCACCTCGCTTACAACGGACCCCAATTAAAGGTTCAATGTGCGGCTTGCGGCTTGGTGGAGGATGAAATGACCTTTAAGAAATTTGGAGAAAGCACAATGTCATAATCAGAAAGAGGGTAACCATGCCTGCTACTATAGCAGATACGGTTACCCTCTTTTATCTAATGGATTTTAGTGATTTGAAGCTTCTTTAAGCTTCGTTTCCTTTTCTTCCTCTGTAGCGTCTTTATTTGACATCCTTAATGGGATCTCTTTCATAAAGAAGGTTAAAACAAATCCAACAAGGAGAATCATGGCTCCAATAAAGAAGACGTTCGTTAACGCATAACTCAATGATTCTCTTACACCTTCCAGGATGGATGCATAGATCCCCTGGAATTCTTGTGGCAATGTGGATTGAAGCTCTTTTAATTTCCCACCGTTCATGATGTTCTGAGGGTCTTGAAGCTGCTTCATGACTCCAGCCGTTTCAGGATCGGTCAGTAATGGAGAGTCTTTTACCGAAGACATTTTCTCTGTCATCTTTGAAGTCATGGAAGAATTCATCACGGTTCCCATAATTGCTACCCCTATTGTTCCGCCGATTTGTCTGAACAACTGTGTTGCAGCGGTGGCAACTCCAAGGAATTTATGCTGCACTGCGTTTTGAACCGTCAGCGTAAAGACAGGGAAACTCAGTCCAAGTCCCGTTCCTACTATAATGATATTCATCAAGGCTCTGGCGTTTGTCGTATCCGTATCCATGAAGGATAACAGAATCATACCCGTACTCATGATGAACAGACCGATGAGTGCCAGAAACTTATATTTCCCTGTCTTCGTAATGATTTGTCCCCCGATCGTACTGGCAAATACCATACTCAATGTCATGGGCATCATCACAAGCCCGGATTTAGTCGCGGATGTACCCATTACGCCTTGAATGAAGAACGGCATATACATAATGGCCCCGAACATACCGGCTCCGAGAATGAATCCAATGATATTTGAAAGGGTGAAGATCTGATTTTTAAACAATTGCAGTGGAAGTACAGGATTACTTGCTCTTTTTTCCGTTATGATAAATAGTACCAACGCTACAACCGAAAGGGTCAGTAGCCCAATGATCTGAAGGGAAACCCACTCATAATCGTTTCCACCCCACGTAAAGGCAAGTAATAACGGAATGATCGTTAAAGTTAGCATGATGGATCCCAGGTAATCCACTTTCAGGCCTCTATTTGGTTCCTGGGAAGGAAACATTTTGTAAATCATTCCGAATGCGATGAATCCTACTGGAAGAAATACCCAGAACACCCAATGCCAATCGGCATTATCAACGATCCAGCCCCCGAGTGTCGGACCGAATACACTGGCTAAACCAAACACACTGCTCATCAGTCCCTGCCATTTCCCTCTTTCGCGGGGAGAGAATAAATCCCCGACAGCAGTAAAAGCTGTGGACATGATCATCCCGGCGCCGAAGCCTTGAATCCCTCTGAAGATGATTAACTGTATAATGGAGGTGGAAAGTCCGTTAAGGAAAGAACCAATCATGAAGACGCCAATTCCAAGTAAGATAAATGGCTTCCTTCCATACATATCAGATAATTTACCGACCAATATGGCGGTTACGGAGCTGGTTAACATAAAGATGGTGAATACCCAGCTATAATAATCCATACCTCCGATTTCAGAAATGATTTTAGGCAATGCGGTCCCCACAATGGTTTGATTCAATGCGGCGAATAACATGGCTGACATGATCGCAATCATGATCAGTACTTTTTTTCGATGTTCTAAATGCTCCATATTGTCTGTCTCCCTCAATATTTATAGTATGAATAATTAACCAACTTAAGTAAATGAGCATAATAGAAGGGATGACCACTCTAAAGGTCAACCCTTTTGCATTCCTGTTAAATATATGGCTGAACAACTCTGTTTCTGAAGCAGAACAGTGACATTTACAGGACATTATCTTGAAAAATGTTATTACTTACGAACGGATGAACTCAACAGTTTCTCAAACAGTTCGATCAGGTGCTCGATCTCGTCTTTTTCAAAGGTTTGGAATAACTGCTGAAAATAGTGCGACTTCTTCTCTTCACATTGTGCCAGTACTTCCACACCTTGAGGAGTAATGGCCAACTCTACGACTCTACGATCTTCACTGGATCGCTGTCTTGTAATATAGCCTTTTTCAACTAGTGTATCTGTAATGGACGTAATGTGACTTGCGGAGACTTCCATTCGCTTTGAAATTTCCGAGGATTTCAGTGTACCATTTTCCCTGATGAGTTGAAGCACCCGGAATTCCCCATTTGAAATGAATTCTCCAAAGATGGTTCGAATATCAGATTTCATCATTCTAAAAACGGACCTAAACAGTCCTTCTAGCTCGAACAATTCTTTTCCCACTAAAAATCGACCTTTCCTACACTCAATAAATACTTCACTAAGTTAACTATTAAATAATATACATTTTATTCGAGATTGTCAATGGTTTAAACTTGTTTTTACCATTATGATTTCGAATCCCCATTTAGAAAGAAGAACGATCCTTATGGATCACCTCAACTATAAAGAGGCCAATTTACAAAAAATATTGGAAAGATCTCTCCCCGCCCCCTTAGAATTACTCCGTCAGGTCAATCTTCTGTAAAGACTGTACTATTTCTTCTTTATGTAAATTTTCTCCGATTATGACGAAGTTGGTAGGGTATTTCATATCTCCGGGCATAAAGAGCGGCATGCCGTAGGAGTACTGAAACAACGTTGGATAGTTCCTTCCCTGCAATGGAACATACCCCTTCATTCTATATATGGATTCAGGCTGGGTTTTCACCCATTCTTCAAAGGCTTCTCCATTTACTTTACCGCTGAACGTATAGACGACCGCCTGCAGGGTCAGATGTTCCCCAATGGAGGCACGGTCGTATGATATTGCCTCTTGTTTTGCACTTAAAGATAGAATATCTTTCATGGACACTTGAGAATAATTCGTTAAATATACCTTGGCATTTTGATTGATTTGCTGCAGTTCGTATGAAAATGTCCCCTGTTCCATTTCAGTAAGCAAGTCCATTTTATTCGCTATAATAAACTGGGCATGGCGGATTTGTTCTCTCATCAAATGTAAGACCGCCGGACTGAAGTCGCCTCTATTACGCCATTGAAGGCCATCCACTATTGTGACGATCCCTCTGAACTCAAAACGATCGGCAAATAGAGGGGAGAGGATAGAATCGACCACCTCAACTGGATGTGCAGCACCCGTTGTTTCGATTACCAGTACATCAAAGTCTTCGTTTAGTAGAAGTTCCTGAAGCTGTGACTCCAATTTCTCTGAAATGGTACAGCAAATACATCCATCAAGAAGTTCACGTAATGCTGTGTCACCATCCACCGCATCGCTATCGATGGATACACTTCCTAATTCATTCATCAGTACAGCCGGTTTTTTATCATGATCCTTTAAAGATTTCAGTAATTGTTTAAGTAAAGTCGTTTTTCCACTTCCAAGAAATCCGGATAATATATAGACATCTTTTTTCATGTAATCTTCCTTTCCATTAATCCCTTACTATTTTATTAGAAAGTGAAGAGGAACACAACGGAGATCACGAATGGATGACACCATGAAAGGAAGAATTATTAGCTTAAAGAGCGTTATCCACTTTTTTCATGCATAGAATGTAGTATGCAGATGATGGATATGTACCGTTGTATTGGTACTTTGTAGAATCATTAAAAGGTGGGAATATTCATGTATTATGAGAAGATTGTTCCGTTCAAGTTAAGAGATTTCCTGAAGAATCCTTCTCATGAAACATTGAAGGATCTGTTACTTCATAATACAGGCGAAACAGATTATGTGGATTTCAAGTCCGATTGGATCGAATTCACCAAGATGGCTAAACATATCCTAGCCATATCCAATACAGGAGGCGGATGTATCATCATCGGGGTGATGCAATTTGATGATGGATCAGTCGATTTAAAAGGATTGACGGATGAAGAATTTCTTGATAAAGCAGATGTTGACAATAAATTACAACATCTGCTGCCTAAATATTTGCGTTATCGAACGGAAGACTTCATTTTCCCTGAAAACACTCATCCATTTATGAGCCTTAAACGATTCCAAGTCCTCCTCATTGATTATGATCCAAGGTACGTTCCTTACACTTCTATTGTGACAAGGGGGGAATTGCGGTACGGCGCGATCTATGCCAGGCAAGGAACCAAGTCGATTGAAGCTACTCACGATAAATTAGTCGATGTCATTCTTCGGAAAGTTCAGTCAGGCGGCTCAGACACTGATGAAAAAACATTAAAGGAGCATCTTGAGCATTTGAAAATTCTCCTTAAGGAACATGATGGGGCAGAAGATCAAAAATACAAGAACTATCTGCACGATTTGATCCTAAGAAAAATGAAAAAGATTGAATCGTTCCTGGACCTTGATTCTTCTGAATTTCACTCATGGTGATTTGTACCAAGAAAATCCGTAATGGCTGGAGGTCAAGTCCCTTCCCCGAACACCACCCTTTAAAGATCGTTTCGATCATGTGTGAAACTTTCGTCGAAGACCCATCCATGGAGTATTCTGCTGCCGGAATCGAGTAGGAGGGGATGATTAATCCCCGACCTCTCACACCACCGTACGTACCGATCGGTATACGGCGGTTCAATCAAGATGATTGACGAAGACTTTCATACCTAACGATAAGACTTAGAAGCCCTTGGCGATTCCAGAAGGAATTGCCAAGGGTTTTGTGTAGTATTGGACTTTGTGCGATCCTCCAATAACCCTTTCGGGTATTACCCCACTCATATGCCTTCCATTTTGGAACGCCGAGCGCA
>NZ_LIXZ01000038.1 GCF_001305855.1 Rossellomorea vietnamensis | reverse complement strand
GATGGATATGGAATGCAACATCATTTTTTTGCAACTTCACTTCTAAATCTAAAGGCAAAACCACTTGATTCATGATATAATTTTTAAACATAAGGACCCTTCTTTCGATTAAAATTTTGTGTGGTAACTTTATTTTATCAGAAGTGGTCCTTATTTTAATTTAAAAAATAATTAAAGCCGGTAAAATTTTACGAGGAGTAAAATTTTACCGGCTTCTTCATTTTAGAGGAGGGTTTTGTCCCAGCCTCTTTTATATTTTTGAACTTATTAAAATCAACTAGCTATTCGGATACATCGAGAGTATGAACGCTCCAAATTCGTGATACAACAATAAATTTGGAGTTGATTACATCATGCCGCCCCTAAGGTGAGAGTGTGTAATATCTTTAACTTGAAGTGCAAAAAGTGCTGTAAGTCCACGTTTTACTAAGTTCTTACTGTAACATCATTAACGGTGATGTACCGTTGTTCATGAGATTGCGTTAGCAAAATGTTAGCAATTTATAATGGCACTCACAAATTTCAAACATATGAATGAATTAAATGAGTCTAACCAATAAACAAAGCTTAGGGAGGTCTAAATAATGGATTCAATTTTTTCAGATGAACAGTAAATTAAAGCAACTTTAAAGATATTTTCAAATTCTATCACCCTAAATAAATAATTATCTAATGTTTTTCAATTCAATATATTTTTCAAAACTCTTTTGCTTATCCCCTTTCAAATAAAATACATTACTCAAGGATTCTAATATCCTTTTTTCTGCTTTAGTAGACTGGATGTCTCTAGCTATTAGTAGGGCCTTGAATAATAAATCTATAGAATTTTGATAATCTTTATTGTTCTTTAAAGTAAAATCGCTTATTTCTTCAAGACACTTCATTTCGTCATACTTATTTTTCATTTTTCTAGATTGTTGTAAAGCTTCCTCTAAGAGTGATTCCGCTAAATTTATATTATTGTTACGAATATACCATTTGGCAATGGACCTATTTAATCTAATCATGCCTATCACATCATTAAAGTCTCTTTTTAATTCACCAGATAACTTAAAGTAGTCCATAGGCAACCCACTATTCTGGTTTAATTCCATTTCAACATTACCTAGATTTAATAGCACCTTTGATAGTAAGTAAGGAGAATTATGTTTTTCGGACAGTTTTTTAGCCTTAGTAAGTGCTTTTCTTGAGAGTTGGAATAAAGATACTTTTGAAAATAAAATACCTTGTAAAATATTTGCACTAATAAGATAATCAACATCATTTAGTGTAAGATTTTCTATAGCTAATTCGCAATAATGAGTTGCTTCACCAATTTCTCCTAAACGGAAATAAGTAGAGGCCAAGTTATAAAATAATGAACCCTTGCCTGTATCATCCTTCATATACATCAGAGCCTCTTTAAATAGATCAGTTGCCTTAGAATAGTTTTCTACCGAAAAATATGCAGCACCCAATTTAGTTGTTGTAACTGCCAGCTCTTTATAATTTTGTTGTTCGGAAAAAAGCTCAGCACTTTTTTCTAAGTTTTTTATTGCACTTTGATTTTTCATTTCCATTTGTAGAATGCCTAGCTCCCGTAGAGCAATTGCTAATTCGTCTTCTATAAAATTTTCTTCACATAAATCTATGATTTCCTTATAACAGGAAATAGCTTTAATCGTAGATTTACTCGTTTTGTACGTTGAGGCTTTCAGATGTAGGCTTTCAACTCTCCCTCTCGCTTCTGCATTCTCCAAGAGGTCGTCAGGTAAATTTAATTTTTTTTTCAAATAAATTAAAGTATCTCTTTTAATTCTTGTTTTTCCATTCTCTATATTACTTAAATTACTTACCGACATAAATTCTCCGCATACACTTTTTAATGTCAGTCCTAATCTTTTTCTTGCCATTCTAATTTCATGGTTAATACTAGCCATAAGGTTCTCTGCTCCCATTATCCTAATTAATATCCTTTTATTTATAATTATGGTATAATTATACCATATTAAAAGGGGGAAGGTATAAATTGAAGTCCACTTTAAAAATACTAATAGCTACAATTTTCATCTTAATACTCAGCAACAATTATACTAAAGATGAGCACTTGTTAGGTAGTGCTGATGATGATGTTGGTGCGTTTAGCGAACAAATTAGTGAACAGAATTTAATATAATAATCCAAAACGGTATTCTTCCATTGGGTTAGTAGAATACCGTTTTTGATTATTAGCTTTTTTTCCTAAGCATTAGCTAGGCTAACTTTTCTTCTTGACCATCCTTAGAATCTAAAAATCCTCCTTGTAGTAACAATAACCATGTGCAACTAATAAAGGTACATAGCAACCCGAAACTTACACCTATTACTTGTGGAGAAAAAGACTCTAAAAGTATGCCTGTAAAAAACATAGACAGTTGGAATATAGAACCATATACAGAAAAATGTAATGTAAAAACCTTCCCTATCTTATCGTCGGGAGAATAAGATTGTAACAGAGTAGTGTCTAATGGAATGATAACCCCACCTGCAATCCTCATTAATAATAGACTCGCTACCCCAAGGTATATATTTGTTGAAATAGCAAAGAATATAAAAAATATCCCTTGGAGTAAATATGCCCATCCATAATATTTTTTCATTTTCTGAACGTTCGATCCAACAAACTTAGCTACCAATAAACCTCCTATAACAACGCCAATACCTTGTGTTGTATAAAGTATTCCTACACCATTACTACCCATTCCAAATATGTCTGATCCATATAAAGTAAGTAAAACTTGGTAAACACCTCCTACTACTCCCCACGATACACCTACTAATACTAAAGCTAGAATAATTGGAGTCTTAATAATAAAAATATAGCCTTCCTTCATATCACGGAAGAAGCTCACATTTTTATCTCTTTTTTCTGTAGAAGGAATATTAACTTTTGAGATTATTAACCCAGATATAACAAATGTTAAGCTGTTAATAATAAAAGCTATATTTGGAGTAATTAGTCCTGCTATTAAACCACCCAAAGACGCACCAATAATTGAAGCTACTCCTTTCATGGAACTAGATAAGGAGTTTGCAGTAGTGAAATCCTTCTTATTAACGATGTTTGGCAAAACACTTTGTCTAGCAGGATTAAACAATGTAGTACATAACCCTAGTATTATATTTACTATAAAGACTATGTATATATAATTTTCTGCGAATAATAATCCCAGTATAACTATTGCCCTTACAAAATCTGTTACCACCATAATTACTTTTCGATTACTTTTGTCAACAAAGACTCCTGCAAAAGGACTTGCTAATAATTGGGGCAGACTGTTACTTATCAAAGTAAAACTAATCATTAATGGTGAATTGGTGGTAATATATACAAAACTTAATAAAGCAATAGTATTGAACCAGTCTCCTAAGGTACTTGTAATTAACATAGAGCCTTTCCTTTTTCTTCTTCATTTGTAAACACCTCCTTAAATATGACCAAGACCCTCACCCGGTACTTTTTGTTGCACAATCCCGTTTTCGTAAACTATAGTACCGTTTACTATTGTTAATTCAACATTACCCTTAAATTCTTCATAATTAAATGGAGACCATTTACATTTGGAATGAATCTTCTTATCACATTTTTTTTGAGTGGAGAAAAGAACAATATCTGCATCTTTTCCTTCTAGTAATATGCCTTTGTTTTTCAAATTAAACATTTTAGAGGGATTTTCGCATAGTAGCCTTACTATTATCTTAAAAGCCTCGATGTTGTCGATTCCTCTTCTAGTTAACCCAGTAAACATGGAATTGAACAACTCTTGGACTCCTGGCATCCCAGCCGGATGTAATGTTTTTTTCTCAAAAACTGTGTGAGGAGCATGATCGGAACCAATTAAATCCACTTGGTTGTTGATAACCTGTTCCCACAAGAAAGCAATGTCCTTTTCTTCCCGCAGTGGCGGACTTAATTTATAATTCCAACCATTTCTATGAAAATCAGTGCAAGTAAACCATAAGTGGGGAGGGATGAATTCATAACTTATACTCACCCCTTCCTTTTTGGCTTTGTTAAGGAGTTGAACTTCTTCAATCGTTGATACATGTAGTACATGAATGTGGCATCCAGTTTTAATAGCTATTTTAATAAGGATTTCGACTGCATCAATAGCAGCTTTTCTGGTTTTAACTTTTGTATAATCCTCAGGAGTGTTTATAACAGAACGTTTTTCAAATGAAGGTTGAAACTCTGCATGTACAGACATGATAATCCCTTTTTCTTTTAGAATTTTGGCAATTTCAAGTATATAATCTGAATCATATACAACTTCGTTTGCTGTTTCATGACCTGCCATGAAAACTTTAACTGTTGCTATACTCCTAGAATCTAGATTAATAATTTCCTCTTTGTTTTTGTTTGTTAATAAGAAATGTTGTTTAAAATTAACATAAGAATTACCTCCAATGGCCTTTATTTTCTTTTCTAATTTTTTTACACTATCTATTGGAGGAGAAGTATTTGGCATATCAAATACTGTCGTAACACCACCTGCAATTGCAGCTTTAGATCCAGAGGTAAAGTCTTCTTTATGCTCAAATCCTGGGCTTCTAAAATGGACATGACTATCAATAATACCAGGCAACGTATATAAATTAGATCCAGCAATATATCTTTTAGCTATTGGTAATTGTTCTTGACCAATAAAGGCAATTTTTTTATTTTTGATCCCTAATGAAAATCTCTCGCTAATAATTTTAGAACTTTGGATTAAAGTTGTGTTTTGAATTAACAAATCAAGCATAGGTTTCCTCCTCTGCAAACCAAATCTTTGAGACGAATTCCTTACACAACTCTGTTGTAGGTCCCATGATTCCTAGCGCATGAGAGTCTCTAAAGAGTTTCTCAATACCAAAACCAATTCTATATCCATTCGCACCGAATAACTGGAGAATAATACTGGTTACTTGATTACTAACATTAGCTCCCATAATTTTTGCCTTTAAAGATATATCCTCTGACCTAATTTCGTTTTTATCAGCTAAATGCGCTGCTTTATATACTAACTCATGTAATGCTTCGACTTGAGTTACTATATCAGCAAGCTGCATTCTTGTGTTCTGAAAGTCCCATAGCCTCTCTTTTTCATTTAATTCATGTTTAAATAAATTGATTGCCTCCTTGCAAATCCCTAGGCCTATTATCCCGGGGTGAAGAGCTACTTTTCTATTTGCACTCATAAGGGCTCTCCCTTGACCTTGTTTCCCTATTAAGTTGTCACTAGGAATGAGACAATCTTTACATTTAATTTCTTTAGTTGAGGAACCACACATCCCCATCCCATCCCAGTTATCTCCAAATGATAGTCCTGTTTGCGCTTTCTCTACAATAAAAAAAGACAATTCTCTTCCAGGTTGTGTTCCAGTTCTAACTAGAATAGTATATAAATCTGCTAACTCTGCTCCTGTACAAAATGCCTTATTTCCATTGAGTTTATAAAATCCATTTTCTTTTACGGCATAGCTCTTTAACCCTTGTTTATCAGCACCAGCGTTGAGTTCACTCCATGAAGATGCTCCTATAATATCCCCAGTTGCGATGTAGGGAAGATATCTTCTTTTTTGAACTTCACTTCCAAATTCTAAAATTCTTTTTACAACCTGATTATGAAACATAAAGATTGCACCTGCCGATGGACAAACTCGTGAAACCGCCTCAATAATATAAGTTGTATCTACTATATTACCTCCAATCCCACCAAAATCTTTAGGTACTAAAATTCCAAATAGTCCATATTCCTTTAACAGTTCTAAAGTTCTACCTGTAATATCTTTACTTTCCTCTGTTCTTACCTTATTTGTTAATTCAGATACTAATTTCTTGAAGTCCATTTCTATTGAAATCAACAAAAACCTCTCCTATCTTTGTTACTTTTTGTTCAATTTTCAAACAATAAATACTTCCATGATTATAATCTAATGATACCTTCATATTATTAGAAGGGGTTTTTATAGATAAACTAGTTGGTTTTTTTTTAAGTAACTCGTTACTAATAATTGTGTTATCCATACTTATTGTATAGCATAAATTTATTATTCCAGTTAATGCAAAACTTGGATGCCAACTTGGTACTGATATACTTCTCACTTCAAATTCAGGAAGGCTCTTATTATTTGAGAAGGCTGCAATTTTAGGAAATACTGATTGATTAGGTATATTGAGAACTTTTTGAATTTCTCGTCTAATGTCCTCTAGTTTTCTCATTTCATCTATTCCCCAAGAAGACAAAGAATTAGCTGATATATCCTTCTTTCTTACCCAAATGTAAGGGTTACCTACATCTACAACAGATACTGGAATTGATTCTATCTCCTTTTGTACCAATAATAGCCTATCATTTAAAGGAAAAGTACTTTTTAGTTGAGTTGGAGTAAAATCGAAAAAGTTTAATTCTATAATACTATTTAAACTATCTACTTTACTTTTTAATTGAAGTTTCATAACCTTGTTTGTATTTTTCAAACTTATAGAACTTGATTCTCCATAGTGTTTTATAAGATATTCATATGCTGCTACCACGGCATTACCACAGTTCCCGCTCAAATCTATTTTATCGAGAGAAGGTATATATTGAATGAAAAAAAGTTCTTTTGACTCTGGTGTCAAAACAGCAAATTTATTTAGGTTAATACCGTATTTCTTTTTCACTTTATAAATAATCTCTTTTAGATATGTGATATTTAAATTTTCATATATTTTCATTTTATTCACATCAATAATTGCCACTAAAGAAGTACCACTTTTCATAATTGGAATAGAATTATCTAGCATATTCAATCTTCCTATTTTTGTACTCATTATTGAAATTTACTATATACAAATTGAGAACTATTAAACTCCAAATTTTATAGCTATTATCTTCTAAGTTAGCCTCATGATTATAAACCAACTTTTCAATTTCCTTTTTGTTAAGGAAGTAGTGCAACTCGCAATTTGAGCCTAATAAATTTTCATGCACCCAATCCCTTAATTCTCCTTTTAACCATTCAGAGATAGGGAACCTAAAAGGTTTTTTCTTTCTTTGGTTTAACCAATCAGGTAAATGAGCACCAACAGCCTTTCTTAATTCTGCTTTCTCTGTCCCATTGTCTCGATATTGATTTTCATTGTAAGTTCTAGTATGTTGCACTATCTTTGGCCTTAAAAACGGAACCCGAGCCTCTACTCCCCATGCCATTGAAAGCTTATCAACTCTATTAAGATGATACGACTGTAAACGATACTTTCTTTCCCAGTTTATTGCATCGCGAAGTGATTTCACATTTGATAACTCTATGTCAGCATCTCTATTGAAATTTGGTTTGCGATTGAAAAGGCTAGATAATTCATCATCATTAAATAGACACAATTCGCTAAAGTATCCTTCACTATTTCCATTGTCATCCCAATTTTTAAACCTGTCATACCCTCCAAATATCTCGTCAGCTCCGTCGCCCGTTAAAACTACTTTGAAATTTCTACCTATATATTTCATCAAATAAAAAAATGGAACACTAATAGGATCTTGGTTTGGTTCATCTAAATAATAAATAACTTTTGAAAGAATATTTGGTATCTCACTATAGTCTAATTTGATTCCATTAAACAAGGCTTCTTGTTGAGCACTTATTAAAGATGCGAATTTTGTTTCATCATCTTTATGCATTCCTTTGTAACCAACTGTATAAACTTGCAAAGGGGTAATTCTTTGTTCAGACATTATTTTCAACACAAAACTTGAGTCTAAACCTCCACTTGCAATACAAGCTGTATCTACATCGCTCATTGTAGTTGAATAAACACTTTCAATTAAGTCCTCTTCTAAAGTATTTTTGTTTGTAGTTAAAATTTCTTCAACTTTTATATATTTAAATGATAATTCTCCTGAAGAATATGTTAACACTTCTCCACCTTTCAATTTGTGAACAGACTCAAAAGGGGTATATGGAGCGGGAATAAATTTATATCTCAGATATTGGAAAATCGATTTATAACATATTTTTATATCTTTTATCTTATGTAGAAATCCTTTAAGTTCAGAACCAAATAACAGTTGGTTATTTTCTGTCACATGGTAGTATAGTGGCTTAATCCCCATTGGATCTACTGCCAATACTAATTTTTCTTTTTTTGAATCCCACAGAGCAATTGAGTACATTCCATCTATTAATTTTAGAAATTCAACACCATACTCTTCATATAGATATGGAATGACTGCTCCGTCACACTGTGAATGGAGTTGATACCCTTTTTCTATTAAATTTTTAGTTAATTCGTGAAAATTATATATCTCTCCGTTGTAAATAACAGTAACGGTACCATCTTCATTAGAAAACGGCTGGCTTCCATTAGAGAGGTCATTTATGCTAAGTCTTACAGCACCTAAAGCAACTTCTTCATCTATATATATCCCGTGTTCATCGGGCCCCCTGTGCTTTATTTTTTCCATCATTACTTCTAGATCTTTTGTAGCAGACACCTGATTTTCTACATTAGTAAAGCCTATAATTCCACACATGTTTATTCTCCTTCCTAAAATGAAACAAATGAGCAGAGAAGCCGATATTCACCTCTCTACTCATCCATTTATCAAGATTTACTTAGTAGAAGCAGCAATCTGAGAGTTGTTCTTTTCTACTACAGCCTGGGTGTTACGCACAACTAGTTTCTTCACAGTACTCACCTCCTTTTATGTAACCTTTCTCTTYTAATTACTTAGTTGAAGCAGCAATTTGAGAGTTGTTCTTTTCTACTACAGCCTGGGTGTTACGCACAACTAGTTTCTTCACRGTACTCACCTCCTTTAAGTAACCTTTCTCTTTTAATTACTTARTTGAAGCAGCAATTTGAGAGTTGTTCTTTTCTACTACAGCCTGGGTGTTACGCACAACTAGTTTCTTCACRGTACCTCCCTCTATAAATATTGATATATCAACGGTTTCACCCGTTGTTGGGATGTCAAAAAAATATTTTTTGACATACACCCTAACAGTATTTTATAAATATGTGATTCTCTTACAATCCTTGGGTGCGCTACGCGGTCACTACTGGGAAAATATAGTGAAGTAGTGATGATAAAATATACGATGCACAATGGATCTCTGCGTAGCTTATGATGACGTACCCTCCCATGTCTCTGGGCATCCAAGTGCCTACATTCCTTCGTTCGGTCTAGTCATAAGGCAGAGGCTAGCGAAGCTCCTTTAGGGACTCGAGGTCGAATGGAAAAAATAGTGCCAGCTTCTCCGTGTCATCCTGTTGTCTAAATCCATTTAAGAGGATGTAGGGCCTTAAGCAGTCTCTGCGAGACTAGGAATATCCCTCATCATTCGCTGTGCGTCAAACGCTTTGTGTTTTGTACTAATACCGTGTAAAACTTTTAATAGCTTACCGCATAAAACCACAATGGATTGCTTCTTGCGTAATGGATTAACCTGACGGTTTGTATAATATTCGTGTAGCTTTTTAAAGGCCTCATTGTGGCGAATCATCGGCATCATCACTCGGAAAAGGAGGGCACGAAGCTTTCTTCTTCCCCGTTTAGAGATGCGTTTTTGCCCTTTATGCTGGCCGGAAGAGTTTTCACGTAATGTTAATCCCGCGAGTTTGATTAGTTGGCGTGGATCTTCGTAGTGTGAAAAGCTTCCGATTTCAGCTAATACATCAACAATCGTTGTGTCTCCAAGTCCTGGAACTGTTGATAGCCATTCGTATTCTACAGACGTCTCTACAAGCCCAACTAAATGTTGAGTGAGGCTTTCAATATCCTGTTCTAGTTGATGATAACGACGGACAAGTGTGGCAATTTCAATTCGGGCCATCTCTCGTCCTTCTGTTATTCCAATAGAGTTAGCTGCGACTTCAATAAGGCGCAATGCTTTGGGTCTTTGGGGAGATTTCAGCCCCTCAACTTGACGATAAAGTGTTAATAAATCATCCGGTTGTTTCTGGTGAAAATCACTAGGAAATGGCGTGCACTCCAGGGCAGCCAATGCCATCTTCCCAAAAGACGGAAAGACTTGGGTGAACTCAGGGAAATAGCGATCTAGCCAACGAATGATCATGTTTTTGACGGCGCCTAATTCCTCTGTCAACTTGCTTCTGAATGTTGAACCTACGCGGAGTTCAGCCTCCATGTCCTTCATGATACGAGGATAACTAAAGCGCCCATCTTTGATCAATCGAGCGATGACTAGCGCATCTTTGCGATCATGTTTGGTTGGCAGATTGTCATCCAATTCCTTTGACCGTTTGACATGCATCGGATTGGTCATAACCAAGGGAATGCCCCGTTCCTCAAGGAAATAAGCGAGGTTAAGCCAGTAATGACCAGTAGGTTCAATTCCAACGATTACTTCCGTTTTTTCGTGGAGCACCCGCCCACGGTCATCGACAAAGCAGGCGAAATGTTTTCGCTTCGCAATGTCAATGCCTACTACGAGTGTTTGTTCGGTGACTTGATTTATTTTCTGATTTTGTTTAAAATCCAATTTGGAGTCCTCCTTGGTTAACTAAGTTAGGGGTCATCTCGGTCCACGATTTGACACCCCGTATCATACCAAGAGGGCTCTTTTTTGTTCAAGTCCCCAAAAATCCTTCTAACAGGAATGCTCCTTTTTACAGTTTTTTTCACTATCAATATAGTACCTGTAGTAGGTGGAAAATTCAAAATATGGGTGATGAGATAGGGAACGGAATAAACCGGGAACGGACCCAGTTAAAAGATGCGCTAGATACGTCACAGCGCCTCAAATTTATCAAATAGGGACAGATACCTCGGACCAATAGCCGAGTTATCTGTCCCTGTGGATTTGAGACTTTGAAAGGAAAAGGAGTTTCGTTCCCTCAGTTCTAAAATTATTTGATTACCAATAACATAATTGAACTAAGTGATACAAAAAAAGAAACAGATAAAACAACAAAAGGTACTTTATATTTATTTTTATACGTTGCAAACGCCATTACCCCCGTAAAAAATAAAAAAAGTAACTGTAATCCTAGTGATTGATTAAACGGGCCAATATAAACAAGAAATCCAATAAGCAATGCCGACACAAAAAATATTAAAATTATTTGATTCTTCATCTAATCACCTCATTATTGGCAAGGTCTTGTTCCTTACCAACTTCCTACTGAACTATATTGTCGACTAAAGGTCAACTGGGGACGGTTCGCATTCTACTTTTCGGGGTAGAGTGAGAACCGTCTCTAGTCTATTTGAAATTATTTTTGTTTTTCGAGTTTAACCTTTGTAGTCGTCCCCAAAGCAGAAACCTCATAACTTAATACTCCATCTTGGTATGTCATTGTTTTAGTATCATCCGAAGATGCAAGCATAGCATTTTCCGTTTTACTATGGGCATTTTCTGAATCCCAAGTATAAGGTTCGTCTGCAGTTGTAGGAGCGGTAAAAGAGCCAGCCCAATACAGGGATTTTGTGTCGCCGTTATCGCTTACCCAGTAGATTTCAATCGTATCATTATTGATTGTAGCAGCTTGATAAGTGTCTGAGGATTTACTATTTGCTTGTTTCCAATCACCTGTTAACTCTGGTATTTGCTTTGAGGTTTTATCACTGTTTCCTGAACTTGTTGAACTACACCCAGCAAATAGACCTGTAAGCACTGTTACAAAAAGGGCAATGAATATCGTTTTTTTCATTTTTCGCATCCTCCTACTATTAATTTATCTAGTCATATTCTGACTCGTATATGTTAGAACTTGAAATGCTATTTTGTGTCCACATTCTATACACTTCCAAATGATCTTCTGGAGTTAACCAGGGACGGTTACCTTTAGTAAAATGGTAACGTTACCCAATTAAACAATGTTTTATAACAAACTCTAAATTTTCAATTGAGTTTTCTTATCCAGCTTATAGCCAATTATTTCATATGACTTATCAAGAGTTAATTTAATATCTACATACCTACTTGTAATTATGTAGGTAGAAGACTGATTAGATTCATCATAATCAATTTTGATTAATTCTAAGTCATTCACACTAATTCCACTTACCTTAGATGCTATGTCAAGCACATACCCTTTATCAAAATGATCAGTAATGCTAACTCTTGCATTCTCTGATTTTTTTCTTTTTAAAAAATCGTATACAAATGCGCTAATAATTGAGACAGGAATATTGCTTAACCATAATAGTAAATCTAATTTCCAATCCGAAGCTCCTTTTTCAAAAATCCTCTCCGAATGGGTTATTGTTAGCTGATCATTAAACTCATTTTTCAACTCATTAATTAGTTCCAGTTTCCACTTTTCTTCAATATGAGAAACCTGAATTAATTGATTTGTGATGTTAACATCCATTATGGGATAATCAATTTCTTGTCCATTACGTTTTAAATAATCAGTAATATACGAGTAGTCATTTACCCAGAAAAGCTCTATTCTTACAAAAACAATATTATCGAGACTGTTAATATGAACAGAAAAACCATCATTTTTCCCATGCCCAATTGTTCTATGAATTTCACTCGAGAATTCACTTATATTTTTATCCATCTGATAACACAGTGTATCAAGGTGAATATCTTCTACCGGGCCAAAATATTCCTCATCCCAAACCTGTTCATAAATATCAATAATATATTTATTAATTTCAATCTCCTCCTCAGTTGAATGACTGTTCTTACCACCTAATTAAAAAGTTATAAAAACTAGTTTTTAGGCAAAACATATTTTGATAACTTTATCCCCTTACTAACCTCTGTAGCATATGATGGCCTAATCCCCGACAAACTCACAATCTCACTAATCTTGTAATGATTTCTTTGAATAGCATCAGCATACTTCACTCCAAACAAATGTATATGAGCTACTTGATATCCTTCAGGTGCATTTGAGTACATATCATGTAACTTCTTGGCGAGATCATTCTTATTCAACATAATTCCTCCATTATTTAGAAGCGGGTTATTTACCATCCTCTTTAATACTTTTCTATATATTAACAATACCATAATTTGGTGCAATCAGACTTAGCAAATGAAATACTAAACACCATTGTTAATTCACTTGGCTAAAGAGTGATCACACCCACTGATAAATTAATAATAGCTGGGCACTCTACGATCCCATCTATGATAAACTAATACCAAATAACCCCAATCCAGAAAGAAGTGTCCACCACCATGCTCAAACAAGGAATCTATGAACAAATCATTACCCAAAAGCTCCACCAAGAACTAGCCAACACAGACCTAGACATGGAAATCGGCCGTATCCCTATAGACGTAGAAGAAGCCCGTAAGATGCTGTCTTCCTACATAAGCTCTGTGACAAGAAACGCTCTCAAACATGTCCGCGATCAAGAAAAGAACGATCAAGATGCTCTCCTTAAACAAATCGAAACCTGCAACGAGATCATCGACACACTGAGCCGAAACTTAGATCAACAAGAATTCAACTCTCTTAAAATATCAGAAGAAGCTGAAGTATTAACGCATATCTACTCTCGAGTAAATTCCGTAAGAAGCATCCAGCAGCAAGAAGTCTTCCGGCCCGTCACTCCCATCTCAGAAAGCTCGTTATTCACGGGATCGAGCTATGAACCGAATATGCTGGGTGAACTAAAAAAAGAAATCCTCTCCTCGGATTCCATCGAAATGCTCGTGTCATTTATTAAGTGGAGTGGCTTGAGAATCATTTTAGAAGAATTAAAGACGTTTACTGAAGGAGGAGGCAAGCTTCGCATCATTACCACCTCTTACATGGAAGCGACGGATTATAAAGCGATTCAGGAACTAAGTAAGTTATCCAACACGGAGATTCGAATTTCCTATGATGTGAAACGAACTCGTCTTCATGCAAAAGCTTATCTGTTCAAACGAGATACCGGCTTCAGCACCGCTTACATAGGATCGTCGAATCTATCCAATCCAGCTCTTACTTCCGGTTTAGAGTGGAATGTGAAAGTAACCGAAAAGGATTCCATTGATGTGCTAAAAAAATGTGAAGCAACGTTTGAAAGCTACTGGAATGACAAGGAGTTTAAAGCGTTTAATGGAAAAAACGAAGAGGATACGCACACTCTACGAATGGCTCTTGAAAGAAGTAAATTCGAAGTAGCCGAAAGCTCTGTTCAGTATATCTTTGATATTCAACCCTATTACTACCAAAAAGAAATTCTCGAGAAGTTAGAGGCAGAACGAGACATTCACGGAAGACAGAAGAACCTATTAGTCGCGGCAACGGGTGTTGGTAAAACCGTCATCTCTGCCTTCGACTATAAACGGTTCAGAAAAGCGAACGGAGGAAAAGCAAAACTGTTGTTTGTGGCCCATCGAGAAGAGATCTTAAAGCAAAGCATGGATACCTTTCGTGCCATACTCAGAGACCCCAACTTCGGAGAAATGCTAGTCGGAACACACCAGCCTTCTTCACTAGATCATGTATTCGTCAGCATTCAAAGCTTTAATAGCAAACAGCTTCACACCCACATAGAAAACGACTATTACGACTTCATCATTGTCGATGAATTTCATCACGCAGCAGCAGACTCGTATCAAAAGCTGCTGAATCATTTTCATCCTCGCATTCTATTAGGGTTAACAGCCACTCCAGAACGTATGGATGGCAAAAGCGTTCTCACCTATTTCGACGATCATATCGCCGCAGAAATGAGATTAACCGAAGCCATCAACCAGAAGCTATTAAGTCCATTTCAATATTTCTGCGTCACCGACACCGTTGACCTCTCCCACCTGAAATGGTCCCGGGGTGGCTACGATACGAAACAATTAGAAAATGTCTACACGTCAAACGATTTAAGAAGCAGTCAAATCATTCAAAGTGTAGAGAAATATGTAACCGACTTGGGTGACGTCAAAGGACTAGGATTCTGCGTTTCCATCGCTCATGCCCAATACATGGCCGACTTCTTTAACCAATCCGGCATCCCTTCTATTGCTCTACATGGAGGATCAGACAAGACCACTCGGATGGAGGCACAACAATTACTGGTGAGAGGTGATATCAAGTTCATATTCGTCGTCGATCTATACAATGAAGGAATCGACATTCCAGAAATCAACACGGTATTATCCCTTCGACCGACGGAGAGTTTAACCGTATTCCTGCAACAACTAGGTCGCGGGCTTCGTCTAGCAGAGGACAAAGAATGCCTAACCGTTCTCGACTTCGTAGGACAAGCCCATCAAAACTACTCTTATGATGAAAAACTGCGGGCACTCATAGGTAAGTCCAAACACTCTGTGCAACACTATGTAGAAAAAGGATTCTTCAACCTTCCCAAAGGCTGCTTTGTCCAACTGGAAAAACAAGCGAAGGAATACATCCTGAGAAACATCAAATCAAGTGCCAATACAAAGGCTAACATCATCTCAAAACTAAAAACCTTCGAACAAGCTACCGGTCTACCCTAGTCATTACTCAATGTCTTAACACACTATCATCTAGATCTATACGATTTCTATGGAGGAAACAAAAACAGAAGCTATCACAGACTTCTCGTTGAAGCAGGGATCCAAGAACACTTCACGTATGAAAATGAAAAATGGATCACCAGTCGTCTACCGAATCTGTTTCATCTCAACTCAAGAAAACTGCTCTCATTCCTACTCACCTATATGGATACAAGAGAAGTGAACGGAAAAGAAGAAGAACTCATGCTCAACCTTTTCTACTACTCCTTCTATCAAGCACACCCTGCAAAAGAAGGTCTTTCATCGATTAAACAAGGAATCGAAAACGTACTCGAGCATCCCGTCTTTAAAGACGAAATCAAACAAATTTTAGAAGTTCTATACGAATCTCTAGAAACCATTGAATTAGAACCAAACTTTGACTTCACCTGCCCCTTGCAAGTACACAGCCAGTACTCCACAGCCCAAATCATGGCAGGCTTCGACTATTACAACGAAGATCAAAGTCCAGCCTTTAGAGAAGGCGTCAAATACTTTAATGACAAAAACCTAGACATCTTCTTTATCACCCTGAACAAATCAGAAAAAGATTTCTCACCGTCCACTTTGTACGAAGACTACGCGATTAACGAAACCCTCTTTCACTGGGAGACGCAAAGTAGAGTGAGCGAGGAAAGCCCCACTGGTCAGCGATATATTCATCACCGTCAAATCGGTGGGAAAATTGCATTGTTTGTAAGGGAGTATAAGAAGGAAAAGGGTAGCATTCCTTCCCCGTTTGTATTTTTAGGGACAGCAAATTATATTAAGCATTCTGGTAATAAGCCGATGAGTTTCGTGTGGGAGCTTGAGGTGGAGATGCCTTCTTATTTGGTGCCGAGGGCGAATAAGAATATTTTATAGATATGTATAAGAGCCATACTCAAAGTTTAAGAGTATGGCTCTGTAGTTTCCATCTTATTAATGCATAAAAATATACTCATAATGCCAATCCAGATATCTCGCCTCAGGCATCTCCTCTTTAAAAGGAAAAATCTCTTTCCCATTAAATGATTCAATAATTTCAATGCTTTGATGGTCTCTCCCTACAAATAGTGGAGAAACTTCTATTGTTAAGTTTTTAGGCTCAATCGTAATAGCCCCTTTATCAAATGCCCAATGATGAATTTTACAAAGTGATAGTCCATTGTGGACAATGTCTGGTCCTTTTTGAGAGAACCATTTAATATGTGCACCATCTAATCCAAAGTGGCTTTTATTAAACGTGGCATTAAAGCCGCAAATTGCACACCTGTACCGAAAGTTAGAAAGGACTTTCTCTGCAAACTCTTTATTTCGGGGTGGTCTAGTTGAGATAGGGAAATAAACCGGTAATGATAAACTTGAAAGAATCTCTTCCTGAATTGTTTCCGGCCACCACTTCTTTAGAATAAATTCCGTCGCAATCGCTCTAAATTCCCTAGAATTATTTAACATCTCAAATATTTCCTGATCTAATGTAACATAGGTCTCACTATCTCTTAAAATCTTAAGAGACAGATCCCGTTTATGAGTCATCTCCACTCCATTAGGTAAGTGAATGTCCCAAAAAGTAGAACTGTTCATATATTGAAAGGGTTGATTTGGTTTGGGGCCACTTTTATTAGGCCGAGCTCCAAACGAAAGGATCAATTCTCCAAGTTCTTTTTCTAATTCAATAAAACGTATTTTATTTTCGTTAATGGTCTTATTCTCAAATTTGGAAATCAACAGAAGTAAACATAGTGGTTTTTTCAGGGCGGGTTTCCCACTACTAATATTTAAATTCATCATCTCAATCTGAACAAGAAATTTGTCTAAGGTCTCCTTCATATACTCTCCTACCTTTAAAAATGACTTTCTCCTTTGGGCTGAATAATATATTCCCCGTACTCATCATGGCTCATTCCTTCATTCTGATTAGGACATCTATAAAAGACTATTCCTTCATCAAAGATATCCTCATTTACTAGTGGACTTAATGCACTATTGCACTGACTGCAAGTTTGCGGTTTGAAGTTATCTTTCCTTTCTGTAACCTTCTCTATGAAACAACGCTCACAGTAGTATACACTTTCCTTTAATTTACCAAACTCATCTGTTTCTATTAAACTATTTTCACTTTCAATCTTGCACTTACTACATTTCTTCATATTTATTAACTCCCTCTATAAATATTGATATATCAACGGTTTCACCCGTTGTTGGGATGTCAAAAAAATATTTTTTGACATACACCCTAACAGTATTTTATAAATATGTGATTCTCTTACAATCCTTGGGTGCGCTACGCGGTCACTACTGGGAAAATATAGTGAAGTAGTGATGATAAAATATACGATGCACAATGGATCTCTGCGTAGCTTATGATGACGTACCCTCCCATGTCTCTGGGCATCCAAGTGCCTAC
>NZ_LIXZ01000037.1 GCF_001305855.1 Rossellomorea vietnamensis | reverse complement strand
GGATGCCCAGAGACATGGGAGGGTACGTCATCATAAGCTACGCAGAGATCCATTGTGCATCGTATATTTTATCATCACTACTTCACTATATTTTCCCAGTAGTGACCGCGTAGCGCACCCAAGGATTGTAAGAGAATCACATATTTATAAAATACTGTTAGGGTGTATGTCAAAAAATATTTTTTTGACATCCCAACAACGGGTGAAACCGTTGATATATCAATATTTATAGAGGGAGGTGATTTTGTGAAAAAGACAATTACGAAGCCGGTGAATAACCCCGATATTGGTGTAGTCATGCCCATTTATAAGCAGGATCTACATTATCTTCAATTAGCACTTACTTCGATTTTGAACCAAAGTTATCGCAACTTTATGTTAGTGATCGTTCTAGATGGAGCACCTGCTGAGGTAATAAACCGGGTTAACGCTTTAACAAAACAAGATCCCAGGGTGAAAGTCATTGATAAAAGAGTGAATGGTGGCGTTTCGAACGCATTGAATACGGGGTTTGAGTATCTTTATAAGATTCCCAGCATCAAGTATTTAACATGGGTATCAAGCGATAATATCCATTACTACAGAATGATCGAAAAGTTAAGAAACGGATTTACGACTAATATCGATAATAGAATTGGATTAGTCTACAGCAGTTTCTGGCATATCGATGATAAAGGGGTAAAAACGTATACAGAAACATCCAGAGAGGCACTATTGGCATATCAGGACCAACCAAAAAGTCAATTATTTAATTATTGCTTTATTGGGACATGTTTTCTTTACAAGAAAGATATTGCTCAAAGGATCCGGGGATATTACCTTGAACCAGTGGAGGACTATGATTATTGGTTAAGATTTACAGAAAATTGCGAAATAAAGTTCATTAAAGAAATGTTGATGGAATATAGAGTAAACTCTCCGCAGAGTATTTCTAGTCAACTAAAATCATCTACAGATCAACATAGAAAGTGGAGAAACTCATTTAACATCGCGCGTTTTCAAGCACGCAAAAGACAAGTCATTCCTACAGAATTAACGATCGTCGTACCCCTTCATTATCGATCACCAATTAATTTAGACAGTTTTGAACGGATATTTGAACAATATTACAGTAACTTTGAAGTTTTGTTGATCGATAATAGCAAAAATGGAGAGGCAAAGAGTCTTATCCAGAAAATCCCGGATCCCAGAATGAAGATCATTGAAACCGACAATACAACAAAATTAAGTTCTTTAGTACAATACGCATTACCTTATATCACTACTCCATTTGCAACTGTGTTCCCTGAAAGCGGAGTACATTATCATGACAAATATTATATTCATAACGTCATGGACCAAAAGAAATATCATAGTCAAACGTTTCAAAAGGGGGCAGTTTATATTTCAGAAAACTTACGAAAAATTCTAGGAGGTCAATAAGAACATGAATGCAAATTCAAAAATAATCATAAATACCATTCCTAAAAGCGGAACTCACCTTCTTTTACAATTAATTCTAGGTTATATGAACAAAACAGAGTATAGGTGGATACTAAAAGAGGAAGAAATCAACGACATTAAACCTGGTGAAGTCATTCTATCCCACTTGGAGTATTCAGATAACGCTCACAGAATGATGATCGATAATAATATAACAATGATATTCGGTTATCGGGACCTTAGAGATATTTCTGTATCTCTGGTCCACTTTATAGTTAAGAACCAATATAACCACCCGATGAATCCCTACCTGACACAACATTTCCCTTCACACGACCAAAGACTATTGGCCATTATAAAAGGGGCTAAAGAAAATCCCGCAAATCCAAATTCACCATATGTCATTCCACCGATTGATTATTATGCAAAAAACAAAATTCAATGGTTAAAGGCCAAGGACGTTTGTCATGTTTCTTTCGAGGATCTTAGAGTAAGTGAAAAATCCTTAGATAAGTCTCTTAAGAGAATCATAGAATTTCTAAATGAGGGTCAAACGAATCAAACATTTCTAGACACTAAAATCAATCAAATGAAAAAAAATATTAATCATTCTAAAAGTGATACATTCCGCAAAGGAGTAATAGGTGATTGGAAAAAGGAATTTAATGAACATCATAAAAAAGCCTTTAAACAAATTGCAAATGGATTATTAGTACAATTTGGATATGAAAGCGATGATCAATGGTAATGAATCATCACTAGCTTGTAAATGGCTTTGGCAGGAATATCTACTCGCATACCATCATAAATACTCACCATCATTTCCTATGAAGCAAAGAATATTTTCTTTCTCGGAATAACACTGCGAGGAAGACCTGAAAACTATTATAAGTATTTATTAAAATGCTACATTCATAAGGGAGGAACAGTATTGAAAATACTATTTGTATTCTATATACCTAGCGGTGGCGTTGAAACTCTGGCTAGGCAGAGAAGCATTGCTTTAAAAAAGAAGGGGATACAATTTGATTATCTATTTTTTCAAGAAGGGGCAGGCATTCAAAATATTGACGAACAAGTTTATATTACCAATAATGATGATCGAATCCGTGCAATCATCAACAAGAATAAATATGAAGCGATCATAGTGGATTCTGACTACCCTTTCCTTTCAAGAGTCAGAAAATTAGGATTTAATGGAAAGTTAATTTATGAGGTTCAAGGTTTGGGTACGTTCTCCGAAGCGGACCTAGTCTTGAAAAACGCAAGAACTACCGTCAACCAATTCGCGGATGCCATCTTATATCCGCAAACCCCTCACTTAAATGAATTGGTTCAAAAACATTACCCTCATTTAAAAAAATTCAGCTTTCATAACTGTATCGATACCAATTCTTTCACGTACGAAACGGTTAATATGCCTATCGAAAAAAATACAATTATCGGATGGGTTGGACGAATTGAAGAAAATAAAAATTGGAAGGATTTTTTGTTAATATCCTCAGAGTTATGTAAAATAAATGCTAACTTGAGAATTTGGATGTTCACGGATAACAATCTCGGAAACCCGCAAGAAAAAGTTCAATTTAACCAAATGCTGACTAGATTAAATCTAAATCATAAAGTAACTCAATATTCAAATATACCGCATAAACAAATGGCGCATTACTACTCGAGAATCGGTAATTCCGGAGGGTTTCTCTTGTCTACTTCAAAGGTAGAGGGATTCGGGTATGCCATAGTAGAAGCGATGTGCTGCTTGTGTCCAGTGGTGACGACAGATTCAGATGGAATAAAAAGTTTCGTCTTCCACAATCAAACTGGAAAAATCATAAGGGACGAAACGGTTAAAAATGGTATACTTCAAGCTATTGAGTTGTTCAATGAACCAGCATTAAAACAACGGTTAAGAATAAACGCACAACAATTCATAAAAGAAAACTTCTCCCTGGAGCAGTACTCTACTCACTTCGTAAATATGTTAAAGGAACTGAATAGACACTAAATCCTATCGAGAATGTACGGACCACCAATTAAACGGTGGTTTTTCTCTTTCTTCGTATCATGTGTTCCAAGGAACACATGATACGAAGAAAGACTTTGGGACAAAAGGGTTTCGTTTCAACCAAAGAAAAATCCGAACAAGTGATTTGATTACTTGTTCGGATTTCTCTTTTTTTTTACTCTGGCTTACATGTATATAGCAGCTATTAGTTGTTGATTGTGTGAAAGGCAAAGACCCCTCCACCGCACCCTAAATGACAGAGCATTTTTAAATCTTAGCCTGTATACCAACAGCAACCTTTCAGAAAATAGCCAATTAAAAAGGCTATGAATAATATCAATCTCAAAGATCCTTTTAAAATCTTCTATCATGTTCAATCGCTTTATATAGCGAACTGTACTTCTTTTGCACGTGAATCGTTTCTTGATATATTCCTTGAGAATTTTTTACAGAGCCCATGTTAGAATGGACTCTATACAGAGTCAGTGGATCGTCCAAGTATTTTATCGGGGTTTTCAGACTGATACGGCACCACATCTCATAATCCTGTGTATACTGTAGCCTCTCATTGAATAATCCAACCCTTTTGATAAGATCAATATCAGCCATTACTGTACAACCGTTAATAGGGCAACCCCTTAATAACATTTTTCTAAACTCGCTAATCCTAAATTGTTTTGATCTCACTTCATTCACGATATGGTTCTTTTCGTTTATTGTTTTAAATGCAGTATAAGAAATTTCAGCTCTTTTCCTTTGCATAAATTGGAGTTGATCAAAAACTTTATTACTCAGGAACATATCATCTGAACTTAGCCATGCGAAATATTTTCCAGTTGCATGCCTCAAACCCGTATTCAGTGCTGAAGCTGTTCCACCATTTTCTTTCCTGATATAGTTAATTCTGTTTTTGAATGGTTGAATTTTGTTAACATATTGAGTTGAACCGTCATCCACCACGATGACTTCAATATTTTTATACGTTTGTCCAAGGGCACTTTTAATGGCCTGATCAATATATGGGCAGTTATAAAATGGAATAATGATTGATACTTTCAATTCCGTTCACCGCTTTCATAGGAAGTGATACTAATATTATATGTAGTACATTATATGTTGCTTGTACCATTACCTATTAAAGAAGAGTGCCATTAGCACTCTTCATACAATTTTAATATCTATATGTTTCACTTTTCCCATATTGATTTTATAGCAACAGAGCTCTTCTTCCTTTCCCCCAACTGAAGCAATAAAATAATAGGCCTCAGAATAGACGGAAAAAGTAACATCGTCCTTTGAAGGAACAGGTTTGCCAAATGGATGGGAGTGATAGATCCCTACAAACGTTTCATTTCGTTCATGAATACGAGATAGGACCAATTCCTGTTCATCTGGATTTATGGCGAAAGAATATGGGGTTGCTTCCATATTTTGCATTGGCCAAACCGTCAAACATCTGTTTTCCTTCCCGGAAATCAACCCACATGATTCATTGGGTAGATCTTTTTTCACTTCCAGCATGATCCTTGTATAGATACGACGGGAAAGGATGACCGATTCTTTAGGCGTTGCACCCGCATCCTTTATATTTAAATTTCGTCCTTTTGGCTTCCATTTGTAGCCTTTCTTCTTTTTTAATTCCCAAGGGTATACTTTTTTTCTGCTTGTAAATTTTATTCAGATCTTTGGATTGCATGATTATCCCCCCTTTCAAATTCACCTCATATATTTATTTGGATTGAACATGGTTCGCTTTGAATCCGAAGACATTGGAATATTGCCGTATTCATCGAATTGAGGATTAACCTGTGGAGCTTGTTTTTTTGCAGTACTCTGCCGCTTCATTTTATTGTACAATTCATTCTTTTTATTTGATTGAACTTGGATATCCTTTCGTAGCTGTGATAATTCCTTTTCCAGCTCTACTTCACGTGGATTTTTTTCTTTTTGTTTCCCGGCATATTTGTCATTGAGCAGTTCCACTTGCCTTTCGAGCTTTTGTTCTCTTTGTTTACACTCTTCTACCTGTGTCTTCAACCCAAGAATTTTTTCTTCATAAAACCCTTCGATTTTTTTTAATTCTTCATATAGAGCATTCACCTGGTTCAAATAGTCCTGGGTTGTATCTTCCCTCTTTTTACTTTGATCCAGTGAACCCTTTACTTCGTTGAATTTATCTGAATAAGACATCAAATGATCCTCGATCAAATCAAGTTTCTTAATTATTTCTGGATGATTGTTTTCTTCTTCCTTGCCCCATAAGAATCTCCACACTTTATGATGCCACCTTTCTTTTTTTTGTTCCTTAAAAGGATGTTTTTGCATTTGCAGCCGGCCTAAATGCGTATAAAAAGCTTGTTGATATATCTCAAACTCATTGGACTGTTTATCTTCCGATAAGAAATATTTATTCGCCTCCATTAAAAGTAAAATAACTTTATTCTTTAAAGATTCGAGACTGGATTTCCCTTCACTTGAATAACTTTCATAAATGACTCTTATTTCAGGGATGAAGGAAGGAATAAGAGGGATGCCACTTTCTGAGTTAACACCTTCTTGAAAATCCGTCTTTACAGTTTTTAATTCATCCTGAGATTTATCAAGCAAGGTTTCTCCAGGTGATAATGAGGCACGATCTACCTGTTGTTGGATTTGGAGAATTAGCTCATGTTTCACTTCCATTTCTTGAAGTAAATAATCAATTTGTTCGGTTAAGGTCTGAATAGTATGATGGTTTTCAGCAATTTCCAACTGATAGACCCTGTGTTTTGATCTCTCTCTGGACAATTCCTCTGACACATTTCGGATCCGATTTGAATAATGAGTATAGAGAGCCTCTAAATCATTCGAAAGAACTTGAATGTCATGAATGATGTCATGATGTTCTAGGTTGGTATTAGATATATGATCCTCCTCAATCATTTTTGTCACCCCCGTTGGCATTTTTTATTATCATATGTACGGTTTGTTTACATGTTAAAAAAAAGGAGAGAGATGACTCTCTCCCTCATTTAATTAAGCGTCCATGTCTCCAAGTAAGTCAGCGAATGTTTCACATTCACCAAACTCGACTAGTGCATCTACTACCCCACTATCAAAGATTACAACGTTCGCTGTATTTCTAAGGATTAAGCGGAAACCTTCAGTTGGTGCATCAAAGATTTGCAGTTCATAGAATAATTGCTCAGGTGCTCCGTCAAAGTAACGGATCCCTTCTCCAACTGCAGTAAGAGCATCGGTACCACATGTAACTCTGTCGATCGAAGATGGATCGAATGTGAAGCTGAAATCAGGCTGGAAGCCAGTAGCTGTTGGAGCTGGTGTAGGACCGACTTCCGTATCTGTGAAGGAGTAGGAGAATGTACTGTCTCCAAGAGAACATTCCTGACAGATTTCTGCTCTCAATGTGGACAGACCTGTTACGATGTCAGCTGATCCTCCAGTACCGAATGTTGCTTCAGTATCTTCATTTCTTGCAAGAGCTGTTCCTTGACATTCACAGTTAGCAACCGGGAATAACCCAGGACATTGTCGAGGGAATTCTAGTAAACTAAGATCGCACTGAAGTCTTTCTTCTGGTACAGGAATATTATTCGGACGTGGGAAACAGAATTTCGCCAATACTTCCAATTTAACAGGGTATTCGACTTGAACATCTTTACAAAGAACTACTTTCAGTGGAATCATCGGTCCGAATGGATCTGGTCCCATTAATACTCCACCAGAAGTCGCAATGACCTGTGTCGCTCTGATGTTTAAGTTTGCATTCGTAATTCCGACTGGTACACAAAGCATGATTTCATCCGTAAATTGAGTTCGTACAGTGAAGGAACATTCTGCTACTCCTGCTATTAGAATCGTTACCTCTACAGGAACAGTCCACACGATGAGAACCTTCCCTGGATTTCCGTTCTCAATAATTGAACCAGAAACACTGACATCAGCAGGATTTACTGGTGCAGTCTGAACCTCTACTCTTTGACCCGCTGCCAATGCTGCACTTACTGCTGCACGACATGCTTCATCTGGAATGAAGTTCTTATTCTCGTATCTATTCGCGAAGAACACCCAGTCATATACTTTGTCTACGCGAATACATTCCGGTGCTAAATCATTGGGATCCAATGGAATCGGTGACGGAGATGGTGTCGGAGTCTGGGAACCCCTAATTTGTTTACGCTTCTTCAAACAAATCTTCCTTTCTTCTAATGAATATTTATATCACACTATATCCTATGGACGAGAAAGAATTTGGTATAGAGTAAACACCTATTTATGCAAAAAAAAATTAATAGGCATATTAATAGTTTTTTTATTGTGCGCCCGGCATGGGTGTGATCTATAGGGTGAGAGTCCCGAGCCGTGAAGACAGTTGTAGCGGTTAGCTTAACGCAAGGGTGTCCGGGGCGACCCGGAATCTGAAGGAAGCGGGCGGCAAACCTCCGGTCCGAGGAACACGAATCTCATATAAGGCTTGTTGCACTGGATAAGTCTGCAATACAAGATGAAGTCCGAACTGTCGAAGGTGCAGAAAGTAAATGAGGCGGATAGATGGAGATGG
>NZ_LIXZ01000036.1 GCF_001305855.1 Rossellomorea vietnamensis | reverse complement strand
GCCATCTACTCCTTGTTCATTAAATATTTTCGTCCAAGAATGAATTAATGAAGGATTGTTCAGCTTAAATTGTTCCGCAGTTTCCTGATAAGAAGCGCCTGTCTCTAACATAAATAGTATCGTATCTAATTTAAATTGAACAGAGTACGCTTTGTTTATTTCTCTTCGCTTTATACCTTCTATTCCTTGTGTTTTATAAGCTCTTACCCAATCTTGTAGTGGTGTCTTAGAGGGTAGGTTATATTTTTYCGCCAATGATTTATATCCAAGATGGCCATCCAGATACTCGGTGACAAGTTTTAGTTTAAATTCCTCACTATATTTAGCCATAAAAACACCCCCAAAAGTTAGTTTTCTACTCTAACTTTTGGGGGTCGATACCCAAGAGTAGTCTTTTTTTATACTCTCTTTAACGAAATGAGCAAAACACCCATCCGTTTATTTCCATTCGAAAAGAGGTATAGGTAGTAACAAACAATCGATGAAGGAGATGAAGTGATGATGGAATCGAAACAAACCTATTTTGTGGATATCAGCAGTGGGGATATTCTGCAGGATCCGAATCAAAATGCCAGTCCAAGCTTTCGGATATTCGCAACCCCTACAGAGGTGAATGAGCTTAAAATGCTCTTTAACGGTAACTATGATGATGACATGTCGACTATGAGACGTGCTCAAGTTCCTTTCCGCCAGTATCATAATTCACCTGAAGATAACCGTTATGATCAATCGATGAGGGATATTTATGCGAAGATTTACTTGCTGGGGGATGAAGAAGCACGCAGTCATATCACAGCGATCGGTGTGCTCGATAAAACGTCCGATCACCATGTAAGAGAAGACATAGAGAACCTTAAGTAAGAGGTACCAGGTCCTTTGACATGGGGGTAAAACAAAAAAATTCGTTACACAAAGTGTAACGAATTCTATCTCCAAAGTTTATGCGCGATGGTTATAAAAAAATCAATGGAGGAGGAAGGGGGATTCGAACCCCCGCGGGCTGTTACACCCCTGTCGGTTTTCAAGACCGATCCCTTCAGCCGGACTTGGGTATTCCTCCGTATCGACAAGAATTATAATAACATGGTGTACAAATAAGAGTCAAGCATATTTTATAAAAAATTTAAAAGAAGTCTCACTGATTAACGTGAGACTTCTTTTCGTGAACAAAAGGGATTTATTTAATGACTTCCACTCCACCCATATATGGACGAAGTGCTTCTGGTACACTGACACTGCCATCTTCCTGCTGGTAGTTCTCAAGGATTGCGGCTACTGTACGTCCGATTGCTAAACCAGATCCATTTAACGTATGAACATGTTCAGGTTTCGCGTTCGGCTCTCTTCTGAAGCGGATATTGGCTCGTCTCGCCTGGAAGCTCTCAAAGTTACTGCAAGAAGAAATCTCACGGTACGTCCCGTAACTCGGAATCCAGACTTCAATATCGTATTTCTTGGCTGCAGTGAAGCCTAGATCCGCTGTACACATAGATAATACGCGGTATGGAAGGCCAAGTAGCTGAAGAACTTTTTCAGCGTGACCCGTTAATTTCTCTAACTCATCATAAGAGTCCTCAGGCTTCACAAAGCGCACTAGCTCGACTTTGTTGAACTGATGCTGACGGATCAACCCTCTGGTATCACGTCCTGCAGACCCTGCTTCAGAACGGAAGTTGGCGCTGTATGCCACATAGCTTACAGGCAGCTCGTCAGCCTTCAGGATCTCATCGCGGTGATAATTCGTTACAGGTACTTCTGCCGTCGGGACTAAGAAGTAGTCCTCACTCTCGATTCTGAAAGCATCTTCTTCAAACTTTGGAAGTTGACCTGTTCCTGTCATACTCGCCCGATTCACAAGGAATGGAGGAATCATTTCCGTATAGCCATGCTCATCCATGTGAAGGTCCATCATGAAGTTGATAAGAGCTCTTTCAAGTCTTGCGCCCAGGCCTTTATAGAAAACGAAACGGCTTCCGGTCACTTTCCCTGCACGTTCGAAATCAAGGATCCCAAGATTTGTTGCCACATCCCAGTGAGGCTGGGCTTCGAAATCAAATTCCCGAACCTCTCCCCATTTACGCGCTTCAATATTATCATCTTCAGTTTCCCCAACAGGTACCGTTTCATGGGGGATGTTTGGAATAGAAAGAAGGATGCGCTCCAGCTCTTCTTCGATGCCTCTTAATTCATCATCCAATTTTTTTACCATGGCACCGACTTCGCGCATTTCCAGAATCATATCCTGAGCATCTTTTTTCTCTTTTTTCAGCTCGGCAATTTGTTGTGATACTTCATTACGCTTGCTCTTTAGATCTTCACTTTCCACAAGGAGCTCTCTTCTTCTCTTATCAAGCTCTTCAAACTTATCGAAGTCCTCCAGGTTCTCACCGCGGTGCTGAAGTCGTCCTTTAACATCTTGAAAATTGTTACGTAAATACTTAATGTCTAACATGTTAGGTTCTCTCCTTTTTATAAAAAAATAAAAAACCCCCATCCCTGGTAAAAGGGACGGAGGTTTCCGCGTTGCCACCCTAATTGAAGACGCTCTCGCATCTTCCTCTTAAGAGATGGTAACGGAATCACCGAAAATACCTACTTCATTCAGTACTTCACTCAAGGATGGATTCGTAAAGCTCCTGCATCGATTCTCACCGGCCATCGACTCTCTTTAGCAAGCCTTCTTTACTACTATTTCCTATCAACGATTTAAATTTTTATTGGTTATTTCATAATCTACTACAATGTTTTCCATTTTGCAATAGAATTATGCGATTGTTTTCTCCATGCTTTCCTTCACCATTTTAACGAAGAAAGCGGTCAAACGATGATCATCCGTCAATTCAGGATGGAATGAACAGCCGAGGAACTGTCCGTGGCGGGCAAGCACGATACGCTCGTTATGCTTCGCCAGGATTTCAACATCTTCTCCCGCTTCCACGATATGAGGCGCACGGATGAAGACGGCATTGAATCCTTCTCCTACATGGGCAATCGAAAGGTCCGCTTCGAAGCTTTCCTTCTGACGGCCGAATGAATTACGCTCCACCGTCACATCCATCACCCCAAGATGAGGCTCTTCATAACCCACAACATGCTTCGCTAACAGAATCAAACCGGCACATGTTCCAAAGATCGGCTTCCCTGCTGCTGCGAATTGTCTTAACGGTTCCATAAAACCATAGCGGTCAATCAACCTTCTCATCGTCGTACTTTCCCCACCAGGCATGATGAGCCCCTGAATCTCTTCAAGTTGCTCTACACGCTTAATGACAATCGCGTTGGCACCTGAGGCTTCAATGGAACGTACATGCTCCCTGACGGCACCTTGAAGTCCTAATACACCGATGTTCAACATAGAATCACACCTTACCATCCACGGTCTTGCATGCGGTTTTCAGGGAGGATAGAAGCAATTTCTACACCCTTCATGGCTACACCAAGCTCTTTAGACAGTTCTGCGATCAACTTGTAATCCTGGTAGTGAGTAGTCGCTTCTACAATCGCTCTTGCGAATTTCTCTGGGTTTTCTGACTTGAAGATACCAGAACCTACGAACACTCCGTCAGCCCCTAATTCCATCATAAGAGCAGCGTCAGCTGGTGTGGCAATTCCGCCTGCAGCAAAGTTTACAACTGGTAAACGACCATTTTCTTTAATTTCTAACAATAATTCGTATGGAGCTCCCAGTAACTTCGCTTCTGTCATGATCTCATCTTCATTCATGCTCACTAGCTTACGTACTTGAGCATTGACCTTACGCATATGACGAACCGCTTCAACGATGTTACCTGTTCCAGGCTCACCCTTTGTACGAAGCATAGATGCCCCTTCACCGATTCGGCGGGCAGCTTCACCTAAATCACGGCATCCGCATACGAAAGGAACCGTGAAATCTCTTTTATTTAAATGATACTCTTCATCAGCCGGCGTCAATACTTCACTTTCATCAAGATAATCAACACCCATTGATTCAAGAACCCTTGCCTCAACGATATGACCGATGCGAGCCTTCGCCATTACTGGAATCGACACGGCACCCATCACTTCTTCAATAATACGAGGATCTGCCATTCTTGCCACTCCACCTGCAGCACGGATGTCTGCTGGAACTCGTTCTAAAGCCATTACCGCCACTGCACCTGCAGCTTCGGCAACTTTTGCCTGCTCTGCATTGACAACGTCCATGATCACGCCGCCTTTTTGCATTTCAGCCATACCTCTTTTTACACGATCTGTACCAGTCTTCATATCTATATCCCCCTTATATTTATCCCTTGCCTGCCCCACAACTTCCCAAAAAAGGAAGAAAACGTGACTAAAACAATCGGAATGATTATGTAACCCTACTGCTAAATAAACAATAAAAACAAGCTTATGTCAAGACGAAAAGCGGAGGGGCTCGTTCTGGAGCTACAAGCATTTCATGGAAATCAGTTAATCCTCCCCAATAGAGTTTCCTACAATAATTCTACTATAAAAAACACCAAGACCTGTCCAACATAAGTCTTGGTGTTTCATTAATTTTAGAACCAGCCTTTAACTGTAGAGGTAATGGAATCCCAGATGTCTCCGAAGAAACCACCTACGGCTCTCATGGAAAGGACGAACCAGTTTGCTTTCTCGACGCCATCCACTGTGACTACAGAAGCTTTTGAAGCATTCGTCCCTTTATCAGTAAGGTAACCTAAATCTTTCTTGCCTTTCGCTTCCAACATGACATACCCGACCTTTTCCCCTTCTTTAACAGGAGCCGTCAGTTCGCCGTCATCATTCAGCTTTTTCTTATCCAATACAAACTTAGGCTTGTATTGATCCTCTTCACCGTTCTTAACTACCATGCTTAATGGAGAATCGGTTTTGATTTGTACTTCTTTTTCTTTTCCTTTTTGTACTGGAAGTGTTTTATGTCCTTTTACTTTGTAATCAGCAGGAAGGACTTCTTCCATAGTAAAATTAGAAAAAGCGTAGTCTAACATTTTTCTTGTTTCATTAAATCGTGCGTCATAAGAATTTTCTCCAGAGCTGATATCCACGTTCATCACCACTGTAATATAACGCATTCCATCTCTTTCAGCTGTTCCTGTGAAACATCCACCCGCAAAATCGGTCGTACCGGTCTTCAAACCGTCCATACCTTCATATTCACGAATCAATCCAGGCAGCATCCAGTTCCAGTTTTTCATATTGAAAGCATCTTCAGTACCCTCAGCGAATGTTTTCTTCGCGATACCTGATGTCTTAAGAATTTCAGGGAAATCTTTCATCAATCGATAAGCAAGAGTTGCTGTATCTTTCGCAGACATCACATTTTCTTCATCCGCTCCGCCTACGACCTGATCCACATAAGGAGCTAAATCTTTATTATTCAATCCAGTCACATTGACAAATTTATAATTTTCCAAGCCCAGTTCTTTGGCTTTATCATTCATCATTTTAACAAACTTTTCTTGAGAACCGGCTACAGTTTCAGCGATAGCCATCGCTGCAGCATTTGCAGATTCAATCGCCATGGCCTCATACAAATCTTTGATTTTATATGTACCCTCTTCTCTTAATGGAACATTACTCAAATTATCATTATGGGACATATTCGAAATTTTTGTCGGAACCGTGTATGTCTGATCCCACTTCACTTTACCTTCTTTTACCGCTTCAAGTAACACGTACTCCGTCATCATCTTCGTCATACTTGCAATTCCTTGAGCAGTGTCGGAATTCTTTTCATACAGAATCTTACCTGTACTTGCTTCTACTAAAATCGCAGCTTTTGCGTTTACGTCCAAGTCACCTTGAGCATTGGCAGGTTTCTGCACCATACTCATTGCCATCATAAAAACCATCATACAAACAAAAGATTTTTGAATCCAACTTCTTTTCACTGTTAGCCCTCCAAGATTTTATGTACACCTTCGTTATTTTAACATAGTTCCAAAGGTAAGAATAGACAGAGAATATGACTAGTTTTGGCATAGGTCAAGGGACTTGCGGCCTCTAAAAAAAGGCGAAGAATAACCTTTCGTTTACACAAAAAAAAGCTGACCAGGAAAAACTGATCAGCTTTTGTCATTATTTTCTTATAAAGAGTAGTTTGGTGCTTCTTTCGTAATCTGAACATCATGAGGATGACTTTCACGAAGCCCTGCACCTGTCATTTTAATGAATTGCGCCTTTTCTCTTAAGTCGAATAAGTCTTTTGTTCCACAATAGCCCATACCTGAACGCAAGCCTCCGACAAGCTGATACAATGTATCGGCTAAAGGTCCTTTATAAGGAATACGCCCTTCGATGCCTTCTGGAACGAACTTTTTCGCTTCTTCTTGGAAATAGCGGTCCTTCGATCCTTTTTCCATGGAGCTGACAGAACCCATCCCTCTGTATACCTTAAAGCGTCGACCTTGGAAAATTTCCGTTTCGCCGGGGCTTTCGGATGTCCCTGCCAATAAGCTTCCAAGCATGACTGCATGTCCACCGGCTGCCAGGGCTTTCACGATATCCCCGGAATACTTGATGCCTCCATCGGCGATGATGCTCTTACCATGCTTTCTTGCTTCTGTTGCACAATCATACACAGCGGTAATTTGTGGAACACCCACACCTGCAACAACGCGGGTCGTACAGATCGAACCAGGTCCGATTCCCACTTTGACCACATCTGCACCAGCTTCAATCAATTCTCTTGTCGCTTCAGCCGTCGCTACATTACCTGCTACGATATTTAACGTTGGATAAGCTTCACGTATTTCACGAACAATAGAAAGGACTCCAGCGGAATGGCCGTGGGCCGTATCGATTACAATGACATCCACATGGGCTTTCACTAAATGCTCTACCCGGGTTAAAGTATCTTTTGAAATCCCGACAGCCGCACCTGCTAATAATCGTCCTTGAGCATCTTTGGCCGAATTCGGGAACTCGATGACTTTCTCAATATCCTTGATCGTGATCAATCCTTTAAGTGTTCCTTCTTGATCGATCAAAGGCAGCTTTTCAATTTTATATTGCTGAAGAATTTTTTCCGCTTCTTCTAGGGTAGTGCCGACTGGTGCCGTTACAAGATTTTCCTTCGTCATGACATCCGAAATCTGGATCGAATAATCCTGGATGAAACGAAGGTCACGATTTGTTAAAATCCCGACAAGCTTCTGCTCTTGCTCGTTGTTCACAATCGGAACACCGGAAATTCTATATTTGCCCATCAAGTGCTCTGCAGAAAAGACTTGATGATCCGGAGTTAAAAAGAATGGATCAGAGATAACTCCACTTTCGGAACGTTTTACTTTATCGACCTGTTCAGCTTGCTGTTCAATACTCATATTCTTGTGGATGATACCGAGTCCACCTGTCCGGGCCATGGCAATCGCCATTTCAGCTTCGGTTACAGTATCCATCCCTGCACTGATGACAGGAACATTCAGCTTAATTGATTCTGTTAACTCAACAGAGATGTTTACATCCTTTGGCAACACCTCTGATTTAGCTGGTAATAATAACACATCGTCAAACGTTAAACCTTCTTTAGCAAATTTAGAATCCCACATGTTTTCGGCCTCCCTAGTCCCAAAATATTATTAGTAGGTTATCAATTGGTTAAAATACTGTCAAGAAGAATAGGATTAATTTAACTTTTCAGAATAATTAGAAGGTGATCTCTTGAACGAAATACATCAGCACTGGGACTTCATTCACTATTTTCAATCAGCGGAATACTCCCAGAAGTTTCTAAAAAAATGTTACGAAAAACTGGGTTCCATTCAAGCTGAATTAAAGAGTTATGAAAACTGTTATCCATTCATGTATTACTTAGAACAAGGAGAACTTTATTATAAACAAGCCATGATGTCCCCTTTTTCACTGAAGCCCATATTGCTTTTCTATGGATACATTCATTTTATTAAGGCGATTGTCCTGACAGAAGATCCGGAATACCCTGAAACAACTACCGTTCTTGCTCATGGGATTACTTCAAGAAAAAGAAAGAAGCAGCAGTACAGGTTTCTACAGGATGAAGTGAAGGTTCAGAAAAACGGGCTCTTCTCACATTTCTCGGACCTTGTGTTCCACGTGAAACATATCATCGGAGAAAAATACAAAATGGAAGACCTGCTTGTCCAAATACCTGAACTTGAAGAAGCATTTCTTATTCTGCTGAAGAAGAAAACCATGTTTTGGTTTACCAACCAGCACGAACTGACGATCGACGAGTCCTTACTATCCCACTTTCACATGTCCGGGTCTTTATTTAAACAATACATGAACGAAAAAATAACAGGTGATTCAATCCAGATTACAAATGATATGTTACACGCAGCCAGCACTGAGGAGCAACTGCCTGTAAGATGGCATTTAAATAAAAACCTATTGGCACTGCCGGGAATTCGAAACGAAGCATCAGGTATACCTGAGGTACTCATCCACTATGCCATTCTTTATAACCTAAGCATGATTGCCCGGTACGAAACCGAATGGTGGGTGGAATTATTAAAAAACCGTACCAATGAAGACTATCCAATCATTACAACCTTTCTCAACGTAACAACAGAAAAGTCACCCTATCTATTACTCAAGATCCTGAAGGATAAAACATAGGAGAAAGAGAAAGGTCATGCCTTTCGTCTTTCTCTATTCAGCCTGAAGTAACTTTCTAATATCATCCTCAATTTTACGAGGATTGGTTTGAGGAGAATACCGATCAAATACCTCACCATTTTTCCCAACCAGAAACTTAGTAAAGTTCCACTTAATATTTGAAAGAAGGACACCCTTTTTCTCTCGGGTTAAGAATGTGAACAGTGGGTGAGCTTCCTTCCCCTTCACATCGACCTTCGCAAACATCGGAAATGAAACTCCGTAATTCACCTGACAAAACTCCATGATATCATCTTGATTATCGAACTCCTGGTTCATAAATTGATCACACGGAAATCCCAGTACAACGAGTCCTTCTTCTTTATACTCTTCATACAGGCCCTGAAGCTCTTCAAATTGAGGCGTAAAGCCACACTTACTTGCTGTGTTCACAATCAGCATCACTTTGCCCTGGTAGTCTTCTAGAGACGTCACAGATCCATTCGCTCTCTTAACAGTGAAATCATAAATTGTCGTCATGTTTTTCTCTCCTTGTTTATACTCTCTTACTTAAATAATACGTTACGAGGTTGAGAGATAGCAATTTTCAGTGGGTGGTGGGATGGGCATGTTGATTGGGGGGATAGGTGGATTGAATAGGTGGGTTTGTTGTTTGAAGGAATGACTTGGTGGTCAGATGACTGATATCCGATCTCGGACTTCTAATAGATTTGGTTATTAGGACAAAGAAAGTTTTATCATTCTTTAGTATCTTAAAAAACACTTCGATACAGAGTAAAAAGAACCAAAAGACGTGCCCTGGATTAACATAAGGGTTAATATTGCAAGATTATTAGCCTTTCATCAGGGAACTCACAAAGCTGAGAAGTGGAAGAGAAGTTAATTGCGTCATTTTCGGAAGGGATTGCGTCGTTTTTGAAATTATTGCGTCATTTTCAGAGGTAATTGCGTCATTTTTTCCTTTTATGCGTTTTTTACCTTTTTATTCCATCTCCCTCACTCCTCTCTAACCTCGCACTGCGGTCTAGGAGAGATCATGCCAATCCTTATGTTCTTCGAACAAAAAACAAAACAAAAAAAGAGCAGCCCCTAAGAGCTACTCTTTCTTCACATTTGCCTGGCGACGTCCTACTCTCACAGGGGGAGCCCCCAACTACCATCGGCACTGAAGGCTGCGGCTAGTGATGAGCGGCGAATCTCTTCGTCCGCTTCACTCGTTCAGATCCTCGTGTGGGGGCCACACTCCGGTCTTCACTCCCTCGCGTCCTCGACCTTCTTGCTCCTCCCTACCCTCGCACTCGGTCGAGGAGAGATCGGTTAAATTATTCCTTATGTTCTTCGAACAAAAAAACAAAACAAAAAAAGAGCAGCCCCTAAGAGCTACTCTTCTACTATTTGCCTGGCGACGTCCTACTCTCACAGGGGGAGATCCCCCAACTACCATCGGCGCTGAAGAGCTTAACTTCCGTGTTCGGCATGGGAACGGGTGTGACCTCTTCGCCATTRTCACCAGACGAATATTCAATTGAAGGGATTGTTCCTTCAAAACTAGATAAAGAATTGATGTCAAGAAAGCCGAATACCGACCAATTGTTGTTCATATAAATATGACTCTTTGTGGTTAAGTCCTCGATCGATTAGTATCAGTCAACTCCACATGTCGCCATGCTTCCATCTCTGACCTATCTACCTAGTCATCTTCTAGGGATCTTACTCACTTACGTGATGGGAAATCTCATCTCGAGGGGGGCTTCATGCTTAGATGCTTTCA
>NZ_LIXZ01000035.1 GCF_001305855.1 Rossellomorea vietnamensis | reverse complement strand
GGAACGTTGGAAAGGTAGCGAAGAACCGATTATCACGCCGGTTTAACACGCATGTCCCTCTACAAAAATTAGTAACTGACGTTACAGAATTTAAATGTCTAAACGAAGAGAAGTTATATTTAAATCCCATTCTTGACCTCTATAACGGAGAAATCATCGCGTATGGAATCAGGAAACGTCCCACGTTAGATCTAGTCACGGAACCTTTACATGAAACGATAGAAATAATAAGAAATCACGCAATCTATCGAACCACCATCCATTCTGATCAAGGCTGGCATTACCAGCACAACCAATGGGTGAAGACCTTAAAGAAGAATAATGTATTCCAAAGCATGTCACGGAAAGCTACATGCGCAGACAACGCTGTAATGGAAAACTTTTTTGGTGTTTTGAAGCAGGAAATGTATTACGGAGAAAAATTAGTTACCTTTGAGGATTTGAGAAGCCGGATTGAAGAATATATCCACTGGTACAATCATGAACGTTCAAAAGAAAAATTGGATGGACTAAGTCCAGTCGAATACCGAACTCAGTCCATCCAATCAGCTGCATAACAAAACTCTAACTTTTGGGGTTAGCCACCTTGTCGCAGAGTAGTCTTTTTAATATATTTAACTCTTCAACATTCTCGTCTGTTCAATGAAATAACCAATTCTTTCGACGATTGGTTCGATGGAGTTTTGGTCGTTGACGAGGTCGTATTCGCTGATGTCGAGTCGGAGGACGGGACATGCGTTAAAGGAATTGATCCAGTTTTCGTAGCGCTCGTGCATTTCTTCCCAGTAGGCAACAGGTGTTTGCTGTTCCATCGGGCGGCCGCGTTCACGGATGCGATCAACGATATTATCAATGGATCCTTCAAGATATATCAACAGATCAGGGTGTGGAAAATAAGGTGTCATGACCATGGCATCAAATAGGCTTGTATAGGTTTCATAGTCGATTTCACTCATATTCCCTTTTTCATAATGCATGCGGGCGAATATGCCTGTATCTTCGTAGATGGAGCGATCTTGGATAAAGCCGCCGCCGTATTCAAAGATTTTCTTCTGTTCTTTAAACCGTTCTGCCAGGAAGTAGACTTGAAGGTGGAAGCTCCAGCTTTTAAAGTCCTGATAAAATTTATCGAGATATGGATTCGTATCCACTTTTTCAAATGACGTCCGGAAGCCGAGTGCATTGGCCAATCCGTTTGTCATGGTGGATTTCCCGACACCGACCGTTCCGGCAATGGTGATCACGGCATTGTTCGGGATCCCGTATTTAGTGCGAAGATTCATGATAGTGAACTCCTTTTTTCAGTGTAGTTTCTAATTGAGTAAGAATATGATCCAGATCCTCTTTGTTTTGAACGAAATCTACGTGGTCGCCATTGTAGCGAAGAACAGGGATATCCGGGTGTGTTTCTTCGAATGTATTCATATATTCTTCATAATCAAGTGATAGCTGCTTCAGGTAAAGAGGGCTGATTTTCTTTTCGAAATCACGTCCTCTTTTTTCGATGCGCTTCAGGAGCGTATCCAGGCTTGCGTTCAAGTAAATGACCACATTGGGTCTCGGCATATCTGAAGTCAGGATGTCATAGATGTTGAGGTATTTCTTGAATTGTTGTTCATCCTTCAATGTGCGTTTTGCGAAGATGATGTTTTTAAGAATATGATAATCTGCAACGACAGATTTGTTCTGAGATAAGTAGTGTTTCTCGATATCTTCTAATTGTTTATATCGATTGCATAAGAAAAACATCTCTGTTTGAAAGCTCCACTCTTCAATATCATCATAAAATTTATCTAAGAATGGGTTCTCATCTACGATTTCTTTAAGCAGGTGAAATTGAAAATGATCGGAAATCGCTTTTGCAAGAGAGGTTTTTCCTATTCCAATCGGGCCTTCAACGGTAATGAAAGGAATGCGCCCCATTAATTGTCCTCCTCATATTACGGCAATCTTTTCTCGTATATAGTGTAAAAAATTACGACAGGAATTATTGTAACACAATATATGGATGGTTTGTTCAGGATATTTCCTGTGATAAAGAAAACACATCACCTTCATTATATCGGCTCCCTGTAAGGGGATTTTATGGAGACGCACATAAAAAGCTGATGGAGAGGTGTTTATAGATTTACCTATCCATCAGCTTCTATTAATCATCTTTTTACAACGTTAAAATTGTCGGAAATTAACAGCCAGTTTTGAGGGAAAGAGAGACCGAGCTTCCAATAGCTCATTCCCCTCAATTTCAATTCTTTCATGAGGTCGAATTTGGCCTGGATGCTCCTTGCATCTTCAAACCAAACTTCATGATCTTTTCCGGTGGCTGCATCACGGTACTTGAAGAAGGGCGCCTGCGCTTTTTGATCATAATCGATTTTGACATTGTTATCAGCAGCTATCTGGATTGCCTGTTGAGGACTGATGGCTTTAGCTGTGCTTCCCTGTACGAAGGGGAGTGTCCAGTCATAACCATATAGATTCTGCCCCATGAGGATCTTGGATGGAGGCATTTCGGAAACGGCATATTCAAGAACATCCCGAACCGGTCCGATAGGGGACACCGCCATAGCGGGACCACCACTGTAACCCCATTCGTACGTCATGATGACCACGAAGTCGACAATTTCACCATGGGCTTTGTAATCATGGGCTTCATACCATTTCCCTTTTTGATCCGCGCTGGTCTTTGGAGCCAGGGCGGTTGAAAGCAGCCAACCTTCTTGGTTGAAACGCTGTTTGGCCTTTCGTAGAAATTGGTTGTACGCTTCTTTGTCCTGTGGACGCAAGTACTCAAAGTCAAAATGAATATCCCTGAATCCATATTTCTTAGCGGTTTGGACTACGTTATCCAGGAACTTATTCTGGATGTTCTGATCGGTTAATAAAATTCTGCCGAGTTCATCACTGAATGTCCCTTCCTCTTGGTTGGTGATGGCCATCATCATGACATTATTATTGTCTTTCCCCGTTTGAATGAGGTTTCCGAGTGGAGGTTCCTTCAAAGTGCCATCCCGCTTCGCCTGAAAACTGAATGGAGCGAGATACGTGAGGTAGGGGGCCGCTTCCTTGGCGCTTTGTTCAAGGTTTGGGGCCACTTCCTTTCCGTATGGTTCAACATAACCATTAAACTCCGCTTTCACCTTTGGTTTCTGTGGAATGTATAAACGAAACCCCACCTGTAGAGGCTGATTGGGAGAGATCCCATTCACCCGTGCCAGTTCCTGATAAGGGACGCCGGTTTTTTGACTGATGCCCCAAAGACTATCCCCTGGTTGAACAAAATAAAAGCTTCCTATAATCGGGATGACCAGTGATTGGCCGATCACTAAGTTATTGGGGTTCGGCAATTTATTTGTCTCCACTATATCGTTAACTGTTGATCCATACGCTTGAGCAATACCAAATAAAGATTGGTTCGCCTGGACAACATGTATTTGCATAAACAGACCCTCCTCTAATACATTCACTATAATCAGCGTATGAAAAGGGAGGTTTGAATATGTTTTCAGGTGGAAATTTTATAAAATCTCGCCGGTAGGATCAATTTTTGCTTTTAGTACATTTTTCATCATCGTCAAGGCGTAGTGATTATCTTCTTCACTGACAGAAGCGATGGCATCACAAGGGACCATCAGGTTAAACTCTCTCATATAGGCATCGTTGGCTGTAAAGAGTACACATATATTGCCGGCGATCCCCGTAATGATCAGGTTCTTGACGGATAAGTGGTGTAGAAGAGTGTTTAACGCCGTACCGTAAAAGGCAGAGTGCTTCGGCTTGATAAGAAAGTAATCGTCTTCCATCGGTTGGAGAGGAGTCATGATGCTATCGCTCATTTTGTTATGACACTTTTTGTAGATCTCTTTGTAATCTGCTTTCCAAAGCTCATAATGGTCGTTAATATAGATGGTAGGAAGCTTATGTTTCATACAATAGCGACGCAGGGAGTTAATGGGATCGACAATTCCGGCGGTGTGCTGTGCCAGGGTCTCCCCGTGTTTAAAGTCAAATGGATTCATAATATCGATGACCAGGAGAGCAGTATCGTTAGGTATCATGTGAAAGCCCCTTTCCACTATAGTTTGGTGTGAATCGGGATATTTTATAAAGGATTGAGAAATAAATTTACAGGAGTACATAATGGGTATGAGAGAAGAACAATTTATGAAAGAAGCACTGATAGAAGCAGAGAAAGCAGCTGCGATCCAGGAAGTTCCGATTGGCGCTGTGATTGTCATGAATGATGAAATCATCGCCCGGGCTCATAATTTAAGGGAAACAAGCCAAAATGCCATCACCCATGCTGAAACACTGGCGATCCAAGAGGCTTGTGAAAAGCTTGGCACCTGGCGTCTTGAAGGAGCGGAACTTTATGTCACGCTTGAGCCTTGTCCCATGTGCAGCGGCGCCATCATCCTTTCGAGAATCGAGAAAGTCGTCTATGGGGCAAAGGATCCGAAAGCAGGATGTGCCGGGACATTGATGAATCTACTCGAGGATGACCGATTCAATCATCAGTGTGAAGTATTACCTGGAGTGCTCGCGGAAGAGTGCGGTGGAATCCTTTCCCAGTTTTTTAAAGGGTTAAGGGAGCGTAAGAAGATGGAGAAGAAGATGGGGATGGATAGTCTGTAAATAACTTACAGCATTCCATCATTGCTTTTTACCGTAAATCCTAGTATACTTAATTTTGCGTCGCACTAATGACGCAACTAAATATGGTATCAATTTTGCCGTGCTAGGTGGGGAGGTAGCGGTGCCCTGTACTCGCAATCCGCTCTAGCGAGACCGAATTCCTTTCCGAGGCTCGCACTCTGTAGGGCCTGCCTCAAGTAAGTGGTGTTGACGCCTGGGTCCTGCGCAATGGGAATCCATGAACCATGTCAGGTCCGGAAGGAAGCAGCATTAAGTGGAAGCTCCCATGTGCCGCAGGGTTGCCTGGGCCGAGCTAACTGCTTGAGTAACGCCTATGGATGCTTGTCGACGAAAGGTGCACGGCAGTTTAACTTATATACAACAACTCATCCATTTCCGGATGAGTTTTTTGTTTGTGCAAAGGTTTAAAATGATCTCCGGTTTTCTTTGTAAAAGGGATTTACATTACGTTATAATAGAGACACTATAGTACATAAAAAGAGGGGGGAGTATTTTGGCATATCAAGCTTTATATCGTGTGTGGCGTCCTCAGTCATTTATTGATGTAGTTGGACAGCAGCATGTAACGAAAACGTTGCAAAATGCCCTCCTTCATCAGAAGATTTCCCATGCCTATTTATTCTCGGGACCAAGAGGGACAGGGAAGACGAGTGCAGCGAAGATCCTGGCAAAAGCCGTTAACTGTGAACGTTCCCCTGTAGCGGAACCTTGCAATGAGTGCGATGCATGTATAGGGATCACGGACGGTTCGATCCCTGATGTCATTGAAATCGATGCCGCCTCCAATAACGGGGTGGAGGAGATCCGGGACATCCGGGATAAAGTCAAATATTCTCCAAACGTCGTCGAGTATAAAGTCTACATCATCGATGAGGTTCATATGCTGTCGATTGGAGCTTTCAATGCGCTCCTGAAAACACTGGAGGAGCCTCCGAAACATGTCATCTTCATCCTGGCGACGACCGAGCCCCATAAGATTCCCCTGACAATCATTTCGCGCTGTCAGCGATTTGACTTCAAACGGATCACGGCCATGGATATTGTGGGAAGAATGAGTCATATTGCGTCAGAATCAGGTGTCAATTTTGAAGAAAATGCCTTGACGATCATTGCAAGGGCTGCCGAGGGTGGGATGCGTGATGCCCTCAGCCTGCTTGATCAGGCGATCTCCTTCAGTCAGGACCGGGTCACAGTCGACGATGCCCTGACGGTAACGGGAGCCGTTTCCCAAGGTTACTTGAATACCCTGGCCAAAGCTATCTTAGAACGGGATGTAACAACTGGTTTAGGGGCCCTGGAAGAGCTATTGTTTCAAGGGAAGGACCCTGCGAGGTTCGCAGAAGACTTCATCCTTTATTTCAGGGACATGCTGTTATACCAAACAGCCCCGAATCTTGAGGAATCACTGGAACGAGTGATGCTCGACGATGATTTCAAAGAATTGGCAGAGCGTACTCAGCCTGGACAGATCTATCAATATATTGACGTCCTGAATCAGGCCGGTCAGGAAATGAAGTTTACGAACCATGCCCGGATTTATCTGGAGGTTTCCATCGTCAAGCTTTGTCAGATGGAAGCGCCGGTAACGGTTTCTTCACCGGAAGTAAATGATTTGATGAAAAAGATCAATCTTCTTGAAAAAGAAGTCGAACAGCTGAAGGCAAATGGAGTCAAGGTTCAAGCGGAGCCTGCTGCACAGACTGCGAAAAAGCCGATCAGGGCAAAGAAAGGGTTCCGTGCCCCTACCGGTAAGATTCAAGAAGTGCTTCGAACGGCGACGAAAGAAGACCTGAATCTTATCAAGAGCCGCTGGGGAGATATGGTGGAAACCTTAAATCAGCGTCAGATGCGTTCGCAGTCGGCATTATTAAATGATGCTGAACCTGTAGCAGCAACAAATGGCTCATTTGTGTTAAAATTCAAATATGATATCCATTGTCAGATGGCGATGGAAAATCAAGCTTTTACTTCGGCGATTGCTTCCATTTTGGAAGAGTTAACGGGAAATAGCTATGCGGCTATTGGAATTCCTGAAGATCAGTGGATGTCCATAAGGGAAGACTTCATCCGAAATTCGAAAACAGAGGATGGAGATTCATCGGGCGGGGATCAAGAAGAAGATTCACTCTTAACGGAAGCTGAAAAGCTGGTCGGTATGGATTTAATAGAACTCAACGATTAATATTTTCAATAATAAACTGGAGGTAATGATGATGATGCGTGGAAATGGAAATATGCAAAACATGATGAAGCAAATGCAAAAAATGCAAAAGAAGATGGCGGAAGCCCAGGAAGAATTGGGTGAAAAGCAAATCGAAGGTACAGCAGGCGGCGGTATGGTAACAGTCATCGTGTCCGGTCACAAACAAGTCATTGATGTGAAAATCAACGAAGAAGCGGTTGATCCGGATGATGTCGAAATGTTACAAGACTTAGTTCTTGCAGCGACTAACGATGCACTGAAGAAAGCGGACGAACTAACGAACTCAACCATGGGTCAGTTCACTAAAGGAATGAACCTACCGGGAATGTTCTAGGAGGCAAAAATATGCATTATCCTGAGCCTATATCAAAGCTGATCGACAGCTTTATGAAACTGCCGGGAATCGGGCCGAAAACTGCGGCCCGCCTGGCTTTTTTTGTTCTCAGTATGAAAGAGGATACCGTATTGGACTTTGCGAAAGCATTGGTCAATGCAAAACGTAACTTGAGTTACTGCTCCGTCTGCGGACATATAACGGATCAAGATCCCTGCTATATCTGTGAGGATCAAAGACGTGACCGCAGCATCATCTGTGTCGTGCAGGATCCCAAGGATGTCATTGCGATGGAGAAGATGAAAGAATACAACGGACAATATCATGTGCTTCATGGAGCTATCTCACCGATGGATGGGATCGGGCCAGAAGACATTAATGTCCCGGACCTCATCAAGCGCCTTCAAAGCGATGAAGTTCAGGAAGTCATCCTGGCAACCAACCCCAACATCGAAGGGGAAGCGACTGCCATGTACATTTCCCGACTCGTCAAACCATCCGGTATCCGGATCACAAGGATCGCCCACGGACTTCCTGTCGGCGGTGACCTCGAATACGCAGACGAAGTAACGTTATCAAAAGCCCTTGAAGGAAGAAGAGACGTTTAACGAAGGAGAGGATACCTATGTTTTTCCGAAAAAAAGGAAAGCTGAAAAAAGAGTATGACCAATCCTTGCTTCACGTTTTAGACGAAACGAAGGATCATTGGAATCAGCAGCGTTCCATCGATGAGATGAGTGTGGATTACAATCTGAACATCCACTGCCATTCCAAAATTGCAGAAGCCAAATATTTTTTTCTCTTTAGAGAAGCGAAACATAGAAAGATCGTCATAAAAAGGTAGACAACCATCATATCCTTTCAATAAGAGACTAAATTTGTTCTTGTTGAGAGGAGAGAAGGGTATGAGCCCAGTTATCGTCATTGCGGTGATCAGCGGCCTGATTGTCCTGCTGTTAGCGACCGGGACTCCAATCAAGCCGCTGCGGTTTGTTGGACAAGTCGCCATGAAGGTCATGATCGGAGCACTATTTTTATTCTTCCTGAACGCCTTTGGCAGTCAGTACGGAATTCACGTCCCGATTAATGTCGCCACCTCATCTATTTCAGGGATATTAGGTATTCCCGGCGTAGTGGGACTTACGGTGATTCAAATGTGGATTTTATAGAATGATATGCAAAAAGGCAGTCGAGATGTCAGGTAAGCACCCTGAGTCTTGACTGCCTTTTTTCTTTTATACTATTCACTTATGAACGTTTTGGGCATGACAACCGCCACTACTTCTCCTCGTGCGCATAGATTCCCCTCTGCGAACACTTCCGTTTCCACTTTGAATTTCTTTGGATGAATTTCATGAACCATTCCAACCGCTTTTAGTGGAACATTGTGTGGAGTCGGCTTCATGAAATCAACTTGCAAGGAAGCCGTCACGAAGCGAGGGGGTTCCTGACCGTCCCCGACCTCTCCGCCATTTTTTTGGTGAAGAGCGATGGCCGCGGAACCGGTGCCATGACAATCGATTAAAGACGCAATCAATCCACCATACACAAAACCCGGTAAAGCAGTATGTGCAGGCTTTGGTGTATAGAGGGTGACGGTTCGATCCCCATCAACTCCTGTGCGGAAATGATGTCCCTCTTCATTCAGTCTGCCACATCCGTAACACCAAGCAAAATCATCGGGGTAATCATCCTGTATTGCACGAGCAACTTCTTCCATATCTCATTCTCCTCTCGAGTCAACATTCTCTATCATACTTCTATAAGCCACCTTCGATCCCCTTTAATCAGGAAAGAGATTCATTCTTACCTTTACGAATTGGCTGAATTCTATTAAAATTGAATAATAAATGATAATGAATATCAGTATCGATTTAAATATATGAGGTGATACACCATGAACCTAAGTCAGATCCAAAGGAATGAATCGTTTCAAATAGTTGACTTAACAGAGCTTCACCCATTTGTTAAGCGTCGTTTAAAGGATATGGGAGTGTGTGAGGGCAGTGAAGTCAAGGTCATCCGTTATTGTCTGTTTGGGGGCCCGTGTCTGTTGGAATGCTCAGGTCAGCGTGTGGGAATCCGGAGAAAAGATACAGATTGCATCAAAGGGGCACGGATATAATGGAAACGGCACTTTTGGGAAATCCCAACACCGGTAAAACATCTTTGTTTAATCAGATTACCGGTTCATATGAATATGTCGGCAACTGGAGTGGAGTGACGGTAGAGAAAAAGGTTGGTCGAATAAAGGATTCTGTACAATCGTTAATTGACTTACCCGGTGTATATTCACTTAACCCCCTTTCTCATGATGAACGAGTGGCGTCGATGGCACTCCTGCAGGAAGAAGCGGGGCAAATACTTAATATTGTGAATGCCAATCAGCTGGAACGGAGTCTGTATTTAACGATCGAATTACTGGAGACGAATCTGCCGACTGCGATTGTCCTTAATATGATGGATCTCGCGGAAAAGCGGGGGATCAAGGTGAATGTGCAGCTTCTGGGAGAGCTTCTAGGAGTGAAGAGTTATTCTACCATCGCCCGAAAAGGCAAGGGGTGCGATGAAATCATTCAGCTCTTCCGGGAACAACCCCTTGAACAGGCTTCTCTATTTACCCTTGATTATGGAACTCTGGTGGAAGAAGCCATATCCAGGATTCTCTTACTTATGGGAAAAGAAGGAGACCGGAAGAAACGCTGGGTGGCAATTCAGTATCTCATCGGGAATGAGCTTGTACAGCAGAGTTTGAATGATTCCTATCCTGGTATGCAGGCAGTGAAAGAACAGGCTGAATCACTTCTTTTAAAAGAAACTGGACAATCTCTTGAGGAAGCACTCTATATGACACGGAAGTCATTTATTCAAAAAATCGTAGGTCAAGTAACAGAGGAAGATAAAAAGCAGGGTAGTCTTCCCCTGACCGCCTGGCTCGACCATATTGCAACTCATCCGGTATTTGGTATCCCGTTCTTTCTACTTGTCTTACTTGTCGTCTTTCAACTGACATTCGGTTGGCTTGGAACACCGATCTCAGATGCCCTTGATTCCTTTTTTGCAGGGCCGTTGACCAACGGTGCCCAATATCTATTGGATCAAGTGAATGCTCTGCCATTCATCAAGGCTGTTATCCTCGAGGGGATCATTGCCGGTGTCGGTGGTGTGCTCGTGTTCGTTCCACAAATCTTTATCTTGTTCTTCTTTATTTCTTTATTGGAGGACTCTGGGTATATGGCGCGTGTGGCGGTGGTGATGGACAGGCTGATGGAATTCATAGGACTAAATGGGAAAGCGTTCATTCCATTGATTATTGGATTTGGATGTAATGTGCCTTCCATCATGGCAGCCCGTACGATCGAGCAACCTAAAGAGAGACTGCTCACCATTCTTATTTCACCATTTATGTCTTGTTCTGCACGACTGTCTGTGTACGCCCTATTTGTTGCAGCATTCTTTAGTGAGCATCAAGCCATTATCGTATTATCCCTTTATGTGCTGGGGATTGTTGTAGCCATTTTGGTAGCCAAGGTCTTTTCCTTCTTTTTGAAAAACGAGAAATCATATTTCGTCATGGAGCTTCCTCCATATAATGTCCCGCAGCCTTTGCAGTTACTAAGAAGTACATGGGATAAGGGAAAAGGGTTTGTACGTAAAGCGGGTACATTCATCTTTGGGGGAACGGTATTTATCTGGCTCTTTTCCTATTTAGGACCGAACGGAGCGGGTGTGCCGATTGACGAAAGCTTCATGGCCATCGTCAGTGGGGTATTTGCGCCGGTCTTTGCACCTCTCGGCTTTGCTTCATGGCAAGCGGTATCTGCATTATTCACAGGTTTCTTAGCTAAGGAAGTCGTGGTTTCGACTATGAATATTCTTTATCACGTTCCGGCAGGGGATACATTGGCTAATTTACTTCCTCAATTTTACACGCCGCTCGCTGCCTATACGTTTTTGGTGTTTATCTTGTTGTATACACCATGTTTAGCAACAGTCGCCATCATGAAGAAAGAAACCGGGAGTATGAAATTGACCCTGTTATCAATCGTCTATTCTTTTGTAGTCGCCTATATTGTAGCTTTCATTGTATATAGAATAGGTCAGTTCATTTTCTAATAGGAGGGTCTATCATGATTTTCAGTATAATTGTAGGACTTCTCATCTTTGGATATGCCACTTGGATGGTCGTTTCCTTCTTTAAGAAAAGCCGCCAAGGAAAGTGCGGTACATGTGCTTTAAATAAAACGTGTAAATCTGGATGCGCGACAGTAAGTTCTGATCAACGCCAGAATATATTAAAAAATTAAAAGTGGTGCGAAATAAATAGAGAAACAGAAGAGGGCTAGCTTCACTAATGGGGGCTGGTCCTTTCTTTTGTTTCAAACGAACATACTACTGAAATTAAATCCAAAAAGTTTAACAATAGTATTGACTCTACATAGTAGAAGATGCTATTATATTCCTTGTCGCCAAAACAAGGCGAGAAACAAATTTCAAAAAAAGCTTGACGCTTTATATCGAAAAATGTTATATTAAAGAGGTGCTCAAGAGAGCCCAACGTACTATTGAACCTTGAAAACTGAACAAAACAAGACAATACGTCAACGTTAATTCTAGATTTATTTTTAAAGAGCTATTCAAACTTTTATCGGAGAGTTTGATCCTGGCTCAGGACGAACGCTGGCGGCGTGCCTAATACATGCAAGTCGAGCGGATTGATGGGAGCTTGCTCCTTGATATCAGCGGCGGACGGGTGAGTAACACGTGGGTAACCTGCCTGTAAGACTGGGATAACTCCGGGAAACCGGGGCTAATACCGGATAACTCATTTCCTCGCATGAGGAAATGTTGAAAGATGGCTTCTTGCTACCACTTACAGATGGACCCGCGGCGCATTAGCTAGTTGGTGAGGTAACGGCTCACCAAGGCAACGATGCGTAGCCGACCTGAGAGGGTGATCGGCCACACTGGGACTGAGACACGGCCCAGACTCCTACGGGAGGCAGCAGTAGGGAATCTTCCGCAATGGACGAAAGTCTGACGGAGCAACGCCGCGTGAGTGATGAAGGTTTTCGGATCGTAAAGCTCTGTTGTTAGGGAAGAACAAGTGCCG
>NZ_LIXZ01000034.1 GCF_001305855.1 Rossellomorea vietnamensis | reverse complement strand
GAATACTTATAATATTAATCCCGAAAAGTTAGAAGATTTTAATGAATTTTTTCATAAATTTATTTACCCTTATTATCTTTCATGTGGAGCACGATTATTAGGAAGATGGGTTAATGCTAGTAAAACTGAAATTTTAGCCATATGGGAATATAATAGTATGGAGGAGTACAGAGAAATTGAAAGGGAAATAATGAGTTCAAATTTTCAAAAGGTAGCTAACATTAGAAGAAAAGAATTAGGCGCACTGTATATTAAAAGCCATCAAGAGCTTTTAACATCAACCGGTCACTATAAAAACAATTAAGTAGATCTTCAAATATTTATTAGAGGGCAATATCATTAAAGGAATTCTGGATACTTAAGAACCTCTTAAAGGAGTGATTATTTTAACTGGGAGAGTAAAGCAGTGAGATTAATATAGAGGATTTTTAACTAAAAGATAAAAGACTTAAAAAAATCAAAAAATATTCAGCTATTCACAAAAATTATTACTATCTATTCTAAACGTGTAAAGTGACCGTGTTACTTATTCTTACTCTTTGATCTCCTACTGCTCTTTCTTATTTTTTGTTTATGTATTTCTTACTAGTTTTCCAATCTTTTTTTCAACCATATTATTATTGATCCCGGCGAACGATTTTATAAAAGAACTAGAATAACTCCATCAGATTAGACCTAAAGTAATTACTCGAGAAGTGCGATTAGAGAGGGAGAGGGTTTACCGAATCGAAGTTTAAAGCCAAAAATAACCTATATTCATTTAAAATTACTCTTTCAAAAGACATTCAGAGTGATTTCCATTTAATTTACTTTTAAGCTGTCACTTATTAAGATAATTAAATTTATTTTCCTTTTTAAAATTAGAATAATTTTTTTTGGAGTAAAGGTGAAATCTAGGATTCAAGAGTAATAATTTTTACCCAATATTAGTTACCTAAATTCAACTTTATTGCATGCCTTTTTCTTAAACACTAACACTCACCTTTGTTCTATCAGTGAATTTTAGCAAATTAACACAATTATCATTTTAAGTATAAAAAAAAGCTGTCCAGATTTTCTCGACAGCTTGATTCATATTCCCACCTCTTCTGAGGTATCTCCATTAGCAGATTTATTAAAAGCTATAGCGAATTCAATTATAAGTTATTGTTCTACATTCAATAATATTTTTCCTAAGTGCTGCCGTGATTCCATTAAAGTGTGGGCATTTGCACTATCTTTCAAATCGAATTCATGACCTATTTTAATTTTAAGTTTTCCACTAGTTAAACAATCAAAAACTTCTTCAGCAACTTCTTTAAGTAAGTAAGGTCTTTTCTTCCTAGTACTGCCCAAACTAAACCCCAACACAGATCGACAACTAGAATGAAGATCCTTCGTTTTAAATGTCCCTACTTGACCACTTGAATTACCAAAGTGAACTAATCTTCCATACGGTGCTAAACATTCTAAACTTTCTTCGGAAACTTTCCCTGCCATTGAATCCAAAATAATATTTACTCCCTTATTCCCTGTAACTGCATTCACTTTTTCAGAAAAACTTTCATAGGTAAATACATAGTCTGCTCCAGCTTCTTTAGCAATAGTTGATTTATTTTCATTACCTACAGTTCCAATGACTGTGCTTGCGCCTAACATTTTTGCAAGTTGAATTGCGGTTGTTCCTACACCGCCAGAAGCTGAATGGACAAGAACCGTTTCCCCCTTTTCAATTCTGCTGATTTTTTTCAGTAAAATAAAGGATAAAAATGTTACAATGGGACTCGCAGCGGCTTCTCTAAAATCAATCTCTTCAGGAATAGGAAATGTAAGAATATCATCGGCGACAACATATTCAGCGTATGAACCATTTTTCGGAAATGCAATTACTCTTTGCCCAACTTTTAGGTCCCTTACGTTTGAACCTACTTGCTCAATAATTCCTGCCGCGTCTAAACCCAACATTAATGGAAAGTTTCCCTTTGCCTTTTTTCCTTTTCGATTTTTTATGTCCGCAAAATTAACGCTTGTATTCTTTACCTTGATTAGTACTTCGTTAGAATTGATACTAGGAATATCAATTTCTTTAAACCTTAAGACCTCGGGTCCACCAAATTCTTCCAATAATACAGCTTTCATTCATATCCCTCCAGTAAAGAATATATTTTTTTAATTTGCTTTCAAACTTACATTGGTTTCTTTTTCGAATCGACGTTCATAGATAGCCGGTAAGATAAGTTTGAAAATTATTAAGCCAATTAAGCCCGATAACCAAACAAATAAACTGAAATATGTCATGGGTAATATGCTAGCAAAAGATATACTTAAAGTACCTATTAAAGCACTTCCTTTTATAGCGATTCTATTCAAAGCAAGGTAAGAACTTCTTAAATGATCTGGAATAATGTCCCCCATATATGATTGATGAATTGGAAATGCAATTACTTCACCGATAACAGCCACAACCATTATTCCTAACAATATCCATGGATTAATACTAAAGGAAAGGACTCCGTAACCTATTACATACATTAAAAACCCTAAAAAAATTAAGGTTTTTTCGTCTTGTTTTTTTATTAACCATGTTGCAAAAACAGAAAACACTACTACACATATAGTATTTTCAGATCTTAGTAGACCTATTAATTCTATCCCGCTAAATTCAAATTTAAATGGCACAAGGGTAGTCTTTTCAATCTCACCCTCTAAGCGAATTGAAATAAAATTAGCTAAATGACTTTCCAAAGAAAATAAAAGCATTGATGAGAACAAAAACAGTAAAAATAGTTTATCATTAATAATGATTTTATAACTTTGGAACATAGAAATAATTTCCTTTTCACTTCCAGTCTTTCTCTTCTTTTTATGATTTATATTTGGGAAGTGAGTTTCAGAAATTAAAAACATTGTTATCAATGTCGATAAAATTCCGGTAATACTAAGTGCAATAAATAAATAGAATAAATACTCATTAAAAAAGAATGCACCTACGGCTCCACCAATAGCTATAGATAAGTTAGATATCCAATAAAGGATACCATACATATATTTCCTGTTTTCTGGAGTTGAGACATCCAGCAGCATAGCTTCAGATGCAGGACTATATAATCCCGAGCAAATATTATTAATGAAAAAAAATATCAAGGTCAGATATGGCCAGTCATACCAAGGAGAATTAGACAGTGCAAACATTAAAAATGTAAATACTCTAATTATATCTGAAAATATCATTACTTTTTTTCTACCATAATTATCTGCGAAATTCCCTCCAAGAATACTAGAAATTAAATTTACTATTATTGAAAGAGAAAGGAAAATACTTGTTTGTATTGGACCAATTGTCTTAGCAAAATAAATAGCCATAAAAGGGAAAATCATATTAGTTGTTAAAGTAGTTAAAAAAATAGTGATAATTCTAAATCGAATATTAGGGTGTAAGTTAAAAAAGGACATTTTTCCCTCCAAGGACGACTAATTAGCGGTTGTTATCTTTTCTCTATCAATCTCCCAAATGCTATTTTCTTCCACCCATTTGAATAATGTGTCGATTCGTTTCAATATTTGAGTATGATTTTCACCTTCTATAACAAAGGATGCGATAGAGTCTACACTTGAATTAGATCCTTCAAATTCCTTACCTATATTATCTTCTTTTATATAACTATCTACTACCCAATTGAAGGGAATATTTCTATTAAAAGAAATAAGTCTTCCTCTTTTAGGTGGGATAATTACCCAACCACCAAGTTTTTCTTTACTAGGAATAGGGTTAATTTTTATGCCACATTGAGCTCGAATAGATTCAGAAAGAATGTCTATTCCTAAACATTTTTCAATACTTTCAGGAATCATACCTCCGCCTACTCTTGAAGCAATTTCACAAATAATAATTTCATTCTCTGGTGTATGAAAGAACTCAGCATGAAATGCAATTGCATGTTCGGGAGTTGGGAGGTTAGATAAAACCTTTAACACTGTATCATTTAGTCGTTCAAATAAAGAGTTTTCCTTCTCTAACATAATTGAAGCTACATATTTTTCTTCCTGGAAAGCAAGACAACCATTTATATATATTGAAGGACAAGATAATAGAAGTTTTCCATCTGTAAATAAGCCATCTACATGATACATTTCTCCTTCAATAAAGGATTCAGCCATTGAATTTTCCTTAATTCCTTTTTTCAATATTGTTTCAAAATCTAAATTATCTTTAATCACCTTAACACCAACTGATCCAGCACCATCAACAGGTTTTAAGACAAAAGGATAGCCATTTATTTGTTTAAAATTCAGCAGATCTACTACGTTATTAACTTTTTTAAATTTCGGGGTTTTTATAACGTTTTTTAATAATTCTTTCATTACATATTTATCTCGAAATGCAATAGCACTCTCGCTATTCTGTCCAGGTATACTCAGAAAATCTCTTATTTGTCCTGCCTTAACTAAATCGAATTCATGAGTAGCAACGATTCTATCTATAGGATTTTCAGTGTGTAAATCATTAATATATGAGTATACGTAATCATTGTCTTCAAAGTTTTCAAAACCTATGGTCTTCGGAAAAATTTTTTTAAACTTTTCTTCATGCTTATTTCTTGTAAGAAGAATTACTTCTGGATTTTGATCTTCCATAGCTTTTAAATAATCTACCCTTTGGGGCGAAAATTGGTTAATTACAACGACTCTCATTGCACTACCACTCCTAACTGTATTGAATCCATTCTGTATTTGAATTAAACCACTCTACGATAAATTTAATTCTTTCCTGAACTTCTTTTTCGCTTTTACCTTCTATTAAAAAAGATGCAATAGTATCCAAACTACTTTTAGAGCTGTTATATATATCACCTGGATTTGCTAGGATTTCCTGTTTGACCACCCAATTTTCTTCACTTGAATTTGGTATTTTTTTTAGTTTTCCACTCTTTGCGGGAATAAGTAAAAAACCGCACATTACTCCTGGTTTATTTATAGCTTCAGGTAAATTAACCTTAATTCCGCATTGGGATTGGACAGTTAATTTAGTCAACTCGATTCCAAAGGCGTGCTCAATAGTTTCAGCTATGTATCCTCCTCCTCTCCTAGAAGCAATTTCACAAAATACTAACCTATCGTCTAAAGTATGAAAAATCTCAGCATGAAACGCAGTATTGTCGGGAGTAGGTAAAACCATAAGAATATCCTTAGTCAATTGAATTAAACGATTGAAAATTGGGACATTTTCGGCCAATAGATAACTCGCATTATAATTCCCTTCTTGGTGAGACAAACATCCATTAATATATTTTGATGGCCATAAAAATTTTATTTCTCCGTTTATTACCAAACCGTCAATATGGTACATATCACCTTCTATGAATTTTTCGACTTCATAGTTTTTCGAGTTATTAAATTGGAGGTATTTCATTAGATCTTCATAGGTATTCAATACCTTTACTTCTTCTGAACCAGAACCGTCTCTGGGTTTGACAACAATAGGGAAATTGTGTTTTTTTACAAATTCATAAATATCAGTGGATGTGTCAATCTGTTTAAAAGGGGGCACCTCTATGCCTTTTTCATGAAGAATATTTTTCATTACTACTTTGTCTCTAAATGCTAAAGCACTCTCTATGCCTTGCCCATTAATACCTAGATATTCTCTAATCTTTGCAGCCCGATAAATATCAAATTCGGAGGTAGCTATAAGAGTGTTGAAATTATACTTCTGATCTAGTTCAATAGCCCTTACCTCTATACATCCATTTTCTTCATAATTACTAAAACCTTCTACATAATTTGCATTTACATTCTTAGCTCTTTTTTTAGTAGTGAGTATTACTTGGTCCTCATCTAACTCTTCAAGCCAAGACTCAAAAGGATAGGGAGCGTTTCTATTTAAAATTAATATACTCAAGTTATTTCCCCCTTTCTATTATATTACTTACTTTTATAACTAAAGAGTAACCGGTTGAAGTAAACCTAAGTTTTCTCTTAGGGTCTTTCCTTCGTACTCTGTACGAAATAGGCCTCTTTTTTGTAGAATAGGGACAACTAATTCTACAAAGTCATCTAAACCGCCCGGAAGGAAAGGGGGCATTATATTAAAACCATCAGCCCCTTTATTAACAAACCATTCCTCTAACTCATCGGCGATATCTTCTGGGCATCCAATTATTGAACGATGTCCTCTTCCTCCAGCTACCGACAAATACAGTTCACGAATAGTCATACCTTTCTCTTTAGCTTCATTGTAAATTAACTGTTGTCTACTAGTACTGCCTTCTGTTTCAGGTAAATCAGGTAACGGTGCATCTACAGGATACGTTGATAAATCTACGTCACCTAGGAGTCCAGTTAATAAGCCTATTCCTACTACGGGATCTATCAAGTTTTGTAAAACTTCAAATTTTTCTTTAGCTTCTTCTCTCGTCCGACCAACAACAGGAAAAATTCCGGGCATCACAATAAGCTGATCGTCGTCTCTTCCATACTGTCTTGCTTTTGACTTTATCCCTCCGTAAAATGTTTGAGCTTGCACCAACGATTGGTGAGCAGTGAATACTACCTCAGCCCACTGAGCAGCGAAATCTTGTCCATCTGCAGAAGAACCTGCCTGAACGATTACTGGATGACCTTGAGGAGGTTTAGCAATATTTAAAGGTCCTTTTACGGAAAAGAATTCACCGTGATGATTTAATATATGAAGTTTATCAGGATTAAAATATCTACCGGATTCTTTATCATATAAGAATGCATCCTCTTCCCAACTTTCCCACAACCCTTTTGTAACCTTCATGAACTCACGAGCACGCTTATATCGAGTACGGTGATCTGGTTGCTTTGCAAGATTGAAATTCTGTGCTTCAGCATCAGTTACAGAGGTTACCACATTCCACCCTGACCTTCCTTTACTTAAATGATCTAAGGATGCAAACTTTCGAGCAATGTGAAATGGTTCATTATAAGTGGTACTTGCTGTTGCAGTAAGTCCAATATTTGTGGTATGTACAGCAAGAGCTGAAAGTAATGTAATTGGCTCAAAGTGCACCATTCTTCCTTGTCTGCTTAATTCATTTTTACTATTATAATGTGTTCGGACACCGTTTCCATCAGAAAGAAAAATCATGTCGAATAAACCTTTTTCCGCTTTTTTTGTTATTTCGAGGTAATACTCAAAATTATGACCTCCATTTGGAACTGCTTCTGGATGTCTCCAAGCAGCAACATGATGGCCTGGAGCAGGTAGAAATGCCCCTAATTTCATAAATTTTTTTGAATTAGCCACTAGAAAATCCTCCCTATTTTAATGTGTTTTTTCGGTTCCGAATCCTGGTTTATTTGATAAGGTGTAATTACCTTTTGTTAAAATGATACCTTTATAAGGATCATCTTCTAAGTCAACATGTCCATCAAAATCAACATAATCAGCTAAACCTGAATTGCTGTTACGCCTAACACACTTTCTGTTTTACAACCAAGCATCACTTCAAAACCAATTTTTTTTGCAAGTCTGGCCATTAAGAGTGATTCAGAAAACCCACTTGTTTTGTGAATTTTAATATTCACGACATCTACGCATTCCGTTAAAAGAAAAAGGTCTTGAGGTTTTGCACAATCCTCGTCTGCTACGACTTTAACCAAGGAACTTCCCTTGATTTTTTTGAGTTCTTTATAATTCCCAGGAGGAATAGGTTGTTCAATTAATTCAACCTTGTTTTCTTCTAAAATATGAATTGCACCTTCTAAATCTTCTGGCTGTAAGGAACAATTACCATCAACCCAAATTCTACCACTGTACTCAGTTCTGATTTTTTGTAAATAATTTAATTCATTAAAAGAAGCTATCTTCAGCTTGAGTATCGGGTATTCTTTCAAAAGCTTAATTTCCTTAATTAGCTCCTCTTCTCCTAAGGAACCAATTGACATAGAGGAAACAGGATTGCTATCTCCCTTAAGGCCTAATAGCTTGTATACAGGTAGATTCACTGATTTTCCTAATAAATCGAATAAGGCTATATCTAAGCTAGTAATTAAAAAAGGGAATGCAGTTCCACCTTCCTTTATTAATTCTCTTATAATGAATTCCCTCTCAAACGGCGAACGATTTCTTATTAAATTATTCCATTCAGTAATAATCGATAGGAGTTGATTCTTCATTGCTAATGAGAAAGGAGGAAGTAAACTAGATCCCACACCTACATAGCCTTTCCAGTTTACTGATAAGAAAACTTGATGAATACTTGTTTTAGCTCCCCTAGTTGTAACAAATGGCTTTTTTAATAATAGCTCTTTTAATTCAATTTCTACTTCAATAAACATTCCCTCCAAACATTATTCAAGTTGATTGATGTAGTTCGTGAAGTACTCCTACAATAATGCAAGCTTCTCTAAATGTTAGTTCTCTGAACATTTCGGGTTCTACTGGTATACTTGAAGATACATTTAGTTCCTCCTTCTGGAGAATACCAGATTTGCTTCTGAAGCGATTGTTAAAATAATCTGATAATATTCCTTTGTTTTTGTTAAACCACCTTTCAACCAATTTCCTTATATCTATATAATTATTTTCTAACTCTCTCTGATTAATAACTTCCTTGAAAAGTAAAGAAAGTAGTGCTTTATCCTTTTCGTGAATATTAGTAGGACACAGAGAGAAAATGACTGAAGGTATTAATAGAAAATAAATAGGCGATATTTCTTTGAATTCTTTAATTAAAACATTACAGATTTGTCTATAACTTTTTCTGGTTGATTTCTCTGCAAAATATCCCTTTTTGATGGGTGGAAAACCAGCCATATCTCTTGCACCCCAGTGAAAATGAAAATTAATTAATCTATCAGTTTTATTAGCCTTTGGTGATCCGAAAGGATAGTGAGACTCGAGTATCGCTGAAAGAACTCCAGATAATATATTAGAAAATAAAGGCATAGACTCTGGGAAGGATTGTATATTACCAAAAAATTCCTTTGGTTCCTCTACAGCATGATATGGAAGTAATGCAGCTTCTATCAATTTTGATGTACTCTCATAATGAGCACTTCCCATTTGATAACCATTATCATTGAATTCTATAATTGTACGTTCCATTTTTCCCTCTAAAGAAACAGCATGACTAAACAAATCTTGAAACGCTCTTCTTGAATTCTTTTGCTTTTTAGCGCTCTCGATTAACACTTTAAGAATTCTTTTTACAAATTCTTGATGTTCAATAATTAAAGATGTCTCAGTCTTAAAAAGAAAGTCTTTATAGCTCCTTAATTTCTCTTTGTGAACTTCTACCAAAGAGACTAATTCCCCATTTATTTTAGTTTGAACAAATGGAGTGAACATTGGTTTAGTTCGTGCTCTTTTAGCGAAGATACTACCATTCCAAGTATAAAGATCGAGTTCTTTTCTTTGTCCATTTTCTATTAATGAACCAGGTAAATATACCCAATCACCTTGAGTGAGGTTTTCATCTTCAGTTTGATTAAAACAATATAACAATGGATATCCATATTGGTTTGTACATATTGCCTTATTAAAATCCATCATTCCAGCACGACCACTAACAATTTCCTCCCAATTACCTAGATGGCCGGTTCGAGGGGGAAGTAACCCTTCTTCATTTCTAATAAAACTTAAGAACCTTCCAATCTTTAAATCGGTCTCCCCTAAATGAATCCAATCAAAAGATTTACTTTTTTTTACTAAGCTTTGTATCGTATGCTCTTTAATTTCTTTGATAGTAAGAATTTTGTTCATTATCCCTAATTGAAATAGACTGGTGTCTTCTTCATAGATTTTATCAACTCTTAATTCAACCATCTTAATCCTCCAAGGTTTATACACTAGCTTGATTGTTCAACAATTGTTTTACCATTTGGTTTAATATTCCACCATTTCTATAGCATTCCTGCTCTTCTGCAGTATCTATACTTGGTATCACCGAAAATTCTATTATATCTCCGTTTCCTTTATAAGCCTTAATATGAATTTCTTGATCAAGCAAGGAGTCATAAGAGAAATTTAACTGATACTTTTCTGTACCATCCAGGGACAAACTTCTCCAGCTTTCTCCATCTTTAAATTTCGCAGGTAAAACTCCCATATAAATTAAATTTGAACGGTGAATTCTTTCAAAACTTTCCGCTATAACCATCTTTACTCCTAGAAGAGATGTTCCCTTAGCTGCCCAGTCTCTAGAAGAACCAGAACCATATTCTTTACCTGCCATAATAATTAAAGGAACATTTTGATTAGAATATATATAAGAAGCATCAAATATACTCATTATTTCCCCAGATGGGATGTGTTTCGTTAATCCGCCTTCTTGATTGTCCAATAGTTTATTTCTTAAACGAACATTCCCAAATGTACCCCTTATCATTACTTCATGGTTACCTCTTCTTGAACCGTAGGTATTAAAGTTTTTTGGCTCTACCCCCTTTTCTAAAAGATACTTTGCTGCAGGTGACTCTATAGGAATTTCTCCACCTGGAGAGATATGATCTGTAGTTACACTGTCTCCTAATAAGGCGAGTACTCTCCCATCAACTAACTCAATTGAATGTGAATTATTTATATCTTTAAAGAAAGCTGTTGGTTTTCTTAAATAGGTAGAGTCCCTATTCCAAGCATATAGCTCTCCTTTTTCTTTAGGAATGTCTCTCCATCTTTGACTCTCATATGCCTTGTTCTCATATCTATATTTAAATAAGTCTGGACTGATTGATTCAGCTATTAATGTTTGTATTTCCTTATTTGATGGCCAAATTTCATGTAAGTAGACTGGTTTTCCATTATTGTCAAAACCTAAAGGTTCTGTCTCTAAATCAATATCAATTCTCCCACTTATTGCATAAGCAACAACTAGTGGAGGTGAAGCTAAGAAATTTGATTTAATACTTTTATGAATTCGGCCCTCAAAATTACGATTCCCACTTAAGATAGATGAAACAATAAGGTTGTTTTCAGCAATCTCTTTTTCTAATAATGGATCAAGAGGACCACTGCTTCCAGAGCAAGTCATACAACCATATCCGGTTATATTAAATCCAAGCTTATCCAAATATGGGGTTAGACTTGCAGTTTCTAAATAATCTGAAACCACTTTTGAACCTGGAGAAAAGCTAGTCTTCACATAATTGGGTATGGAAAGTCCACGTTTAACAGCATTTTTAGCAAGTAACCCTGCTGCAACCATCACTTTTGGGTTGGATGTATTGGTACAAGATGTAATAGCTGCAATTAAAATAGATCCATGTCTAAGAGTGGTTTCCTTACTTTTGGCTTTGTGAGTATCTATACTTCTAATGCCGTATTTATCTTTAAGTAGTTTAGAAAATTGTCTTTTTAAATTGTTAATCTCTATTCGGTCCTGAGGGCGATTTGGACCTGAGACACAGGTAGTCACATCGTTTAAACAAACTTCTATAGTTTTAGTGTATACAGGGGAAAAGTTTTCTGGCTTATAAAATAATCCTTGGTTTTTATAATATAGTTTGGCGAGCTCTATTAAGCTCTCCGACCTACCGGTTTTTTTCATATAATTAAAGCTTTCTTCATCGATAGGAAAATAGGCACAAGTTGCTCCAAATTCAGGTGCCATATTTGATATGGTTGCTCTTTCCTCTAAACTCAAGGAATTTAATCCTGGTCCGAAAAATTCCACAAAATGATTTACTACATTATTTTTTCTTAAACGTTCTGTTAGTGTTAAAACTAGATCGGTCGTATTAACTTCAAAACCTAATTCACCTGTTAGTTTTACTCCTACTACCTTAGGTAGAGGGAATTTCAAGGGGTATCCTAACATCACAGATTCAGCTTCTATCCCGCCAACTCCCCAGCCTAAAGTTCCCATAGCATTAATCATAGTTGTATGACTATCTGTTCCGATTACGCTATCTGGTATAAGTTTATTGTCATTAATTTTTATTAATGAGGACAAGTATTCTAAATTAATTTGATGAATTATACCACTTCCCGGAGGGAAAATCCTTATATTTTCAAGTGAAGTTTCTGCCCATTTAAGGATGTTATATCGTTCTTTATTTCTTTCATACTCTCGATCAGAATTAAGGGTCAAAGCATTCTGAGTGCCCGAGTAATCGACCTGTATAGAGTGGTCTACAACTATATCAGTTTGCACCACAGGGTTCACTCTAGTAGGATTTCCTCCATTTGATTTAACCTTTTCTCTTAATGTAGCCAAATCGACTAGTAAAGGAACACCTGTGTAATCTTGGACGACAACCCGGGAAGGGTAAAATATTACTGAGTCTTCACTTTGATCTCCTGAGTTGCTAATTATTTGGTAAAGGCTTTGAAATGAAATTTCTTCCTTTTCATATGCTCTAAGTTGCGACTCTATTAAAATTCTCAATGAATATGGAACTTTATTGAAATCAGCATTAAAATACTTTTCTGCCTTGTTTAAACTCCAATAAATATATTTTTGACCTTTATACTCTAATGAATCTGTAAAATCTATAACAGATGTGGGATGTTTTAGTTCCATTATATACTTCCTTTAGTAATTTTTTGTAATTTATTCCTGTCTATTTTCCCGTTTACATTTAAAGGCATTTTTTCAATTATACGTATACTCTCAGGAATCATATAACTAGGTAATTTTACTCTTAAAGATTGAAAAATAGACTCTGAATTAATATTCTCTCCCACTATGTAAGCTACTAATCCATTAACTTCTCCCTCTTTAACAAGACGAGGAACAACAGCAACAGATAATACTCCATTTTGCTCAGAAATTAGCCCTTCAATCTCTCCACAATCAACTCGATAACCCTTTATTTTTACTTGTTTATCCAATCTACCTATATAGGCAATGTTTCCTGTAGGTAGCATAACGACTTGATCTCCAGTACGATAGTAGGATACTTCTTCCCCTTTTGCGTTCGTATATTTAAAAGTATCAGACTCAACTAATTGGTAGTTACACCAGTATCCAGGGGAATTTTGAGGTCCTGAAACACATAGTTCCCCTATTTCTCCTTCTTTTACTGGTTGCTGTTTCTCATCTATAATCAAAAAATCCAGTCCAGAATTAATTTTGCCAATGGGGACAATTTGATTAAGACACTCATTCTCCGAAGTCCCTTTAGTCCATCTGTACGAGGAGCATGAAATGGTAAGTTCTGTCGGACCATATAAGTTTTCAATTACAGAATTGGGTGCAGCCACTTGCCATGCATCAACGGTACTCTTGTGAAGTGGCTCGCCACAAAAAAGACTAAGCCTTAAGGAAGCGAGAGCACCTTCTTTTAGTAGCTTTTGTTTACGTAGAAGGGTAACAAGAGAGGGAACAGAAAACCAAACAGTTACCTTTTTTTCTTCAATAAAACGAATTGGTGAAAGTAGCTCAATCGGTTGCATAGCACAGACAGTAGCCCCATTTGACCAAGCCATAAACATATCAAAAATTGCTAAATCAAAGGTTTGATCAAATGTTTGTGTAAGGCGATCTTGGGGTGTAATTTGATATTTTTGTTGGTTAATTTCTAAATAGTGAACCACATTGGTATGATTTATAGCTACTCCTTTTGGCTCACCGGTGGAACCAGATGTGAATAACAAATATGCTATTGATTTTTCAGAGCATTCCACTTCTTCTAGTTTATAATTAGAAAGGTGTACATCTTGTTGATCTAGAACATTCATCTTAAATTTCCCAGTGTCGATTGATGTGTTCGGGAATAGGACAAGAGGAGCGATTGTATCATTTAGTTTAGCTAGTTGGTGAAAATAATCCACGGATTCTTCCCCTACAATTATCGCATCTAATGAGGCTAGCTCTGCCATTTTTGAAGTTCTTTCCAAAGGAAAATTAGGGTTAAGGGGAACAAATGCGGCACCTGTGAATAAACTCGTTAAAATTCCTAAATATGATACTTCACTTCTATATCCAAGTATTCCTATTCTTTTCAATTGTCTTTCAGAGTTATTAATAACTACTGAAGCCCACTTAGATGAAATTCTTTTTACATCACTGTAAGTCCATTCCTGTATTCCAATCATAAGAGCAATAGCATTTGGGAACTTTTCTACCATCTTTAAAAAATTTGTATGTATTAGTTGATTGGGGCTGCTATATTTACTTTCATGGTCATTTTCTCGAAGAAGTAATACCTGACTATTCATATCTGTTCACCTACAATGGTGTTTCTATGTTCAATATTCAAATATTCTACATTATTTTCTCCAATATAATGAAGTAACGGTCGAATTAGGATGTTATTTTCAAACTGTTCTTGTGCTTGCGCTACCCATCCAGGCATTCGACCAGTAGCAAAAATGGATACATATAAATCTTTAGGTAAACCTAGAGAATGATAAATAATACTAGCATAGAAATCAACATTAATATTAACTCCCTTATTAATATATGGTTCCATTGCATCAACAAGTGCTTCAAGAATTTTATAGTTGTTATCTTCTTTATTTTTATAAGAAATTGATTGAGCAATCTTTCTTATATGAAAGGCGCGTGGATCTTCAGTTTTATAAACTCTATGACCAAATCCCATTACAGGTTGATTCATTTCTTGTTTCCTTTTCACATAACTAGATGCGTTTCCTGGTTCACTGATTTCATTAATCATAGTCATTACTCTTTCAATCGCTCCCCCGTGACGAGCTCCTGCAAAAGTAGAAATTGCAGAAGTTAGAGCTGCATATATGTCAGATTCAGTACTTATTGCTACTCTTGTTGCAAACGAAGATGCATTCGAACCGTGATCCGCATGAAGAATAAGGAGCTTATCTATAATTTTTTCTTCCTGTTTTGTAGGTATTTGACCAGTTAATAGATAGTAAAAGTTAGCTGCAAATGAAAGTTTCATGGGTGCAGGTGAATATTTTTTATTTTCACGAAAAGAAAGATGTGCAGAAATAATATTAGGTACTTTTGCCATAAGACTCATAGCATGTTTTCTAAAATCATTACTGTTAGAAATACTTTTTTCGCGATTCATCGCGCCAAGTGCTGATATCGCTGTTCTTAAAACCTCAGTAGGATGAGCTTCTTTTAAGGTGAAAATTATATCTAGAATTTGCCGGGGAAGGTCATTTTCCCTAGCTAAAAAACTTATAAAAGTGTCAAGCTGGCTTTGAGTAGGTAAAGTCCCATAGATAAGTAAATATGCTGTTTCTTCGAAACATGATTTCTCAACAAGTTCATTAATAGAAATTCCTCTGTAAAGCAGTTTTCCTTCTTCTCCATCAATTTTAGATATTTTTGTAGTATCGAACAATACTTCAGCGAGTCCACGACTTATATTTGGAAAACCATTATCATTTTGTTTTTTCTCGCTTATTATTTTCTCTGTCCTTGGAATATCTAAAAGGTCTAGTGGAATTGAGGAATATATATATTCTTTTATTGCAAAAACAGAATTTAGTTTATCTCTTACGGAAGAGTCAATTGTTATTTCAAACTCCTCCTCCAGAGCAAGTAATAAACCTACATGGCCTAAGGAATCCCATTGTGGTATGGAACGGTATGCCAATTCATTACTAACCAGATTAATATTAATATCCAAAGTATCTGCTAGTACCTTCTCAACACTTTTATATTTCTTAGCAACTAAGGAATTTTGCTCATAATTTTTTTCGCACATTTTTTAACCCCCTATATTAGATAATGTTGGATATAATAAATGTTTAACTAAGTCAATAGAAACTAAAGTTTTTCATAATTTATATTTTTTTATTACTATTAACCAATCAATTAAATTTGCTTGAACGACCTTACTCTCCTTAAGTCTTTGACCCTTTTATTTTTGTTCAGAAAAGTAAAAATCCAATAGATTTCGTTCATATATAAACGGCCTTTTTTCTTACCTACATATTTTTATGAAGCGCTATCATTTCCTCTATCATTGTTTCCATTCTTTTCCATACATCCTTATTAGTTATTATATTAGTTTCTTCATAACAGGAGTTATGGACGAATACGTTTCGTGTAGGAAGAGTTCCTTTCAAGAAACTGATGATTGGTTTTAGATGGTATTCAGGAACGAGGTAATGCTTTTCGGAACCTGCAGTAGTAACCATACCGACCGTTTTTCCTTCAAAGGCACCCTGAGGAATGTGGTCGAAAAGGTTTTTAAGCACACCAGAAATGGATGCTTGATAAACTGGGGTACCAAATACAAGCATATCTGCAGAAAGAATTGTTTTAATAACTTTTTGCGTATCTTCATTATATTTTTCTAAAGGATATCCTTTAACTAGCTCCACTTCGTAACTTCTAAGATCAATTAATTCCGTTTTCAAATTATCTTCCAGTTTCTCCGCAATATTCAATGTTTCTTGTACAGCGATTGCTGTTTTGGAACCTGCTAAAGATCCGGAAATTCCTATTAGTTTCATATCACTTACCTCCTTGTTATTACGAGAACGGGGATATGTTGGCTTGCCCATTCATTACCTTTTTCTCAAATTGATAATTGTAGATTATTCATCTCCTATGCCCATATTAAGTAAGGATCTCCAGTATAGTTTGGACAATTTCATCATAATAGATAGTTACGAAACTGACTTAAACTGCCCTATTATATCTGCACCTAGCGTAAATATATTAAATTATCAGAAAAATATTATTGGAGCTAATATACTATACTTTTTCCAAAAAATTCCCTTAAATCATAGTAACACAGCTTTTTTTTTCAATATTTCACCAATATATCTTATAATTGGTTAAAATAATCTATATTTCTACATAATTCTTCCATTAACAAATCAAATTATAACTCTAGGAATATCACATAAAATAATTAATCTGAATTCATTTTAGTCAACAGGAAAATATAACTAAAATAGATCCTGATGATTTAAAGATGCAAAATTCAGTAGTAACTCTTAATTTCCGTGCTAACTTTGTAGCGACTCCCACCTCAAATCTTCATATTGTGCTCTCGCCACAAGCTAACATCTAAGGACTCTTTGTTTAGGTCAATAGAACCAATAAAAAAACTAATAAACTTAAAAACTTTTCCATATACAACAATTTCCGGTATTGAGCCATTTTCAAATCGCTGACTAATTCACTTGTATTCCAGCAAAGATAAAGTCAATTGTCTTATCACGATAAGATAATTTTTCTTCTGTGAACCAAATTCGTTTATAATCTTCTTTACGGAGTGTATAACGGTTTGTGAGATGCAAGATATTCAACACTTACATTCTACCGAGATGTGCAGGAGTTAGAACACTTGGTAATACTCGAAATACTTCTTTAAATCCTATTCATTAATACCAGGTATTGATCTTACTAAAAACATAAACAATACCTCCACACCATACTTTATAGTTTTTATAAATGAATTTTTCAAATTAGCTTTGGCAATAATGAACATTTAGTAATAACAATATACTTATGAAAAGTGAGGATACTAAAGGAAAGACATTTCTATAGAAGAGGATGCAGTTGCAAGTGAAAAAAATGCACTTGTTGTGCAAAGTGGGCTTCCACAGTAGATAAAGGATTGAATCCAATGACCGGAAAAAGAATGCAGAAAGTGAGAAGTGGATTTATAACCAAACAAGAAGGTGAGGCAGCAGTTGCTGTCTCCATTTATGAGGTAGAAAAAGGATTATACGTGAAAGAGACAACTCAAATATTAAATTGGCAAATGAGTGGCTAAAAATTTACAGCAATTTAAAAGAAGTAAAACCAGGTACCTTTCATATCAGCCGTTACGAAATCGGAAAGCTAACCCCCTACTTTGCACAACTAAAATTAAAAAGATATTACAAGGATGTACCAGGGTGCTTTAAATAATCTGAAAGACCAAGGTTATTCAGATAACACAAGTGATGTAATCACGAACTAAGGTGAGAGTGTGGAATATCTTTAAACTGGTGTGCTTAGAGTGCGGTATATCAAATTTTTATTAAATCCCTACTGAAAATATTTAACAGAAATTTATCATTTTTAACTTGATTGCGTAAGTAAAAAGTTAGCAATTTAAAGCTCATATCTATTCGAATGTTCATACACACTCCACATATCTTGAGAAATTACTTCTCTTCGGGGTATCTTTCTTGTTGCAAGAGTTCCTTAGCCTCGCTGAGTCGTAGATCCCTATATTTTTGCAGAAGGTAAATAATTTTTTCATCTTCAACTGTAGCTCCACCAGAGCCGCAGATGCTTTTCAATGCCAATGACTCTTTCTTCAACGGCAGCCTCTTCTAGCCTTGCATTACTAGTTTTCTCTTATTCGTCCCAACAGTTCATTACCAAATCCCGACAGGGAATCTCCAATAGAGCGTGCACACCTATTCCTCCTCTAAATTCTAATTTATGCCGCCCCTAAGGTGAGGGTGTGTATTATCTTTAACCTGGTATGCTTAGAGTGTGGTATATCAAGGTTTTTCTAATTTTCGGCTGTAACATCTTTAACAGGAATTAAACGTATTTTTCTGGATTGCGTTAGCAAAATGTTAGCAAAAAAAATTTAAGGGTATTGTAAAAAAGGTTAGTTAAAGTTTTCTGACATTAATAAAAAAACAATTATAAATYCCACTAAGTCATTAAATTTGTCGATTATGTAAATCCAGGTTCTAGTCATTTATTTTTTGGTGTAGGGCTTCTAATATTTTTTCACCTAGATCCTTTACTTGGTCATGTTGAAGATAACTATGTGTAGTAATACTTGCAAATACAGTTCCATCTGAAAAGGTTAGCAAAAACGAGGCAGTATAACTCCATTCATTATTGACACTAATCCATGCCCAACTTCTGTCATTAACTGTTTCTTTTCGGTTAATTTCCCCCTTTTTTCTGGCTAAGACAACTAATTTACTCCAAGGAAGATAAATTCTAGCCCGAAGTTCCAATCTATTTTCTCCTATAACTGTAAGAGAATATGTTACCTTCACCTTTTTCTCAAAAGGTATGTTTTCTTTTTTTCTAATTAATTGCATTCTTTCTCTTTCAGCTTCGTTTGTCCTTGAATCTTTTTTCAAAGGAGTTATTGCCGCTAATTTCTTTAAAGAAACAAACATCATAGCATACTCAGGATTTATTTTTTCGAGATGATTTACAGCTCTTACTGATTTGTCAAATTCTTTTATTGCGGTTTCTTCATCTCCAATCCAAGATAAAATTTGCCCTTCTTTGTAATGTCTAATTACTTCGTTAGCAATGGAACTACTCTTAGAATCCATATAATATCCCCCTAAAATCCCTCTGCTTTAGTTCATCTACCGGTTTACTCCCTAACAGAGAAATTAAAGCTGGCTTATCCTCAGGTACTAGTAAATTAAATTTAATAACTTGATTTGTACGATAATTAATACTGGATATCAAACCAAATCCAAAAATTGGACTTGCACTCGATATTTCAATCCAATACTGAGCTAGTTGCCTTAATGCTTTTAAGTATGCATTGTTTTTACATTCACCAGGTATTATATCCGGTAAGAAAGTAGGTGCGGTAGGATTAGTTGTTCTAAATGCCAAATAATCGGAACTTAAGGGGGATGATTCTAAGATTAAATCTGGGCATTTTATGGCACCTGCTCCACTTAAAACAGAGGAAAGGTGGCATACTCTTAACGGACGAGGTGTTATTTTACTTTCCAATGCCAGAATTGTTAATACCTCCCCAAAATTACCAGACACTGATCCCCCCGGTGACTTAGCATTTGAGATGGTATAGCTTGTAGGTACAGAATGAGTTGTTGCTCCTATTCTATTACCGAGAGATGTGAAACTACTCGAACTATATATATCATAGTGAGCCCCTAAAAATAATACCTCATTTTCACCCCATAAAGATCCATACCGATCTAACTCAATATCGTTTGTATGTACTGGTGGGATCCAAGTATTAAAAACTGAAGCATTTTCTTTACCAATCCTTATTTCTACATCAATAGTAAAAGTAGTCATTAAAAACTCCTGAAATTTAGTTATTAAAGGGGAAATTGTTTTTCAAATTTCCCCTCAGATTCAATAATCTGCAAGATTTTCAAGTTAATATGTGGTCTAAAACTGAATTTGAGAGAGATTTCTTTCAAAAAACTCTTTTCTATCTAAACGTTGTGTATTAAATTCCTTTAAACTTTTATCATCATATAACTTTTTTAAAATATGAATAAATTCTTTTTCCAAGAAGGTATTCGGGTCTTTATAATCTTGTAAAGTATCGACTGTTAAGTGGTAGGCCAATTTTTTATTTAATATGTTTCCAGAATCAATAAGGTTTGAAATACTTTTAAGGTATTGTCTCTTGAAGGTTTCTTTTTCTTGAAATTTYATAGTTCTATAAATATATCCATAGGAGACTGTAACACTGCTTCTGAGAATATGAGATACTTTTATTTCATCCATAAAGTAGTCATCAGTCCTCCTTAAGACTTCATGTACCTCCAATTTATTAGCACTATTTTTAATCAAAAGGGTAAATAGATATCTTAGAAAATACTCAATAAAAGTAACACTTCTTACTTTATTCTTACTTTCTTCAATCTCACTTGACTTACTTCTCAGGTAAGTTATAATTTGCTTTATTATATCCTCAATATTTGTTTCTTTTTCACTTACAACTCGATAGAAATTAGAAGCTGCTATCTTACTTATACCTTTATTAATGCCATCGTCCTTTGAAAATATGAACTGAGATATACACTTCTTTAGACTACTGAGGTTATTCAATCTAGCAAGTTTTCTTTGGACAATACTTTTCAAATAAAGTGCTAAATCATTCTCTGAGATGTCATCTATATATTTATTTAGTACTACAAATATATCTGGAACCTTTATATTTTTTGCCATTGTATTTGATAGATAATATAGAAGCCCAAATACCTCTGATCGACTTAAATTGGTTTTATCCTCCAGTGTTAAGTGTTTAAATAAAATAGCTTGAGATGTAAAACTCATTTTTATAAAAACAAAGAATAGTACTTCTTTTCCGGTTTCACCTCTTAGTACATTCCTTACTATTCTTTCAATTTCCTCGTCTTTATCCTCAATAAAGTCCAAATAAAGCAATTCAAAAATAAGAAGCTCAGCTCTTAGCTCTTCAAATGAATCTCGTAAGTCAGAATAACTTTCCCAATCTTTATTTATCCTATACAGTGTTAATATTTTGAACCCCCAATATAACTTAAACATAAACGAAAGTTCAAGTACTGTCCTGGTCCCATCTTCACTGAAAAAATCGTTAATTTTAGTTCTATTCTGAATAACTAGTTGCGCATTTCGTAACTCATAATAGCTATCATTTAACTTATTAAATAAACTTTCATATTCACTAGGGCTGAACTTTAACTTTTTATTCGCCATTATGAATTCAGTGATAGTTGTAATGTCTTGCTCTATAACTTCTTTTAACTCAACATATGATAGGTTTCTTTTGGAGGCAGCTACCATACTTTTCTTCTTAATCTCTGCATACCTTTTAACAAAATCTAAATAACATATGTTCATGAATTCTATTTCAAAGTCTCCAGCAGTGTTTGCATAAACATGACACATAAGTGGGTTTTTTCTGAACATCTCAATATTGTTTAGATTTGTTGAAGCAGGTAGTTGAGGATGTAAATTAATTTCAATTTTATATTTTTTCATTATTTTTTCGAAGGTATTATGTTTAATATTCAAATCATGCATGTTTATAAAGAAATTGTATAAATCTGTTTCTTTTTCATGTATAGAGGGAACCCCATAATAGCAATATTCCTCTAAGAACTGGCT
>NZ_LIXZ01000033.1 GCF_001305855.1 Rossellomorea vietnamensis | reverse complement strand
GGACATGTCCGGATGGCCTTACCAATTTCATAAGAAAGATTTCATTATCTTAATTAGAGAGTCATAGTTAAAATTAATCAAACGTTTGTTAATCCAACTGTACAAAAATTCAGCTCTATCTCCACCCTCCCAACCCTAATCATTCGATATCCCAACCAATATTGGTTAAAATAGAAAAGACTCAATCATGTTCAACAATTGGCTATAGCTTAAAGGAGAGAAATACATGACGAACTATGCAGATGATAGTTTAGCGTTGCATACAGATTTGTATCAGATAAATATGACGAAGGCGTATTGGGATGATGATTTCCATAATCGAAAGGCTGTTTTTGAAGTGTTCTTTCGAAAGCTGCCTTTTGGCAATGGATATGCGGTATTTGCCGGGCTCCAACGGATCATTGATTATGTGAAAAAGTTTCATTTCTCGGAGAGTGATATCGAGTACCTGCGGGAGTTGGGGTATGAGGAGGCATTTCTGGAATATTTGGCGGAGCTTCGATTCACCGGGACGATCCGTTCCATGCAGGAAGGGGAGGTTGCGTTCGGGAATGTTCCTCTTGTCAGGGTTGAGGCGCCTCTTGCTCAGGCTCAGTTACTGGAGACGGCGATCTTGAACATTGTGAACTACCAGACGTTGATTGCGACAAAGGCGAACCGGATCAAGCAGGTGGTGCAGGATGAAGTCGTCATGGAGTTCGGGACTAGACGTGCTCATGAGCTGGATGCAGCCATTTGGGGAACACGGGCAGCTTACATCGGAGGCTTTGATGCGACGAGCAATGTCCGGGCCGGGAAGTTATTCGGCATGCCGGTTTCCGGAACCCACGCCCATGCCATGGTCCAGGCTTACCGCGATGAGTATCAGGCGTTCCATAAGTATGCGGAGAGCCATAAGGATTGCGTGTTCTTAGTCGATACGTATGACACACTGAAGTCCGGTGTCCCGACGGCGATCAGGGTAGCGAAAGAGCTTGGCGATAAAATAAACTTCAAGGGAATCCGTCTGGATAGTGGAGATATGGCGTATCAATCGAAGATCGCCCGTAAGATGCTTGATGATGCAGGATTTACGGATACGAAGATCATTGCCTCCAATGATCTGGACGAGTATACGATCCTGAACTTAAAGGCTCAAGGCGCACAGATTGATGTATGGGGTGTCGGGACGAAGCTCATCACAGCTTACGATCAGCCTGCTTTAGGTGCCGTGTATAAGCTTGTGTCCATTGAAAATGAATCTGGTGAAATGGAAGACACGATCAAAATTTCGAGTAATGCTGAGAAAGTTTCAACTCCCGGGATGAAAAGGGTTTACCGCATCGTCAATACGGTTAATCATAAATCAGAGGGCGAATATATTGCCCTGGAGCATGAGCACCCGGAAAGTCAGGAACGATTGAAAATGTTCCATCCCGTCCATACGTATATCAGTAAGTTCGTCACGAATTTCGAAGCGAGGGAACTTCATGTGGAGGTATTCAAAAACGGTGAGCTTGTATATGATACGCCTCCATTGGAGGACATGAGAAGTTTCGTGAATGAAAACCTTGAATTGTTGTGGGATGAATATAAGCGTTCCATGAACCCGGAAGAGTACCCTGTGGATTTAAGTGAAGAGTGCTGGAACAATAAGATGGACCTGATTCATCGTGTAAAAGCCGAAGTAAAAGAAAAACAAAGCGAAAACTGGTAAGTATGCCTGTGATTGGGTAAGATAAAAGGTATAACTTGATGTAACAAAACCTAACATGGAGTGTGAAAACATGGATTCTCTTCAAAAACAAATCGTAGAAGAAATGATGGTCTCCCCGGAAATCAATCCGCAGGAAGAAATCCGTCGCAGCGTCGACTTTATGAAGGCTTACTTGAAGAAGCATTCGTTTATGAAAAGTCTGGTCCTTGGAATTTCAGGAGGTCAGGATTCCACATTGCTAGGAAAGCTGGCTCAGATGGCCATCGATGAAATGAATCAGGAATCAGGATCCTCGGATTATGCTTTCTATGCCGTCAGACTTCCTTACGGGGAACAGGGAGATGCCCAGGACGCCATTGATGCCGTGGAATTCATCAACCCGAGCGTATCGATGACGGTCAATGTGCAACCCGCAGTCGATGCCAGCGTAGAAACGTTGAAGAAGAACGGTATTGAGCTTTCAGACTTTGTCAAAGGAAACGAAAAGGCACGTGAACGGATGAAGGTGCAATTCGCCATTGCCGCCATGAAGGACGGCGTGGTGCTCGGTACAGATCACTCTGCTGAAGCAGTCACCGGCTTCTACACGAAATACGGTGATGGAGCGGCAGATCTCGTCCCCCTCTTCCGCCTGAACAAGCGTCAAGGGAGAATGCTTTTGATCGAGCTTGGCTGTCCGGAACACTTATACAATAAGAAACCGACAGCGGACCTGGAGGAAGATCGTCCACAGCTGTCGGATGAAGAAGCCCTTGGTGTCACATACGATCAGCTGGATGACTACCTTGAGGGGAAAGAAGTACCCGCTGAAGCCAGGAAAACCATTGAAGGTCATTACCTGAAAACACAACATAAACGTCATCTGCCGGTCACGGTATTTGATGATTTTTGGAAATAGTCAAGTGGAAGAGCCGATTCTCGTATAATGGAGAACCGGCTTTTTTAATTGAATGGAAGCAAGATGCCGCTACGAAAATCGGAACGGTCAATCACTTCGAAGACCTTCGTATCCTACCAATTCCCCAAAAATTATCTACCAATTTCCCATTTTATAGAGGATTTTCGACTTTTTAAACGAAAGTAGTAATAGTTAAAGATGAGTTTGAATCATTCAGGAGGGGTACGATGTCACATGAACTGGTGAATCCGAAGTTGCAAAGTATCATTGATAATATAGAGAAAGTCATGATCGGGAAGAGAAAGGTAGCGGAACTGAGCATCGTTTCCCTGCTTGCCGGAGGACATGTTTTGCTTGAAGACGTTCCGGGTGTAGGGAAGACGATGATGGTCCGTGCATTGGCGAAGTCTGTAGGAGCGAGCTTTAAACGAATTCAGTTTACGCCGGACTTACTGCCTTCTGATGTGATCGGAGTATCGATTTATAACCCGAAAGAGATGGAGTTTAATTTCAGACCTGGACCGATCATGGGGAACATCATTCTTGCGGATGAAATCAACCGTACATCACCGAAGACACAGTCCGCTTTACTTGAAGGAATGGAAGAAAGCAGCGTTACAATTGACGGGATGACCCGGAAGCTTGATAAGCCTTTCTTCGTTATGGCGACCCAGAATCCGATTGAATATGAAGGGACCTATCCGCTTCCGGAAGCCCAGCTTGACCGTTTCCTTCTAAAGATGAAGATGGGATATCCTGAACCCGAGGAAGAGATGGAGGTTCTTCACCGCGCCCAGCGGACTCCGCCGATCGATGAATTGGAACCTGTTATGACCCTTGAGGAGTTGAGATATATCCAAGGGGATGTCAAGGAAGTATTGGTGGATGACACCATTAAGAAATACATTGTGGAGATTGCGAACCGTACGAGGATACATGCGAATGTGTATCTGGGTGCGAGCCCCCGTGGATCGATTGCCTTGATGAAGGCTTGTCAGGCCTATGCCTATTTAAGGGGAAGGGATTATGTAGTTCCCGACGATGTTCAGTTCCTGGCACCTTTCGTGTTTTCTCACCGGATCATTATGAAGTCGGAAGCGAGATACGAAGGGATTACCCCTGAAGAAGTGGTGGAGAGAGTCATGGCGCGAATACCTGTCCCGGTACAAAGGCTTGTGAGATAGATGAAGACGAAACTTCAATTTCTTAAACCGCTTGGGAAGTTTTTGCTCCTTCTTATTTTGATGGGCGTGACTTTTTCGTATGCGATGTTCCAAGGTGGATTTGTGAGCTGGTTTTTGTTCTACAGTTTTTTGCCGTTTTCCCTTTATTCGGTTTGTGTGTTCTTATATCCGTTATCAGAGTTTTACGTGGAGCGGAGTTTTGAATCTGCTGAGTACAAGGCCGGGGACGAATTGAAGGTTACGATCACCCTGGCCCGGAAGCTGCCATTTCCTCTGTTTTATTTGGTGTTGGAGGATGTGGTGACGGATTCTGTCTTTCATCAGACCGGTTTTCAAAAGGCGAAAGCGATGATTCACCCCGGGTTCAGAAAACGAATCAAACTGACCTATTACATCGATGAGCTTCCCCGTGGAGAACATATTTTTTCTAAAGTAAGGTTTAAAACAGGTGATTTCTTTGGTGTTTTTGAAAAGGAAGCGACGGTGGATTGCGTCGACAGGCTCCTTGTTTATCCGTCGATCGTGGATGTCCCTTATCGACCGCTTGAGAATCGATATGACCAGGGGATGACGACTTCGAGCGTGAAGATCCAAAAGGATACGACGATGGCAACAGGTATCCGTGAGTATCAACCTGGTGACCGCTTCTCGTGGATTCATTGGAAGACCTTTGCCAGGACCAATGAGCTAATGACGAAGGAGTTTGAAGAACGCCAGTCCCATGACGTCCTCATTGTACTCGACAGGGAGCCCTCACAAGCGTTTGAAGCGATGGTGACCTTTACGGCATCGATGATCAGGTCCATCGTCAAAAAAGGGGCTCAGGTCGGCCTAGTGTCAATTGGTGGAGATCATGTGTCATTTCCCATCAGGGGAGGAGAAGAGCACTTGAGTCAGCTGAATTATCACTTGGCGAAAGTGAGGCAGGACAGCCCGTTTGCTTTAGGGAAAGTCCTGCAGGGAGCGGGATTGAACTATTCTCAGTCAGCGGCGGTACTATTCGTGACCTCATCCGTTTCAAAAAAAATGATTATGAGCGTAAATGAGTATGCGAAGCGGAACAGCTCTGTTGTCATCTTTTTGGTGAAGAAGACAGGAGATGCGTATACGGCAGAAGAGAAATCGTTGAAAGCCTATGCCTCCTCGCGCGGCATTCGATTGCAGGTATGCTTTGAAGGCGACTTCTCCTCGGTATTTCTGGAGGTGAAACGGGCATGAGGCAAGAAACAGCGAATTCCTATTTCAAGATCGTGACGTATTTCTTTGGATTTCTACTTTTATGGGAGTGGTTAAAACCACTTAAGGTTGTGACGGACACAGCGAGTCTGACCTATTTCATTGTCTTTATTGCCCTGGCACTCGCCCTGTCTTATTTCCGGATTCATTATGCGATCACGGCATCTGTGAAAATTCTTTTTATTTTGTACAGTCTGCATGGGTTGTACTACAAGGGATCTTTTTTCTCTCCCAAGTGGTTCAAGGAATTCAGTCAGGATTTATGGGAGAATCTCGGACTGACCCTCGGGCGGGAATGGCCCAGTTTGTCTTTTGAGTATAGAAGCCTGTTGTTCTTTGTGCTTCTGTGGCTGATGACGTACTTGATCCATTACTGGTTATCCGTTCGAAAAACGATTCTTCTGTTTTATGTGATGACGGTCACTTATGTTTGTTTGATTGATACTTTCACGGTATATGAAGGGGATAAATCGATTATTCGGGTCGTCATTTTCGGCTTTCTTCTCATGGGATTACTGGCCCTTGAAAGGCTGGTGCAAAGAGAGAAGCTCCTTGGTTCCAAGATGAGCCGCCATCGCTGGATCGTTCCGTTGACGGTGATGCTCGTGATCAGTTCGGTTGTTGCTTTTGCAGCACCTAAAGCAGACCCCATCTGGCCGGATCCTGTCCCGTATCTTCAATCCTTTTCTGAGGGTGCCGGTGGAACTGGTGTCAACAAGATTGGCTACGATACGGATGATACTAAGCTTGGGGGTCCTTTTGTCGGTGATCCCACAGTCATTTTCAATGCGGAGGTGACACGGGAGCATTACTGGAAAATTGAATCGAAGGATTTATATACGGGGAAAGGATGGGAGCAGTCCATTTCTGACGGTCAGCAGGATCCTCTCACATTTGATTCGGGGAAAAAGGTGCCGATCCCTTCACCGGAATCGGATGAAGAGCGGGACCCGGAAAGTGAGAAGGTCATGGTCGAGCGTACCTATTCCCATGTCGCTTATCCTTACGGGGTAGAAGTGATCAACGGGAATGAAAATGGGTATTTCAGCTTCAATCCTATAGATGAAAAAGTGACGAGTTATAAAGAACCCGATGAAACGGTTAAGCTTGACGAGTACGAGCTGTCCTACCGCTCCCCATCTTATTCACAGAAAAAGATGAAGGCGGCCAATGAAGAACAGGAAATCATGCAGGTGCCTGAATTCGTCGATCGTTACACCCAGCTGCCCGATACGACTCCTCAACGAGTCAAGGACCTGGCCGTTGAGATCACCTCGGAAGAAGATAATTGGTATGACAAAGTAAGGGCAATCGAGCAATATTTTTCAAAGGAAGCGTATGTATACGATCAGTTCGACGTACCCGTTCCTGAAGAAGAACAGGATTACGTGGATCAGTTCCTGTTTGAAACGCAGCGCGGATACTGTGATAATTTCTCTACCTCCATGGTGGTCCTGGTCCGCTCACTCGGGATCCCGGCGAGATGGGCCAAAGGCTATACAGAAGGGGAATACAGCAGGCAGGTCGATTCGACTTATAAACTCTACGAGGTATCGAACAATAATGCCCACTCATGGGTAGAAGTATTCTTTCCGGAAGTGGGCTGGGTTCCGTTTGAACCTACTGTCGGTTTCAGCAACAATGTTTCTTATCAGTATGACCTTGATATACCTGATTCAGATACTGACGAAGTCCCTATACCGGAGCAGAAAGAAACACCGAAAAAACCACTGCAGCCTGAGGAAGATCCTGCGTCTTCAGATGATGGATACTCTCTATCCAGTCTGTGGGATGACATCACGTCATTCATTGTGGATAATTGGGGCAAGATCGTGATGGGAACCATTCTATTGATCATCATTGCGATTTCATTATATCTTGTGAGGAGAAGATGGATGCCTTATGTCCTGATTTTCTATTACCGCAGGAAGTCATCAGGGGATGTGTTCTCCGAAGCCTATCTGTCCCTCATGAAACAATTGGAAAGATACGGATTGAAAATGGATGACGGTCAGACTTTACGGGGGTACTCAAGGTACATCGATTCCTTCTTCGGTACCCGTGAAATGACCAGTCTGACCAATAATTATGAACGTGTATTATACGGACAGAAGCCTACATCAGAAGATTGGATGAAGATGAGAGAATTATGGGAAAATTTAATTAAAAGGACAACCGGTTGACCCGGTTGATTACAAAGTATAAAATGATGTCAAATTCAAATAGCGTTCGTTAGCATCCTTCGTATATCCTCGATAATACGGTTCGAAAGTATCTACCCGGTCACCTTAAATGACTGGACTATGAAGGCAGTGTTCTTAGTTGACATCCGTGTATGCAAAAAACTAGAATTCTGCCTTTTTTTAAGGCGAAGTCTAGTTTTTTTTATATTTTTTTGGAATGCTAACAACAATAGATGGTAGTAGGTAAATAAACTGAAGAGGTGAACTGAATGCTTGGTAAAGAAGAATTGCACAATCAGGAAATGATCGTCGTTTTAGACTTTGGAAGTCAGTACAATCAATTAATCACGCGAAGAATCCGTGAGTTTGGTGTTTATAGTGAGCTCCACCCGCATACAGTTACCCTTGAAGAAATCCAGGAAATGAATCCAACAGGGATCATTTTCTCCGGCGGACCGAACAGTGTGTACGGTGAAGATTCATTCCGCTGCGATGAGCGCATCTTTGATCTGGATATTCCGATTCTGGGGATCTGCTATGGCATGCAGCTTATGACGATGCATTTTGGCGGAAAAGTGGAACGCGCAAAGCACCGTGAGTACGGGAAAGCAGCCATCAACATCGAGAAGCAGTCAAAATTATTCTCGAATCTTCCCGAAGAGCAAGTCGTATGGATGAGTCACGGGGATCTTGTAGTCGAAGCTCCTGCAGGATTCGATGTGAACGCAATAAATCCTTCTTGCCCGATCGCTTCTATGAGTAACGAGGAAAAAGGATTATATGCAGTACAATTCCATCCTGAAGTACGACACTCAGAACACGGAAACGAAATGCTGAAGAACTTCGTATTTGAAGTGTGTGGGTGCACAGGCGACTGGTCCATGGAGAACTTCATTGAAATGGAAATGGACAAGATCCGTCAAACCGTAGGGGACAAAAAGGTCCTTTGCGCATTAAGCGGCGGGGTCGATTCATCTGTAGTGGCCGTCTTGATCCATAAAGCGATCGGTGATCAACTGACATGTATCTTCGTCGATCACGGACTTCTTCGTAAAGGCGAGGCGGACAGTGTAATGAAGACATTCGCTGACGGCTTTAACATGAACGTGATTAAAGTGGATGCCCAGGATCGTTTCTTGAATAAATTAAAAGGTGTATCCGACCCTGAGCAAAAACGTAAAATCATCGGGAATGAATTCATTTACGTGTTCGATGATGAAGCAACGAAGCTTAAAGGCATCGAATACCTTGCTCAAGGTACGTTATATACAGACATCATTGAAAGCGGTACGGCGACTGCACAAACGATCAAGTCCCATCATAATGTCGGCGGGCTTCCTGAAGATATGCAGTTCACCCTGATTGAACCGCTTAACACATTATTCAAAGATGAAGTGCGTGCATTAGGTTCTGAACTTGGTATTCCGGATGAAATCGTTTGGCGCCAACCATTCCCGGGACCCGGTCTTGGTATCCGAGTGCTTGGTGAAATTTCCGAACAGAAGCTTGAAATCGTCCGTGAGTCTGATTACATCCTCCGTGAAGAAATCAAAAAGGCTGGACTTGACCGTGACATCTGGCAATACTTCACTGTTCTTCCGGACGTCCGAAGTGTCGGTGTCATGGGTGACGCAAGAACCTATGACTACACAATCGGAATCCGTGCCGTCACTTCCATTGATGGGATGACGTCCGACTGGGCGCGTATTCCATGGGAAGTACTTGAGAAAATTTCTACACGCATCGTGAATGAAGTCGATCATATCAACCGCGTGGTGTATGATGTGACGAGTAAGCCACCTGCAACAATTGAGTGGGAATAATAAACTAGGATAAATAACTGACAGGTTTCTTCCGGATCGAATCTATTCGACAAACGGAAGGATTCCTGTCGTTTTTTGTATTAAACGAACATTATAATAAAATATATATAATAATGTTCGTATTTTGTGTTGACGGACTGAAATCACGTTGGTACAATAGTACTGTAATCATAACAAAACATAATAAAAGTATTACGTCGTATAATTTCGGGAATAAGGCCCGAGCGTTTCTACCAAGCTACCGTAAATGGCTTGACTACGAGGTGATGGATGATAGGACCGTATTTATCGTTCCTTATTGATCTTGATCTTAACAGTCAAAGCCTTGAACTCTGGTAGTTCGAGGTTTTTTTATTTTCTACGGCGACTCTATAGGAGGAGTACAAGAATGAAGAATTTCTTTCAGTTTGACCAGTTAGGAACGAATTATAAAAGGGAGATCATTGGGGGATTGACCACATTCCTATCGATGGCGTATATCTTAATCGTTAATCCGCTCACATTGACACTTCAATCTGTGCCCGATCTTCCGGACAACATGAGAATGGATTACGGTGCAGTGTTCGTGGCAACAGCATTGGCTGCGGCCATCGGGTCGTTGATCATGGGATTGATCGCCAAGTATCCGATCGCTCTCGCACCAGGGATGGGCTTGAATGCCTTTTTCGCTTATACAGTCGTTTTAACGATGGGCGTACCTTGGCAATCTGCTTTAACGGGAGTATTGATTTCGGGACTGATATTCATTGCCCTGACACTGTCGGGCATCCGCGAAAAAATCATTAACTCGATCCCGGCTGAATTGAAATATGCCGTCGGTGCGGGGATCGGATTATTCATTACCTTCATCGGCTTTCAAAATGCAGGTATCATCGTAAACAATGATGCAGTATTAGTCGGACTTGGAGATTTAACGAAGGGAACCACGTTGCTCGCTATTTTCGGTATCATCATCACGGTGATCCTGATGACAAAAGGTGTTAAAGGCGGGATTTTCATCGGGATGGTCGTAACGGCCGTCGTGGGAATGATCGCAGGCTTGATCGATACACCGGAAAGAGTGGTGGACGCGGCACCAAGCCTTGCTCCGACATTCGGGGCAGCGCTGGAACCATTATTCAATGACGCAGGCAGTATCTTCACGATCCAGATGCTTGTGGTCATCCTGACGTTCTTATTCGTCGATTTCTTTGATACAGCCGGTACCCTCGTAGCGGTAGCCAATCAGGCAGGCTTGATGAAAGAGAACAAATTACCGCGTGCAGGAAAAGCGTTATTCGCAGATTCTTGTGCAACGGTAGTCGGAGCCATCTTAGGAACATCTACAACGACGTCTTATATCGAATCGTCTGCTGGGGTTGCTGCAGGAGCGAGGACGGGTTTCGCATCTGTCGTAACCGCGATCCTGTTCGTCCTTTCGATTTTCTTCTTCCCGTTACTTGCCGTCATCACATCGGCTGTGACGGCACCGGCCCTTATCATTGTCGGGGTGCTCATGGTATCATCATTAGGTGAAATCGACTGGAAGAAATTCGAAGTAGCTGTACCGGCATTCCTGACCATTGTCGCCATGCCGCTAACGTACAGCATTGCAACAGGTATCGCCATTGGGTTCATTTTCTACCCGATCACGATGATCATGAAAGGTCGCGCGAAAGAAATCCATCCAATCATGTATTTCCTGTTTGTGATCTTTGTACTGTACTTTATCTTCCTCGTATAAGAATAGACCATAATCAGAAGCTGATCTCCCGCAGATCAGCTTCTTTTTGGTTTTTATCGGAGAAAGTGTAGAAAATAAATAAAGGAAATAGCGACAAAGGTAGAGAAAGTAGTACTAAGGTAAGAAGTATCAATTGAAAAAAGGGTCAGTTTTCGTTAGAATCATGGAATCGGGTAGTGTCGAAAATGGTCGAATATATAGGGAGAATTGAGTATGTCTACTTTAAATGTAAAAAAGGTCTTAAATAACAACGTATTGATTGCCGTTCACGAGAGCTACGGAGAAGTCGTGCTGATCGGGAAAGGGATAGGATTCAACCGGAAAAAGGGTGATCCCATCCAAAATGATATTGCCGAAAAAATGTTTGTCCTAAAAGGGGAAAAAGAACAGGAGCAGTACAAAAACCTTCTTCCTTTTTTAAATGAAGATATGTCAAACGTCATTATCTCCGCCATCGAATTGATCAGGGAAAGAACCAATTCTTTCCTTAACGAGCATATCCATATCGCCCTTACAGACCATATTCTATTTGCGATTAACCGATTGATGAGAGGGATGGAGATCCGGAATCCGTTTCTGGTGGAAACAAGAACCTTGTATCCCTTTGAATATGAAATAGCCAAAGAAGTCGTCGGAATGATCAATGAGATGACCGATGTCCATTTGCCGGAAGGGGAAGTGGGATTCATTGCCCTTCATATTCACAGCGCCATGATGAACAAGGATCTTTCCGAAGTGAACCAGCATTCTCAGTTGATCAGCCGTCTGATAGGGATGATTGAACAACAGCTGGACGTTGAAATCAATAAAGAGAGCGTCGATTATATGAGGCTCATCCGTCATATCCGTTATACGATTGAACGGGTTTTACGGGGAGAAAGAGTAGAAGAACCAGAAAAAATTGCAAAACTGTTGAAAGAAGAATATCCGGTCTGCTATAATCTATCATGGAAGCTGATTAAGATGATGCAGCAAACATTGCAAAAGCCCGTGTACGATGCAGAGGCAGTATACCTCACGATGCATCTTCAACGGATTCAAAATAAAGTGAATTAATGTACTTATCTTTCTTACGTGTTACTGATTCGATCAGGCATGAGTGAAGAAGATAATTGAAACGTGTATTTTGGGGTAGTCTATCCATATACGTTCATTATCCTCTTTTCTCATGCCTTTTTTGTTTGGCGCAATCATCTAATTAGTCGAAAATGAAAAATTAAAGGGAGGAAACTCACATGTTTAAAAAGGCTTTTGGTGTACTACAAAAAGTCGGTAAAGCATTAATGCTTCCAGTTGCGATCTTACCAGCAGCAGGACTTTTACTAGCGTTTGGTAATGCCCTTCAAAATCCAACGCTTCTAGACATTGCCCCATTCCTTAATAACGGCGGCGTTGAAACCGTTGCCAGCGTAATGGAACAAGCGGGTGGAATTATCTTCGGAAACTTGGCACTGCTCTTCGCAGTCGGTGTCGCCATCGGTCTCGCCGGTGGAGAAGGGGTGGCCGGTTTAGCGGCTATCGTTGGTTTCCTGATCATGAACGTAACGATGGGTACTGTTGAAGGGTTAGGTATTCCTGATGTGACGGGTGATAACGTAGATCCGGCATTTGCCCTGGTTCTCGGTATCCCAACCTTACAAACAGGTGTATTCGGCGGTATCATCGTCGGTATCCTGGCGGCGTCCATGTACAATCGTTTCTACCAAATTGAACTTCCTTCATACTTAGGGTTCTTCGCAGGTAAACGATTTGTTCCAATTGCTACAGCGGCATCTTCCGTTGTATTAGGATTATTGATGTTATTAATTTGGCCACCGATCCAAGATGGTCTAAACACATTCTCAAACTTTATGCTCGGTGAAAACAGAGCACTTGCAGCATTTGTATTCGGTGTAATCGAACGTTCACTTATTCCATTTGGACTACACCACATTTTCTATGCTCCATTCTGGTTCGAATTCGGTTCTTACACTTCTGCAGCGGGAGACGTTGTGCGTGGGGACCAGGCAATCTTTATGAAACAAATTCAAGATGGTGTACAAGACCTTACAGCCGGTACATTCATGACAGGTAAATTCCCATTCATGATGTTCGGACTTCCAGCAGCGGCATTAGCGATCTACCATGAAGCGAAGCCGGAACGTAAAGCCGTTGTAGGTGGAATCATGGCGTCTGCTGCCTTGACTTCATTCTTGACAGGTATCACAGAACCAATCGAATTCTCATTCTTATTCGTGGCTCCAGTACTATTTGGGATTCACACAATCTTTGCCGGTCTTTCATTCCTTACCATGCATCTATTAGATGTTAAAATCGGTATGACTTTCTCCGGTGGATTAATTGACTACGTACTATTTGGATTAATCAATCCGCAAACGAATGCCTGGATCGTCATCCCGGTAGGTATCGTGTTTGCTTTCATCTACTACTTCGGATTCCGTTTCGCTATCCGCAAGTTCAACCTCATGACTCCTGGTCGTGAAGACGTGGATGAAGATGAAGATGACGCTCCGGCAAGTTCAGCTGGCGATCTTCCATACAACATCCTTGACGCGATGGGTGGACAAGAAAACATCGCTCACTTAGATGCATGTATCACTCGTCTGCGTGTATCCGTCAATGACGTGAAACAAGTAGATAAAAACCGTCTGAAAAAACTGGGTGCTTCAGGTGTACTTGAAGTGGGAGATAACATCCAAGCGATCTTCGGACCGAAGTCAGATACGATCAAATCACAAATGCAAGACATCATCCGTGGGAAAGCTCCACGCAGAGTAGAAACAAATGCAAATGAAGAAGTAGAACAGCAAATTGAAGAAGTAAATCCGGAGGCTCTTCAAACTGAACGAAACAACGAAAAGTTTGTAGCTCCGATCACAGGTGAGATCAAAGACATCACAGAGGTTCCTGACCAGGTATTCTCAGGTAAAATGATGGGTGACGGTTTCGCGATCGTACCCACAGAAGGAACAATCGTTTCTCCTATCACAGGTAAAGTCGTGAATGTATTCCCGACAAAGCATGCCATCGGACTTGAGTCCAAAGCAGGCCGTGAAGTCCTGATCCACGTTGGAATCGACACAGTGAAACTGGAAGGTAAAGGATTCGAAGCGTTAGTAAAAGAAGGGGACCAGGTAGAAGCCGGTCAACCATTACTAGAAGTGGATCTTGACTACATCAAAGCAAACGCGCCTTCCATCATGACACCGATTGTGTTTACGAACCTGAAAGAAGGTCAACAAGTGACAATCGAGAAGTCTGGTAAAGTGAACCGTAACGACGAAAACGTAATTAAGATCGACTAATGATCATATAAAAAACCGGCTCACCTTCCATCGCGGAGGGTGAGCCGGTTTTGTTTTTGTTCATACTATAGAAGAAAGAGGATGGTTATAATCGAACGATGATTAATTCATATTAGGAAGGTTTGAAAGTTTTTGAAATAAATCTATCAAATCTATTGACGAATATCTAATAGATTGATATACTTTAAAAACCGTCGCAAGAGAGCAGCGGGTTACATAACAACATTCAGCGAGATCATAAAACGTTTCAAAAAAAGTTGTTGACAAACACACTGCAATCTTGATATGATGGTCAAGTCGCTTCRAGAGAAGCACTTACACATTGAACCTTGAAAACTGAACAAAACAAGACAATACGTCAACGTTAATTCTAGATTTATTTTTAAAGAGCTATTCAAACTTTTATCGGAGAGTTTGATCCTGGCTCAGGACGAACGCTGGCGGCGTGCCTAATACATGCAAGTCGAGCGGATTGATGGGAGCTTGCTCCCTGATATCAGCGGCGGACGGGTGAGTAACACGTGGGTAACCTGCCTGTAAGACTGGGATAACT
>NZ_LIXZ01000032.1 GCF_001305855.1 Rossellomorea vietnamensis | reverse complement strand
TAATAAACGGTATATTATTTGTTTTTGATTCAAAAAATAATATACCAAACTTTATTAAAGATAATTTTAAGACAATTGACTCCACCAAATTACAAAAACTATTTAATGAAAAGAGTAAGTTTTCACAAATCTCTATCACCAATGGTAGTATTTCTAAAAATGAAGTAAGTAGAAGTGTTTTTTTTGCCGATAACTTAAAAAATACCGCCCCCCAAATTACTGATAAATATAGTTTCGCTACTACTGCTAATGGCACAATAATAAACATGGAAGATAAGGTAAGTAAGAGGTATATAGGCTTTAGAAATTCAAAAGTGTCTGATTCCTCGTATCAGTATTCTCTATCGAATTTTTTAAAATGGTTAAATTTTTTAGAAAAAAAGTTAACTAATACAACAACCAAGGCAGAAAATATATTTAGTAGATATGCACCAATCACTAAAAAACCCAAAGATATTAAGCCGATATTGATACAGTTTAATATCGATAATTTATTAAATGATAGCAGCCCAATAGAACTAATTAAAAATGCATATGAAGTCAATGCTGTGGGAGACGAGTGGATAGTAACACTCGAATTTTATGGTGGTATAAAAAAGAAACTACAGGTACTATTTGATTTTCAAAAAAATAGATACTATTTCGTGGAATTAGATAAAATTAAAATTACTATTGAGAAAGAAGATAATAGTATTTCAGATTATTTGAATGTGAAACAGGCGTTTCAAGTAGTAACAAATTCACCAGGATATATTTATTCACATAATTTCTTCTTTAAAGTTGGGATTGATAAGGAAAAAAAGGAGCTTCTACCTATATTGAAAGAATTTAAGTTAAAAGAGGATATTCTCCTTACTGAAAAAGGACCTTTTGTAACCAGAGATGAAATTATGGATGAATGGGATGAAAGGTCCCTTTTTCACTTAATTTCAAATCAAGGAAGTATTCTCGATTCTACCGATGACCAGTCAAAGGTTATTCAAAAAGAGTTGGAAGAGTTAGACTATATAGTTTGTAGTGACCTTGGAAATGAAATTGCAGATTTTATCGGAATAAAAGATTCTGATAACAGGCGTAAGGTTTATTTTATTCATTGCAAAGCTACAACAGAGAAAAAGAAATTATCTGCCTCATCTTTTCAAGAAATATGTGGTCAGATAATTAAAAACTTAGATTATGTTCATCCATTAAGCGCGGAAAATCCAGGAATAGAAAATTGGAATTCTGAGTGGAGAGGAGATAAATATAAAGTAAAGAAATCAAGAATGATAAAAAATAAAGATAAAAAAACTCCAGAAGAATTATGGGAGTTGATAAAAGATATAAAAAAAGATCAGGAAGGTGAAGTTTACGTATGGGCTCTGATTGGCAACATGTTCTCTCTATCAAAATATAGGTCAATTTCAAATCACCATACAAATAAGCAATACATCCCTTTTCATTATATTTTGAATAATACATGGGCAGCAGTACAGAGTGCAGGCGCAAAATTCAAAGTGATATTTAACAAGATTGAATGAATTGAATGCTCCCTTTTTTCTCAGGGAGTTTTTTATTTATACTTTTTGATTATGATTAGTCGAAGAACCCAACCGTTGGTATGTCTTTGTTTTATACGCAGTATTAATATTAATACTTATAACTTATAACATTGATATAAGTATTAGATTATCTCCAGCAGTAGGGGGGGTAAGTGTAAGTGTTGTAATACATTGAAGCCTCTTACTCTATAATACGTAATCATTTACAAGGAGGAGTTCTAATGACAAAGCTAAATGAAATACAGCGTAAAATACTCATGATGAATGCTGCTAATTTTCAAAAACTTGTAGATACCTATTTAGTTGCAACAGGATATCGAAATATAACTTCACTAGGGTCAGTTGTAGGAAGTGAGTCCACCAGAAAGGGGACTCCTGATGCGTATTTTGTTTTAAATAATGGAAAATATGTATTCGTTGAATACACAGTGCAAAAAGAAGGGCTATACAAGAAAATACGTAGTGATCTACATAAATGTTTGGATGAAACATTTACAGGCATCGAAAGGGCAAAAATACAAGAAATAATATATTGTCATACTGCTCAACTTTACCCCAAAGAATTAGAAGAGCTAAATTATTTGTTAGAGCAACACAATATAAGGCTAAGGATCATTGGAATAGACCAGTTATCTCAAGATTTATATCAAAAATATCCAAGAATAGCAAAGGAATTCCTAAATGTAAATATTGATACAGGACAGATTGTAACAATGGAAGATTTTGTGTCTATATATGATAAAAATGCTATGGCTACTCCACTGGGGATTAATTTTCACTTTAGAGAAGAAGAGCTCTCGTCCGTATTATGCTCTTTACAGGAGAATGATGTTGTAACTGTTTCTGGAAAAGCTGGTACTGGAAAAACACGGCTCGTTTTAGAGGCGTGTAGAAGCTATATTAATGCAAACCACACAACTAAATTATTGTGCGTAAAAAACAACGGACAAAGCCTTTATGAAGATCTTTTAGTGTATTTACATGAGCAGGGTGACTACCTCTTATTGATTGATGATGCCAACCAAACAACATCTTTAGATATAATACTAGAATATTTACATGAAAAAGATAGTGGTAAAAGGGTTAAGGTTATCGCTACAGTAAGAGACTATGCTTTAGATAAGGTTTTAGAGAAAGTTGAAGAACATACAATTGCAAAACAAATTAAAATTGAAAAATTAAAAGACGAAGAAATTCGAGAAATTGTAAGTAAAGAATTTAATATAACAAATTCACTTTACTTGGAAAGAATTGAGTCGATTGCTCAGGGTAATCCACGCTTGGCTGTTATGGCTGCAAGTATTGCAAAAAGAGAAAGTACTTTTGAGAGTATTAGTGATACAACACAGCTACTAGACCAATATTTTACAAACATAAGAAAAGATTTAGATGACTTAAATGATAATAATTTTCTCAAGGTTGCAGGTATTATTTCTTTTTTAAATAATATTAACTTAAATGATACCGAAAATTTAAAATCTCTATGTAAGATTTCACAAATTAATGAAGACGTATTTAATTCTATTATTACAAGATTAGGAGAGCTAGAGATTGTTGATATTTATGATAATCAAGTAGCAAAGGTTTCTGACCAAATATTGTCAACTTATTTATTATATCTATCCATCATTGATAAAAAAATTCTACCATTATCTGCTTTGATAGATAAGTATTTCCCAGAAATGAAGAATCGTATTGTTGAAACAGTAAACTCTCTCAATAATCATTTTAACTCACAGAGGACTCATAGAATGTTGGAAGCTGAGATAAAGGCTCTATGGAATCACTATAAGGGAAAAAATGATTCTAGGTTTGAAGACTATATGTTAACCTTTTGGATATTTAATAAAACAGAAACATTGCTTTATATAAAGCAATGTATAGATGATATGGAATATGAACCCTTTGAAAATAACTTTATTATTTCAAACAACTATAGCAATGAACCACCTCCTATAATTCAAACTTTAATACAATATAGATATACTGATGAACATTTGATGGCGTTAGATCTTATATTTGATTATCTGTCCAAAAAAACAAACGAATTCCAATTAATTTACTCTATTATTGTTAAGAAATTCGGTATTAATCAACACTCTCACAGAAGGAATTATTTTGTTCAAAACTACGTAATATCTAGACTAAAAGAGAAAGCTAATAATTGGTCTGACGAGATTCTCACGATGATGTTTATTAGAGTATCCACACACTTCTTGAAGTATAGTTTTGAGCATACAGAGGCAAAAGGTTATAGGGGAATTGTAATTCATAATATTACCTTAATTGCAAATGATGGTTGTATCGAGTACCGAACTAAGATTTGGATAAATTTAATAGAATTGCTGAATGCCAACAAATACAAAAGAGAAGTAATTCACTTGTTAAATGCTATAAGAATAAATTCGGATGTAGCACAAGAAATAATAGAAATTGATAAATACTACATTGCCAAAATAATTAGAGAAAAGTTAAATCAGGCTAGCTTTGAGCATTGCTTGCTAGTAAATAAGTTATTCAAGAGTTTTAAAAGAGTAGGCATAAAGTTGATAGACGATGTAGAGAGTTATCAAAGTGATAGGTATAAGATTTATTCAATTATTAAAGGTGAAAGAAAATTCAGAGAAGATTATAGAGAAGCTGAGGAACAGAAAAGGAATTCAATCAGAGAATGGATTAAAGACTTTACATTGATTGACTTTGAAAAGTTATTTGAGGATATAAGATATATTCATGAAACAATTGAGGAAGAGAGCTATGAAATTGTCGATGGTATGAATAAACTGTTCTCAGTTTTAATAGAAGTTCAAGCTGATCTTTCTGAAATCACAAAAATATATTTGAATATGAACCTAAAGTTAGATGTGCACCCTAATCAAATAATTGAGTATTTAATAACTACACAAGGACTAGATCAGACTGAACAAATTATTAGACAACAAGATTATTACAACAAGTCAAATTGGCTTTTCTCCTTCTTTTCTCTAATTCCGAAGAATCAAATTAGTCAAAAGTATTTAGACAGTCTCTATAAGCATTTTAATGAACCAAGTACTGATTCTACTGGGTGGTATCATGATTTATCTTTCTTAGAAAATTATATGCAAATAGACGGAAATGTTTTTGTAAATGTTACAGAAATCCTGTTGCAGGGGAATGAAAATGAAAAGAGAAAATTTTTTCTTTGTATGTCCTTAATATTTAATCCTCACACTGAATTACGAAAGAAGTTATTTAGTTTATTTAATGGGAAATTAAGCACTTTAAAAAATGCATATTTTGAAATGTTGAAAATTGATAGTTATCGAGATTATGATTCAAGCTTTCTTATAGATTTTATGAAATATGATGAGAGTATTCTTTTTGATTATATAGACTTCCAATTTTCGGTGAATGGACAATATTATCTCCAAAGTGACAGTATAAATTTAAATTTTATATGGCCGTTAGAAAACTATTATAATCTGGTTAGTAAAGCTTTTAATTATATTCTTAAGAAAACTCAAGACAATATTTTTTTAAGAGGTCAGTACATTGACGAATTATTTAAGTTTGAGGAAATAGACGAAAATAGTCGTTTGAAAAACAACCAAAATCAATGGATAAAAGATTATATGAAACATAATAGAACTGCAGAAGAAGCTATAGAGACTTTATTTTATGCTGTAGCGAGTTTTGATAATCATCGGAAGAAAGAACTTATAGAATATTGGTTGATGCAGAATAAAAGCTTTGAGTTGTTTGAAAAACTGAATTTTCAACCTCTGTCTGGAAGTTGGTCAGGAAGTGAAATTCCATGGTTAGTCCAACGAAGGTCATTTTATGAAAGTTTACGCCCAATACTAAACGGCCTGGATTATCTTAAACATAGGCAGCACATAGAGGAGATAATATCTGAAATAGATAAACGAATACAAAAGGTTAAACTTGAGGAATTTGTTAACGACTATTAATCCAGGTGACGCTCATACCAAACTAAGTTATCTACGTATGAATCTGCAATTACCTATAGCTTTAATATTCTTTTAAGGTAATTGAAACACTTGCTAGATAATACACCCATATAGTTTAATAGAAAGAATATTTCACAAATGGTCTGTAATTATGGTGCTTGAGCCCCGGTACAGTAATGAATTACTGCGTTTGGGGGGCAGGCACTTTTCTCTTGGAAGTTGAAACATTTATTTCCAATAATAGAGAATATTGGGGTCAGCCCCTCAGTACGGTAAAGCATTAATGTACCGGGGGTCTGACCCAAAACTTCGTTAATCAATATCAAAGCATCAGAAAATAAATCGATAGAGGTTAGTGGAAATACTCTAGCAGATATAAGAGCTTAGTAATTGAATAGATATGGTTTTTACAAAGTGAAAACCATATCTGGTCTTTTCTATGATTAGGGAGGTAATAGAATGGAAAAAATTAAAGGCTTTTCAAGCGATTTTCTTTGGGGAGGCGCAATCGCAGCAAACCAGGCTGAAGGGGCGTACCTTGAGGGTGGAAAAGGGTTGACCATTGTAGATTTGCTTCCGACTGGCAAAAAGCGATGGGATATTATGAATGGTAATATTGAAAGCCTTGTACCGGATTCAAATGAGTTTTATCCAGGGCATGAGGCAATCGGTTTCTATAATCATTATAAAGAGGATATCGCTCTTTTTGCGGAGATGGGTTTTAAAGCGTTGAGACTATCCATATCGTGGGCAAGGATTTTCCCTGATGGTGATGATGAAACGCCAAATGAGGAAGGCCTGAAGTTTTACGAGGATGTATTTGATGAACTAGCAAAATATAATATTGAACCGGTTGTCACGATTGCTCACTTTGATGTTCCGGTCAATCTGATAGAAAAGTATGGCAGCTGGAGAAATAGAGAACTGGTTGTGTTCTTTGAGCGATATGCAAAAACGATTTTTAACCGCTATAAAAATAAAGTGAAATACTGGATGACATTCAATGAAATTAATATGCTGCTTCATTTACCTTTTGTGGGGGCAGGCCTTATTTTCAAAGAAGGTGATCATAAGAACCAAATTAAGTATCAGGCGGCTCACCATCAGCTGCTTGCCAGTGCATTAGCTGTGAAAGCTGGACATGAGATTAATCCGGAATTCCAAATCGGATGCATGCTTGCTGCCGGGATGACCTATCCATATACTGCAAATCCTGATGATGTCTGGGATGGAATGGACAAAGATCGGGAATCATTCTTCTTCATTGATGTTCAAGCAAGAGGGGCATATCCTGGTTACGCCAAACGATATATGAATGAGAATGACATTGAAATTGACATGCATCCTGAAGATGAAGAAATTCTGAAGAACGGAACCGTCGATTATATTGGATTCAGTTATTATTCATCCCGTACGACAAGTACAAATCCAGAAGTTCTTAAGCAGCAAACATCAGGAAATGTATTCGGTTCAATTGAAAACCCTTATCTGGAGAAGTCGGAATGGGGATGGACGATTGACCCGAAAGGATTCCGGATTACCATGAATCAATTACATGACCGTTATCAAAAACCTTTATTTGTTGTAGAAAATGGATTGGGTGCCCATGATGTTCCTAATGATGATGGCGAAATCCACGATGATTATCGAATCGATTATCTGCGTAAACATGTTGAGCAAATGAAAGAAGCCGTTAAAGATGGTGGCGAGCTAATCGGATATACAAGCTGGGGACCTATCGACATTGTAAGCGCGTCAACAGGTGAGATGAAGAAAAGATACGGCTACATATATGTCGATAAAGATAATGAAGGTCATGGAACGTTAAATAGAAAGAAAAAGAAAAGCTTTTCTTGGTATCAAAATGTAATCAAATCAAATGGTGAAGATTTATAAAAAAATCGGAGGTAATAGTATGAGTAAAAGATATCAATTTCCAGAAAACTTTTTATGGGGCGGCGCGACAGCTGCCAATCAATTAGAAGGTGGATACAATGAAGGAGGCAAAGGGCCAAACCTTGCAGATGTCTTGCCTGGAGGGAAAGCTCGGCTACAGCTTTTATCGCAGTCTGGTTTTGATTTTGAATTAGATACAGATAAATATACGTATCCAAACCATGAAGCGATTGATTTTTATCATCGTTACAAAGAAGACATTGCTCTATTTGCGGAAATGGGCTTTAAAGTGTTCCGTATGAGTATTGCCTGGAGCCGGATATTCCCTAAAGGTGATGAGCTTGAGCCGAATGAAGAAGGGTTAGCATTCTATGACCGTGTCTTTGATGAACTTCATAAACACGGAATCGAACCATTGGTGACAATCGCTCACTATGAAACTCCATTACATTTGATAAAAGAATATGGCGGGTGGAGAAACCGTAAACTGGTTGAATTCTTTGAGCGTTATGTGACTGTTCTTTTCAACCGCTATAAAGATAAAGTTAAGTATTGGCTGACGTTCAATGAAATCAACGGTGCAACACACTTCCCATTATTCGGCCTCGGCTTCTCTGCGACTAGTGATGAAACACGTCTGCAGGAAAGTTTTCAAGGGCTGCACCATCAATTTGTCGCAAGTGCCATTGCCGTTAAACTTGGACACCAGATCATTCCTGGGTCACAGATTGGCAATATGCTTATTTATGCACCGACGTATTCTTATGATTCCAATCCGGAAAACGTTATGTATGCGTTGGAGGATGGAAGAATGTTTAATTTCTTCTGCGGAGATATTCAAGTGCGTGGAGAATATCCTTCGTTTGCAAATCGATTCTTCAAAGAAAATGATATTGTGATTGATATGCAAGAGGGCGATTTGGAGACGATCAAAGAAGGAACAGTCGATTTCATTTCTTTCAGTTACTACATGTCCAGAACAGAGAAAAAGGAGAAAACATCAGAAGAGATCGGAGAAGGAAATCTGATTGGCGGTGTGAAGAACCCATTCCTGAAAGCAAGTGACTGGGGTTGGGAAATCGATCCTACTGGCCTTCGGGTCGCACTGAACGAGTTATACGATCGCTATCAAAAACCGCTGATGGTTGTTGAAAATGGACTGGGGGCATACGATAAAGTCGAAGAGGATGGCAGCATCAACGACGATTACCGTATTGACTACTTGCGTGAGCATATTAAAGCGATGGGCGAAGCCGTAGAAGATGGCGTGGACCTCATTGGTTATACTTCATGGGGTTGCATCGACTTGGTGAGTGCTTCTTCCGGAGAATATTCCAAGAGATATGGTTTCATCTATGTTGACAAACATGATGATGGAACCGGAACACTGGAAAGAAGCAGAAAGAAATCATTCTATTGGTATAAAGATGTCATCCGTTCGAATGGAGAGAATCTCTAATTCTCTTATTTTGATTAGTTTTATGAGAGAGAGTAGATGTTCTATTCTCTCTTCTTTGAAGTTTTTATGTAAGCTCTCGTAAAAAGTGAACCTCATCATAAGGTTCACTTTCTCTCTTTAACCAAGTTTTTGAATAGGATCCTGCCTTTCAAATCTCCCTAAGCTTTTACTCAGGGTATAAAGGAGTGAGGTGAAAATAAAACAACTAAACCCCGGCGAAAACGAATCTGGAATCACCAAATAAAATACCATCCCAACCCCCAACACAACCAACGCTTCACGATTAAAATTCGCTTCCCCACTCGCAAGCCTCACAAGCGCATTCTCAGAAATCCGTCCTTTCCGAATAACCAAATAATCAGCCACCACAATAGCCGATATCGGAATGATCAAGATCCCAAGATAAGAAATATACTCCTGCGCATTATAAACCAGCTGCGGAAACGAACTTAAAATGATCCCAGCTACACTGAAAACCAATGCACTTTGAATCCGCGATAAGGAAGGCAGTGCGTTAAGTAAACTATATCCCCCTGTATACGCATTGCTAAGATTAATCGAAATCATCGACACCATTGCACAAGCCGTGATCACCAATAGAAGCAGACTCGAGTCGGTCAGTTGACCCGCTGCAACGAATGGATTTAGATCCTTGAACAAGCTGGCACTCAGTCCTCCAAGGAGTGCCGTCATCATGAATCCGACGACGTTTCCCGCGTACAGTCCCCAGAATCCGTGACGGTCGCTTTTGCTGTAGCGGGTGATGTCGGAGGATGCGCTGACGCCTGAGATATATTGGACGAAGACGAGGCTTGAGTAGAATAGGAACGTTCCGATGGAGAATGGTTCCTGGCCTTGTGTTAGTGTTGGGAGGGAATCGGCTCCTTTTGTTAGGAACAGGTAGAGGATGATTCCCTGGCCGATCACGAGGATCGGGATGAATAGTTTGGTTGCTTTCTTGACGGCTTCGAAGCCGATGAGGGCTAGAAGGGTCATGATGATGGCGAGGCCGATGGCGACCGGGATGAACGGAATCGTGTAGGGTGTTACTTTTTCCACCATGGAGATGATGACGAAGGTTCCTCCGATGGTTTGGACGCTGAACCAGTAGAGGGACGTCAGGGACCGGATGGGAGATGCGATGAGCATCGACAGCCGGGTTCCGATGATGGACCTCAGGACGTATTGGGCGGGCAGGCCGTAGCGGGAGCCCGGTAGAGATAGGAATGATACGAATAGGAAGGCGACGCTTGCTCCGAGTACGGTTGCGATGAACGCTGCCTGGAAGGATAGTCCGCCTTCAAGGACGGCGAGTGCCGGGATGAGGAAGTTTCCTGCATTCACGGAGAAGGCGAGCTGTATGATGAAGTATTCGATCCATGTGGTTGATTTTAGTTCGGGTGGGACCTTTTCGAGTCCGAGCCGTTCGATCATGGGTTGTTTCATAATTTCGTCTCCTTTGGGTATACTAGGATGCATGGTTTCTATTTTAAAGAATTTTTGAAAAAAAGCGAAGAAATAATCATTTATTTTTTTAAAGAAAAATAGAGATATTTCCTAAATTTTTTGTTAGAATGTAAGTGCTTACAGGGTGAGTAATTGCCCTTCGCTATTATATATGAATAGTGTTATATTTAGGAAGTGAATGCTCCAAGGAGCAATAGTGCATTTAGGAGGTTGGCTTAGTATGCGTATTGGTGTACCAACGGAAATTAAAAACAACGAAAATCGTGTGGCCATGACGCCGGCTGGTGTTGTGAACCTTGTTCAATTCGGACATGACGTTTACATCGAAGCTGGAGCGGGAATGGGTTCAGGATTTACAGATGAAGATTACACAGCAGCAGGTGGACACATCGTTGATTCTGCAGCGGAAGCATGGTCCATGGATATGGTCATGAAGGTAAAAGAGCCACTTCCAAGTGAGTACTCTTATTTCCGCGAGGGGCTTATCTTATTTACATATTTACATCTTGCTCCAGAACCGGAATTAACGAAAGCGTTAATCGATAATAAAGTAGTCGGGATCGCGTACGAAACGGTTGAACTGAATCGTGCCCTTCCATTACTGACTCCGATGAGTGAAGTGGCTGGACGTATGGCGACTCAAATCGGTGCCCAGTTCTTAGAGAAGATCCACGGTGGTAAAGGTGTATTACTTTCAGGTGTCCCTGGGGTTCGCCGCAGTAAAGTAACGATCATCGGTGGAGGAGTGGCCGGTACGAATGCCGCCAAAATGGCTGTCGGTCTTGGTGCCAACGTAACGATCCTTGACCTTAACCCGGATCGCCTTCGTCAGCTGGATGATATCTTCGGCAGCGACGTAACAACGCTTATGTCAAACCCGTTAAATATCGAACAAGCTGTTAGAGAAGCGGACCTTGTCATCGGAGCTGTTCTGATTCCAGGAGCGAAAGCACCTAAATTAGTGACAGAAGAGATGATCAAAGCGATGACACCTGGTTCAGTTGTTGTCGATATCGCCATCGACCAAGGCGGAATCTTTGAAACAACAGATCGCATCACAACGCATGACGATCCAACATACGTGAAGCACGGTGTTGTACACTATGCCGTTGCCAACATGCCAGGTGCCGTACCACGTACGTCAACCATCGCATTAACAAACGTAACCGTCCCTTACGCGGTTCAAATTGCAAACAAAGGCTACAAAAAAGCGTGCTTAGATAACGAAGCGCTGTTAAAAGGTATTAACACATTGAATGGATATGTGACGTACCAAGCGGTTGCTGAAGCGCATACTGTAGACTACTCAGATACTAGAACACAATTAGAGCAACAATAACAACAGGAAGCCGACTGGATGGGAATGTTCAGTCGGCTTTTTTGTGTAAATATGGGAGAGTATGTTGATGGAGCGCAATACTTCGCTTGAAAAATGAAGGCATACAGAAAAAGCCACATACTGAAATGTGGCTTTTTCTGTATTTTACTCTATTCTAGATTAGCGTGTTTTCCATACATTTTAGTAGAATTCAATCCTTTTTTCTCCATAAAGCGAAGAATGATGGCATCATAAAATAACAGCATCGTTTGCTCAAATAGAGAGCCCATTGGTTGGATCGTTTTGTCACTACCTTCAGACTGGTGTTTCGTGACTCCCGGTAATGTAACGGTCAAATCAGCTAATTTCCCAATGGTTGAGTCAGGAGAGATGGTTATCGCTGCGACGGTACCTCCCAAGCTTTTAGCTTTTTCAGCAATGGCCACTAACGTTTTGGTTTCTCCTGAGCCTGATCCAATGATTAATAGATCATCCTTTTCTAAGTTAGCTGTTACTGTTTCCCCGACGACATAGGCATCAATCCCCATGTGCATCATGCGCATCACAAAAGATTTCCCCATCAATCCAGATCTGCCAGCACCTGCCACAAAGATTTTATTGGATTCCAGAATCTGGTTTACTAATTTCTCTGACTCTTCATCAGAGATTAAGTGCACCGTTTGACTTAATTCTTCAACGACTTTGGCTAAATATTGAGTAGACTTCATCGTGTCATTACCCTTGGTGAATTAATTCCTGCATTTCACGTGCAGTCGCCCGTTTATCTTCTTTGCCTGTGATCCCGCCACCTACAATGATGAGGTCAGGCTGTTCTTTAATGACTTCCGGTAGTGTTTCTAATTTGATTCCACCGGCAATCGCCGTTTTGGCATTTTTCACAACGCTTTTGATCGTGTGTAGATCTTCAAAGGAATTTTTTCCTACAGCTTGAAGATCATAACCTGTGTGTACACAAATATAATCGGCACCAAGTTCGTCCAATTCTTTCGCACGGGCGGCAACGTCTTTCACGGCAATCATATCAACAAGGATTTGTTTCCCTTGTTTTCGGGCTTCTTCTACTGCGCCTTTAATTGACTCGTCTTCTGCCGTTCCAAGAATCGTAATGATGTCAGCACCCGCAGCAGAGGCTTGACTGACTTCATATCCAGCGGCATCCATGATTTTTAAGTCCGCTAATACGGTTAAGTTAGGGAATGTTGCTTTTACTTCTTTCACTGCTTTAAGCCCTTCATTGATCACAACAGGGGTACCAATTTCTACAACATCAATATACTCTTCCACCTCTTTTACTAATTCAATGGCACCCGGGATATCGACAAGATCTAATGCTAATTGTAATTTCATTTATATTCGCTCCTTATAATAAATTTTAATTGGTGATGCTAAGTGAATGTATTTACTCACTAGCATGCTGTTTAGTATACTCAGTATGTAAATAAATTTAAAGTACGCACATTTACCGCATATAGTGATAAAAAGTATACTATTGGATGAATAAAGGAGAGTTGAGGCAAATGCCAAATTTAGGAGAGAAGAATTTCAACTGTGAAAAAGAATTAACCCTCGCCGTAATCGGTGGTAAATGGAAAATGTTGATTTTGTGGCATCTGGGCAAGGAAGGAACAAAACGATTTGGAGAATTAAAATCTCTTATGCCGGGTATCACTCAAAGAATGCTTGTTAACCAATTACGAGAACTCGAAGATCATTTAATCGTGCACCGGGAAGTGTATCCTGTCGTCCCGCCAAAAGTCGAATACTCACTCACCGAGCATGGGGAAAGACTGTTACCCATCTTAGAGGCCATGTATGAATGGGGCAAAGATTATATCGAGAATGTACTGGAAAAGGAAACGGATGAGCAATCAGCTCCAAAATAGATAATCTTTCTTACCAAGGGCTAACCTTGGTTTTTTTATTACTTTTTTATATGAGTAGAGACAACATCTTAATTGCCACTTCTCGCTTATTTTTAAAAAATTGGGGTATAACATAAAATAGCATACGAGAGTAAGAAAAATAGATAAGTTTATTTGGAGGAGAGAAATTATGAAGATTTCATATCACGGACATTCAGTAGTGAAAATAAAAACCAACGAAAAAACGATCCTTATTGATCCATTCATCACCGGAAACGAACTGACAGATCTAAAATTGGAAGATGAAAAACCAGATGTCATCATCCTTACACACGGTCACAACGATCACGTAGGAGACACGGTAGAACTTGCGAAGAAAAACGATTCACTCGTCATCGCCAATCATGAACTCGCAACCTACCTAAGCTGGCAATTAGTGAAAACCCATCCGATGCACGTCGGAGGAGCCTATGAATTCGACTTCGGTAAAGTGAAATTCACACAGGCTTTCCACGGATCAGGTTTAATTACGGACGGCAATGAAATTATCTACATGGGCATGCCAGCAGGAATTCTCTTGATGATTGAAGGGAAAACCATTTTCCATGCAGGGGATACAGGATTGTTCTCAGACATGAAACTGATCGGGGAGCGCCATCCAATTGATCTGGCATTCCTACCAATCGGAGATAATTTCACGATGGGACCTGAAGATGCGGCGACGGCAGCGAGCTTCTTGAAAGCGAAGAAGGTTGTGCCGATTCATTATGATACATTCCCGCCGATTAAACAGGATCCGCATAAATTCGTTGAGATGCTTGAGGATTCTGAGGGAGAGGTTATGAAGGCTGGAGATGTGATTGAATATTAATAGGATTTACGTTGCCTGAATAAGAAGTGAGTTAACAATACAAATATCAAAACAAAAAGCTTGGGATCTCCCAAGCTTTTTGTTATTGTTCTTATTCAATTAAAGCCCCCGTTAGCTTAATAAGGTTTGTTATATTACGATTTCCATTCTTGTTCCAAAACACTGTATAGTGATGAATCTCGCCAGCCATCTTTTATTAACAAATCTTCACGAATTCTACCTTCTTTGGTCATTCCAACCTTCTCCAAAACTTTTGATGAACCTATGTTCCTTGGGTCACAAGTTGCATATATACGATGAAGTTTAAGTTCTCCAAATCCAAAATCAATTAATAGAGTTGCAACTTCTGTCGCTATCCCTTTTCCCCAATAATCTGGATGAACAATATAGCCAATCTCTCCAACTTTATTAGTGAAATTCCTTATATTAAACTCTCCAGCTCCAATCATTATTTCCTCATATATAATGGCAAAAACAAACCTTGTTCTTGGGTTTTGTGCAGAGTCTTTTATCGCTTGATTTATAAAATCCTGCGAGTCTTTTTCTGTATTTGGTCCCCAAGGCTGATATTGACAAACGATATCTTGTGATGCGTATTTATGTACACCAATCCAATCACTCATAGTAAATTCCCTTAACAATAACCTTTCATTTGAGAGACTACTATTACTGTTTTGAATTATAATCCCCTCCGCATATCCTTTTTTCACCAAACTGCCCTTTACTTGAAC
>NZ_LIXZ01000004.1 GCF_001305855.1 Rossellomorea vietnamensis | reverse complement strand
CGTTGGTATCGTTTCACAAAGGGATTCTTTTCCGCAAACTTCTTCCCGCAAGGGCAAGCATATCTTCTTCTTTTGTAAAAGATGAGTGTGTGTCTTTCAAACAGCTTTAAATGCTTAATTTTTTGTATACGATAATCGTGAATCTTATAGGTGAAAGTAGCACAAACCGGACATTTGTGAGCTGTAACTGGCATTTCTACATAAACACAAAGTCTCTCTTCCACTTCCTCCATTTTCGTAACCAATGCTTCTTCAAAACCCGGTAAAATTATGTTAGAATTCATTATGCACGTATCTCCAATCTATACTTGTTTCTCGACAACTCAAGTATAAAAGACTGGATGATTACGTGCATTTTTTATGTTCAAATTGTGTAAGAACCCCAACAAATATTATAGAACCAAAAAAACATCAGACACCCCCAAAAGGCATCTGATGTCACATCTCTCACTTACTCGCAATCTCATAAATCTTCAAATTCCCATAAATCAACTGTAAATCAGGTACCTCTACATCCTGGCTTTCAGCAGCCTCCAGTAAATAACCGTATAAATGATCGGCCTCCACGGACAGATTCTTCTCCATATCCCGCTGCAGGGAAGACTTCATGCTGTACCCCATCCCCTTGATTTTGTCGAAAAGGGCTTCTTCAATATTTTTAGAGAGGGGCGCCTCCAAATTCCTCATGACCCTCGCTGACTGAGATAGGACCGCCTTGATCCGCCGTTCTCCTTCACCGGTCTCCCGGATCGGACCGATCGGGGCACGATACAGGGACGTCACACCTGAAAGAGTGGTGATAAAGAGATATTTATGCCACATTTCCCCCTCGATCGTATCGGATAAACGAAAGTTCGCCTTCGTTCCTGAGAATGCTTCTTCCAGCCTGGCAATTCTTGAAGTCCTTTCTCCATTCCTCTCTCCAAACACCATGTCATGGATAGGGCTTGTCTGAATGACTTTTCCGGCCTCGTCCAATGTTGACTCGACAAAGCATAAGCCCCCTATCACCTTTCCTTCCCCGAAGGCTTCAATCAGGTCGTCGATGTGTGACATTCCGTTCAATAATGGAAGGATCATCGTGTCTTTTCCTACAAAAGGGGTCAGGCTATCGATTGCCCCATTTAAATGATAGGCCTTGGTCGACAAAATGATGACATCAAACGGCTCTGCTTTTTCCTCAGCTTTAAGGGTTTTCGGCTGAAAACGAAAATCGCCATGAACGCTTTCCAGTTGCAATCCATGTTCTTTCAGCTGATGCTCCCTTTTATCCCGGACTAGAAAGGTGACGTCCTCGCCTTTCTCTGCCAATCTGCCTCCGAAGTAACCACCGACGGCACCTGCACCTACAACTAATATTCTCACTCAAATCCGCCTCCACTCTGTTTCTGTCTTCCTCCTCATTCTCCGATATGAAAGCGGATAAATCAAAAATTCTGATTAATACATCAATCCATATACCAAGAACCGTTCATATGCATTCTGCTCAAATTGCCCCGTTAATGATACCTCTTTAAGCAATTCAAATAACGGATGTTCCTCCAGATAATGAACATAGTCATCCGAGCTGTAGTACAGAAGAATTTCGATGTCACGGGGGAAAGCTTCCACTGAAAAGAGAATATTATTGATCACTTTCATAAATATTTGTACAGAAAACGGATTGAAAAAGTAAAAGCGATTGTCTTCCGGGTGAATGTCATAATCCTCAGCCAGGCAATGGCAAAAGGAAATCGAGTTGTTCTTGATTTTTGTTTTTTCACGGTAGGTCGAAAGATTCTTCATACAGTCCCCGTAAAACTCGTCGTTCATTTCCACCCCGACGACTGTCGTTTGAAAATGGTGGTGAAGAAAGAAGTTCAATCGTCCTTTCCCGCATCCGAAATCCACGACCCGATCCCTTCGTTTCAGTTCATAATGCTGAAATAACTCCTCGAGGGCCGCATAGGGGGTCGGTTCATAACGATGATAGTGAAAGGATCTGTGGAAGCCTATTTGTCGATCACCCGTTTTGATATTCAGCAATTTGTCATAATCATGTTCTTTCATCGTGATCTCCTTGTAAACCTGGCGTATGCACTCTTCAATCGTAACACTTTTAATCAGACCTTTCAGAAACAACAAGAAGCAAATCCCTATAAAAAAGGATTTGCTTCTCCAGTTGGTTTATACCCAGCCCAATGCCCTGACAATGGTCGCCACCAGGAAGGTGACCCCGATCGCAATCGCTGTCGGGATCGCAAAGGACATGAACGTCCATTTCTTGCTTTTCGTTTCCTTGTAAATATTCACAAGGGTCGTTCCGCAAGGGAAATGGAGCAGGGAAAAGAGCATCATATTCAGTGCAGTTAACCAAGTCCAGCCGTGACTGACGAAAACCGCTTTTAATTCTGTGAGGTCATCAAGCTCAAGCATCGCCCCTTGAGAAAGATAAGCCATGATCAGGATCGGTACGACAATTTCGTTGGCCGGCAGTCCGATAATAAAGGCTGCCAGGATGAAACCATCCATCCCTAGTGCCTGCCCGAACGGATCGAGGAATTCAACAAAGTGCATGAGAATGCTCGTGTCACCGATATGGATATTCGCGATGATCCACGTGATGATCGAAGCCGGCGCGGCCACGATCACAGCTCTTTTTAACACATACCAGGATTTATCTTTACTGGAGCGCAAGACGGTACTCCAGATCTTCGGACGACGGTAGGGAGGTAACTCGAGTGTATAATGAGTGGGAACTCCTTTAAGAGCTGTTTTGGATAACACCCATGATACGGCAATGGTAACGGTAATCCCGATCAACACCATGCTCATGACCATACCGGCAGTCACAAAGGAAGCCATCCCACCGGCATATCCCGCTGCCATGAATAGGGAAGAAAGCAGGATCAGCGTCGGCCAGCGTCCATTACATGGTACAAAGTTATTTGTCAGGATGGCTAGCATCCGTTCTCTTGGGGATTCAATAATCCTGGTAGACATGATGGCTGCTGCATTACAGCCGAAGCCCATTGCCATCGTCAATGACTGTTTCCCATGACCTCCCGCTTTTTTAAAGAGTCGGTCCATATTGAATGCGACCCTTGGTAAATATCCGTAATTCTCAAGTAGCGCAAAAGCAGGAAAGAAAATCGCCATCGGTGGAAGCATGACGCTGATCACCCAACCGGTACCCCTGAAGAACCCGAGAACCAGTACTCCGTGGAGCCAGGCAGGTGCATTCATAGCATTAAAGAGCAGGGTCAGCTGCCCTTCCATCCAGGCGAACCCTTGTGCCAGCATGCTGGATGGAACGTTCGCCCCCGCGATTGTCAGATAAAATACCGCTCCAAGCATGGCGAGCATGATCGGGAATCCCCAAATCGGGGAAGTCAGCACTTTATCCAGCTTTTCAGAATGAATCCGTTCTTTATTTTTATATTTTACGACCTCTTTGCAGATCCCTCTGCTCGTGGAGTAAATGTTTTCTACAATTTCATCCCGCAGGTTGTCACTCGACATCCCTTTGGCATGATTGAATAAATACGCGAGGCCCTGATCTCCCTCATGTGGTTGCATTGACTGAGACATTCGTCATTCCTCCTCCCTTTCGTTCCCTCCGGAAGTAATCATTCAACGAGTTGAGTATGCTTTCATCTCCATCTAATAATCGCAGGGAAATCCATCGAATCGGAAACTCTTCCCCGATCATCTGCCGTACCTTCGGAGACAGTTCTTCAATCTTTTTTTCAATATCATTTGAGTACGTCATGCGATATGGAGTGGTCGGTACATTTCCTCTTGCCATTTCATGGACAGTATCTAATAACTCTTTTATGCCCGTATTATTTCTAGCCGATATTTTCACTATTGGAACACCAAGCTTTTCGCGGAGTGCTTCACTATCTACTTCAATTCCTTTTTTCTTCGCTTCATCCATTAAATTCAAGGCTACGATGACCCGATCCGTCATTTCCATCACTTGAAGAGCAAGGTTCATATTTCGTTCAAGGGATGTGGCATCAAGTACAACCAGCGTCACATCCGGTTTATCAAAAATAATGTAATCCCTCGCTACCTCTTCATCTGTTGAATTGGAGTAAAGGGAATAGGTCCCGGGCAGATCGACGATGGTGAAATCCGTCCCGTTATGTTTAAACTCACCTTCTGCATGAATGACTGTTTTTCCCGGCCAGTTCCCTGTGTGCTGTCGTAAACCCGTCAATAGATTGAATAATGTACTTTTCCCCGTATTCGGATTTCCTGCAAGGGCAATTCTGTATGAATCCATCCTTACGCACCTCCTATTTTCTCAACATGAATCCTTGAACTTTCTTCTTTCCGCAAGGCAATCGTGGTGTCACTCACCCGAAAGGCCATGGGGTCCCCCAGTGGACTTTTTTGAACGACCGCTACCTCTGATCCCCTTACAAACCCCAGATCCAATAACCTTCTTCTCATCGTACCTTCTAAGGATAATGATGTTATAAGAACACGGTCCCCTGGCTTACATTCTGAAAGAGGCATCGTTTTGACTTCGGACATGTTTCATTCCTCCGGTAAATTATATTGTATTTGTGTTAAAAAGTTTCCCTGATGCAAATTATATGTTCATCTTATTCCCTTCACCCCTAAAATGTCAAACAAAGTTTCATATTTTTGTAGATTTTTAAAATGGAAACCCCCGCCAATGTTCAAGAAAACAGGCACCATCCCTTTGAAAAAGTTCTTCAAACACATCACATGATTAACCTCCTGAACTTGTGGTAAATTAAACATGTTGGAATTAAAGGATTAAGGAGTGAATGTTCAATGTCTACAAAAGAACAAATCAAGCAAGACATTTTAGATGCTTATCATTTCAGACATGCAACGAAAGAGTTCGATCCGAACAAGAAGGTTTCCGATGACGATTTCAGGTTCATTATGGAAACAGGGAGACTTTCACCAAGCTCATTCGGGTTCGAACCATGGAGATTTGTGGTCATCCAAAATCCTGAACTGAGAGAAAAGATCAAGAACACTGCGTGGGGAGCATACGGAAAACTGCCGGAAGCCAGTCATTTCGTCGTGATCCTTGCGAGGACTAAGAAGGATACCAAGTACGATTCAGACTATTTACAGGATCATTTCAAAAATAAAAAGAACATGCCTGCGGATCATCTGGCAAAATACTTAGAGCGGATCGAACAGTTCCAGAAGGTTGATTTCGATTTACTTGAAGGTGATCGTCCTTTATACGACTGGGCCGGAAAGCAGACTTATTTAGCCCTTGGCAATATGATGACGGCTGCTGCCCAGATCGGGGTCGACTCCTGTCCGATCGAAGGCTTTGACATTGAGAAAATGAATAAGCTGCTGGATGAAGAGGGCTTACTTGAAGACGGCAGTTTCAGTATTTCTGTCATGGTTGCATTCGGGTACCGAGTCAATGAACCTGCACCGAAATCACGCCGTCCTTATGAAGACATCGTGAAGTTTGTGTAATAAAAAAGGAATCCCACTACCGGGATTCCTTTTTTTATACTCACCCTGCCTCTGTCTTCAGGGACTTATCCAATTGAATTGTGACCGTTGTACCCTTATTCAGTTCACTTTCGACCTCGATTTTACCCTTCATGGAATGTACAATGATGGTGGCTGCCATCATCCCAAGGCCCGTTCCTTCATCTTTTGTCGTAAAGAAGGGTTCTCCAAACCGTTGAATTTGTTCCTTCGTCATCCCCTGGCCAGAATCAGAAATGGAAATCAAAAGGTTTTCTTCCTCGACCATGGTAATTGATACTTCCCCACCATGTGGCATGGATTCTATGGCATTTAATAGTATATTTCCAATGCATTTCCGAAAGCTCTTGCGTTGACCATCCACATACACGTCATCGATAAGCTGATAGTGGAATGAAACTTGTCCAGCCTCATTCTTTAGGGTTTCAATCAGTTCAAGAATGGAGTGCTTTACATCAATACTCTCTATTTTATCCACAGCTGAGTTCGTGAAGGTCAAATATTCCTCTATGACATGTGTGGCTTGTTCAATCCCTTTTAAAGACAGCTCAATAAATTCCCTCTGTGTTTTTTCGTTTCTTTCTTCTTGAACAAGCTGCAGGAATCCTTTGGAGGATGTTAGGGGATTCCGTATCTCATGAGAAATACTGGCAGCCAATTGACTCACCACTTTCAGCTTTTCATGTTGAGAAAATGTTTTTCTCAACATCATTACCTTCCGTATCATTTCCGCTATCATCACAGAGATCATGGTTGCAGCCAAAGGAATGATCACAAGATAAAGATACTCATCCACTGAGATTTCGGCTGAATTGATATAACCAAACAGGAGATTAAAGATCGTCATGCTAAAACAGATGGCAACGGTAAAGAACATTTTCACTTTTTTCTTAGCCCTCAGGAAACCTTTAGAAAAGGCTGCCAAAATTAAAAAAGTGATAAAATAGTTTAGGATCACTAAATGGATCAGCCCGCTCCCGATGATCAAGTAACGTAACGCTATGATGATGATCATCAAAACAAATGATACGGCCGGTCCAAAATATAAGCTGGCCAGAAAAAAGGGTATCCTTCTTAAATCGACATAAACTCCATTTGTAAGCTTATGACTGAACATTACACATAACAGAATCGTAACCGTAGAAAAAATGATGACGATTCCTTTAGAAGGCTGCTTCTTTGTCACATCGTAATAAAGGGCGAATAGCAAGAGTCCCACTACAATAAATAAAAAATTCAATAATAAGTTCGTTAAGACAGAATCATGCATGTGTACACCCCTCTCTCACTTCAATTGGACAATCTTATCAGGAGGGAATTTCATAATCCGCGGCCTTTACCTCTTCTTTAATCAGCTGAGTGGAGGCAGAACTTCCTCCAATCAGTTTACCTTTATGATTAAATAAGGGATGGCAGGTAACATCATATTCATATGTTTGATCGGATATTGGAAAAGCGATATTCCTTCTAATGGATGTACGAATGTTAATGACCTCTTGCTTTAATTTCATTAATTCCCTGGTGCCGTCATTATCTTCTAATTCCACGTCCCGCTTACCAATTACTGAAACGGGATCGAAGTCCGGATGGGGGTTGAAAATCCATGTATATCTCAACTCTAAATCAAAATGGGCAATTACCATCGGGGAATCTTGCAGGGCGAAATGAAAGGGACTTTCCTCTAACTCGAAGACGGAAACGTGAAAATTCAGCAAGTCTGCCAAATTCTCTGCCAGCCTCCTGCTTGGTACTCTAACTCCACTTTCAATTTTTGAATAGTAGGACCTGTCGATATGAACTAAATAGGCAATTTCTTCTTGGCTGTACCCCTTCATCTTTCTTAGTCGTTCAAGCCAATTTCTCTTCTGATGACTCATTCGCATCCCTCCTACAAAACCTTTCTAGTTCTATTATACTGATTCAATATCCAAAAACTATGTGACTATTTTGTCACTATTGCAAAATATCGTAAAACCGCCTAAAAGCCCTACATTTAAGGAAAAATCAGAAAAATTCTTCTAGTAAAATGGAATTTACGTCGCTAACCATACACAAAAAAAGAACTCCAGGAGTAAACCTGAAGTCCTACATTTAATTCCCGAACCAATCCGCTCCCTCATCCATATGAACAAACGGAATGTCAGTATCCACTTTGCCTGTCATTTTCTCCTGTTCAACATCCTTACCATTCAGCCATTCAGCAAAATCAAAGATAACAGGCTCCCGATCCCCGCCAAGGGCAAACCATGCTTTCATTTGTTTCGGAAAATAAGCCGATGTATGTATCGTGCCGGCCCAGCTGCCGTAAAGATCCGAGAACACCCCTTTATCACTGTCATTCATTAATCGGAAGGCACTACGGGCGTCATGCTCACCCGTTTCCTTGATTATGCTCAATCTTCGCTTGGAATCGACCAGGTGATTTCTATTCTCATGGGTCATGATTTCAAAATGATTGGTACACGCATTTTCCTGTCTTACCTCTACCCCGCGCGGTGAGGTTTCCACGATAAACGTTTCCCCGCTCCTGTCATACACGACATAGCTGAATGAGTGCCGATGCGGAATCTCCTTCAACATATCAACGGCTTCGGTAACATCTTTACACGATTCGAGGATCAATCGTCCAATCATGCAGCAGATGAAACCATCACCGGGATTTTTCCGGTGCATGAAGTTATACCCCAACGCCAGGCCTTTTTCGTTCATGCCGTCCATCCTGCCAGTCACGCGCTGACTTGGACCGATGATCGCGTATCCTGTATCCGTTGGTTGAAAGAACGTATAGCGTCCCTCATAGGTTTTGGGATGGTAATCATAATTTCTGATCAGATAATCGTTACCCGTCATGATCGAGCATCCGGACTTCACATAATCCACCCGGTAGCCGCCAAACTCCTTCAGCACCCGCTCCATCGGCCACTGGAGTGCTTCCTGTAAGCCAAGGAGTTCATCCCAGAGCCCTGGGGCAAATCGCTTGATGGCTCCCTTTGCTTCTTCAATGCTGATGGAGAAGCGCGGCTTACGTACTTTCCATTGATTTTCCCGGTTTCTGACCGTGATCGAATCCTTTATTCTTTCTCCCTGCATATAACCAAAATCGTAATGAGATCCACGAAATTGAATCACATCGCTATGTATTGTTTTCATGCTAAACCCTCATTTTCATCAGTATCTATTCTACAAGGATAATAGAATGGTTCATAAAAAGAAAGAAATCGCCATCCTCCTATACACGCTTATCAACTGGAAGAAAAACAAGTATCACAAAACAAATGATGAACGCCATACCCGTTACCAATTCTCCAATGAAAAAACCGATCATACTCATGAATTCGTCTTCGCCAGGATACTGAGGGACGTACGTCATCCATTTATAAAGGATAATCAAAAACAGAAACAAGTAAAAACCGCTTCCCAACAAACCCACTTTCAACCTTTCACATTTCCCCCAGTCTCTTGCATAGACAATCGATTGCCACACGCGGATACTGGAAACAACTGCCCCCACCATGATTACAAGATGAATGTATGGAATCATCATGAAGGTGATACCGTACAAGATCAACGCCGTTGACCCAAATAAAAGGAGGTTCATTCCAAATAAAAAAGCACCAATCAACCAGGGATTTTGAAACCAATTGTGCTTATTGAGCGATAATATCCATTTCACTCTATATGGTTTCCCTCCGGACTTTCTCATAAAAAACAACACCCATATAAATCCCAATAAAATCATCAGCGTCATAATTGATACCCTCCTTCTCATCCACAGACGATTTTACCATATTTTTCTTAATGATTGTGCCCTGTTGTACCTGGTACAACTCCAGTGAAATGTACCAGGTACACGTCCAGTCGTTCAATAGACGAACTAAAACAAAAAGAACGGCCGTATCGACCGTTCCTCTCATCCTTATTTTTTCTTCTCAATAATCTCATCGATGATCCCATATTCCTTTGCTTCATATGCACTCATAAAATAATCACGATCTGTATCAAAGGCCACTTTCTCTACAGATTGCCCTGTTTTCTCAGCTATGATTTCATTGATATGCTCCCTTAATTTCAGGATGCGCTTTGCCGAAATTTCAAGATCAGTCGCCTGACCACGCGCTCCTCCCAAAGGCTGGTGAATCATGATTTCACTATTCGGAAGGGCAAATCGTTTCCCTTTCGCACCTGCTAACAGAAGCATCGCCCCGAATGAAGCCGCCATCCCCGTGCAGATCGTCCGTACATCGGGGTTGATATACTCCATCGTATCAAAGATGGCGAACCCTGCGGAAGTCGATCCCCCCGGACTGTTGATATATAAGGAAATGTCTTTATCCGGATCATCCGCTGCCAGGAATAACAATTGTGCCACAATACTATTAGCCATCTGATCATTCACTTCGTCACTCACCATGATGATTCGGTCCTTTAATAATCGTGAGTAAATGTCGTAGGAGCGCTCCCCTTTACCGGATTGTTCAATCACATAGGGTATTGCATTCATATATACTTCCTCCCTCATTCGTTATGCAGCCATTGAGAGGACGTGCGAAGACGACGGAGATGCCGGTGTCACCATATGGACCTGACCATATGCAAGAAGTGTCGGGATGTAGGCGATCAAAAGACTGGGATCCTGTGCTTTCAGGCTCCGGGATAAAATCGCGTTCAGCTCTCTTTGAAGAGTATCGTTTTCATATCGTTCACTTCCGCCCCATTCATCATCGTCTGAGATCTTTTTCACTTTCGATCTGGCACGGTTCAGTAAGGCTTTTACAGCGGTTTCCTTCAGGTTCAACAGACCAGCGATTTCAGAAATCTTGTACTGAAACGCTTCCTTTAATACGAATGAAACCAGCTGCTTTGGAGTCAATTCATGTGATATCATTTGAATCATTTCGGGACTGATCCACTCTTTTGAATGATGTTCTAAAGCATATTCAGGAACGGGACCGATCATTTCCCTGCTTTCTTTCCGTCCTTTATCAATCCAAAGATGATACGCCATTTTCTTCAGTAAGGCAGAACTCCAATCCAAAGATTCAGGGTATCGGCTGAGTGCTTTACAAACAGACTCCTGAGCAAGATCCTCCCCGTCCCATTTGTCCTTCGTCAGAAAATAGCAGTATCGTAACAGTTTGAGAACCATCTCTTCCATTCCCTCATCGTCCCTGTTGTACACCGACCTCATTTGCATAGTCTTCACTCCTTTGCATCCTCTCACTTCTATAACGGATAAGTACGGAAAAAAGATATGGGTGAAATCATATTTTCCTATTATTATATCCAAGGGGAGGGCGTTTCGTCATAAATTGGTTTCCTCTCCGTCACTTGTGCTAAAGTGAAATCATAATAATCGCAAACAGAAATGAGGTGCCGTAATGATATCGATCCTTGTGGTTGATGATGATCCCAATCTGCGAAAGCTCGTTAGGGTGTATTTGGAGCAAAATGGATACCTGGTAACAGAGGCAACGGACGGCGAAGCGGCTTCCGTCAGTCTTCTCCATCAACCCGTCGACCTGGCCATTGTCGATCTGATGATGCCGAATAAAGATGGATTTCAGCTGGCAGAAGAAATTAGGTCTGACTATGACATCCCGATCATTATGTTGACGGCCAGGGGCAGTCTCACCGATAAAGCGAAAGGATTCCAGGCAGGGACCGATGATTATATGGTGAAACCCTTTGAAAAAGAAGAACTCCTCTTCCGGGTGCAGGCGATCTTGAGACGATTCGACCGGGCAGGTTCCCAAACCGTGCGCCTGGGAGACATGGCTCTTGATAAACGATCTTATGAGGTAAAGGCCGGGAACAGAACGGTGGTCCTCCCCCTCAAGGAATTTGAACTCTTATATTATCTTGCCAGCTTTCCAAACCGGACCTTTACCAGGGATGAGCTCATCCAGCATGTATGGGGAATGGACTTTGAAGGGGATGACCGAACCGTCGACGTCCATATTAAAAGACTGCGTGGACGGTTCCAGGATTCTTCCCAATCCTTTACAATCACGACCGTACGTGGAGTCGGATACAAACTGGAGGTACACAAATGAAGAGCCTATATATCCGGATCGTTGTTGTCACCCTTTTCATCATGATGATAAGCAGCGTGATCGCCTTTATCGGCTCGAACCTTTACTACCAGAAGATTTTAAAACCATCCAATGATAAGAAAAACACAGAAATCGCCAATGACGTAGTGGACCTATTCGAAGCTGCCTCCATGGACGAATCCACTTTTTTTGAAAAGACGGCTAAACTCAGTTATCAATTTTACGTAACAGATGAAAAGGGAGACGGAACCTTTTATGGAGAAGAGTTTCGGAATCGAACCTTGTCGCCCAAAGTGATAAAGAATGTAGTGAATGGCGATACATACCACGGCATGGCTGAATATCCCTCCACCACATTTGTGACAGGTTTTTTCTCAAATGAATTGTCCAACTCGATCGGTGTCCCGATTGAAATTGACGGAAAACCGCATGCCTTGTTCATGAGACCGGACATCAAGCAGCAGTTCAATGAGATCCACATTCTGCTGGCTATCCTGCTCCTCCTGACGATTTCCCTCAGCATGCTGATTGTCTTCTTCAGTACAAGGTATCTGGTGAAACCGATCAGGGGGCTCACCGTCGCTACAAAGAAGATCGCCGGCGGGGATTATTCCATACAGCTGAAGGAAAACCGACAGGATGAAATCGGGACATTGGCCAAATCATTTATGTCCATGAGTCGACAGCTGATGCAAGTAGAACAAATGCGTCAGGAATTCGTTGCAAATGTATCCCATGAAATTCAGACACCTCTTTCCTCCATGAAAGGTTATGCAAATCTGCTCCGTTCCCCTTCTCTTTCCAAAGAGGAACAGGAGGCCTACACCAAGGTGATTGAATCTGAAAGCACCCGCTTGGCAAAGGTAAGCAAACAGCTTTTGACCCTTGCCTCTCTTGATAAGGATGATGGATTCATCAAATGTGAATCCGTTAACTTGACTGGGATGCTTCAAACTCTCATTAGCCAAACGAGGTGGCTGTGGGAAGAAAAAGACCTTGCCCTCTCACTGGAGGCGGATGAGGTGATCTGTTCAGGGAACGCAGACCTTCTTTACCAGGCCTTCGAGAACCTCTTATCCAACAGCATAAAATATACTCCCTTTGGAGGTGAAATCCGTCTTTCCCTTCACAAGGAACAAAGCGGCATCACGTTTAGGATCGAGGATACGGGAATCGGCATCCATCCCGACCATATCGAAAAGATCTTTGAGCGTTTCTATAAAGTGGACGAGTCCCGCAGTCATGAACGAACCAGCAGCGGACTGGGTCTCTCCATCGTCAAGAAAATCATCTCCCTCCACAATGGAGACATTCATGCAGAGAGCATGCCCGACGAAGGGACGATCTTTACGGTGACGCTTCCTTAATACACTGTTCATCTTCCGTTCATACTTCCCTTTTATGATGAAGGGGAAGTTATGAAAGGGAAGGTGATTTTTTTGTTTCTTGCATGGAAAGAAATTCGCTATGCCAAAATGAAGTTCTTATTAATCACAGGCATCATCACATTGATTACCAGCCTTGTGCTATCGATATCTGGATTGGCCAATGGTTTGTCCGTGGATAACGCCTCTGCCATAAAAAACATGACCGCCGGCACATTCGTGGTAGAAAAAAGCGATCAACATCAGCTTGAGCGCTCCATGATGACGCCTGTCGATATCGATGCCGTAAAAGGAGGCTCTCCCCTGGGATTGAAGATGGTGGAAATGATCCATGACGGTGAAGCCGTGAATATCAGCCTCTTTGCCTTAGATCCCGAGAGCTCATTCATGCCAGCTGGAGAAAAAAGCGTGAAACTTGCTCCTTACGAGATCCTTGCAGACCCTGCCCTCAAGAAAGAAGGATATAAACCAGGGGACACCTTCACCTACGGGGAGAAAACATGGATCATCCAGGGATTTACAGAACAACGCTTCAGCTACGGGCATACACCTGCCGTGTTCACCTCTCTGGAGACGTGGAAAGATTTCCAAGGAGAGGATCTCTCGTATCAGGCTCTCCTCTTCACTGACAATAAGGAAGATGACATCCCTCCCAATCTGGACGCGGCAGCCAAAGAGGATATTCTTTCAAACGTACCGGGTTATTCGGCGGAACAGGGGTCATTAAAGATGATGGTGATCTTTCTGCTCATCATCTCAGCAATTGTCCTGGCTACATTCTTCTATGTCATGACGCTGCAAAAGCTCCATCAATACGGTGTACTGAAAGCAATCGGAGCCAAGGCAGGCATTCTCCTCAGTGCCCTGTTTCTCCAGATTTCCATTCTTTCGATCTTCGGTATCCTGACAGGGAATACCCTTACGTATGGATTGACACAACTCATTCCGGGAGATGTCCCGTTTGAATTGTCTTCTAGGATGATCCTGTTAAACAGCGGGTTGATCTTGGCCATGGCTTGGGTCGGTTCACTTTTGTCCTTTAGAAGCATCATGAAAGTCGATCCCCTAGAAGCAATCGGAGGGGTGAAATAAGATGACATCGATCTTGGAATTAAACGGAATTACAAAGACTTACAAACAGGGAAATGAACGGCTCACGGTACTGGATCATATTTCAATGAGGGTCCAAAGCGGGGAGTTCGGTGCGATCCTTGGGCCATCCGGTTCTGGAAAAAGCACACTCCTCTCCATCATCGGAGCTCTGACCAGTCCTTCAAGTGGCGAAGTGATCATCAACGGGCGAAACGTTCATGAGATGAATGGAAAAGAACAAACAACCCTGCGACTCAAGGAAATCGGCTTCATCTTTCAGCAATCGAACCTTGTTCCTTTTTTAACCGTAGAAGAACAACTGCTGCTTGTCGGAAAGCTCACTAAACAGAAGGACCGTCCCCAGGAACGGGCATTGGAATTATTGTCTCATCTTGGACTTGAAGAACGGCGCTCCCATTACCCTGAACAGCTTTCAGGCGGTGAACAGCAGCGGGTCGCCATCGCACGTGCCCTCATGAATGAACCGAAGCTGATCCTTGCCGATGAACCTACCGCGAGCCTCGACAGGGAACGGGGAAAATCCGTGGTGGAATTATTAGTAAAAGAAACGAAGGAAAGAAATATCGCTACTATTATGGTCACTCATGATGAGTCGATGATCGGGGAATGTGATTGGGTTTATCGCATGGGGTAGGAAAGGAAAGTGCCTGGTAACCGTCAGGCACTTTTTTCATGTTTGCTCCAACAACCGTTTTAACTTCTCCGGATCATCCACTCTCAGTGCTACTTTTGACACGCTTTTTTTTCTCCCCATGAACATGGTCGCTTCTACAGTCGTTTTCAAGAACAAGAGCGCTTGAGGATGAAGCTCTTCAAAATCTTTCTGCATGAATACAATGGTATCTTTACTTGGTTTCTTCTCTCCCCATTCCACTCGCTCGATGTTTGAAAGTGGCAGGATCATCCTCAGCCTCAGCCCCTGTGCCACACGCAGCTCGTCATCTTTCACTTCAATAGGATGCAATCTCGTGATCTGGATTTCAGCTATGAAGAGAAGGACTGTGTATACGTTTAGAATCAGCAGAATGAAAGACAGAACAGGAATCTTAGAATGAAGCCACCAGTGAAGGCCGATCGTTTCAATGAGGACGGCATGGATAAGCATAATATTCATGGCAATGGCGCTTGTTTTCCGGTGCAGGGTAACGACTCCGTCATGAACAGGAGCTTTTTTTCGCCAGCTGAAGAAGGCGTAGTAGACCATTAGAAGCTCTGATGACAAAATCCTTATCAGAGGAAGGTTGCTTACCTTTCTTTCGACTGCGGGCAGGAAAGAAAAGATGGGACTTGTTCCTGATGATTTCATATCGGTTCGGATGACTGGAATTCTCTTGATCAATAGTAATATCAGACCCAACTCCGCCAGAAAGAACAAGGCTTCCAAGCTTATTCCGAAGTATAGGAGGATGGTATATGGGGTAAAAAAAACCTCCGGTATAATCACTCTTGCTATCACCAGTCCGAATACCATGAATCCGGCCGCCTGCTTCTTTGACACTTTAAAAGCTGCATAAGCCAGTACTGGTGAAATGACCACCAAATCCATTAAAGATCCTAATACCACCCCTTTTTCAAGTTCAATGGCCAGGAATTGCTGCACGACAGGCTGATACAATAAAACATTGCTCAGGATGACGATTGATAACAGTGTAAGTGCCCATAAAGACCATTTCGAGTCGCGGAGTACCATTTCAATCCTCCTCCCAGACGAAAATTCCATTTACTTACATTATAACTCCTCAGCTTGTTTTTGAGAATATTTATCACATCAATTAATAAGTAAACGACTGATTTGTGAAATTTCGTCCACATATATATGAAAAACCTATCCACCAATTGATGGATAGGTTCGTTTTATACTTCCTGTTTTTTACCGGCTGCATTATTTTTCAAGAACATATACAATGATGCTCCGAAGATCACTACGTATCCAATGATGCTGTACACATCAGGGATCTGCCCGAATAAGAAGATGCTGATGAGAGCGGAATACACGACAGTCGAATAGAAGAAGATCGAGATTTCCCTCGCCGGCGCGAACTTGTATGCGATCGTGATCCCGAACTGACCGACTGTCGCAAAGACACCAGCGGATAACAGGTAAACCCACTGTTTCGCGCTCATCGGTTCATAAAATCCGATGACAAATGGAAGCAGCACGACCGTCGTAAAGAATGAGAAGTAAAAGACGACCGTATAAAACTTCTCCCTGCTCCCGAGTACGCGCAGGACCGTATAGGCACCTGCAGCGAAGATGGCCGAAAACACCCCTGCGAGATACGGAATGACATCAAAGGAAAATGCGGGTTTGATGATGAACAATGTCCCGATGAACGCAATGATGATGGCCACCACCTGAAAGACGCGCGTCCGTTCTTTCAAGAATAGTGCCGAAAAGATGATGGTTAAAAACGGGCTCAGCTTGTTCAGCATATCGGCATCTGACAGCACGAGATGATCGATTGCATAGAAGAACAGCACAATGCCGACAGCACCTAAACCGGAACGCAGTAACAGAAGCTTCTGATTTTCTTTTTTTCCAAATAGGCGTTCCTTATGGTACCGGACAAAACCGAATGCAATGAACGCAGAGACGATATTCCGGAAAAAGGTTTTCTGGATCGTCGGCACATCCCCCGACAACTTGACAAATGCCGCCATCAGAGAGAAACCAAACGCTGATAATAATAACAGTATAATTCCTTTATTTCGATTTGACATCATATCCTCCAATGATAAACAATTTAGCAACTAAATTAGTGTATCAAAAAAAAGGCGGCAAGGAAAAAGAACGGTTCGCAATCCTGCGTACATTCTATACATGTTGAATCAATATTATGTAGACGAGGCACCTGCTTTGTTCAAGCAGGTGCCTCGTCTCTTTTTATTTAGTCAATATTAACTTTCCAGGATTTCTTTGATTTTCTTTAAATCCTTTTTGTTTGCATTTTTCATCATGACTGATATAAGGGGAGTCATCCATCTTGAAAATCCAGTAGGGTTCCCCTGATTCCTTAGGGTCATTTTGGTCGTTTGTTCATCAATAGACTCCCACTCATAGGTGGTTTCCATTGGGAAAGGCCCATTTTCCGTTTTCATCACGAGCTTCTGTTCAGGCATGAACTCTCTAATTTCATATATATAGGAGAGATCCTTCCCTAAGAATCTAGCTTTAAATGCAATTTGAGAATGTACGGATAGTGGCTTTTCCGTTTTCCATTCTGCGGAATCAATATTCACATACCATTCGGGTGCATGATCCGGGTTCACAGCATATTCTGCAACCATATGGATTGGACGGCGTATCGTTATGTTTGTTGTGACATCTACAGTCGTCTTACTTCTTTTCAACATAATTTTTCAGCAGGGTTCCAAGTAAATAGGTCCAACCTTCGGAATGCTTATCTGCCCAGTCCTCTTCTATTACTCCTGAAGCTGCATGGGATAATTGAAGTAACGTGGAGTCACCTTTTTCAATCAATCGATACGTATATGCACTGTTTACGGCACCTTGCATTCCAAGATGACCGTGGAGACGAATTTCCTCCGGTGCGTTAACGTAATACACTGTCCCCCATAATGCTCCTTCATCCTTGCGCCATTTCTCGATGAATTGACCGCCGGGTACAGGATCGAATGTGAATTGTGAGCTTACTCCCTCAGGAGCCAGTTTAAACTCCCACCAGTCCCCCGCTTGCTCGGTTAACGCTTTAAATACCTGATCCCTTGGCGCATCTATCATCACTTCTTGCTCAATGCGAAATACTTTACTTTGTTCCATTGATTCTTCTCCTCCTTTGTTCTCGGCTATTGCTCGTAAATTTAACAGCGAATTGGCAGTAGATTCCATGTATTTCCCTACCCACCGGTTGTGCATTTCCTGCAATGGGACTGCGTTAAGGTAATTTCGCCGGTATTTCCCTTCACGCTTCACCACCACCAAGTTCCCTTCCTCCAAGATGTTCAAATGTTTCATAATCGCGTATCTTGTCACTTCGGGAAAATATTCATTCAGTTCGCCCGTCGTCTTGGCCGACTTCTTTAAGAGATCGAGGATTTCCCTGCGAATGGGGTGACCCAGAGCTTTAAATAAGGTAGAAAGTTCGTCCTTCATGTTAACGATCCTTTCGTTTTGATTAACATGTGAATGAATGGTCACATGTGTTATGTGACTTTATAGTAACATGATAGTTATAACAAATCAATGACAAAAAAAGGACTAGATCCAGGGGAGTCGTCCTTAAAACAAGTTCTTCTCCAGTTACACATAAAAGCCCCCAATCCCTGTTGGAGGCAAACTTACCTTATTTCTTCATAACCGGAACCCAAACTTCACATCTATAATCCTCGTCATTCGGATTTCCAGGCGGATATAATTCGAATTCAGGCGCATCTCCATGCTCATACCCTGTAGACGGAAACCATTCAGAGAAAATCCGCTTCCACACACCCTGGATCGCGTCCGGCATCGGACCAACCGATTCAAATACTGCCCATGTGGAAGCAGGTATCTCCTTAACCTCCAGTGAGGAATGAGGGTCCGTTTTCTTTTCTGACCCGATGAAATAGGTAAACTCTTCATTCGTATGATCGAACTCCATGCAGATTCCGAGCATTTCATCATTATTTGCTGCCTCACAAATTTCACTGTCCAAGCCCGAAGTATTCACCTCATCCCAAAATGCCGGAATCTCCTTCAAGTTTTGACCGTTACTGGTTGAGACTCTTTTCCCTTTTCCAATCACCTGAAATGCTTCTTTTTCAACGATTCTATAATTCATTTCGACTTCCCCTTTTAATTGAATTTGGAAGGAGATACGCGGGAATGCTTTCAAGGGAGTTCCTGATTCTCTTACCTGGGATGGGGAAACACCGTGAGCTTTTCGAAATGCCTTCGAGAAAGACTCTGGTGTTTCGTATCCATACCGGAAAGCGACATCAATGACCTTTACATTCGCATTATTCAGTTCCTGAGCAGCAAGAGTCAGCCTTCTCCTCCTGATGTAATCAGCTACAGTGCAGCCTGTGACTAAAGAAAACAGCCTTTGAAAGTGAAATTTCGAGTTCAATGAGAGCTTGGCAAGCTCCTCCATCTCGATATCTCCTTCAAGATTCTCCTCTATATACTGAATGCAGTCATTCATCCTATGAAGCATTTCCATTGTTTATCTTCTCCCGTCTCAACTAATGTACCATGCAGATTATCTATTCTCCGGTCATTCTGTGCGAAGTGGTGACCGGTGTTTCTTTATAAATTGTGCAATGTATGCAGATACTAACCTTTACCAAGACACTATTTCTACACTCTTTCACCGAACTCCTCTTTTCATTGACACGAAACCATATGGTGTTGTATCATTAAAGCAAAACCAAATGGTGTTATTTTCAACACCAGAAAGCAGGCGACAAATATGAAATCAAATCAAAGCAGTCAGCTTCAAGATATTAACCAAACCGTCCTCTTCAATGCCCCAATCCAAAAGGTATGGGACACCGTTTCCACTTCAGAAGGCATTTCTTCATGGTTCATGCCCAATGATTTCCAACCTGAAGTCGGGTACGAATTTCATATTCAGTCCCCTTTCGGTCCGTCTCCATGTAAGGTATTGGAAGTTGAGGAGCCTCATAAGCTGTCCTTCTCCTGGGATACGGATGGCTGGGTCGTCACATTCCTTTTAAAAGAGGTTGGGACACAAACCGAATTCACATTGGTTCATGGTGGCTGGAAGCATGATGATGCCGTAGTTTCAAAACCGAACGAAAAAAGCTCCGTTATCCGGGAACGTATGGAGAACGGCTGGGTCGGCATTGTGGACCAGCGACTTCGGAAGGTTGTGGAGGAATAAGTGTCTGCCGTTAAACACGATGTATTCCAGGCGATTGCAGATCCAACCCGCCGGGAAGTGCTTCGCCTTCTTTCGGAAAAAGAGATGCCCATTTCGGCACTGACTTCCCATTTTCCGATGAGCCGGACTGCCATTGCCAAGCATCTTGCCATCCTGACAGAAGCCGAGTTGGTTTCCGGTGAAAAAGTCGGCAGGGAAAAAATCTATCGACTTCAGCCTGAACCCCTCGCAGAACTAAAGGATTGGCTAGCCTATTACGAACAGTTCTGGAGCAATAAGCTCTCCAAACTTAAATACCTAGTCGAGGACGAAGATTGAACACTAACAGGGACGGACCTTCCATAGGTCCGTCCCTGTTTATTTTTTACAAGTTGGAGAATTGGAACTATAGCTCCCCCTTCTATTCCCCATCACCTCAATCATATGTATATGTAATGCAGCTTCGGCGTAAGGGGGAGAAAGAATTGAGGAATAGAGCTGATAATCACAATTACGGCGATCTTTCTTATCCAGATGATATGGTATCCATCGTGAAAAATGGATTGGTCCCTACATCAGATCCAAAGAAAGTGATCATTATCGGGGCGGGCATGGCCGGTCTTGTGGCAGGCTCCCTATTAAAAAAAGCAGGCCATACCGTCACGATCCTTGAAGGAAATGATCGCATAGGCGGGAGGGTGTATACGTTACGGCAACCTTTTTCAGAAGGTCAATACCTCGATGTCGGAGCTATGCGATTCCCGGAAACACATGATTTAGTCTTTGAATATATTCGTAAATTCAACTTGCCCACAAATGAGTTTATTAATAAAAGCGACCTCTATCTCGTAAATGGAATTCAGACGACAGATACCAATTACACCGCTAACCCTGATATTTTCAATTACCCTTTGCCACCTGAAGAACAGGGGAAAACGGCCATTGAATTATTATCGTCAGCTATAAAACCGTTTTTAGACCTGTACGACAAAGCAGACCCGGAAGAACAAGAACGGTTACGAATCAAGTTTGATCATTATTCATTCGACGTCTTCTTACGATTTAATCCGATCGGAACGTCGCTTTCCCCGGAAGCCATCCGCATTGTAAAGGTCATCTTGGGCATTGAAGGATTCCCGGAACTCTCATTCGTTGATATTCTCCTGGACATTGTCCGGACAGTTTTCAATGATGAACTAAAGTTTTATGAAATAGATGGGGGCAATGACAAACTTCCATACTCCTTTTTGCCTCAACTTCAGCAGAATATCCACTATTCCCAAAAAGTTCATGGGATCATTCAGAAGGACGATGGAGTAGAAGTCATAACCAGAGACCGTACCACCAACCGTTATCATCGCTTTGAAGGAGATTATACCATCGTTACGGTCCCTTACTCAGTTTTTCAATTCATTGATGTGCATCCCTATCATTCGGTTTCTTTTCAAAAATGGAAAGCGATACGGGAACTGAATTATGTTTCGTCAGTGAAAATAGGCTTGGAGTTTAAGTCGAAGTTTTGGGAAACCTTTAAAATTGGAAATATCATAACGGATCTTCCCATCCGGTATACGTACCGACCAAGTCATAAAATAGGCGTTGCAGGTCCAGGTGTCATGCTCGGCAGTTACAGCTGGGGACAAAATGCAAATCTGTGGAATAGCCTGCCTGAGGAAGAACGGATACGTGAAGCACTGCAGGGGCTTTATAAAATTTATGGAGAGCAGGTGTACAAAGAATTTACTACTGGCGCCTCTTACAGCTGGGGAGAAAACCAATTTTCAGCAGGTTGCTTTACGCTATTCGCTCCAAATCAGGCTTCCGATTTTTCTGACAACCTGTACTTACAGGAACACCGCATCCACTTTGCCGGGGAACACACATCCCCTTTCCACGGCTGGGTCGAAGGGGCAATCGAATCCGCCATCCGTGCCGCCTACGAGGTCAACAACAGATCGGATTGAACAGGGACGGACCTATAAGTTAAAGGTCCGTCCCTCCCTGTTTAGTAGATTTTCGACATGACCACCATGGAGATGAATACGGTCATGATGGTAAGACTGGTTATTATGTACATTAGATTCATAGCCGATAGATCAATCAGGCCAAGGCCGAGTGTGGACATGATGATAACATAAAAGAATAAGATGGCAAAGTACGAATAGAAGATTCCTTTCTCCCTTATCACCTTCATTCGCTCATCCTTATCTTTGAACTGTGGATACAGATAGTACATACAAAAGCTCATGACAGTCAAAGACAGCTGTGTAAGGGCAAAAAACGGAAACTCCCCTGCCGAGATGCCGATGAAAAATAAAAAAGCAGTCTGCAGCGCCATAATCAATCCTATAATCAGATAAGCCTTTGTCACGTTTTCTCCCCCCCTTTTTCTTCATATACAAATATCTCTTCAATCGAAGTATCAAATACCTTTGCCAGCTGAAATGCCAGATTCAAAGAAGGGTCATACTTTCCCTTTTCAATCGAAATGATGGTTTGTCTCGATACTCCCAGTCTCGCTGCCAATCTTTCCTGAGAGAAACCAAACGTCTTCCGGTATTCAACCAGTTTATTTTTCAAAGAGAGCTCCCCCCTTATATTTTCAAAGCATAATGTAAAGGAAACTTTACGTCAAGTGTCCTTTACATTTTTTTCGAATGCCTTGTTTCACCACATACTCGAATCATTCAACTTAATGGATGTAAAAAAAGAGGGACGGACCTTGGATACATAGGTCCGTCCCTCCCCGATACCATGTTTAGTAATGAATAAACAGGGGAAACCAAGTGAAATGACAATGGTAAGGAGGAGGTTAGTATAATGAGGACAGATGGAATAGAGTCAGGATTAAAGAAGCTTGAAGACGATTACATACGAGGACTAAACCTAAATGAAAGCAACACAATAGAACAGTTTATTGAAACATTTCTCTATGATTCGTGGGATTATAATGAACAAAATATGGAATTGATTAAATCTGTAATGGGCCGTTTTAGCAGAGGTGATATTCATCAGACGATATTTAGCCAGTCATTTGATCGAATGATAACTCATTTACAAAAAAAGCTTTCTGAAGTGGATCACGATCGAAACTTCCCTATTGTTCATTCAAAGAGCGGGGCTTCAATTCTAGTGTCATTCGTCGATGGATTCATCATTCAATACTATGCAGGGATTTATAGTGTGGGGGACTTAAGAAAGCTCACACCTCAACTTAAGGAATCGATTTTAAACGCTATCAGCATTTCAGACAGGTAGCTTATAACTTATATTAATTCCTTAAAACTATGTAGGAGAGGGACGGACCTATAGTTTATAGGTCCGTCCCTCCTATCATTATTTCACTTTGATCACGATTTTTCCTTTTGCGTGGTGCGTTTCACTGAGTGCGTGGGCGTCTTTTAACCCTTGTTCACTCAGTTCGAATGTCTCTCCTATCACTGGCTTTAGTTGCCCGGATTCATACAGGTCGGCAAGCTTTGAAAGCTGCTCTCCTTTGGGATCAAGCCATAGGAATTCAGCTTTCACGCCATGCTTTGCTGCTTCCTCCTCATTTGGAGGCTGTGCAATCGATACGAGCTTTCCGTTTTCCTTGAGGACTTTATAGCTGTTGGACTGGATTTCCCCGCCCATCGTATCCAACACCAGGTCGAAGCCTTGTAACACTTCACTAAAGTCTTCTTCTTTATAATTAATGAACTGATCGGCTCCCAATGATTTGACGAACTCTTCATTCTTTCCGCTTGCGGTTGTTGCGACATGTGCCCCGAAGCTTTTGGCAATCTGAATTGCATAATTCCCTACCCCGCCGGATCCTGCGTGGATCAGCACTTTATCTCCTTCTTTGATTTCACCAAAGTCGACTAAGCACTGCCAGGCGGTCAGTCCGGCCAGAGGAATCGCTGCCGCTTCTTCAAAGCTCATGTTTTCAGGCATTTTAGCGAGCAGTTCTTCATCCACTGCCACATACTCAGCATAAGTACCTTCCCTTGTTGTAGCCGGTCTGGCAAATACACGGTCACCCACTTCGAATCCTTTTACATTTTTACCTTTTTCAGCAATCACTCCAGCTGCATCCCATCCCAGGATGATTGGGAATTCAAAGTCCAGCATATCTTTTAAATATCCTGCCCTCACCTTCCAATCGATGGGGTTGATGGATGTGGCATGATTTTCGAGTAAAATTTGATTGTCCCCGATCGCAGGCTGATCGATTTCTTTTTCCTGTAAAACGTCTTTATCTCCGTACTGGTTGATGATGATGGCTTTCATATGATTACGCCCTCCTTGTTTTTGAACATACGGTTTATCTTCCCTCTTATTTAGGGTATTTAAACAATGAATAGCCCATCGTCATTAAATAAAGTGTATTACTGGATTCTTCCTTCACACTATTGTAAATTTAAGACAAACTACATAGTCATCAGCATATGGGAATCTATCATACTAAAGGAGGAACACTATGCAACATTACAATCTCATCATCAATGGAGAACAAACCGGATCGGATCTTGAAAAGAAAGAAGTAACCAACCCTGCCACATCAGAAGTAATTGCCACCATTCCGAATGGAGGTAAAAAAGAGGCCTCGAAGGCGGTGGATGCTGCTCATGAGGCATTCAAGGAATGGTCTCAATTCTCGGCATACGAACGAAGTGAACTCATCCGAAAATGGTATGATCTTATTAATGAAAACCAAGAGGATCTTGCACGCACGATGACCATCGAGCAAGGAAAACCGCTAAAAGAGGCACTCGGCGAAATTCAATATGCCAACGGATTCATCTCCTGGTATGCAGAAGAAGGAAAGCGGGTTTATGGGGAACAGATCCCTGCCACTCAGCGGAACAAACGATTATTTGTCCATAAGCAGCCGGTCGGGGTTGTAGCGGTCATCACTCCGTGGAACTTTCCTGCGGCAATGATCACACGCAAGGTTGCACCGGCACTCGCCACCGGATGTACAGTCGTGATCAAACCTGCAAATCAAACCCCTTTGACTGCGTTAAAGATGGCTGCACTTGCTGAAGAAGCGGGCATCCCGAAAGGCGTCGTCAACGTCGTGACAGGTGATTCGAAATCCATCGGGGAAGCGTGGATGGAAGATACACGCGTCCGGAAACTGACCTTCACCGGTTCAACAGAAGTCGGAAAGGTCCTGATGAAAGGATCAGCGGACACCGTTAAGAAAATATCCCTGGAACTTGGCGGCCACGCCCCTGTTATTGTGATGGATGACTCTGATTTGGAAAAAGCCGTTGACGGTGTCATCGCATCCAAATTCAGGAATGCCGGACAAACCTGCGTCTGTTCCAATCGGATCTATGTCCATGAATCCATCGCAGATACTTTTTCTGAAAAACTGGTTGAAAAAGTGAAGGGGCTGAAAGTCGGAAATGGTCTCGAAGAAAGCGTCGATATCGGTCCATTGATCGATGAGGATGCCATCGAAAAAGTCCGCAAGCATGTGGAAGATGCCATAGACAAAGGAGCTTCCGTTGCCTATGGAGGAAAAGGAATAGAAGGGCTATATTATGAACCGACTGTCTTGACGAACGTGAATGATGACATGTTGTGCATGAATGACGAAACATTCGGGCCGGTCGCTCCGATCACCACATTTAAAACCGAAGAGGAAGCGATCGAGCGCGCCAATAATTCCATCTATGGCCTCGCTGCCTATGTATTCACCGAAAATATCACTAAAGGAATCCGGATCAGTGAACAACTTGAGTACGGTATCGTCGGATTGAACGATGGGCTGCCATCGACTCCACAAGCTCCATTCGGAGGATTCAAGCAAAGCGGCCTCGGCCGTGAAGGCGGCCACCAGGGTATAGAAGAATTTTTAGAAGTGAAGTATATTTCCCTCGGATTGTAAGCACAGACAAAGGCACGCATCCCCATGCGTGCCTTTGTCTATTTTTTTTGAAATCGGTCCCTGATTTCCCGGTACAGATACAATGCCCCTGCCATTAAGAATAAGAAAATAATAAAATTCATATTTTCCGGTCCAGTAAACCCGTCAAACCCTTGTAAAAATAAGAATAGCATCCCGAAAGAAAGATAGATTGCCGCAGCAACATGCTTCATGGAACCAACTCCCCTACCTTTTCTATATACATATTCCAGACCCTCTGCCTGCATAACCTGAAGATAGAGAAGAAATTAATATTATAGTAGGAAAATTCATTGACGACACAAATAAGCCTGTGCTAAATTGTGAGTATTAATGAAATTTTAAAAAAGAAGAAAAGTATGAATATATCCGCTTTCACATTCCTTACGAAAGTTTGGAACATACGGAATATGGTTAGTTAAGCGAGTTTAGACTCGTCCCTGATCAGGGGCGGGTTTTTTCATGTGTTATGTAAAATGTGACTGAAGCCTGGCAGTCGGTCATGAATTTGGAGGCGTGAATATGAGAAAAAGAGATGTCCTGATTTCGGGATTTATGCTTTTTTCGTTATTTTTTGGTGCAGGGAATTTAATATTCCCTCCATATCTCGGGATGGAATCCGGAACCCACTTTATTGCAGCGATTTCCGGATTTATTTTAACGGCGGTGTTCCTGCCTTTTTTGACGATCATTTCCGTATCCCTTTCAAAAAATGGATTATTATCGATTGGTGAACGGGTCCACCCTGTTTTCGGACTCGTATTTGCCATTGTGATTTATCTGTCAATCGGTGCTCTCTACGGAATCCCAAGGGCTTCCAATGTGGCGTACGAATTGGGATTTCTGCAAATGGTCAGTGTGGAAGGACGGCTGCCCTTATTATTATTCTCGTTCGCTTTCTTTGGGTTGACCTACTTGCTCAGCATCAACCCTAAAAAAGTGATTGATCTTGTCGGACAATTTTTAACACCCATATTACTCATAGTATTAGCTGTACTATGCGTCCGGGCTTTTTTCACCTTTGATTATATGGATGCGGAAGCGACAGAAAAGTTCCAATCAGCCCCGTATCTGAAAGGCTTCCTTGAAGGGTATTTCACGATGGACGCCGTGGCAGCCCTGGCTTTCGGCATAGTCATCATCAACGGACTAAAGGATAAAGGGGCTTCCGGTAAAAAAGATCTTATCCGTGGAACCATCAGTGCAGGAATGATTGCCGCCTTCGGGTTGGTGATGGTGTACCTTTCCCTAGGGTGGATCGGACGGGTGATCCCCCATGAAGCACCGATCAGTAATGGTGCTGAAATACTCGTGTTAGCATCTCAGCAACTATTTGGGTACAGTGGCAACCTCCTTTTTGGTTTGATTGTGATGATTGCCTGTTTAACGACATGCATCGGACTGATAAATGCGTGCGGGCGCTTTTTCCATGAGATTTACCCACGGTTTTCATATAAAGCATATGTAATGATTTTCATCGTGATCGGAATGGCTGTGACCAACCTGGGACTGAATATGATATTAAAGGTCGCCACCCCGCTGCTCGTTCTCATTTACCCTGTGGCGATTGTACTTGTAGCCCTTTCCCTCTTTCAGCACTTCTTCGGGGAGAGCAGAAGGATGTATGTGTATGGTGTCAGCATTGCTGCGATCTTTTCCTTATACGAAATGCTCGCCAGCCTCAATATCCAAATGGAAGGAATCCAGAGAGTCCTGAGCGCTCTCCCCCTGAGTTCAAATGGACTGGCCTGGACCACCCCCACCCTCGTAGCCACCATCATCGGATACGGACTGGACCTCGTTCAGAAGAAAATCATTTGAGGGACGGACCTCACAAAAAAGCAGCAAGAGAATGTGACCCATCACATTCCCTTGCTGCTTTTTTATGTATTTGTCTGTTTTTGATAGACTTTCATGGAGTCTCCGCCCGGCCCGACGGCTTCTGTCGAATGAGTCCAGCCGTATTTTTCATAATACCCTTCCAGGTCAGTCGTCAGGTAAAGACAGTTGTACCCTTTTTTATGAGCCTCCCGGAGAGCATGGTCAAGAAGGACAGAACCAAGTCCGTCCCCTCTCTGGTCAGGGTGAACATACAGGCACGCCAACCACGGATACAGGTCTTGACGGCTGTTAAGATCATTTCTTAACAATGCGTACGTGCCGATGATATCATCCTCATTGACAGCGATATAAAATCGGGGAAGGTCTGCTTCGGTATGACAGGAATGAAACATGCAATCGTAGTAGAACCTGTAATTATCCTCATTCCCCCATTGTCCCCAGAACACATTCACTGCTTGTTCAAACATGCTTGAACCCTTTTGTAATTCAATTATTTTCATTGGGGTTTTCCTCTCTAACTTATGGAATGTAACAATAATACATTCTTCATTTGGTAAAGAAAACCTCTTTCAAAAGAGAAAAAGGCACGCTCAAATATTGAACGCGCCTTTTGCATCAATTAGTAAGCCCCATCGGAATAGGTTAATTCATAGCTGTGGGAATAGATCTCGAAAATATTCCCGAATGGATCTTCCACATACACCATGCGATAAGGTTTTTCACCAGGATAATACTCACGGACCGGCATACGCTGTTTTCCACCGTGCTGCTTGATCTTTGCGACCATGCCTTCAACATCGGGATCCTGGATACAGAAATGGAATAATCCTGTCTTCCAATATTCGAAGTTATTCTCCGGCTTTTCGTTATGAGGGAATTCAAATAGCTCGATCCCGATTTTATCACCGGTTGCCATGTGGGCGATTCTGAACTTATCCCAGTCGTTCCCGAAGACATCGCGGCACATTTGACCGATGGCCGTGTCGTCATTCTCGACATCGGAAGGTTCCATGATGACGTACCAGCCGAACACCTCTTGGTAAAATTTAATGGCTTCTTCAAGGCTTGGAACGGATAATCCTATATGAGAAAATGATCTTGGATATGGTAACATTGATTGACTCCTCCTTCGTTTTGATTAGTTTCATCTAACCCGACTTCATTATACGAAGAGAAGCGGATATATGTAAGAATGCACTTTTTTGTGAGAAACTAACCTTTAGGTAAGAAAGGACGGGTTAAAGATATGGATACACCGATTGATCAACATGGAAAATTGAAGTGTTCCATCGAGTACACATTGCGGAAAATCGGCGGAAAATGGAAGACCGTCATCCTCTGGCACCTCGGGACGGAAGGGACGCACAGGTACAATGAATTGCGCCGTCTTCTCCCGGGCGTTGCCCACAAAGTACTGAGCCAGCAGCTGAAAGAACTTGAAGAAGAAGGATTCATCAACCGCACACAATACGACACCATCCCCCCAAAAGTCGAATACTCCATGACCGCCCTCGGCATGACCCTCATGCCCATCCTACAGCACATGCACGAATGGGGAAATGAACATGGGGATTTTTAGTATAGAGAGGGACATGGGAGAGGGACGGACCTCCACACGGATATCTTATGTAAAGTAAGAATCCGTTTGGGAGGTCCGTCCCTCTTTTAACAAGCATTATAACAGGTCAATCAAAAAGAGTGCACTGAATATCGTTAGGACGATGCCGGCTGCACGATTAATGATTTTTAGCGAGTCAGGTCCGATCCTGCTACTTATCCATCCACCTATGAAGGCAAGCAGCCCCCACCAAAGCGCAGATCCGGAAAACACTCCCGATACCACCGTCAAAGAGGTTAGAAAATCCTCAGGACCCCCAACCCGAAAAACACCGAATATCGCGATAAATGCAAGAATCGTCATCGGATTCGTGAGTGTTAGTAAGAAAACGGACAAAAATCCGTTCATTGGGGAAGGTTTTTTGCCCGATCCCCCTGCAGTAAATTCAGCCGGTTGAGAGGTGAATGTCTTCCAACCCAAAAGCAATAGGAACACCCCTCCCCATACTTGTATCCAGAACTGATGAGCCATAAGGAAGCCGGAAACGACCGTGAGCCCCATAACGGCAATCAACCCATATAAGGCATCTGCCGTGGCAGCCCCCAACCCTGATATGAAACCTGTCCGCCTCCCATATGCCAGAGTCCTTTGAATGCATAGGATCCCCACAGGTCCAACAGGTGCAGCAATGGCCATACCTATAATAACGCTCTTGAAAAACAATAATGCAGCAGCCATTGTTCCCTCTCCTTATTCTGAAGAAACCATATCTGATTGTAGCAACAAGAAGAACTTTCTTTATGAGAATCCATCACGATTGTCATCTTTCACAATGAGGGACGGACCTCCAACAAAGCCCTCATTTGGAGGTCCGTCCCTCTCACTTTCTATTCTAGCCATCCTGTCAGGAATTCTTTTTGGCTGCCTTCGTAGTATGCCTCGAAGAATTGTGCAAAGGTGTCAGAATCAACATGTTTGTATTGATACTCTTTGTAGTAAGCGGACAGGAAGGTCAATGCTTCCGTTCTTCCCCCATTATCCTTGAAGAAATCATTCAACAGGAGGGGCCCTTTTCCGTACACCGTTGAAATATAATTCCTTTCAAATTCATTCAGCGGAGTATTTAAGAACTCTTCCGGCTTCACTGTATTCAACACTTGATTCGAAAACGCAAAGGCTTTTCCCTCGTCCTTATATGCATATGCGAGATAATAGGAGGATAGTAATTCAGCGAGACTTTCATCGAGCCATGCATCCCGATAAGGATTGTTCGCCACTCCCTGATAGAACCATTGATGAGCGATTTCATGGAACAATGGATGTTCATATCCATCGGGATCGTCCGATATTTCTACAATATTGGAGTATTCCATGTCTCCATTATTTGCAATGAGATCCAATTCACGAGTCGGATTCTCACCAATGTTATCATGGTAAAAAAGAAGAGAATTAGCTGCATTTTTTAGCACATCGTCCATGATGAAAGCTTGTTCTTTTTTCATAAAAGCGCGGATGTCCACGTTTCGATACATCCCGACTTTCACTTTTTCTGTCTTTTGTGCCCATTCTTCTGGGCTCAGGAACGCGAGATAGAAATCCCTGATACTCCCTCCTTCGATTTCCCCTTTGTTCACAGGTTCATCCAACACGTCGTCGCCGGAGCTTGCGACTAAATATTTCTCTGGTGTTTCAAAGGAAACGTGATAGTTTCCATAGGTTGTTTCATAGGATTCGCCTTTGGGATCGAAAGGTTCAATGTCCCAACCATCTCTATACGTCGCAAGCATCGGGTACCACTGTGCAAGAAAGAAGTCTTCCCCTTTCTGCGATAATCGCAATCCATCTTCCGGTAGTTTCAAGCTATAGTCGATGCTGATCGATTTCGTTTCACCAGGCTGCAGCTTTTCGTCAAGGTCGACTAGGAGCTGATTTCCATCCAAGGAGTACTGGAGATCCTCACCGGTACTGTTAATGGTGTGAATACTGGTCTCCCCATGACCTTTAAGAAAATCTGGTTTATGTTTTTCCGTAAAGGCATTTGGAATGAAATAAAATCCAATATCCTCGAACGCTTCTTCCGAATGATTGGTGACTCTGATATCGGCCTCCACGCTCCATTTGTCATCCTTATCTAACTTCATCTTCAACGTATAATCAGCTGCTGCACCCGGGGAAACACCGGTTTTCTTCAAAGAAAATGGCTCCCTGCTCTTTTTCAGGTCTTCTCTCGTAAGTTCGGCCACTACTTCTTTGGAATTATCAGGTATCCTTCCGCTTATCAAAAAGCGCTCATACTTCTTCGGCACTTCAAACGTCAATAATGCCGTCACTCTACCAGGGAACACCAATTTCCCCCCACGATAATTCACCTCATCCACAATCTTCGTTTCCACTGGATAATACCTTTTCTCCTTTTCATCCAATAGGAAATAGGCACCTGGTTTAAAAGAAAGACTGCTCGAATTGGGATCACTATATTTAACGTCCCAGCTAATGGGCATGGTGATAAGTTGATGATTCTTTTTTGCCTTTAATTCGGATGGTGTTTTACTCGGTGGCTCGATAAGGATCGTTTGCTGATCAAGGTCCAGTTTTTCACCGAGCTCTGTCTGCTTTCCAGCAAGTTCTTTTGCTTTTAAAAATGCGAGGGGAGCATCCTCCTGTGGTTCATCCTCCTCTTTCTTACCGGGTGCAAAGGCCGACGTTGTCTTTCCTTCTGTTCCTTGTTCTTTCACGGGAGATGCCACTTTGGCGGTTTCAACTTTCTGCACTTCGGGAACTCCCTTCCCTACTAAGGTCATGACACCGAGAAGGAGGATGACTGCTGCCCCTGAGAGAATGTATTTGAATTGTTTTTCCACTTTCTTATCATTGCTGTATCCTCCATTCAGTCCCTGATAAGGAGGAGTATTGGCTGCCTTCCCCGCAGGCAGGACGGCTGCGATGATTCCCGTAACGACAGGGATTGACAGGGCGGCCCCATAGATCCACCAAAGGGTGAAAGGGAAGCCTCCGTAGATCTTCCAGATTAACGTAAACGCAAAAAGCAGGCCAACGACACCCGCAAGTGCTCCCGAGAACATCCCTTCCAGAATGACAAGCATCCGAACGGTTCCATTACTCCAGCCAAGGGCTTTAAACACTGATATTTCGGGCTGTCTCTCAGCTACGTTTTGCCAGATGATTTCAGCCGTTGTCAGGATGGCAATCGAGAGAGCGATCCCCATGGCCACATAATGCATGGTGCTTACTTCCATGGCCACATACTCCCCTAACCAGGTCGTATACATGACCCCTTTCAATCGAAAGGTAATGAATAAGTAAAAGACAAGAAGACCCGTTGGCAGACCCATGGAAACCACGGATAAAACGGTCCGTTTCCACCTGGACACCATTGAATTAACCGCCATTCCGACCACTGATTCAGACCTTGCCACCCGCTTGTGTTTAAGGGAGATTTCCCCTGACCGCATTGCTTCGTATGGTCTGATTTTTTTCACAAGATAGGCGGGAATGAGTGCACCTGCGATATAAATCGTCAGTCCGATCAATCCGATGAGGGCGACTCGAATATAGGATGTTTCTAGTTCGCTCGTTACTGAAAACCATGCCAGTATGAGCCAGCTGATAAAAGATACCACCATACCCAGCAATAGCGCTTCAAGGAGCAGGAGTCTGGAAAGCTGATTCGGACGCCACCCCAGCGAAAGTAAAACGGCAAACTCCTTTTGGCGTGCATACATCATGATGAGATTGGAGGAAAACACATATACGATCGCCACCAGGATGACGCTCCCCACCACTCCTGACACCCCGAGCTTTGCTTCTTTGAAAATCGTGATCGAGGAACCAATCTTAATCCACGGCTGCTCGATCCAGCCAAACCCCTTTTCCCCCTGAATGCCCGGGATATGAGTCAAAGCAGGCTGCGGGGAGGAGCCTAACGTTACATCCACAATCAATCCCGTCTTCTCTTCAATTTCTTTTGCCACTTTTTGAAGGGAGGCTTCACTATCTTCATTGAACGTATCGACCCCTTTCACGTTGACACGTATCGCTGAAATGGGTTTGTCCCCCAGAACATGAGCTGCCGCATCCAGGGTCGTCAACATCAATGGAGGCTTCGTCAGGAAACCATAAGGATTGTTTTCAGGTTTCATCGTGACTGGGGGATTGACGGGATCACCGTTCTCATCTATTACCCAGCTGGCTTTCGAAGGAAAGTACGTTTCAACAGGCAGCTCCGTCAAGGGATCTTTCGAAATGGTCAGCTTCTGGGCGTCAAAGATCCCGATGTAATCCAGTTGAAGCCTTGGCCAGTTTGTGCTATCCTCTCCGAACACTTCAACCGGCCTGTACGCCTGTTCGACAGCGAGGAGAGAATCCTCAGGTAAACTGTATGGTTCCACTTCATAACTGAAAGCCCATCTTTCCCGAAACGGGCTGGTGACCGGCTTGTATTCCACCGGCGACGGCTTAAATGCCATCCAGCTCATTCCCCCCAAACCTGCTTCGAAACTTGGATTCATGACAGCATTGACAATTTTTTCGTGCGCTTCCTGTGTAGTAAAACTCTTTTCTTCCACGACATTCCCTGTTTGCTTCTCTAAATATTTCTCCCCGCCGTTCTTCTTCACTTTCTCCATGGTTGCATCCTGACTGTCGGAATCAAATGGCATATCGAGCTTTTCCACTGTATAGTGAATTTCTCCATCAACGAATTCACGGTTGCTTAGAATGACGGGTATGGATATATCGTTCAGGTTCTCATCCAGGGGGATATCCATGACCTCATCATTTTCCGAAAAATACCGGCTCCCTTTTCCAGCAACCATAGCTTTGTCCAGTCCGACAAGCTTCGCTTCCTGTTCGGGATCGATGCCTGCAACGAGGACCTGTGTACCGTAGGATAATTCTGCAGTGGATTCCCCTACCCCATAAGCAGGGTCCATCGAATACTGTCCGCCTCCCACTGTAAAATAATAATTCCCGTCATTGACCTCCTCCTTCGCCCCGGTCTGAACCACTTCTTTTTGATTCAAGCGATAAACTCCCGGTTCTGTAATGTTTAACTCTCCCATCTGAACGCCATTGAACACATACCCCATCATAGAGATGGGTGCTGCAATCTTGACATCGTCCATTTCTTTAATTGCTTCATATTGTTCCAGAGTGATGCCTCCGTCAAGCCCACTCAAATAGTTCGGTTCTAATAGATTCATATCTTCCGTGACGCTTCTTGAATCAGGCGGCCTCACCACCATGTGATAGGAAGACTTCCATCTTTTCTGTAATTCATTGACGATCGTCCCATTATTGGTTTGCGTCATCCCGACGAGATAACTCAGTCCGACACTTAAAAGGAGGACTCCGATGATCAACAGGATGAACCGCTGCTTGTTCCGCCACCACGTATTCCATATAAAGCGGATCACAGGGCTCCCACCATCCGATCAGATATAATCCTGCCATCCTTCATCTCAATGATTCGATCCGCCTTCTCGGCAAGTTCGGAGTCATGGGTGACAAAAATGACACCACAGCCTTTTTCTTTATTGAGCGATTTTATGATATGAAAGATGAGCTCCCCTGTTTCTGTATCCAGATTGCCTGTCGGCTCATCGGCCAACAGCCACTTAGGTTCGTGTACCAATGCCCGTGCGATCGCCACCCTTTGCTGCTGTCCGCCTGACAATTGAGAAGGAAGGGAATGTAACTTATCACCAAGCCCTATTGACTCCAGCAACTCTTTCGCCCGCTGTTTTTTATCATATGGAACTTTCCTAGAGAAAAGAGGTGCCATTACATTCTCCAACGCCGTCATGGTAGGGATCAAATGGAATTGTTGAAAGATGAAACCGATGTTCTCAAACCTGAAATCAGCCATCTCACGCTGACTGAATTCAGTGACATCCTTTGACTCGAATAAGATATTCCCACCCGTTGGACGATCCAACGTCCCGATCACACTCAATAGCGTTGACTTTCCCGAACCAGATGAACCAACGACGGAGACAAACTCCCCCTCCTGAAATTCAGCCGTTACATTCAATAAAGCATGAGTCTCTACACCTTCACCTTTATATATCTTAGATACCCCATCAACCTTGACCCCATTACCCATCCAAAAGCCCCCTTATTTTTGAATTTTTTAACAATTATAACAGAAATACTACAAACATATTACAATTATTTGAAAACGCATGAGGGACGGACCTTGTTGTTAGGATGTTGGGTTGGGGATATATGATGTGGGATGAGGACCGTTGCTTCTTGCCCCATTCCCATTTATCCTGTTAATAGAAGGAGGGTTTACGATGTCTATCATTTTGAAACGAATCTATGATGAACCTCCCCGATTGGGAGGTCACCGGATCTTGATCGACCGTGTCTGGCCCCGTGGGATATCGAAAGAAGATGCGAACCTTGAAAAGTGGATGAAAGAAATTACACCCAGCCCCTCTTTACGGAAGTGGTTTAACCACGACCCCGAAAAGTTCGAGAAGTTCAAACAATCCTATAAGGACGAACTCTATCAAGATGAAGAAAAACAAAAAAAACTGCGGGAACTGAAAGTAATGGCAGAAAATGAACGTGTCGTTCTACTCTACGGAGCCAAAGATGAAAAGCATAACCATGCCATAGTGCTAAAAGAAGTTCTAGAAGATATGTAAGAGGGACGGACCTCTAAATCGGCAGAATACCATTCGGTCATTCGCTGATTGAAGGTCCGTCCCTCAATGTGTAATAAACAAGATAAATGTACTCAAGACACGCGCTCCTTACTCTTTCTTTCAAGCAAATATCGATTTGATCCCACCCATAAACCAATCTCTGCTATGAGAAACAGGCACACAATCCACGCCCAAACATGTAAGAATTCTTCATGAAACGAATAAAAACGATTCAAGTAATAAGGGGTATCGTGCATGGTCATCGTAAAAGCATAGAACATTCCAAAGGTAAAATTCCGCGACCACTGACTAATATGATAGGTGAAGATCCCCTTTTTCCACCCCAGTTTCTGAATCCGCTTGACGGCTCTCACCATCTCCAACCATTCCACTCCAATCAGCAGGACAAATACAAGTAGCCAAAAAATCATGATAATCCTTCCGGACAACATCTCAGAAGACACGATCGCAAGGCCCGTAATGGATAAAGCACCGTGGATGATACAATTTGTACTCGGCCAATCATCGATGAGTGTCCAACGGCTTCCTCTGCCATAACGAACGATCATCAGCGTAATCCCAATAAAATAAAAAAAGGCTCCCAGTGATATCGCCCCAATCAGCAATCCCTCTGGAAGAGAAGGATAAAGCTTCACCCAAAAAATCACTACTGACTGGGTAGCAACGGTAGACAGTAACACCACACCATTAGTGGGATGTGCTGTCGGCCGTTTCAACAACTCTTTAAACTGATAGACGCAGCTTGCCATAAAACCGAGCCACATCAGTGTATTGAGTAGCATGACAACTTGAACCGCCTCGCTCTTATCAGGAAAATATTTGACAATCACATTACTCATTACCGAAATACCCGCAATCCATGATCCAATGACGAATGAAGGTACAGGTTTCCTGAGTAAAAGAATTCTATCTGTTTTATTAAATAACTGCTGAATAAGAGATTTATATATAATGGCAGTCAGCACAATTAAGGAAACAATCAGTATTTTTGCAGTGATGTGATTCACCCATGTAAAAGCATCAATGGCAGCATAAAGAAAGATTCCAATAGCCATAATGATGGCACCTGAAGCTGGATCGATGCTGTTTTTGTTTTCTACAGTCTTCATCTTTTTCCTTTAGTGGCCTCCTTTCTGTCCCAAACCCGAGATACCAACTATATAAGTTTAACATTTCTCAATTGAAAAGAGGGACGGACCTCCAATATGCAATAAAACCCTGGGTTTCATCACGAATTGGAGGTCCGTCCCTCAAATTATTGCGTCGTTTCCTTCTCGATTAAAGATAATCGCAACTCAGAAGGAGGCAATGGCCTGCTAAAATGGTATCCCTGGCCAATCTGACAGCCGTTCCGCTTCAGGAACAACATTTGATTTTCCATTTCTATGCCTTCTGCTATGGTTGTAAAATTCATATTTTGACTCATATCAATGATGGCTTTGACAATGGAAACCTGATTGGAGTCTTCCATAATATCATCCACGAACGATTTATCGATTTTGATGCTGTCAATCGGTAAGTGCCTTAAATTACTCAATGACGAGTAACCCGTTCCAAAGTCATCCATGGAAATCATGACGCCCACCTTTTTCAACTTATTGAGAACTTTCGTTGAGATTTCAAAGTCCTGCATAATGCTCTCTGTTATCTCCAGCTCAAGTCGGTCAGGCTTAAATTTGTATTCTGATAATATTTCTTTTACCATTTCAACAAATCCGCCATCCTTAATCTGTCTGACGGATATGTTGACAGCAACAGGAATGATGCCCATTCCGGTCTCTTCCCACTCTTTGCTCTGTTTACAAGCCTCTCTCAACACCCACTCCCCGATCGGAATGATCAACCCGGTCTCTTCTGCCAGTGGAATAAATTCAGCCGGAGAAACCATCCCCAATGTAGGGTGCTCCCAGCGTATCAACGCTTCTACACCAATTATTTTATGGGTATTGAGGTCCACTTTCGGCTGATAATGGAGGCATAATTGGTCAAATTCCAATACCTTTCGGAGTCCATTTTCAATCTCCATATTCCTTGAAGAAGCCTTTTCTAGTTCCGGATAATAGAACTGATAGTTATTCTTCCCTTGCTCCTTGGCTAAATACATGGCGGTGTCAGCATGTTTAATTAAACTCTCCTGATCTCTCCCATCCTTTGGATACATACTGATACCGATACTCGGGGTGACAAAGAATTCCTGTTTCTGAATGAAGATCGGACTTATGAAACTTTGTAAAATTTCTTTCGTAGTTTCTGCAACTTCTCCTTCATTCATATTGGAGAGAATAATAATAAATTCATCCCCTCCTTGTCTAAACACAATCCCTTTGTCACTTACAACCTTTTTCAATCGAGAGGCGACTTTCCCTAATATGGCATCTCCAGTTGAATGCCCTTTTGTATCATTAATGACTTTAAAGCGATCCAGATCCAAAAATAAAATCGCCATCAATTGATCCGGATTGTCACGTAAAGATCCGCTTAAATGTTGTTTGAATTTATTCCGATTTGGAAGACCGGTCAGTGAATCATAATAGGCCATGACATGAATCGTCTTCTCAGCTTTCTTTCGATTCGTGATATCCCGGCCAACCAATTGAATGGCCGTCCTCCCACCATATAAAATGGGCATAGCTGAAATCTCCAACTCTATCTCATCACCGTTAAAGCGATACACGGTCAGTTCAAAACGTTCACCTGAGGTAGAGCCATAGGTCTCTTCCCTAACCCTCCTGATATTTTCAGCACTGGTAAACCTGGAGACATTTTGGTTGATGATGTCTGCCGGGCTATCTGCACCTATCATCCTGCTTCCCGCTACATTGATATAATCAAACGTTTGATCACTGATCACTGCAATGATATCCGGGGACAAGTCTACTAAACTGCGATATTGATCTTCACTCTCTTTTCGGTTGGTGATATCAAACAACACACTCGTAAAAGAAGTCATTTTCCCGTCTTCATCCAAGGTTGGGATGCCCCGGTCCTGTATCCAGCGAACCTGGCCATCCGGCCTAATAATCCGGTAAATGCTCACACATGCCTGACCGGAACCAAGATTCTTCGCTCTCTCTTCCAATACCGGCATATCTTCGGGATAAATCACTTTTTTCCATAGAAGTGTATCCTGATAGAAATCATTCAACGGATATCCATACAATTTTTCAATACCCGGGGTGATCAAGAGGACATCTGATTTCAAATCATGGGACCAAATAGCCACATCCAGCGTCTCAAAAATATTGTTTAAATTCTTATTGCTATTGGATAATTCCCTGGAAGCACTCCAATTCCCCCTAAAGAGGATGAACAATAGAGCAAGCATACAGACCACTAAACCTGTGTGAAGAAATAATGACCCTTCACCATTCGTTTGATCATTTGTCTTCCATGAAAAATCGAGGATTTCTAAGAAGATCATGGTGATAAAAAGTATGAGGACTGTTTTCTTATTTTGTGTAAAAAACATCATTACGCTCCTGAATATAGAATTTCTACTTATCCAAGTGTACTATTTATGGCTTTCATTCACAATACAGCTAAAAATTTCCTGTCACACTAAAAAAGAACCAACTCCCGCTATTAAGAGTTGGTTCTTCATTCAATACGACACACCCGTCCGAGTGTGTGTCTTCTTAAATTCATTCATATCCGGATCGAAATAATCTTCATTGAATGCAGGAACGAATTTATCGTCCTTCAAGTAACCGGATCCCCATGTCGGATCCAGGGTCACCCATTCCCCATCAAGATTCGCTTCCACCCACGCATGCCTGCCCGGGAAAATGCCCCCTGCCCTGCCTTCCACGAATCTCGCCTCAATATCGCTGGCACGAAGCATGGCAATCGCCAGGTACGCATAATCCTGACACACGCCGGTTTTGGATTCCAGTGTTTTCAATGCACTGTCATCCCAGTTGAAATCATCATTTTCATACTTTTTAACATCATACGAGACATTCTTTGCGACATAATCATAGATGGCTTTTGCCTTGTCCCTGTCACTCCCTTTTCCTGAAGTGACGGTTTCTGCCTGCCCCTTGATTTCAGGGGAGTCCGACTGAACACCACGTGAAGGCAGTAGATCCCGCTTGTCTTCACCTGTGGATTCCACTTCGAACTTCGCAAAGCCGAAAAACCTGAAGTAATCACTGTTCTCTTCCTTGATTTCAGGTACACTGAGGGTCACTTCATACGTTCCCGGCCCAAATCGCAGGTAAAACGAATCATCAAAGTTGAAATCTTCAACAGGGATGACATCCAACGCTTCGTCCTCCCCTTTTTTGGTGGTGATATAAATATGCGTCGTTTCTCGGCCGAATTCTGCTTCCGGATCGATGCTTCCTTTAATCCTGTATTGGCCATCCGACTCCTCTCCCCCAAATCGAGGAAATTCGAGGGTCACTCCCCGCTCACGATACGTATCCGCATACTCAATCGGGCTCATCACCCGGGCGGACTCGTTATCTATAAGAAGAGTGGTCGCCGTCTGGTAGTAATTTTCACGGTCTCCATCCGGAACCAGCACTTCAAGCTCGTGAACCCCTTTTCCGTAAAACAAGGGAACATCATAGTTAAATTCCCCATCCTTCACGGGGATGACTTGCTTCCAATTATCTGAATCCTTCTTTAGTCTGAGCATGATTGTATCTTCATCCGAAAGGCTGGCAGCCTCTCCTTTTAAAGAAAAGACTTCATTGCCTTTGACATAGCTGGATTTCGTACTTAATGACAGTTCCGCATCCTGGCCAAATGGAGTCAGGGTCACATCCCTATTAATCTCAGGATTCACATTATGGACGGTAAAAGACGCCGTATCATAGTAGTAATTTTCACGGTCCTTGCTCGGGAGCTGCACAGAGACGCTATACTCACCTTTCCCGTTGAAAAAGTGGATGTCCTGCTTGAACATGCCGTCTTCGATCGGTGTGTAATATTCGAGTTGCCTTCCTGCTGGTCCTTCTTCATTCGCCCTGACCTTTATCCAGGCAAAGTCCGATTTCAGATCTTGATACTTTTCAATTTCCCCCTTCACGCTCACCTTTCCATTTGCAGCGAATTCTTTATATGTCGGCTCATTGATTGTGACACCGATTTCCTCGCTGTAGGATGTAAGTTTCAGAGGCTCCTCTTCCCCGATCTCTTCGTTCATTTTCTTTACTTCTTTTTCATACGGATATTCTTCTCTTTTATCGGCTTTCGCTTCCCCACTGCTGGCATTCGAGTCACTGCATGCCGTGACAAACAGGAAACTGCTTAACAAACACACTATTAAAATCAAAAACGAACGTTTCTCCCTCATGTCTTCCTCCTCAAACTTCTATACTTCCTACACATACGAACTACACAGATATAAGTTTCTGATTCTATTTTACTATTAATTAAGGGACGGACCTCTAATTTTGATGTCTTCTTTTGAATTAGAGACTGATTTGAGGTCCGTCCCTCTTAATCATAACCACTAAACAACTAAGATTCTAACTTTTTCTGGAAGTTCAACTTTTTGTTATACCCATACTAGAACAATTCTGTTATACTTAACATATAACAAAACTAGGAGGTGACACTTTGTTTATCCAAATTGAACCTCAATCGGATACTCCGATTTATGCTCAGGTAACAAACGGAATCATGGAAGGGATTGTCAGAAATGAACTGCGTCCAGGGGATATCCTTCCTTCTGTACGGAGTCTTGCCGGTGACCTTGGTGTGAACATGCATACCGTGAATAAAAGCTATCATGAATTGGAAAGCAAAGGAGTGATCCGGATTGTTCCTAAGTCGGGTGCGGTCATTTGTTCACCTACCGATGGAACGATTCCAACGCAAAGGTTGAATCAGATATCAGAAGGATTACGGCCGATAGTAGTCGAATCACTCGTCGCAGGCATGAGCGAAAAAGAGATTGCCGAATTAGTCGCATCCATCATTTCAAACGTTAAGGGGGATTAAAAAATGGAAATGACACTTATTTTCGTCACGGTAGGCTTTCTGGCAGCACTTCAAATGGCGGTTCCTTTCATTGTAAAACGAACGGTGGTGTTCGGTGTAACCATTCCTGTTAATGAGGTAAAGAATGTCCAACTTCGTCTGTATAAAAAACGTTATGCCACCCTGACATTGTTCATCTCAATAATCGTGTTGGCCACCTATTTTGTTTGGGCATCGATGAACTCCCTCACCGAAAATCACCTCATATTTGCGGGATTATTTATGCCCTTTGTCATCTTATTCATGTCTATGGCCCTTTATTTTTATTACCATATGAAAGTGACGCAAATGAAAAAGCAAGAGAAGTGGTTCAAGGACCGCAAACAGGTTCGCGTTTCTGAGATAAACCTCAGAACGAAAGATGAAATGCTCCCATGGATCGTATATGTCGTCCCCATGGTCATCACAATAGGGTTAGTGGTATTTACTTTATTAAATTACGCAAGTCTACCGGACCAGATCCCTACCCACTGGGGACCTGATGGCAAGCCTGATGCTTTCACCGGTAAAACGTATCTTGCCGCTTTAACCCTTCCTATCGTGCTACTGGTGATGAATGCCATGTTCCTCGGGATCAATGAACTTACTAGAAATTCCGGCATCAAGCTGAGCGCAGGGAATGTCAAGTCATCCCGCATTCGTCAGCTGCGACTTCGAAAGTACACAAGCTGGCTGTTGTTCTTCATCTCCATCCTGGTTTCCATGCTGTTTACGTTCCTGCAGTTCACCACTCTGTACGAAAACAGCGTCAGTGACCTGCTGATCATCGCGATGCCACTTGCCTTCTCTGCACTTGTCCTTATAGGGACAGTCGTCCTCGCCATTAAGGTGGGGAAAAAGGACTCAGATCTGGATGTTGAAATCCTCGATGAAGGATCCACCGAAGTGATCAACGCAGATGATGATCAATACTGGAAAGGCGGCCTCTTCTACTTCAATCCCGAAGACCCTTCCATCTTCGTCGAAAAACGCTTCGGAGTAGGCTGGACCCTGAATTTCGCAAGACCACTGGGATACATCATACTCATCGGACCACTCCTGGTCATACTAATCGTGACCCTCATATGATGCACAGGGACGGACCTCGAAAATCAAGCAAAGGCGTGACGCAAACGTCGTGCTGATTTGAGCTCCGTCCCTTTTGTTATGCGGATTACACAATTTGTCTTCCTACTGAACACTTCCATTATTCACCTGAAACCGAGGTCCGTCCCTACTAAAAAAGGCTCAATCTCTGGAAATTCGGCTTTTATTATGGACAGATTGTTCGGAATACTATATAAATAGTAGATGGAAACTCACAAAGAAAACGTTTACAACAAGAGATGACAAGGAGGATTCTATGTTAGATGTGCTAGACAAGATTAATTCATTCTTATGGGGGACACCAAGTTTAGTACTATTATTCGGTACGGGTCTATTCTTAACATTTATGCTGAAAGGACTTCAGTTCCGTAAACTGATGTATGCTTTTAAACTTGCATTCACGAAAGAGAAGCCTTCCGCATCCTCTGATCAATCAGAAGGGGATATCAGCAACTTTAAAACACTGATGACAGCTTTATCTGCAACGATTGGAAATGGGAACATTGCCGGAGTGGCAACGGCCCTGACCATCGGGGGACCCGGGGCGATCTTCTGGATGTGGATCGTCGGCCTGCTCGGGATGGCAACGAAATACGCAGAAGCCCTGCTTGCCATGAAATACCGTGTGAAAAATAAAAACGGGGAATACTCCGGTGGTCCTATGTATTATGTAGAAAAGGGCCTCGGAAGTAAGTGGAAGTGGCTTGCGGTGGCATTTGCATTGTTCGGTGCATTCGCCGCTCTCGGCATTGGGAACAGCGTGCAGTCGAATACGATTGCAGACGTCATGAGTACCAGCTTTCACATTAGCAATCTGGTAACAGGAATCGTTCTTGCTGTCCTGACAGGATTGATCATCTTCGGTGGGATTCAGCGGATCAGTACCGTCGCTTCCTTCTTTGTTCCGGTCATGGCGTTTCTGTACATCGGTGGTTCACTTCTGATCATCGTCTTGAATTACGATATGATCATTCCAGCGTTTAAAATGATTTTCTTCTACGCATTCAATCCTGTCGCAGCTGCAGGTGGATTTACAGGGATCATTATTTCAGAAGCGATCCGCAGCGGGGTATCAAGAGGAATCTTCTCAAACGAAGCAGGTCTTGGTACGGCAGCACTCATTGCCGGTAATGCGAAAACCGACCACCCGGTCAAGCAGGCACTTGTAGCCATGACAGGAACATTCATCGTCACGATCGTCGTGTGTACGATGACCGGTCTGGTCCTGTTGATCACAGGTTTCTGGGATCCGACAGGCGGTGCGATTTCAGGTATCGAGCACGCTCCGAGTCTTGACGGCGGGGCATTGACGAGCGCCGCGTTTGGACATGCTCTTGGTATAGTCGGAGAATATATCGTATCCTTCTCCGTCATCTTCTTCGGGTTCTCGACGATCGTCGGATGGTACATGTATGGAGAAAAATGCTTTGAGTATTTGACAAACTATCGATTTGCCAACTCCTACAGGCTTATTTATATTTTTGCCACTGGACTTGGGGCAGTCGCGAACTTAAACCTGGTTTGGGCCTTTGCCGACATGTCCAATGCCTTGATGATGATTCCGAACCTGATTGCATTACTATTACTCTATAAAGTCATCGTTTCGGAGACAAAACATTATTTTAATGAATATATGCCTATGTTGGAAGCTCGTCCGAAAAGAAAAGCAAGTTAAAGAAAACCGGTGTGACCCCTGTCACGCCGGTTTTTTGAATTTGATCAGGCATACCACTTATGCCACATATGGTCATTTCTTCCTCTGGCAAAGGCATCCACCCGGTTTGGTCCCCAGGAAACGACCCCCGGTGAGGAACGCACGCCTCCCCGTGGTGCACCAAGATCCTCCCAGTTGCTCCAACGGGAACCGTTCCACCATTTGTGCCACATATTGTTGTTGTCTCCACGGACGAAGGTGTCGATTCGATTGTTTGCCCACGAAGATGCTGCAGGAGCTCCTTCAAAGCCACGAGGCGGCGATCCGAGATCTTCCCAATTACTCCAGCGGGAGCCGTCCCACCACTTATGCCACATCCGGTCATTGTTTCCACGTACAAAGCAATCGATCCGATTTGGTCCCCATGACACGGCACCCGGTGAGTCCCTCAAGCCGCCTCTTGGAGCGCCCAGATTCTCCCATTGACTCCAGTTTCTGCCGTCCCACCATTTATGCCAAAGATTATTGTCGTATCCCTGGACGAACACATCAAGCCGATTGGCTGACCATGATGATACCGCCGGATCTCCCTTGAAGCCCCGTGGCGGCCCTCCAAGGTCTTCCCATTCACTCCAACTTCTGCCGTCCCACCATTTATGAAAGAGCGTATCCCGATTTCCCCTTACAAAGGTGTCAATCTTATTTCTGCCCCATGATACAGCAGCAGGCGAACTCTTTAATCCCCGTCTTGGAGCTCCGAGGTCCTCCCAATCACTCCAGCGGGAACCGTCCCACCACTTATGATACATTCGATCGTTTTCACTTCTGACAAACGTATCCAGCCGGTTTGCCTGCCAGGATGCAACGGCAGGTGAACCCTTCATCCCCCGTGGCGGTGCCCCAAGATCCTCCCATTCCCTCCAGTTGGCCCGGGAGTCAAATGGATCCGTGTAAACAGGGTCTGAAGCATATCCCTGAAAAGAATAGTTCTGCGGAAAGTAATCCTGGTATGGAACATATTGCTGATAAGTATGAGGTAAAAACATATCTTCATAATCGTTTCTTACTTCTGCTCCAAATGGGTAGCATTCATATGCTGTTGGATAAACCGGATAGCGTCGCTGAAAAAACATACTGCATCCCTCCTCAAGCCTACTGTATGCAGAAGCCCAGATGGGTGAGCATGTACAATGATTGACGTTTTTTTGTAAAGGTTAAAGTATACTTTTCCATAAAGAAAAAAGCACCCTAAAACCTGGGTGCTTATACCCTTATGATCGGAATTAGCCTTTAAACGGCATTGGCTTCTCTAAATTTTTATTGTCTTTGTTCCTGCTAATATTCATTCCCGACCGGACAGCCTTATACCACTGATAACAAAAGATTACGATCAGAATCAAATCAATCATATCACCGCCATAATACATAAGCATCCCTCCACTCTGTGCCTGCTCACGGGGTATTCCGATCGGAGGGTAGGCATATATGTATTTAGACAAGATGCCATGTCCGCTCAAGGCAAGAATCAATACAATCCCTCTGTAAATATATCCTGTTCTATGCGGGGCCGGATCAATATAAATCATGGATATTGTAAAAAGATATCCAGCCAGGAAGACATGGATGTGTATGAATAGATATAGGAGTATATTGTGATGCATTGCCTCGTACAAACTGGTGGTATAAAGAACCCACAGACCTCCAACATTGAGGATGGCAGCGACAATGGGGTCACTCACTATTCCCATAATGCGTCTTTTAAGTATGTAGGACAGTCTCCTGGCAAGGGTGACTGGCAACGTCCGCAGTGTAAGTGTTATCGGAGCAGCGAGTACCAACAGAAGAGGGGCCAGCATTCCTAAAAGCAGATGACCAAGCATATGAAAAGAAAACTCCATATGTGCCCGCTGAGCCACCGGTCCTGATACAGCAACCACTGCACAGCCGACACCGATGATCCATAAAATTGTACGGGAAATCGGCCATTGTTTATGCTTACGATTGGAAACTACCACAGCAAGGAGGTACAGTATTAATACAACTATAAAAGGAACGGCTAGTAGAATATGAGAATTCATTCCCACTCCTTGAGATACGTTTAAGATAGAATGATCAGTTTGCATTTGCGGTATTCTCATATTTTCTATATCTCGTATTCAATACCATTACAACCCCGACAAGAATCATAGCTGCCGCACTCGCATTCCAGACCATATCATAGATAAGGAGATTCTCCACATAACGGATCTGATGAAGCCCCATCAGCTTATGCTGCACTGTTCCGTCATACAATTGAAACCCTCCTGCTCCAAGCAAAATGCCTCCCCACCATCTTTTCTTCCACAGCCCTTTCTTACGGCGTAAGTCAGCGAACATAAACAAACCACCGATAGTAGCAAACCAGCTAAATGCATGAAAAAAACCATCAGATACGAGCCCGATCGATGTGGTGGACTTGTCATAAAAATGATGCCAATGAAGCAACTGATGAAATACTGCTTCATCGATAAATGCCACGATCCCCATCCCAAATAAGATACCGGCCCATAGATTCCGAGTTGAAGACGTCTTTGTGTAGTTTGCTATCATTGTTACAGCATCCTCCTTTATTATTAGCCACTCTACCCTTTCCTGAATATGGGTAAACTTTTCTTAAGACTCGTCCTAAGTGCCCGGTAGATGTATTGAAATACCCGTCTGAACCTATTCTTGATAGGTTTCCCGTGAAGTACCCGGCAATACTAAAAGTAAAAAACAGGACCTTTCGATTAGAAAAAGGCCCTGTCTTTCCATGTTATTCATGAACGATATACTGTTGATACTTCTCAAAGTCACTTACCTTGCACTCAAGGGTCAATTTCGTCCCTGATTCTTCATATTCTGTTTCCACTACATTTGCTTGTTCATTGAAATAAGAAATCAAATGACCTTTATCAAATGGAATAAGCATCTGACACTTTTTGTAGTCTTTAAAAATATAGCTTTTCACAACATGGAGCAATTCGTCCATCCCGATTCTCTTCTTGGCCGATAAATAAATTCGATCCTTTTCGACTCTCGGAACTTCTCCTTCCACTAACTCTGCTTTATTAAAGGCATAGATGACCGGAATATCTCCTACTCCAATGCCTTCAAGCGTTTTGTCAGTCACGTTCATCAATTTCTCATGATGGGGATCAGAATAGTCTACCACGTGTATGATGAGATCCGCTTCCAGTACTTCTTCCAGAGTGGAACGGAACGCCTTGACCAGCTGATGGGGCAGTTTGTTCACGAACCCGACCGTATCTGTCAGGAGAAATTCTTTTTTATCCGGCAGGGTGATGTTCCTTACCGATGTCTCCAGGGTCGCAAATAACATATCCTTCTCGAATACCTGTTTGTTCTCGTTTGGATGGAAGGTTTCGACAAATGCATTCATGGTCGTTGATTTACCCGCATTCGTGTATCCCACAAGGGACACGACGGGAATTTCACTCTTTTTCCGCTGCTTTCGCTGTGTTGTTCGCAAATCAACGAGTGAATCCAGTTCTTTATTCAAAGCTGTGATTTTTTCTTCAATCCGTCGGCGGTCAAGCTCAAGCTTCGTTTCACCGGCTCCACGGTTGGCAAGCCCCGAACCGCCACCCTGACGACCCAGTGATTCCCGGCGACCAACCAGACGGGGCAGCATGTATTGCAGCTGTGCCACCTCGACTTGCAGTTGGGCTTCACGGGTTTTCGCCCGTTCGGCAAAAATATCAAGAATCAGCATCGTTCTGTCCATCACCCGCACATCAAGCTTTTCTTCAAGGACCCTGATCTGCGAGGGAGAGAGCTCATCGTTCGTAATGAGAACATCGGCATCCCATTCTTCAATAAGTGGCAACAGTTCGTCAATCTTCCCTTTTCCGATATAATGCACATGATTCGGCCGGGGCAGGTTTTGCGTAAGTTCGCCGACGACATCGATTTGCCTGGCATCGGCCAATCCTTTCAACTCTAAGATCGAATACTCAAAGTCATTGTTCTTATCCTTCGTATTAACGCCTATGGCGATGGCTTTTAATCTTTCTTCCATTACATAGTCACTTCCTGTTTGGTTATTTTGGTAATGATGGTGCAGAAAAAAACACAGGCCTCCGCCTGTGCTTTTTGTAAATGGATTTGAATCTACCAATGGCACAAGAAGAAGACCGCATTTTCCCCTTTTGTGTTTTTTTCAATAAAAAACACAAAATAGCGCCTCTTGGTAAGTATTCAATTCTATTTTTAAGAGAGTGTCATGGACACTCCCTTCCTTCATTTCACGTTAAATGAAGAATTCCTTTAAAAATAGTCAGACCAATCCCATTTACCCTGCACACAGGCAGAGCCTTTGAACTTATTCAATTAAGCGTTCAAATTGCGGATGCGTAGTCTGATCAAAATCAAAAGGAAAACCTCCATTTCTCATAAGTTACAACCATTCTACCACACCCCGTGATGGATGGGAAGATATGGTTTGAGGGACGGACCTCCAAATCCATTGATTAAGAGTTCCTGCAAAGGATATTTTGAGGTCCGTCCCTCACCACATTACCTCACTAAAGAAAAGAACCCCCCATTCTTCCCCTTTTCCGGTAAATTCACAAACGGATAAGGGGTAATTAAGAGGTCCGTCCCTCAAGCCTACAGGAGATCTTTGAAGTCCCGAGCTTGGAGGTCGAGTCGCCGGGCTGTGCTGCCGATTTCTTTGAAAGCGAGGACGGCCTGCTGGTTGCGGTCCTGGTTATTTGAAATGCCTGATTGTGACCGGACCGTACCTTCATTGATTTTCTTGATTTCGCCTGTGATTCCTTCCACATGGGAGTTCACTTCCTGAATTGAATCCTGGACCCTCGTGGCAAGCTTTCTGACTTCTCCGGCTACGACATTGAATCCTCTTCCATGTTCTCCGGCCCGTGCCGCTTCGATCGCTGCATTCAGCGCAAGGAGATTAGTTTGAGTCGCAATGTCCCTAATCGTTTTGACAATATTACCGATTGAATTTGCTTGCAGAGTAAGAGACTTCAGCGTTTCCATATTCTCATTCGAGTCATGCACCAGTTTCCCCGTGGCCATGGCCGCTTCTTCACTTCTTGTCATACCCTGCTCCGCTTTTTCACTTAACTCTTCAGACATCTTCTGTAATTCAGAAGCGACCTTTTCAATCGTTGTTTCCCGCTCCGTAATATCCGTCGCAATCTTGACAACACCTTCAAGCTTTCCTTCTTCGTTATAAACTGGTGTGTATGTAGCCTCAAGCCAAAGAAGTTTCCCAGTCTTCGTGACCCGCTGAATTTTCTCCTGAAAGCTTTTCCCACTTCTTAAGTCCCGCCACAATTTCTTATAATCCAGACTTCCGGCAAACTCCGTTGTACAAAATGCCTGATGGTGCAACCCAATCATTTCTTCTGCATCATATTCCATCGTACTTGCGAAATTCCCGTTCACCCATAACACATTTCCGTTAACATCGAATTCAATCATGGCAAGCGATTCTTCAATGGCTGCAAGTAAAGCAGATTCCCCAAACACTTGAGTACTATTTCTTGATCTTGTTTTCAGCACTTCGCAACACTTCCTCTTTTTGAACAGTATTAGTAGAGACAAGACAAATATGTACCAAAGAGAAATTAGTCGTTGTTATAAAGGCTCTCCGTTTGGCGTGTGCTGGCCGGTTGCGCCACTCTCTCCTATTCACAAACAGCGCCCATTTTACCAATGAATGATCTTTGCTTCCAACTTATATATTTGTAAGACTATCCTACTAGGTAACTCATTAATTAACAACTATTATCCTCTGAATTTTATAAATCTTCTCCCATTTGAAGATTTAAACGAAAAAGGACCCCCATCCCACATACAACCCTATGATGTAAAGGATGCCGTAAGATTGGAGGTCCGTCCCTCATACATATTATTCAGTGCCCTTTTTCCACTCTTCTTCTTCGATCAGCATTTTACCCGGCCATGTGTAAGCCATGATGCCTCCGTCTGCTGTGATGTCTTCACCAGTTACGTAGGAGCTGTCATCCGATGCGAGGAACAGGGCCACCGTGGACATTTCTTCAGGCCTACCCAAACGGCCCATCGGTGTGATCCACTTATTGACTTCCCTGAATTTCTCTCCCATCTTATCCTGTTTGCTCCCGACAAGATCGTCAATTAAAGGAGTCTCGATTGTTCCGGGTGAAAGAGAATTCACACGGATGCCATGTCTTGCATAATCAATCGCCATGCCCTTCGTAAAGTTGATAATGCCTCCCTTTGCAGCATTGTAGCCAGACCGGTCCAAATCTGCCGCTTGCCCGGACATGGACGCCGTATTTATAATGGACCCACCGTTTTCAAGCATAAGCGGGATTAAATATTTGCTGCATAAAAAGGTACCTCTGAGATCCACTGCGATGATTCGATCAAATAGTTCGACAGGATATTCATGCACTTTTCCACCCTGTTCATCGACCCCTGCGTTGTTAAAGAGGACATCGATCACACCAAATTTCTTCTTTATCTCTTCAGCAAATGACGTGACACTTTCCTCACTGGAAACATCAACTTGAAATGCCACTGCATTTCCGCCCTCATCTTTGATCTCGTCCACTGTTCTATTCATTTCCTCTTCATTCACATCTGCACATACCACAGTCGCTCCTTCACGCGCAAACACTTTGGCAGTCGCTGCCCCAATCCCAGTTGCAGCTCCTGTAATCACCGCAACCTTATCTTCTAACCTTCCCATAAAGTAAAACCTCCTTGAAATATCTCATGGAAAGTATTTTCCCCTTATGTGAAATAGTAAACATAGAGAGGGACGGACCTCCCTGAAGCCTGTTTCATCCTCGAATGAAAGGCATTTGGAGGTCCGTCCCTCTTAAATGAAATTATACTAGCATCCCAAAGTACTGCAAACGGCGTTTTTCAATACAGTTACCAGGTTGCTGTTTGGAGCCAAGATCGATACTAATAGCCAAGCGACCAGCAATAATACGGCAATCAGAAAGGTGACAAGTCCTAAAGACATCTAAATCCCCCCTTTCTATTTATAACTCTAGTAAGTGAGCTCTCTTACAAACTTATTCTATGAAAAAATGATAGAATCGGACCGGCTAATATAATAGAAGAGAAAAAAAGGGCAGTACTCCTTCTTAACAAAACCTTCACAAACAATGGGTATTTCGTGTGATTGAGATAACCTTTATATGGGTATACACTATACTGGAATGAACATTCATTCCGCATTACCGTTATGAAAGGCTGAGTCGGTATGTCAATGGCATTAAATAAACGGGAGAGCATTGTAGCGAGTTCACTGGCTCTATTTGGAGAGCGGGGTTATGATGCCACGACGATTCCCATGATTGCCTCGTCTGCAGGCGTGGGAGCAGGAACCATCTATCGCTATTTTGAAAATAAAGAAGTCCTTGGAAATACGATATTTCAAGAATATGTGAAGATTTTTACTGAAACAGTGGAAAATGCTTTCCCTTACGAGCAATCGATACGGGATCAATTTCATCATATTTTCCAATCAATGATTCAGTTTACAAAAGAACAAAGCCAGGCGCTCTACTTCATCCGAACACATAGCAGCGCTCATTTCCTGAATGAAGAAAGTCACACATGCTTCGCGGAACTGTTGAATCTATTTAAATGCTTCTTCGATTTTGGGAAAGAAAAGAAGGTCATCAAGAATCTGCCTTCGACTGCATTGATCGCCATTCTTTATGGTGCCTTTCTCGAGCTTCAGCGACTTGTCCGGATCGGGGAATTAGAGCCTGATACTTCCATGCTTTCAGAAGTAGAGGAAAGTATGTGGGATGCTGTTCGATTACATGTGTGAGAAACGATCTGTTTCTCATGCCTCACGCGGAATGAACGTTCATTCCGCACAACCAATCAAACCATTATACGAGGTGAAGGAACCATGACACATCAATCTCAATATCCACAACCGAAAACATATGGACCACTCGGGAATTTGCCCGTAATCGATAAAGAAAAACCACTACAATCATTTATGAAACTTGCCAGGGAACTGGGGCCAATCTATCAGTTCCAATTTCCAGGCAGAATGAGCACCTTCGTTTCAAGTGCTTCCCTTGCAAAAGAAATATGCGATGAAACCCGTTTTGATAAAAAAGTCGGACCTGCCCTGCAAAAAGTGAGAGCCTTCGGTGGAGACGGACTTTTCACCAGTGAAACGAAAGAGATTAACTGGAAGAAGGCACATAATATCTTACTGCCAAGTTTCAGCCAGCAGGCCATGAAAGGGTACCACTCAAAGATGGTGGATCTCGCCACCCAGCTCATCCAAAAATGGGCGCGCTTAAATCCTGCAGATGAAATCGATGTCCCTGAGGATATGACCCGTCTGACCCTGGATACCATCGGGCTCTGCGGTTTCAATTACCGTTTCAACAGCTTCTACAGAGAAACTTCCCACCCCTTTGTCGACAGTATGGTCCGGGCTCTGGATGAAGCGATGAACCAATCACAGCGCCTCGGCGTTCAAGATAAACTGATGATCAAATCGAAAAAACAATTCAGGGAAGACATTGAGTACATGTTCTCCCTTGTCGACAATTTGATTGCCGACCGCAAGGCAAACGGGGATCAAGGGGAAGATGACCTCCTCTCCTATATGTTGAAAGGAACAGATCCTGAAACAGGCGAGGCACTCAGTGACGAAAACATCCGCTTTCAAATCATTACCTTCTTGATTGCAGGTCACGAAACAACAAGCGGACTCCTCTCCTTCGCCCTTTACTATTTGATGAACCATCCGGAAAAACTGAAAAAGGCTCAAGAGGAAGTCGACAGCGTTGTTGGCGATGCCATTCCTGATTATAAACAGGTGAAACAGTTGAAGTATGTCCGCATGGTCCTGAATGAAACCCTGCGTCTGTGGCCTACCGCTCCTGCATTTTCTGTGTATGCGAAAAACGACACCACTCTTGAGGGCAAATATGATGTCAAAAAAGATGATGTATTCACTTTGCTCATTCCTGAATTACACCGGGACTCATCCGTCTGGGGGGATGACGTGGAAGCATTCATTCCTGAACGCTTCGAGGACCCATCTTCCATTCCCTATCACGCGTACAAACCGTTTGGAAATGGCCAGCGTGCCTGCATCGGGCAGCAGTTTGCCCTTCATGAAGCGACACTGGTGCTCGGCATGGTCCTGCAGCACTTTGACCTGATCGATCATCAAAACTATCAACTCGATGTCAAAGAAACCTTGACTCTCAAGCCCGATGGATTAACGATGCGGGTCACACCCCGTAAGCCGGCCATGTCATTTTCCATTGCTTCGTCTGAAGAAACAAAACCGGAAAAAGCGACTTCACCTATCGAGGTAGAATCATCCCACGGCACCCCCTTACTCGTCCTATATGGTTCAAACATGGGAACGGCGGAAGGAATCGCCCGGGATCTAGGGGAAACTGGCCGTCAACAAGGATTCCGGACAGAGATAGCTTCCTTAGATGAGTACAGTGATGGACTCCCAACCAAAGGAGCGGTCATCTTAGTCTCTGCTTCCTACAACGGAAACCCACCTGACAATGCTGGTAAATTCATTTCCATGCTGAAAGAAAGTGAGTCTGATGACTTTGCAGGTGTCCATTACGCAGTGTTCGGATGTGGTGACCATAACTGGGCTACTACGTATCAAAGGATCCCTAACTTCATAGATGAACAGCTATTTGAAAAAGGCGGGCACCGCATCGCGAAAATCGGGCATGGTGATGCAAGCGATGACTTTGAAGGGGATTATGAAAAATGGGCGGAGACTCTTTGGCCGAAACTGGCTGAAGACTTAAACATCGAACTCCATCAGAATGATCAATCAAACAGCTCGATTACAATGAACTACGTCAGTGATGTGAGTGACACACCGCTTGCTCGCACTCACCATGCCTTTACAGCGATGGTGAATGAGAATACAGAGTTACAACACGCAGAAAGTGGCAGGAACACAAGACATATCGCCCTCTCTCTTCCAGAAGGTGTTACCTATAAGGAAGGCGATCATATCGGGGTCCTTCCGCAAAATCCATCGTCTATTGTCGAGCGAGTGCTCAGTCGATTCAACCTGAACGGACAGGATTTCGTTACCTTAACAGGCGATTCAGGTAAAGCGGCGCACCTCCCTACAGAAAAGCCTGTAAAACTTTATGAATTACTGGCCAATTATGTAGAGTTCCAAGAACCCGCTACACGTTCTCAAATCAGGACTCTTGCCGCTCACACCGTCTGCCCTCCTCACGTCGTTGAGCTCGAGGAATTACTGAAGGATGAGACGTATAAAGAGGCAGTATTAAGTAAACGAATAACGATGCTCGATCTTGTGGAAAAGTACATGGCATGTGAAATACCGTTTGAAAGCTTCCTTGCACTTCTCCCTTCATTAAAGGCACGCTATTATTCAATCTCAAGCTCACCTTTATATAAAAACGGAGAAGCAACCATCACCGTCAGCGTCGTCCGTGGAGATGCCTGGAGCGGACATGGTGAATACAAAGGAATCGCATCCAACTACCTGGCAGAGCGATCTCAAGGAGACAAAATCGCCTGCTTCATCAACACACCACAATCGAACTTCCAGCTGCCTGAGAATACGGAAACTCCGATTGTCATGATCGGACCTGGAACGGGAATCGCACCATTCAGAGGATTCATCCAGGCACGAAGCATTCTGAAGGAGCAGGGAAAATCACTCGGCGAAGCACAACTCTACTTCGGTTGCCGAAATCCTGAGCACGATTACCTGTACCAGGACGAATTGGAGAGTGCGGAACAAGAAGGAATCGTCACACTTCACACGGCATTCTCAAGATGCCCTGGTCAAGAAAAAGCATACGTCCAGCACCGACTGGCAGAAAATGCAGAAGATATCCTGCCGTTATTAAAAAATGGCGGGCGTCTATACATTTGTGGTGACGGAAGTAAAATGGCTCCAGATGTCGAGCAGACTCTGGTAGAAAGCTACATGCGTATCTATCAAACATCGAAAGAAGAAGCAGATCGATGGATGAGATCATTGGAAGAGGATGGTCGATACGCGAAGGATGTTTGGGCTGGAGCTTGATTTAATAGAGGCGAATCCTTATAGGGTTCGCTTTTTTAGTCATCATAATTGATTCGGTCATGGCAACTTATATGTACCACAATTAACTCAAAAAAGAGAGCTTCCGCTTCAGAAGCTCCCCCAAATGCTATTTCCCCCCTGTAAACGAAATCCCCTTAATAAAGTACCGATTAAAGAATGCATACAACAACAGAACGGGAAGTGTAAACACCATTGATGCTGCCATGATGTAATTCCAATAGCTGACATACTGTCCTTTGAAGGTGTTCAACCCTAACGGCAAGGTATACATTTCTGTATCGGTCATGACGATCAATGGAGTCATGAAGTTATTCCAAAAGCCCATAAAGACAAAGATTGCCTGGGCAGCCAGGGCCGGTTTTGCCAATGGCAATACCACTTTAAAGAAGATACCGAAACGGCTGAGACCATCGATTTGGGCAGCCTCTTCCAGTTCCTTTGGGAAATTGATGAAGAATTGTCTCATCATGAAGATGAAGGTCGCATTGATCATGGCCGGTACGATCATCCCTTGATACGAATTAAGCCATCCGATTTCCTTTAAAATTAAGTAGTTCGGGATCATGGTGACCTGTGCAGGGATCATCAGGACAGCCAGGATCATGATGAACAGTGCCTTTTTTCCTGGAAAGCTCAACCTTGCCAAGGCATAACCCGACATAGAATTAAAAATGATATTCAACCCGGTACCGACTACAGCAATGAACAGACTGTTGAACAGCCATCTTGGAAACAACTCTTGTTTGATGAAGATTTGTTTATAATTGTCTAAAGTGAAATTCTTTGGTATGAAGTTCATTGTCCCGCTTATGATTTCTTCCAGCGTTTTAAATGAAGAAGACAGTGCCCAAAGGAATGGGATCAGGGTCGTGATGGCATAGCCAATCAAGACAATATACAGGAGACGTTTACTGAACGTCTTTTTCTTTGAATTCATGCTTTAGTCCCCCCATTAATAGAGTGATTCTTCTTTAGAGAATTTCCGTTGTATCAAGGTGGCCACCAGGATGATGAGAGCTAGTGCAAAGGCAAGGGCCGCTGCATATCCCATGGATCCCAATGATTTAAACGCGTATTGATAGATTAAGAGCACGACCGTTAACGTCGAGTTATTGGGTCCCCCGGATCCACCTGAGAAGATATACGATTGATCAAATAACTGGAATGTGCCGATGACTCCCATGATCACGACGAAAGATGTAACCGGTCTGAGAAACGGAACCGTCACATAGAAGAACTTCTGAATGGCATTCGCTCCGTCCAGTTCAGCGGCTTCGTATAACGAGTCGGGAATATCTTGAAGGGCAGCAAGATAAATGACCATGAAAAACGGAGCCGTCGCCCAAATATTCATCAGCATGATGGCATTCAAGGCTATATCGGGATCCCCAAGGAAATTGTAGGTGGGCAAACCGACTTTATCTAACACGTTATTGATCAACCCTTCTTTGTTGTACATCCACATAAAGATCAGGGTCAATACGGCTGAAGACGTTAACGTCGGCAAGAAGTAGACAATCCGGAACAGCTTCTCACCCTTTAAACCTGCATTTAACGTGGCAGCTAATACCAGTGCAAGGAAGGTTTGGGTCGGAACTACGATCAGCACATATTTGGCTGTGTTTTTCAATGCAATGATGGCCCGGTTGTCTTCCATGATCCGGGTAAAATTGTCGAAAGCCACAAAATCGAAACTCATATCACCAAGGAGTTGAACTTTATGAAAGGATAAAAAAATGGCGTATAGAATCGGTCCAATGATAAACACGGCTAATACCAGCAGTGTCGGTGACATAAATAAGTATCCTTGTCCTGCATCTTTTAATCTCTTTTTTGAAGATGGTTTGTTCATTCTTATCCCTACTTTCTCTCTGTCTCGTTAGACTACACCGATTACCTGTATTTTTTCCGCCAAGGTCTAAAAGCCAAGACCTAAAAAGAAAGAATACAGTCAATGGTAAAGTTGTACCTGACACCATCATGAGTGCCAGGTACCTTTAGAAAGATTATTGAATTTCGCTATTTGCCTGTTCCTGTGCTTCTTTCAGAGCTTCATCCAATGGGCGGTCTCCGAGGAAGGCTGCGATGAACTGGTTGTTAAAGTTATTCATGATGATCGGCAGATTCTTTCCTTCTGCCCAAACTGTTGCATATGGTGCTCCTGATACGAGGGCACCCCGTAATTCATCTTTGTCATACCCCAATTTTTCAGCAACTGACTTCCGTGTCGGAAGGGCAAAACCTTTGGACGTCCAAGTTTCCATTCCTTCTTTACCTGTCAGATAAGAAATCAATTCCCATGAAGCTTCCTTCTTTTCAGATGCAGCATTCATTACATATCCTACCGTGTAAGCCATTGTTCCTTTTTTTCCATCAATGGTCGGTAATTCAGCCGTTCCGTATTCTACATCAGGGAATGTATCCTCTAAAAATGGAATCGCCCAGTTTCCTTCGATGACCATGGCCGCTTTTCCTTGACCGAACATTTCTCCACCCCAGTTCGCTCCCACTTCTGAAGCCTGAGCAGAGGTTTTGTCTTTGTTATGCTGGTCGATGATTGGCTGAAGGGCATTCACCACTTTATCAGAAGCAAAGTTCGCTTGATCATCCTTCACGACTTCCCCACCCGTTGCCTGGGCGATGTGGTAAAGGCGGGCGAGCTCAGGAGCCACACCAAATCCATAGACGCCATCTTTCGTAAGTGCTTTTGAAACTTCCCGGAGTTCTTCCCATGTTTTCGGAACTTCGACACCCGCCTCCTCAAACATCTTCTTATTATAGAAGAGCGCTAAAGTACTGTAATCTTTCGGAAATCCATACGTTTTTCCATCGACTTGAAATGCTTCAAGCATCGGCTTTTCGAAATCTTTCACATCAAAGTCTTCCGTCACATAATCATCCAGTGGTTCAACAACCCCGGTATCAATCAGGGCAGGTGCTTCCAGGGCATCAAGATAGAAGACATCCGGCCCTTCTCCACCGATTAGTCTTGTTTTCAAGACATCCATGTACTGCTCAGAAATGACTTCGTGCTTCACATCGATATTTGGATGCTTCTCTTCAAAGTCAGCAAGTGTCTGCTTCAGGAGCTTTTGCTCTGAAGGATTCCCTCCCCAGCCTGCGAGGGTAATTTCGACCTTTTCACCATTTTCCCCGCCGTTTGAACTTGCTTTCTCATCCGAACCGCTGCAGCCTGCAAGCACTGACCCCACTAACATCGTCGTCATTCCTAAACTCGCCATCCACTTCATTTTCACCATTTCTTCCAACCCCTTTATTGATTTATAAAAAATAGGAAGCTTATTCCCAGGTGTACCTAAACTGTTTGTTTTTCTTTAACAATGTCATAGCCGGTTGAGTTTTCCATAATCGTGGTCTCTACTTTGTCCCCATTTCGCACCACGGAGAGAGAAAGCACTCCATCACCAATCGCTATATTTTGAACCGTCAAGGTATTCATCCCATTGAGTAAAATCGGATGTAAATGGATCTCTTTTTGAAGGCTGTTCGGGAAAAGCCCCAATAAAGATTGAACAAACACAAGAGGTGTCCCTGCTGCCCATGCTTGCGGAGAACATGCGACAGGATACTTTACTGCCTTTCCGATTGTTGACTCGTATCCACAGAATAATTCGGGAAGACGGTCGTATTCGAAATGATGGGACGCCTCAATCAGCCCACTCATGACCTTCTTGGCTTCAGCCGTTAATCCCAGCTTGCTTAATCCGAGCAAAGTCATACTATTATCATGAGGCCAGACACTTCCATCATGGTAGCTCATCGGGTTATAGCCAGCTTCCCCTTTCCCCATCGTACGGATTCCGTAACCGGAGAACATGCTGTCACCTGTTAATGTTTGACTGACTTTTTCAGCGCGATCACCTGTCATTATCTCGGAAAACAACACATGACCTGGATTCGATGTAATCGTACCTACCTTTTCTTTCTTTCGATCAAGAGCAATGGCGTAGAATTCAAGGTCATCCATCCAAAACTCCTGTTCAAATCGCTCTTGGAGATTTTTCGCTTCTGCCTTTAATCTGGAAGTTGTCTCATGGTCCTCAAGTGCTTCATAAATGGCAGCCAGTCCCCGTTTTGCCTGGTACACATAGCCTTGGACCTCTACCAGGGCAATCGGCGTATCCGCATAGTCTCCGTTTCGGTGAACGATGGAATCCCCGGAATCCTTCCAGCCCTGATTGGCAATTCCTTTGGAAGATTCCTGGTGATACTCAAGGAAGAGGTCTCCATCCCGATCTCCATATTGATCGATCCACTTTAACGCGTTCTTTACGTTGTCAGAAAGTCTTTGGAATGTGCCGAAATCCCCTGTCCATTTCACATACTCCGTTAGAAGGACAAGGAATAACGGAGTGGCATCAATCGTCCCGTAATAAGGCGTGAACGGAATCTGATTCGTATTTGCAAGCTCTCCGTAGCGAATTTCATGCATGATCTTCCCTGGTTGTTCGTCTCTCCAGGGATCCATCTTCGTTCCTTGCTCGCTCGCCATCGTGAACAGGGTACCTTTTGCAACCTGTGGCTGGAAGGCGATCATTTGCAGCGCCGCAATAAGACTATCCCGACCAAATGGAACCCCGAACCAAGGTAGGCCAGCTACAGGAAACTTTCCGTATCCAGTGTCGTTCAATAACACTCTAAGATCTGATAATCCTCTGTCCACCAGACGCTGAAGCGGTTCGTGATCGGTTTCTACCTTTGTTAACCCAGCGGACCATTCTTTATAAGACACTCTTAATCTTTGTAGAGCCTCTTCGACAGGTAAGATATCATCTCTCGTTTCCTCATTTTCCAAGGGCACGATCATAAATGTAATGGATTGCTCTTCCTCATGATGAATCTCCACTTGGAATGTGACCTCTCCGGTTTCATTCACATGTTTCGCCTCTGCATCCCAGTGAATGTTGGTCGCGCGATTGATACCGTCTGCCCCTTCGTATTGGAAGATGAGGGATTGATCTTCCACTTTCTGTCCGGTTCGTTTTCCTACCTTTCCCGTTTGGAAGCCGCGTACGATAAACATATCGTTAAAGTCCACATCGACTTCTATACTCAACTCAAACGAGACCGGCTTTGGGTAATAGTTTTTTGTTTTTATCGTTTCATATAAAACGTCATCATAAATAAAGCGCTTACGTTCAATCTCGACGGATTCTCGCCACAGAATAAGATTGCCCTCCTCTTCCTGGTGGGGATTTGTCGATAGAATCGTAGACATATAATTTTCAGATCCATCAGAATGTAATAGAATCGGTTTTTGATTATTGATTTTCACATTTAACTTGCTTAAATACCTCGTATCATTCTTGTATAAACCCAACCCGTAACTATGCTCTGAAGTGATATCTCCCTGTTCATCTGTAAGAAGAAATAAGTTGTTTTCTTTAATCACTCTGTAATTCATATCGGTTCCTCCTACTTTTACACATTGTTTTAACGATTTCCGAAACGTTTTGGAAAAAGTGTAAAAAAATATATCCATTTCACCCAAAACGTTTCGGATTTGCTCCCGAATAATGGCTGGTGCTTGAGATTACACACCAACTATTATTCGATTATACAGTTCGTACTTTCCCTCTCAATCAACTTTGTTTCCAGCACCATTCGATGGGTTTCAGATTGATTCGTTAACAAGTCCAATAATAATTTCGCAGCTTCATAGCCCAATTGAAATTTATTTTGTTGGATGGTCGTAAGCTTCGGGCTTACATACGAAGCAAGCAGGATATCATCATATCCAACAATCGAAAGATCTTCCGGGATTTTAATATCTAACTCTTTTGCAGCGTTCATTGCCCCGATGGCCATTAAATCACTGGCGCAAAAGAGGGCTGTGATTTCCGGGTTTGATGAAAGCAATCCATGTGCTGCTACCCTTCCGCTTTCTTCAGTAAAAGCACCGTTTACGATGTAGTCGGCTTTACTTTGTATTTGTGCTTGACGCAAGGCGGCATGATAACCTTCCAGCCGCTGCTGACTGACAAACGCAAACTCGTGCCCATTGATCATCCCGATGTTCCTGTGGCGCTGATCGATTAAATGCCGGACAGCCTTTTCAGCCCCCAACACATTATCCGTTGTCACATGACTTACATTCGTAGACTCAAGAGGAATATCGATCAATACACAGGGGATATCACTTTCCACCACTTCATGTAAATAAGGATCATCGGTTCTGATTCCCTGTATGATCACTCCATCCACTCTTCTTTCCTTGCAAAGCTGTGTGTAGGTCTTTTCTCGCTGCTTCGATGAATTTGTATTAAATAACACAAGGTCGTAATCAGAACCTGATACAAATTCATTAATGCCCGCAAGAACTTCCACAATAAAATTATCCTTCACACTTTCCTTCGTGAATCCCGAAACGAGTAATCCAATCGTTTTCGATCTCTTCATCACCAGACTCCGTGCAATGGAATTCGGGCTGTAATTCAACTCTTTTGCCACTTGGGCGATCTTCTTTCTCGTATCTTCATTGACATCCGAGTAACCATTCAACGCTCTTGACACCGTTGTAACGGACACCCCAGCTACTCTTGCAATATCTTTAATCGTCGTCACTTGCACATCTCCCAAAACGTTTCGGATTTCCTTTATCTGAATAGTACAACAGTTTGAAAGCGATTACAATATTATTTTTCTATAACGTTAGTAACTTTCCAGGATTCCTCCCTAAATATAAATGTCGACCACAATAAAAAAACAACGAATCCAAACGAATTCGCTGCTTCTTCCTCACTTTTTCCTGACTGGTATCCATATTTCACTTTTAAATGAATCAGACTTAACATCTTTACTTTCATTCCACAATATCTCCGGTCCCTCTGCTTGTTCATAGCTTGAAGTTGGAAACCATTCGGAATAGATTCTCCCCCATACCTGCTGCAATGTGTGCGGAAATGGTCCGACCGCTTCAAATACAGCCCAAGTTAGACGAGGGACATCAAGTTTCGATAAGCCTGCGGGGCATTCCTCCGTTGTGGCTGCACCAATATAATGATCAAGTTCCCCCTTCTCTTCCATCCTGCCTTCGGAAAAGTTGACGGATGCACTAATCAATCCTTGTGGTTCCACATTAGACAAACTTTTTAACCTCTTGATCATTTTCTCATCCAGGCTCCGCCACATTTCTGCAATGTCAGGGTTAACCCCATTAAACATGATCGGCACCCGCTTCATAATGCCAACAATGGAAAACGGTTCTTTCTCTACGATTCGATAATTCATTTCATTGCCTCCTCTGATGGATAACTGGAAGGTCATCGGTGGAAATGATTTGAGTGAATGGCCTTTCGCTTGTGACGGAGTGATCCCATGCATTTTTTGAAACACTCTCGTAAAGGAATCGGGAGATGAGTAGCCATATTTTAAGGCTATATCAATCACCCTTACATCTCCGTTTTGCAGCTCAAGGGCTGCCAGGGTCAAACGTCGGCGTCGGATATATTCCGACAGTGAAATCCCTGCAAGGAACGAAAACATCCGTTTAAAGTGATATTCCGAGCAATAGGCACGCTTTGCCACTTCTTGATAATTTATTTCTTCCGTCAGGTTTTCTTCAATATATTGTAAAGCGTCATTCATTGTCTTCAATGTATCCATTTCCATGACCTCCTTCTTCATAAGAATAGCAAGAATGAAAGGAATCAACCCGACATATCGTGCCATATGTTGCAGGATGTTAAAAAAAGACCTCCTCACATGAGAAGGCCACTTCATTTATTTCCTTGCTTCATGTACCTTGAGCATCTTCCCTTTTACCGTCGTTTTCTTCATGGCTTGTAATACCAACGGTCCTTTTCCATTGAGGATCTCCACATACGACAGGTTTTCCTGGATTGTGATGATTCCGATGTCTTCAGCCGTCACCCCATCAATTTTCGCAATCGTTCCGACAAAATCAACCGCCCTGATTTTCTTTTTCTTCCCGCCATTGAAATAGAGCTTCATGATGTCTCTGTTCAGCTGCTGACTTTTGTCCATTTTAAAATCGGGTTCCTCATCCAGCTTCCGTTCAAACTCATTTTTCGCATCAGCCACGGCATCCTGTGTAGGGCCCTCAAGCTTCGGGATCACAAATCCTATATACTCCTCAATCTCACCAAGGAACTTCTCTTCATATGGTGTGCAGAAAGTGATCGCTTTTCCTGTCTGACCAGCTCTCCCCGTTCTCCCGGTACGGTGTACATAGCTTTCTTTCTCCATGGGAATATCATAATTAATTACGTGGGTGATGTTCTCGATATCGATCCCCCGTGCTGCCACATCCGTTGCCACCAGGTATCGGAAATCTCCCCTCTTGAAATCGTCCATTACTTCGAAACGGGCTTCCTGGATCATGCCGCCATGGATTTTATCCACAGGGTAGCCTGACCGGTCCAACTCTTCACATAATGTATCCACATTTTCCTTCGTCCGGCAAAAGATGATGCAGCTATCCGGGTTTTCTACGGTCGTCACGTTTTTCAGAAGGGCTAGCTTATCCTCTTCTCTCACTTCGAGAACTGAATGCTCGATTTTATCCGTCGTGATGCCCGTTGCCTTGATTTCAATATGAACAGGCTGCTTCATATATTTATGGCAGAGTGTCTCCACATCTTCTGGAAGTGTGGCGGAGAATGTCAGCGTCACACGATCAGATGGCAGTTCCTGAATGATCGCTTCAACCTGATCGATAAAACCCATGTTGAGCATTTCATCGGCTTCATCAATGACAAGGTACCTAAGTTTATCCAGAGGAAAGGTCCCTTTTTCAATATGGTCGAGGACACGTCCTGGTGTTCCGACGACGACATGATTTTTCTGCTTCAACTCAAGCTTCTGGCGGTGAAAAGGAGATTTTCCGTATACTGCTGCCGCCTTGATCCGCTTGTATCTTCCAATGTTCGTGATGTCTTCTTTGACTTGTACCGCAAGCTCCCGTGTCGGAGTCAAAATCAGCGCCTGTGGTTTATTTTCTTCCCACTCCACCATCTCGCATAGGGGAATCCCGAAAGAAGCCGTCTTTCCACTCCCCGTTTGGGAACGGACAACAAGATCTTTTTTCTCCAAAGCAAGTGGGAGTACCTTGGACTGTACTTCTGTAGGAGCTTCATATCCTAAACCGGACAGCGCCCTTACAATCTCTTCACTGAGCGGATAATCCATAAATTGTTTATCTGACATATCATAACCTCATTTATTTTTTCTTATTTTCATAGGAAAGCGCCGATTCTATTCAATGAAAAATACCCTTTTAAAATTCTTTTAAAATTTATTTAGGTAATCCCCCAATAGTGTGTTATGCTTTACCTAACCATTTTTAACTTGTAACATGTTGTCTCCGGGACCGACGAACGCTGTCGGTCCCTTTTTATATCTAAAGCGCAGGCGGATCGTTCAGAGGCGACAAGCATAAGATGAATAGGCTGGGAAGGCGCTCTTTGCCTTCCTGGCCTATTTAGCTTAGGACCTCGAGCCTCTAGCCGCCGGAGCTGGATGAAACCTAAAGCGAAGGCGGCTCGTTCAGCCCCCACACAACCCCGCCCTAAGATTTTCACTCCCAATAAAAAAAGGACCCTCCTGAGAGAGTCCCTTCATCAAAAGCTATTACGCTTTGTTAACGTTAGTCGCTTGAAGTCCACGTTGACCTTGCTCAGTGTCAAATGTAACTTTTTGACCTTCGTCTAAAGATTTAAATCCTTCGCCTTGGATAGCTGAGAAATGTACGAATACATCTTCTCCACCTTCGATTTCGATGAAACCGAAACCTTTTTCTGCGTTAAACCATTTTACTGTACCTTCTTGCATATGTGTATCCTCCTGTGTGGATGTTATATCCACGATTTATTACTATCGTTGCTCAAGTTAGATATCAAAGGCGAAAAGTTTAAAACTTATTCTTTCCTTACAGACCGAACAAAAATAATTCTTACTAAGAATAACAGATAATCTCAAAAAAAGCAAATCTGTTCGAAAATCCACCTACAAACTCTCTACATAAAGGAATATCCCGCCCCTATGTCGAAAGTAAAGATATAAAGGGGATGGCCCAATGAATAAAAACACATTACTCAAAACGCTGAGTCAAGCAAGTCGCGGAAACTTTTTCACAATCGAACTTCCTGTGCAATCGGGAGAAGAAGCAGAAACCATCGAACAGGTGGCAGCTGAATTAGAAAGAGAGGGAAAGATCAAGATCAGGGAATGTACATCGAAGGAATCCTCCATCTACATCCAGGGAATTATAAAATACGCTTTAACATAACGTGTTGATGCCTCATTGCAGGCATCTTTTTTTACATAAAAAAGGACCCTCAAAAGAGAGTCCTTCTTTTTAAAGCAATTAGATTTTGTTAACGTTAGTCGCTTGAAGTCCGCGTTGACCTTGCTCAGTTTCGAATGAAACTTTTTGACCTTCGTCTAAAGATTTAAATCCTTCGCCTTGGATAGCTGAGAAATGTACGAATACATCTTCTCCACCTTCGATTTCGATGAAACCGAAACCTTTTTCTGCGTTAAACCATTTTACTGTACCTTCTTGCATGTGTGTATCCTCCTGTGTGGATGTTGCATCCACGATTTATTACTATTATTGCTCAATTAGATATCAAAGGCGAAAAGTTTAAATACTTTCATTCCTTACAGACCGAACAAAAATAATTCTTTCTTAGAATAACAGGAAATCGTAAAAAAAGCAAATCTATTTTTATCATTTTTTTAAAATGGGTTATTGAACAGTGATTTCCAAACACCATTATATAGAGAGAAGCAGAAAAAAAGCCCACTCCCCAAAGGAAATGGACGTGAATTCTTAATCTTCCTGCTTGTTCCCGTGTTTTACACCTTTACTCGTATAAGGCTTGTTGCTCTTTTTCTTATTGGCGCCTGCCTGCCACCGGTTCCAGCCTTTCTTGCCGGTGCCCTGGCCAGTTCCGCTCTTTTTCTTAGGTTTACTCATTTTTTCACTCCGTTATGATCAGGTTCGTTCTTTCAAGTTCGTCTCCATATCATAACACGGATTAGTGTAGCAGTGTACTTCTTGTTTATTCCACTTCTTATTTCTGCCCGGTATAAATGTGGATCGCATCCCGCAGGAATTCGGCCATACCGTCTTGTTCTGCATCATAATAAGCCTTGAACCGTTCATCATCCACGTACATTTGAGAGAGTCCAGCATGAGCTTCCTTGCTGTAATGCCCCCAATAGAAGGAAATCCACTGCCTGTGAAGATCAGCCGCTGTCTGTGCCATCTCACTTCCAGGGTCACCGTCTTGAAATGCTTCTCCTAGCGTTTTCTTGATTTCCTCCTCTAATCCCGTGACTTTTTCATACTCTTCCTGTGACATGTTCATAACTTTCGCGTTGGATTCGTCCACTCTCTTGTCACCATATTTCTCCCGCACTTCTTTCCCATACTTATTCTCATTCTCTTCCACCATACTCTGTTTGAATCCTTCAAATTTTTCTTTATCCCCCATAGTGATTCTCCCTTCCTTTCCACGCAATGTTTTATCGACATTCGCAATCAGTTGATCAAGCTGGTCGCGTCTGTTCAGTAACTTTTCCCGGTGTTCCCGTAATGCAAGTGTTGAGTCAAAGGCGGGATCATCGAGAATATCCTTGATGTCATCCAGTCCAACACCCAATTCTTTGTAAAAGAGGATCTGCTGAAGACGGTCGACTTCCTCCTGCCCGTAAATCCGGTATCCTGATGAATTGGTCCTTGCCGGCTTAAGAAGCTCAATTTCATCATAATAACGCAGTGTCCTCGGGCTCACACCAGCGATCTCCCCCAATTTTTTAACGGTATATTCCATGATGTCACCTCCTGACAATTCTTACTTTACAGGTTGACGCAGCGTGAATGTAAAGGGCTTTTTTGAAAAAAAGTCCGAATGTGACGGGGGTATCCTTTCCCCCGGATTCCCTTGAAAATAAGGTGCCAGTCCGATATATTCTTAGTATAGTCACTTTGAGTATAAGGTTGTGTTGAATATGCGAATTAATAAATATATCAGTGAAGCTGGAAAGGCATCAAGACGCGGAGCCGATAAGTTGATCACAGAAGGCAGGGTCACGATCAATGGACGGGTCGCGAAGATCGGTGACCAAGTGAACCCCGGAGATGATGTGCTGGTGAGCGGTGCCCCTGTGAGGGTCGCCCGGAATAATGTATACATCGCTTTAAATAAGCCTGTCGGAATCACGAGTACGACAGAAAAAGGGGTCAAGGGTAATATTGTGGATCTCGTTAATCACCCCTTGCGAATATTTAATATCGGAAGACTGGATAAGGACTCCGATGGCTTGATTCTCCTGACGAATGACGGAGATATCGTCAATGAAATCCTCCGTGCGGAAAATCAGCATGAGAAGGAATACATCGTCACGGTTGACCGCCCGATTTCAGAAGACTTCCTCAAACAGATGTCAGAGGGCGTCAAGATTCTTGGAACGAAAACATTGCCATGTAAAGTCGAACAGATTTCGAAGTATGTCTTTCAAATCACCCTAACCCAAGGATTAAACCGACAGATCCGCCGCATGTGTGAAGCTCTTGGGTATGAGGTGTACAGACTTCAGCGTACTCGTATCATGAACATTCAGTTGGGAAATCTTCCTGTCGGACAGTGGCGGGATCTTTCCAAGAAAGAGAAGACGCGCTTGTTTCAGGATTTGGATTACGAACCGAAGGAATGGTAATAACAGACAGGTCCGGTGCCTTGACTTCCAACAGTCAAAGCACCGGACCTTTTTTATCCTGTCCCGCTTCCAGAAAACGAATGGATTTTCTCTTCTTATTTTCGACAATATACGCTATTATTAAATAGTTTAGAAATTCTAACTAGATTTTGTGGAGGTTTGAGAACGCATGGTTTTCAAGAAAAAGGATAAATTCGCTATTCTTCTTAGTCAAATAGCTGGTAATTTGAAAGTGAGTGCGCATTATTTTGCTGATTATAAACTGAATAATGTGAGTGATTTAAAAGAATTTTCAGGTACGATGAAGGACTATGAAACAAAAGGGGACTCTTTTGTGCATGAGGTCATTTTGGACTTGAATAAAGTCTTCATCACACCGATCGAACGGGAAGATATCCTGGCACTTGCTATGAGCATGGATGATGTTCTGGACGGGCTCGAGCACACATCCGCTATGTTTGAAATGTATTCCATCACTCAGGCAGACGAATATATGCTGAAGTTTGTCGAAGCGATCCGCCAATGTTCCGATGAGATTGAATCGGCTGTCGAACTGCTTTCTACAAAAAAATGGCTTCAGATCAGGGAGCATGCCATAAAGATCAAGGATTACGAATCAAAATGTGATGGGATTCTCCGTCAATCCATCAAGCATCTCTTTCATACGGAAAAGGATCCAATCCGTATCATTCAATACAAGGAGATCTATGAGGAGCTTGAGGAAATCGCAGATTATTGCCAGAATGTGGCCAACACGTTTGAAACCATTATTATGAAGAATGCATAAGGAGTCTTGCAGGAATGGATACAATCTTAATTTTAACCATACTTATCGTTGTGGGAGCCCTAGTATTTGATTTCATCAACGGGTTCCACGATACGGCCAATGCCATTGCGACCGCTGTATCAACAAAGGCACTGAAGCCTCGGCATGCAATCATCCTGGCAGCAGTCATGAACTTCGCTGGTGCCCTCGCTTTCACAGGAGTCGCCAAAACGATCACCAAGGACATCGTCGACCCCTTTTCCCTGGAGAACGGGACGATTGTCATCCTGGCAGCGCTTCTTGCAGCGATCACATGGAATTTAGTGACGTGGTATTACGGGATACCAAGCAGTTCCTCCCATGCGTTGATAGGGGCGATTGCAGGGGCTGCCATTGCGGCGGCAGGTGTCTCTGCACTGAATTATAAAGGGTTCATCAAAATCATTCAGGCGTTGATTTTTTCACCTATTTTGGCTTTTGTAATTGGTTTTATCATTTATAGCATATTCAAAGTCGTCTTCAAGAATCGGAACCTGGCGAAAACGAACCGGAATTTCCGTTCGATCCAGATTGCGACCGCGGCCCTTCAATCTTTTACCCATGGAACAAATGATGCGCAAAAAGCGATGGGGATCATCACCATGGCCCTGATCGTGAACAATTATCAAACCTCCGATGATATACAGACGTGGGTTCAGGTTTCCTGTGCCACGGCCATGGGACTCGGGACTTCGATCGGCGGATGGAAGATCATCAAAACCGTCGGTGGAAAGATCATGAAGATCCGACCGGTAAATGGAGTGGCAGCAGACTTGACGGGTGCAGCCGTCATTTTTGGTGCAACGGCGATTCACTTACCTGTCAGTACGACACACGTCATCTCCTCTTCCATCCTTGGTGTGGGTTCCGCTCACAGATTGAAAGGTGTAAAGTGGGGAACGGCTCAAAGAATGTTGATCACGTGGGTCATCACATTACCCATCTCGGCAAGTCTCGCCGCCATCTTCTTTTATATCTTGAATGTATTTTTCTAATAAAAAAGGAAGTCAGAAGGGAATCCCCTTCTGACTTCCTTTTATCGTTTCAGATGATGACAAAAAAACCAAAAAAATGAGCCAACTCCCCACTGAGATTCTGTGAGGAGCTGACTGACCAACCTAATCACCCTGTCGGATGCTTCATCTTATCCATGATCATCGTAAAATAATTCTTCTTCACCGGTCCGGATGCATGGGGGATTTCGTATAATGCAGGTTCTTTTTTCTCCACGAGCTTTGAGGAATATACTTGTGTTCCCTCCATCATCCGGCGAATGGAAGAGGTCAATTCTTCACTCGGACTATCCTTCAATAAGTAACCGTCTGCACCCGCATCCTGTACCTTTTCAAGATTCCCCTCTTTAGGGAATGTTGCGAGTACGAGCAGTCGACATTCCAGCACTTCCAGAGGTCCGTCCCTCAGTAGATGTTCGATGTTAAGGATAAGGAGGTCTGGTTGCATGGAGTGGATGAGTTCCAGTGCATGCTCCCTGTCCCTCGCCTTCCCCACTACTGCCATGTCTTCTTCAAGGTTCAAGAGCGAGCCTATTGTCCCTAACACCCATTCTTCATCCTCTGCTATCACAATGCGAATCATATGCGTCCTCTCCTTTTAACACCGTATCAAGTAAAGACTCTCCTTATATGAAGGTTCATAAGGAGAGTCGGCTCTGTTTATAATTCAGGTTTGGCTTCTGTAGAAATGCGAGAGTTCGATTTCCTTGAGGATTTAAGACCTCTAAAGCTTACAAACGTCTTATTTTCTTCATCCCATAATTTGAAGCGAAGAGATTTCAAGCTCGTTACGAGTGAAATCGTCGGTACATTCTGTAAGGGCTCCGTGTTAACATGAGCCTGTTCCAGCTTGTAATTCGGCACCCTTGGACTCAGGTGATGGACATGGTGATAACCGATATTCCCTGTCAGGAACTGCATGATTTTCGGAAGTTTATAAAAGGAACTTCCCTCAACCGCTGCCAAAACATACTGCCACTCTTTGTCTTCTTCAAAATAGGAATCTTCAAACGTATGCTGTACATAAAACAACCAGATTCCGATCGAGCCTGAAACCATGAAGATCGAACCTTGTACGAGCAGGAATTCCTGCCATCCAAGCATGACAGAAAGCAGTGCAATGAGAGCCACGATGATGACATTCACTAAATACGTGTTATTGCGTTCTTTCTTACGTGCATTTTTACGATTGAATCGATTTTTCAAAAGGAATACATAAATCGGTCCCAGAACGAACATGACGAACGGATTACGGTAAAAACGATAAGCTAAACGTGTTTTCAAAGGTGCTGCTATATATTCTTCGATGGTAAGGGTCCAGATATCACCTGTTCCTCGTTTATCCAGATTTCCACTTGTCGCATGGTGGACGGCATGATCATGTCCCCACTGATCGAATGGGAACAGTGTCAGGACACCCATGGCCGTTCCGACTGCCCGATTGGCTTTACGGCTTTTAAAGAAAGAGAAATGGGTGCAATCATGAAAGATAATGAAGATCCTCGTCAAGAATCCTGCGGCAATCACGATTGGTACGAGTGCGAGCCAGTATGATACTGACAGACTTTGATACGCAAGGAACCATAATAGAAAGAATGGTCCAAGCGTGTTGATCATCTGCCATACACTTTCCTTCGTTGTAGACTTTTCATAAGGAGCAACTTCTTTTTTCAGCGTTTTTATATTTGTCATGTCATTATTCCCTTCGTTTAAGGCGTTGATTTCATTATAGGATAAGAGGAATCATCATGTTAGTAGTAGGTGTCATATGCTGGGCATGACAAATGTCATAAGGGAGAAAATGTCATGCGTTTTCATTGCCCGGAACCGTTGATAATCCTGACTTCCTCTCATTCAGCCAACCGTTCACTTAACTTTATTATTATTGGCAAAAAGAAATATATTCTTGTTTTGGTGAAAAAGTGTCATAAAAAAAAGCGCGGGAACAAACTCCCACACTCATTACGAACACACCAATATTTGTCTGACAAATCTTCCTTTACTTACTTCACAACGGTCGATAATATCGAAGTCCGCTTTCCCAACGTTGCTATCTACATCTTCCAACGTCACGATCACGACCTTATCAGCGAATCGTCTCGCACTCTTCAGCATTTCCAGTTGTTCATCTTCCGTTATGACGGAGCAGAGATTATATGGCAGGTCAATGACCGCGACATCGTAACTCCCCGATACATCATTGATGTCTTTTAATGACACATTCCCTTGGAGTCCAAAATGATCGATATTCTCCCTCACTCCATCGAGGATCAATGGGTTGCGGTCACTGCCCACAATATCAATCCCCATGGACAAGGCTTCTACAAGTACCGTCCCGATCCCACAGCAAGGATCGATCATTTTGATCCCTTCCGTTTCGGGAGCCGCAATATTCACGACAGCTCTTGCTACACGGGTACTCAAAGCTGTGGAGTAACTATGTGGCTTTTTCACGTGGTGCAGCCAAACGGCTTCGTTTTTCATATAATGCCCAAACACCCAGCGGTCACCTGTGTTGAGGACTCCATACCAGATGTCAGGATTGACTAGTTCTGCTTCGCCTTTCAGGTGAAGCCCGACTTCCTTTTCGATTCTTCTCAGTTTCTTGAAACCTACTCTGTCGACATCGGGATTCTGTACGAACACGACTTTGAATCCATCCACTGCTTCCAATCGGTGTATTTCTTTCAGTAATTCTTCAAATTCAGAACCTTCACAAATGACTTCAAGCCTCTCCCGAATAAAAGGACTCCTGCTGGGATCTATTTTCACCGTGCTTTCAAGAACACTGGATTCCGAATTCACCCCAAACAATGTGCGTCTTTCCAGTGCACATAGGGATTCTTCGTTCGGTTCCCATGAATACGTATATAAATAGTTTTTCGTTTCTATTATGACCAACTCCGTATGATGTACAAAATGAGATGTTGCATTTCATCATTGTAACACAAAAAGGGAAGGAGCCTTCTCCAGGTTCCCTCCCTTTCATTGAAATGGAGTTAAATCTCCATTTCCCAACGCTCTGCCTGAGTCTGTTTCAACTGTCTTTCCGTTTCTTCGGGGTAAACCGTACGGAATTTGTGATTTTCAGCAGGGATGATTTCAATCATCTTTTGGATCATATCCTCAGGATCGAACTGGTCTTCCAAGCCCTTCTGCTGTTCGAGAATATCTTCTTTTCTCGTGTAATTCTTCTCATCATCGAACCATTTCCAGATTTCTTCCCCGCTCCGCTTATTGAATCCGGTTTCGAAGGCACCTGGATTGATGGTGGCAACTTTCACTCCAAATTCTTCAAGCTCGGACTTCAAGGTTTGGGCAATCCCTTCAATGGCGTGTTTGGTTGCCGTATACGGCCCAACATATGGTGTTGCTGAGATCCCGGCCATAGAACTCATGAACACGATTTTCCCGCTTCCTTTCTTCACGAGCTTTCGGGCCGCCTGCTGAACCGTTTCCAGGGTAGCGAAGACATTCACTTCAAACAGGGCACGAAACCGGTCCATCGGCACTTCACCAAGTGGTCCCCCCTCATTGATAGCCGCATTCGCCACGAAAACATCAAAATCATACTTCGAGATTTGCTCGCGGTCCCTTGCATTTGTTATATCAAGCTTAAATACCTCCATATTCAATCCTTGTTCATCCGCTTCTCTCATTAGATCAGTCTTTTGAGAGGTAAGTTCTGTCGTCGCAATGACACGGTGGCCCTTCTTGGCAAGACCAAGAGACGCTCCCTTGGCGAGACCGCTTCCCGCGCCAGTAATGAAAATTGTTTTACTCATTCTGTTTCCTCCTCGGCGTTCTAGTATAATATGTTCTTCCCTTTAACAGAATCAGTAAAACTTTTTCAATTTAAAAGGGACCGGCTAATGGCCGGTCCCTCATGATGAATTACTCCATCTCTCTAATATACTCTTTCACTACTTCATACACATACCCTTGGTTCGCAGTAGCTGTGTCAGGATTGTATGCTCCGCCGTTCGTCTTGTTATTAGACAATATACGGATTCCAAGGAATGGCACGTCGTATGCACCGGCGATTTGTGCCGCCGCTGCCCCTTCCATTTCCTCTACGGATGTTCCGTATTTATCGTGGAACCATTGGATACGGTCGACTTCGTTATTCCACACGTCTGCAGAACCGATTGTTCCTTCGACCACCTTGCCTTCTTTATATGTGTCCTTTACGGCATTAGCAGCCGCAAGCAGTGCCTCGTCACCATCGAAATAACGGATTTTTTCTGCATCTGGGTCTTCCCCGGCACTTCCTTCAGATGCCATCAGGTCCATCGGCTTCCATGCTGTTGGATCGATTCCTTCTTCATCTGCTCTGCTTCCGGTTTTCAACGAGCCCAGATTGACGGTTCTTTCACCGAGAACAATATCAAAAACATTCAATGCCGGATCGTGGCCACCTGATGTCCCTTGGTTGATGATGGCTGCTGGATCATATTTTTCAATGGCGACTGCCGTGGCTGCGGCTGTATTCTCCATTCCTTTACCAGTCTTTGCGACGATGACCGGGTAATCGTCCAGTGTTCCTTTATAAAAAACGAATGAGCCGGATGTTTCTTCCTTCACATTCTTAAGTTTTCCAGCGAATTTTTCAGCTTCAATGGGCATCGGTCCCTGAATCAGGATCGGCTGCTCTTCCTTTTTATCTTTCGCTTCCGTTTTGTGCGTTGAACTGCACCCCGTAAATAATGATAAACCTAGTACAGATACTGCTGCGAGTGATGCGATTTTCTTTTTCATTTGTCTCTCTCCCTTTTCTGGATGATTGGCTCCCGTTGATTTCGGTCAAAAGAAAAAGACCTGTCATGGCAGAATGCATCTACCCTCCAGGTCTCAATAGTCAAAGTAAACGAAAAAGACGGCAAACAGGCCGAAAACCGAATACTTCAACTCGTAGTCTGGTTCTTATAATGGGAACCAGGTAGAAACGCTCAGACCATATTACCGAGGATATACGAGTAACGATATGTAATGGTGGTACGGTGTTACTATAACAAACCCTCTCATTTAAATCAATCAAAATACGAATTTTAATTTTAAAAATTATATAATCGTTCGTGTTTTAGAAAATACCTCTTTTTCAGATTGAAAGCGTTACATTTGAAATCTTATTGTAGAATACTATAATAAAAGAAAAAAGATGAGGTGAATCTTGTGAAAATCGGTCTTATCGGATTAGGCGATATTGCGAAAAAAGCCTATCTTCCTGTTCTATCAAAAAAAGAAGGAATTGAATTGGTCCTTTGCACGAGAAATGAAGAAACACTGCTCAGCATGGCTGAAAAATATCGAATCAAAGAAAGGGTACAGAATGTAGAGGAATTGATTGCTGCAAGTATTGACGCAGCCTTCGTCAGTACCGCTACAGAGGCCCATTTTCAGATCACGGAAACGCTTCTTGAAAACGGCATTCATGTGTACATAGACAAACCGATTTCGTTGAATTTCCATGAAACGGAACGAATCGTCCAACTTGCGAAGGAAAAGGGCAAGATCGCCATGGTCGGGTTCAACAGGCGCTTCATTCCCAAAGTGAAAGAACTGAGAGACCATGGGAAACCAGACTTCGTATTAATGCAGAAAAACCGATTCAAAGCACCGGACGAGCCAAGGAGATTCATCGTCGAAGACTTCATCCATGTCGTCGATACCCTGCGTTTCCTGATGGATTCAGACGTGTTGGATGTAAAGGTTCAATTCCTTAAAAAAGGGGACCTCCTCCATCACCTCATCATCCAGCTCATCGGTGACGACTGCACGGCCGTCGGCATCATGAACCGTGATGGTGGTGTGACGGAAGAAATCATTGAATACTCTGCCGGACATCATAAGTATGTCGTCAACAGCCTTGTTGAAACGACGCACTATCATAACAAAGAGAAGAGCATTTCTTCTTTTGGTGACTGGGAACCGACTTTATATAAACGGGGTTTCTATGATCTGGTGGATCACTTTATCCAATGTGTGGAAAAAGGGCAAGAAACCGACCCTTCCATCGGGGATTCTTTGATCACCCATGAGATTTGCGAAAGAATTGTGGGAATGATCGAGTAATGGAACGATAGGGGAGCAGCTTGTAATACGGGATTACTCAAATCGGGAAGTAACCTAAAGACTTGCTGATTTCCCCTCCAATAATAGTAGCGATAATCATACAAAAGCCCAAGTGATATACCATTTGGGCTTTTGTATATAAATGTATGGTCTACCTCCACCTCTTCGCCAACGCCTCAATATCCCCCGGATGCGTGCGGCAGCAACCACCGATGATACGGGCACCAGCCCCGTACCAAATTTCTGATTGTTCATCAAACGGGCAACGCTCTTCCTCCCCATCCCACGTTTTCGTTTCAGCATTGTAGGTCTCACCTGAATTCGGGTAGAGGATGATTGGTTTGTCTGTTTGTCTGCTTAGTACGCTTACCGCTTCACTGGCGGCAGGAATCGGTGCACAATTCACACCAATCGCAGCGATTTGTTCATTATCATTGAACACGCGGGCGCACTCTTCAATCCCCGTTCCATCACTTATCGTCTCTCCATCCTTTAATGAAAAAGACAGCCAGGAGCACGTATCAGGAAATTCTTTCAGAAGTGAAGCGAGTACCTTTGCTTCCTGTAAGGAGGGGATGGTTTCGAATGCCAGCACATCGGCGCCCGCCTCCACCAATGCTTCGATTCTCGGAAAATGGAAGTCTGCTAAATGTTGATCACTTACATCATAGTTCCCCACATATTCAGAGCCGTCTGCCAGGTATGCTCCGTAAGGTCCTACAGAACCGGCGACGATTGGTTTCGGCCTATTCGTATTTCCCTTCTCTTCCTCCCAGAAGTCATCCCGTGCCTGCTTGGCAAGATAAACCGTCTTCTTGATTAATTCCAACGCTTCGGGTTCCTGGATTCCTCGCTTTCGAAAACCATCCACCGTTGCCTGGTAGCTGGCTGTGATGGCACAATCGGCTCCTGCACGGAAATATTCAGCATGAACCTTCTCAATCGCTTCCGGATTTTCAAGAAGGACACGGGCAGACCAAAGGGGATCGTTCAAATCACAGCCGTGTGACTCCAGCTCTGTGGCCAATGCCCCATCCAAAATAATCAGGGAATGTGTTTGTAATATCACTTCAATGGGATTCAGCTTCAGTTGACTCGGCATAATCTTTTCCTCTTTTCTTCACGTATTGAGTTAGATAATAGCTTCCATAGCAAAGGGCGATAAACGGGATTCCACAATAGAGGGCGATCCTCTGAGTGGGATCAAAGGCAATGCCGATACAGGAAGCGAGACAAAGCAGGAATGACGCAATGGGAACGAATGGATATAACGGCGTCCGATAAACGAGGTCCTTCACATCGTTTCCTTCCCTTATGTACTGTCTACGAAATAGAAATTGGGCTGCACTGATGCTCATCCACACGATGACTACCGCGAGTCCTGAGACCGAAACCAATACAATATAGACCGTCCCCGGTGCGATGATGCTTGAAAGCAGGGCCAGACCCCCTCCAAGCATGCTGCACACTATCGCATTGAGTGGGACTCCACGATCAGTCAATTTGCCAAAAACCGGCGAGATCGTTTGTTTATCTGCCAGTGACCATAGCATTCTGGAAGAAGCATACAGACCTGAGTTTGCCGCTGATAAAATGGCCGTTATGATCACAAAATTCATGATATCGGCGGCAAAAGGGATTCCAATCCGTCCAAGCACTGCGACAAAAGGGCTTTCCAATACACCGGCTGACTGGCTAGGCAATAATGCAGATAATACGACAATCGTCCCTACATAGAAGAGAATCAATCTCACAAGCGTGGTGCGGATAGCTTTAGGAATTGATTTTGATGGATTCTCTGTTTCTCCTGCTGCGACTCCGATTAATTCTGTTCCAGAAAAGGCAAAATTGACGGCTAGCATGGTCATCAAGATGGCAAATGCCCCGTTCGGAAACAACCCTGAATGTGTGATATTCGAGAAAAACGGAACGGGCTCTGAATGACTGAGGGGGATGAACCCGAAAATCGCCCCTGCCCCGATCACAATAAACGCGACAATCGCAATCACTTTTATTAAAGAAAACCAAAATTCAGATTCAGCAAAAAAACGCACTGACAAAGCATTAAGTCCAAATATCAACGCAGCAAAGACCGCGCTCCAAATCCATACACTAATTGAAGGGAACCAGCGCTGCATCATCAAGCCGGCCGCCGTGAACTCCGACCCCAATGCCACTGTCCATGTCAGCCAATATAACCAACCTACCGTATAACCGGTCCCTGGACCAATGAATTTTGCCGCATAACTATGAAAGGATCCGGTCTCCGGCATATGGACAGAAAGTTCGCCTAAACAAAGCATCACAGAATAAACAACCAGCGCCCCTACCAAATAAGCAAGGATCGTCCCAAATGGGCCCGCCTGATGGATCGTATACCCCGAACTCAAGAAAAGCCCGGTCCCGATCACGCCTCCAAGAGACAGCATCACTAAATGCCGAGTCTTCATCTTTCTTTTGAAACTATGTCCTGTGTTCTCCATACAAGCACCCTTCCTTCTACATTTATTGAGGAATGGGTGAACAAACAAAAAACGCACCCTGAACGAGTGCGTCACCGACAAATAAAAGATTGCTCCTATCTATCAGGGTTTGAAACACCCGCTGGAATTAGCACAGTATCTTAACAGACCTGTTGCTGAGGCTTCAAAGGGCCAGTCCCTCCACCTCTCTGGATAAGAAAATATTTTAATTTTTTAAACTTTATCAATATATCGAAATAATGTCAAGACCTGAAACGGATAAGCTGCCCAGCCCATTCAATGGTTACATGAAGGAGTAAAAAGGGAACAACTATAGTAAAAAAGGAGAAACTGCCATGCCAGAAGGTCCCGAAATCAGAAGAGCAGCCGATAATGTTGAGCGTGCTCTTATAAATAGAACAGTGGAAGATGTTTATTTTGCCTTCCCTCATTTAGAAGACTACGAAGATCTCTTGAAGGGGGCTATCGTGATAAGAGTCGATACGAAAGGAAAGGCCATGCTCATCCGCTTTGACAATGGATACACCATCTACTCCCACAATCAACTTTACGGAAAATGGTATATCAGAAACTTATATCATTACCCGAAAACAAACCGCCAGCTCCGATTGGCCCTTCATAACGAGAAAAAATCAGCCCTTCTCTATAGTGCGTCGGATATCGAGGTTCTTCGTGATGGAGAAGTGCCATCACATCCCTTCATCTCAAAAGTCGGGCCAGACCTTTTAAGCGAAGAGGTATCCGTAAATGAGCTGGCGGAGCGGATGAAGGACAAACGATTCCGAAAGCGCAAATGGTCGATTTTATTGCTTGATCAAGGTTTTATTGCCGGAATCGGTAATTATTTGCGATCTGAAATCATGTTTGTTGCCCGTACACACCCTTCTCTCAGGCCCGTCGACTGTACAGAGGATCAATTAGACAAAGCAGCTCATGCGGTCATGAATTTAGTACAGCAGTCGTATGAAACTGGAGGTATCACAAATGATCCCGACCTTGCTCAGAAAATGAAAGACCAAGGAGTAAATCGTTCCCATTATCGTCACTGGGTCTTTAACAGGGGAGGTGCGTCTTGCTTCATCTGTGGAAGTGAAATCGAGAAGACGGTGGCAGCGTCAAGAAGGCTGTATTATTGTCCAGTTTGTCAAAGAATTGAATGATAGATAAAGGATACGTGGCAATCTTCATGCCACGTACCCTATTATCAATTAACGTACCACATTTCTATTCCGTACTCCGGTTAATCGCTTCTTTCATGGAAATCCCTTTCAACTTCCGATGATTCAGCCACAGGGATATATAATACGATGCAAGAATGATGACGAAGCTGATCAGGACACTCTTCCAATCCAGCATGACGGGAATCGTCACATTCATCTCTGCGGTGATCGAATTCATAAAGGCTGAAATCGACAGAAGCGTCACCGGGATGCCTATCACATATCCAAGGATGATAAACCAGATATTGTAACCGATCATCATATTCATAATCGTTCTTTCCCGATAACCGATAACCTTCATGAGTGAAATTTTAAATGAATTTTCCTCAATTAATAAAGAAATCAAAATATAGATGATGATCACCGCAATGATGGCGGCAACAAAGGCAATCGCCGCCACTCCATAGTTCAACGGTTTTATCATTTCCTGGAATCCGTCAATTGTTTCTGATGATTTAGTTGTCGACACGATCTTTTCTTTCGGTAATGTGAGTTCTTTGTTTGAATAAATCTCCGTATAACTCCCTTTAGGATAGTCGTTTAATTGGTTGAATTCATCCAGCGGCATATAGATCATATTTCCAAGATACGATTCTGCGATGTGATCAACGGTTAGAGTAAAGGATTTATCCGTCAATTCATTTCTCACACGAATCGAATCCCCTTCTCCAATCCCCAGTTTATCTGAGAGTGATTTATTCATGATGACTGAATTGAACCTGAGCTTTTCCCCGCTTGAGTCCTTTAATCGAATGGACGTATTATCCGGCTTAAGACCAGTGATCGTCACGCTCTCCTTCTCTGTGGTAAAAGGGGCCACAGCTCCGACCTGTCCCGATTCAGGCTCGGCGGTCTGCGGAGCATTGAATAGATAACTATACTCATGGTCGTAAACTTGCTGAAAATTATCGGTCACCAAATACTCCATCGAGTTCTTCGTGACGAATCCGAACAACAATAATAATGTGGCAAACATCACACCGATGATCAAAAAGAGTAGCCTCGGAAGGTTTCTCATGATTTCCCTGATCACAAACTTCCTTTGGAACGGCAGCTTCTTCAGCCTAAATAACCGCTCCAGCCTGTTCACTTTCACTTTTCTTTCCCCGCCTTTTATTAAACTTACGGGTGGAATCTTCAAGACGCGTTGAACCAGATAGTAAGTTAATGGGGTAAAGAGAACAAGTGGTAATAATAAGCTTGTAAGTAAGTATCCCACATGTGGTTTCACTTCTAAAACGGGCAGATTATAATACGCCGCAAATGTTGATAACAATGGGTGCAGGAATAGCCAGCCAAGAATCGTTCCCACGACACTTCCTGTGATGGCAAGAATTCCGGCATATGAGAGATAATGACGGATAATCTCCCTTTTCCTGTAGCCAAGGGCATACAATGTACCAATCTGTACATATTCCCTTTTCATTAAGCGCCAAAGCAATATGAGGATGATCACCATACTAATGAACAAAATGCCTACCGGAAGAAATTGTCCCATCTTTTTGACGCCCGCAATATCCCCTTTGATGAAGGAGATGCGATTATTATCTTTTTTATCCGTCCATTTGATAATCTGATTCGTTTGATTGATTTCTTTCTTCAGTTCATCCGGGGAGGTATGTGCAAAGCGGACACTATAATAAACTTGATGATCTTCCCACTTTGAGATAACGGATTGTTTCACGACCGCGACACCGAAAGCATCCGGATTTTTAAGGAAGCTTGATTCATCCTTTAATGGATAGATATAATCGGGGATCGCCATATATCCTGTAACACGGAACGTTTCCCCTCCCAGTTCTACCTCGTTTCCAATTGAAATGTCATGTGCTTTAGCAAAACCTTTATCTACTAAAATATCCCTCTCTGAGGACAAGTTTTCCCCTTCAACGACAGAACGGAGATTGACATCTTCAGCGGCATCCAAGATCCTGAGTGTTGTATCTTTACCGTATGAAACATCCGCGACATACCTCTCGTCAATTTCTGCCCCATTCTTTTTTTCAATCCCTGTGATATCTTTCAAAGGCTGTTGTGTAATGAATTGAGCATCTTCCACCTTATTCTCCTTGAAGAATAGGTCTAAGTTTTCAATGAGATTCGCTCCGGCTGCGGTAAATGCGTAAAACACAATGGAGCTGATCACAATCAGAAACCACGCAGAGAAAAACTGTGCCTTCTTTTCCATAATGGTCCGAAAGAGTTTTTTCCGAAGAGGCATCACCACTCAACCCCTTCAGCAGAGGTTTGATGTTCATTGACAAAGTCGGACTCTATCTTCCCATCCTTCAGTGTGATGACCCGGTTCGCCATGCTTTTGATTGCCTGATTATGCGTAATGATGAGGACTGTTGTGTTAAACTCTTTATTCACTTTTTCGATCAGCTGCAGAATCTCTTTCGATGTCCCGGAATCCAGGGCTCCCGTCGGTTCGTCACATAATAATAGTTTCGGAGCTTTCACGACAGCCCTGGCAATCGAAACGCGCTGTTGCTGTCCACCGCTTAACTCCCTTGGAAACCGATCCTCCATCCCCGACAACCCCACGGCGTCAATCACCTCTGAAATAGACAATGCCCCCCGACTGATATTTCCCGTTAATTCGATGTTTTCATAGACCGTTAAATTAGGGATCAGATTATACATTTGAAAGACAAAGCCTACGTCTTCCCTTCTATAATCCACAAGATGCCGATCAGTCAATTGGGTGATATCTTTCTCATTGACGATAATACTTCCGGAATCAACCACATCAATCCCGCCGATCGCATTTAACAGCGTGGACTTCCCGGAACCCGATGGACCGAGAATGACGACAATCTCACCCTTCTCCACTCTTACACGTATATCCGTCAGGGCTTGAAATATCATTTCGCCACTCTCATAGGATTTATGAACTCCTTCTATTCGCAGAATGCTCATGTTCATTCCTTCTTTCCAGGCTTCATTTTTCCTTCGAATAAAAATCGGATATGCCTCGCCAGTTGTTCCTTATATGCTTTGAGATCCATCTCTTCGTTATACATATACAACATTGTGTCGGACATGGCCGCACTATAGATGGCATAAGCTGCTTCCTGTGGATCAACCTCGACGACAAAGCAATCTGAATGGCTCTCAATCATATACATGACCCATTTCATCATCTCTTCATCGATTCCTAATAACCCCTGTCTAAGACGGATGCTCTCTTCCACTTCCCCCGTCATCACATGAAACAACTCCCGCCAAAATGCTTTCGGATAATGCTGAAAAAACTCTGCAAAACCCTGCATGGCCCCAATCACACTTTCTACGAGATCCCCACTCTCTTGTGAGGAAAAAGGGTCTTGCAGTGCTTCTTTCATTTCCTCCGCTTCTTCAGTGAAGATCCGCAGCAGCAAAGCTCCCTTAGAAGGGAAATAATTGTAGATGGTCCCGGTACCCACCCCGGCATCCTTCGCTATTTCAACCATGGAAGCCGTTTCGAATCCCTTTTGAGAGAAGATGTTTTTCGCTGATTCCATGATGTTCAGCTGCGTTTGCCGTTTCTTATCTTCACGTAGTCCTGCCATGTTCATTGCTCCTTTGAATACAAAAATATGAATACGTTCATTTATGAATACATTCATATTTTAACTGGAAGAATATTGATTGTCAAACACAGCCTGTCTAGGGAATAATAAAAGCCCACTTCATCAAATGAAATGGGCCCGCTCTTTCTACATTCCATATTCCTTTCGATACTCATCATGCTTTGGCTGGAACAGTTCCTCATTGGATGGCCTCACATCCGAGAAATGATCCACATTGTAATGACCTCTCAGTGCGGCATTATGATGGGCGATGATTTGCTCAGCTTTCAAGGCTTGAGAATCCTTGGTGGAATGCCCATCAGCCACCAGGGTCACATCGAAACCGCTCACCGTCGCATAGCGGACAGCCGTATCGATGCAGTACTCTGTCTGACAGCCCGCAATCACGAGATGCCCCACCTCTTTTTCTTTTAAGAATGAGAGTAACGGCGTCCCGTAAAACGAGTTGGTGGCGAGCTTATCAAACACCTCTGCATTCTCCGGAATCTCAATGCCTCGATGCACCTCGAATCCTTCACCGGTACCGCCAGCGACGTCTTTATCCCTGATGAAGACGATGTGGGCATCCGCTTCCTTTGCTTGCGTGATCACGCTGTTGATGGTCTCGATCAGTTTTTCTTTTTGAAAAACCGCCTGCTCTTTCTCGTTTCCTTCCACTAGTTCCTGTTGCACATCAATGACAAGTAATGCCTGCTTCACATACAAAACCCCTTTACGATTTTAGTCCTCTTTTAAATGGATGTCGTTCGGTAATCTTTTTCATCATGAACCGCCCCCTTTTAAGTCTATATGTGTATAGTTCGGCTTATCCCCCGTTCAATCCTTTTATTCAGCAAAAAAGCTCGGAATCACATATGACTCCGAGCTTATTGCATATATATCAGGGAAGTAAGACGATCTTCCCCAGTTTTCCTGAATGTTTAAAATAGGTTTGTGCTTCACCCGCCTGTTCCAGTGAAAACGTCCGGTCAATGACCGGCTTGATTTTCCCTTCGGAGATCGCACCAAGCATACGTTTGAACTCTTCTCTTGTCCCTAAGACCGAACCATAGAACGTGATATGTTTTAAATAGAGGGTTCTGAAATCGAGTTGAGTTTTCTGACCACCGGCGGATCCGGATATGCAAAACTTGCCGCCTTTTTTCAAGACTTCAAGGGATGTTTCAAACAGTGCATCCCCTACTACATCCAACACCGAATCGACAGGACCTCCATTTACTTCAACGATTTCCTCGGCAAGGTTCGCCGACCTATAGGACAAGACGTGTGTGGCCCCGAGTTCTTTCATCTTCTCTTCTAAAGCCAAATCACCCACTATGGCAATGACCTTTGATCCAAATACTTTGGAGGCAATTTGAACATTCAATGATCCCACACCGCCATTGGCACCGGTGACGACAATCGTTTCCGAAGGCTGAGCCTGGATCTGTTCCACCATATGCCATGCCGTCAAACCGCTGACGGAAAACACGGCACTTTCTTCATACGTGGAGAGAGGCATGTCATAACAGAGTTCTGCAGGCCATGCGACGTATTCTGCATATCCGCCGTCATATTCGGAACCGATGAATGACATATCATCTGATATATGTTCGCTACCTTCCGTGCCGCTTGAAGTGAATGGGAAAAGAACAACAGATTTCCCCACTAGGGTTTCAGAAACATCGGCACCCACTTCTACTATTTCACCGGTGATATCCGATCCGGGAACCCGTGGGAACTGGACACCTTCAGGACGCCAGCCTGACTTTTCTTCTGTTCCATAGGCGCCTTCTCTCATCCAGATTTCTGTATTGTTGATGGCACACGCTTTCACTTTGACAAGGACCTCTCCCTTTTTTGGGGGCGGAATTACAATATCCACTACTTCGAGCATGTCGACATCTCCATACCCTGTAACTTGAACAGCCTTCATGTTTCGTTCCACCTTTCCATTTTGGTTCTAGAGTTGCCGAAAACCCGCTTCTTTACGTTCCACAATAGGTACGATACGGACGGTTAGACGGACTTGGAGGTGCGCAATACTCTTCCTGGTCTGAAGAGTAAGCGTACGGATCTTTCAGAACTGCAAGCAAGTCGTTCATGATAGTGAGATCATCCTCTTCGACTGCTGCCTTGAGCGCTTCTTCGACCTTGTGGTTGCGAGGGATGACCGACGGATTGCTCGTGCGCATCCGCTGTCGGGAAGCTTCCATCGTCTCGTCCTGTCTCCCTAACCTTTCCTTCCATTGTTCTTTCCAAACCGCATAATCAGGAGTCTTGAACAAGTCTGATTCTTCACGCCCCAGTGTCAGGCTCCGGAATGTATTCGTAAAGTCTGCCTGATGCTTATTCATCAGTACCAATAGATCTTCAGCAAGGGAACGATCTCCTTCTTCACTATTGAATAATCCCAGTTTCGCCCTCATGCCATTCAGCCAATGACTCTCATACAATTTAGGGAATTCCAGTACCGCATTCTGTGCAAGTTTCAAAGATTCTTCCTGTTCGTCATGAAGGATCGGAAGCAGGCTTTCGGCAAAGCGTGCGAGATTCCATCCCGCAATCGGCGGCTGATTCCCATATGCATATCTTCCTTGTGCATCGATGGAACTGAAGACCGTTTTCGGGTCATATGTATCCATGAAGGCACATGGCCCGTAATCAATCGTTTCCCCGCTGATCGTCATATTATCTGTGTTCATGACTCCGTGGATGAAACCGACCACCTGCCACTTAGCGATAAGGGCAGCCTGGCGTTTGATGACTTCCTTCAGTAGGAAAAGGTAACGGTTCGGAGCATCGATTCCTTCTGGATAATGGCGCTCGAGGGCATAATCAGCAAGAGCAAGAAGATCATCTACCTCACCGAATCTTGAAGCGAACTGGAACGTCCCGACACGGAGATGGCTTGCGGCCACCCTGGTCAGGATCGCACCCCGCTGTTCGGTTTCCCGGTAGATGGGTTCTCCTGTAGTGACCACAGCAAGACTCCTCGTCGTGGGGATCCCGAGTCCGTGCATCGCTTCACTGATGATGTGCTCCCGGAGCATGGGACCGAGTCCCGCACGACCGTCTCCTCCACGGGAATAAGGGGTTCTTCCTCCCCCTTTAAGCTGTATATCAAATCGTTCTCCCCCCGGAGTGATCTGCTCCCCGATCAGGACAGCGCGTCCATCACCCAGCATATTGAAATGTCCGAACTGATGGCCGGCATATGCTTGAGCAAGGGGATCAGCTCCATTTGGGATTTCATTGCCCGATAGGACATCCGCTCCAAGTTTTTCTGCATCAAGCCCCAGGGATTCAGCAACCTGCTCATTTAAAACAACCAGCTCAGGTGCACGCACCGGTTCCGGATCTTGAAGAGTGAAAAATGTTGCCGGAAGACTTCTATAACTGGTGTCGAGATTCCAACCTGTTTTCTTTTCCATTGTCGTCCTCTCCTCCTTTTCATTAAGTAAAACAAAAAACCATAGACGTTGTTCTATGATTTTTTGGTGAATTTCCCTTTTATCTCCCTTTCATTATACCGTTCTTTTCCGCTAATGTCCTTTATGGCCCCTGCCGAAAACACCCCAATACGAAAGATAAATCATAAGGATCAACCCCAGTGAGATGAACAACCCGATTCGTTGATTCGCGTGGACCAGAGCACCTGAAATCGCAAGGAGAATCAGGGCGATCCCTGCATATGAAGTAAAGGGGTATCCAAACATCTTAAATTTTCCATTCGATGCGTCATACGAAGGATGCAGCTTTATATGGGAGACAAGGATGACGCCCCAGTTCAGGATCAGCATGACTCCGGCGGCGGTCGTGATGTATTCGTACACTTCATTGGGCAAAAGGAAGGAAAACAGAATCGATACCCCAAGCCCGACCGCTGTGATCATCAAGGACTTCACCGCCACTCCCCGGTCATTTTTTTCAGCGAATCCCTTAGGCGCATCCCCATCAACAGCCAAGGATATCATTACATTCGTGATAGAGAATAAAGCCCCTACCATCGTCGAAAAAGCAGCACTGATAATGATGATATTGAAAATCGAATCAAGGAACGGAATGTGGTAAGTCGAGAGCGCCGTAACAAATGGGCTTTCTGACTCGTTGATCTTTGTCCAGGACACCATGCTCATGACAAAGAACAAGGAAAGAACATATACCGTCACTAATGAAAACAATGTCCCCTTCCCTGCCTTAGGGACATCTTTCTGGTCCCGTAATTCATGGGAGGCGATTCCAAGAACGGCAATTCCCCCGAATGAGAAAAACACAAAAATCAGCGCCGCCCAGGTTCCTTTGATTCCCTCAGGCATGAAAGGCGAGATGCCTGCATCCTTGGCAGACGCAAGCTCTGAAGGCGTGATAATGTGAAATAACAGGAGAGCACCGAACACAATAAAAATAAGCAAAGTGGATAATTTAATCACGGCAAAAACCGATTCAATTTTGCCGAAGTTGCTCGCCCCCAAAAGATTGATGCCGAACCCGAGGGCCGCATAAAGAATGGAAAAGATCCATAACGGGACATAGGGAAACCAAAACTGAGTGAAAGTCGATAACGCCACGATTTCACTGGACATGATCAGGATGCCAGATAGCCAGTACATCCACCCTGAGACAAACCCGAAAGAATGTCCGAATGCTTTCTTCGCGTATATTCGAAACGTCCCCTTTTGTGGATCATTCGTAATCATTTCCGCCAGGGCACTAAATACGAAATATGCCGTCACTCCGGCGATGATGTAATCGATGAGTATGGAAGGTCCGGCCGTCTTGATGGATAACCCTGTCCCCAGAAAGAATCCTGCCCCGATGACGGATCCGATCCCAATCAGGGAAAGCTGCCACCAGCTGAGCTTCGTTCCTTCCCTTTTCTCCTGCTTCTTTTGTTGGTGATGGGCTACCGTTTGGGTCAATAAATGCTCGTCTTTCATTCAACCATCCTTTCCTATGTATGTATACCAATAGGTTTTTCATCAGATGGGATTACTATACAAGCGGCTAACACCCGTGGGATTAACACAATTGTAAAAATTTAAATTATTTTGAAATCATTGTCACAAAACGTTATAATTGGGCTAAAAGATAAGGGGGCGTTTCTACTGAAAAGATTCCAGGTCGTCGGTCTACCAATTCAGTTCCTACTTACATGTATCGGTCTATACCTTTTCAGTGGGGCGGGCTCGCTCCTTGCATACGATACTGAATTAGTCATCATGCTGGGGAAATATCTTCAAACCCTTCAGGAGATCGGACGTGAAATGCTTCATCCCACTTCTATCATCTTCAAAGTCGGGGATCCTATGGACTACAAAAGCTATTCGCTTTACCCGTTATTTTTTCAATTGTTCGGTTACTCATTCTCACTTTTAGTTCTGGCTTTTTTCCTGGCTGCCATCACATCCTCCCTTGTGAGCTATTTGTTTATGTTTCTCCCAAAGAGGGTGTATCGAATCTGCTTCCGTTTACTCGACTCACTGGATTCCCTTCCCGACGTCATGATCATTGTGATCATCCAGCTGTTTATCATCTGGTTTTTCAAGAAAACGGATATTTTGCTATTTGACATTTATACTCTCGGCGATGAAAAAATTTATCTGCTTCCAATAATTTGTCTTAGCATAATGCCGATTGCGTTTTTAACAAAACATTTCATATTTCAGCTTCGGGAAGAAGAAGAGAAGCCTTACGTGGAGTACTCGTATTCTAAGGGGTTCTCAAAAGCCTATACAATATGGGTTCACTTATTTCAAAATGTATGGCTTCACTTTTATTTCCATATTAAACCGATTTTTCTTTTGATGCTTTCAAATCTGTTGATCATCGAAATCCTTTTTAATATCAACGGATTTATGAATGTACTTCTCGATGTTTCAAGGAATACGCCAAGTGCATTTTTCGTCGGGATGCTGATGATTTACATACCGTTTTTTCTTATTTTTACTTTGGGAGCCGTTTTTCTAAAGAAATGGTTATCGGGAGAGGAGGTCAGTTCATGAGAGTGCTTACATCACCACGCTTCTGGCTGCCTTTAGGTTTTCTTCTGGTTCTGGTCTCAGCAAGCTTCATCGTGCCCGCCGTCTATCCGGAGCTACTGGAACCGGGTCCCCCTTATTTAAAGGATGATGCAGGGAAGATCATCGCAGATCCCCCTTATACGATGGAGGAAATGAAGCCCCTCGGAAGTGACAAACTCGGACGGAATTTATTTTATTTACTATTGTCCGGTGCGAAATATACCTTGCTGTCGGCTATGATCATCGCACTCCTCCGCATGGCCGGTGGGTTCGCGTTCGGGATTGTGTATGCTTTTCTCCCTGATTGGGCCAGGCAGATGATTAAGGGAATCGGGGATACATTCAACTTTATCCCCCTTGCGATCATTGCTTTCGTTCTCCTCACTCCCCTGCAGCTTGCCTTTGAAGCAGAGGCCATGTTTTCATTCCGGTTTCTGGTCATTGAGGTTTTCGTGATCGCCATCATCGTGATCCCTTCTCTTGGCTTGTATATGGGGGAAGAAATGAAGGAGTATTTAAAGAATGATTTCGTTAGTGTATCGAGACAAATCGGGGCATCGAAATACTATATAATCAAGCGGCACCTGCGTCCACATTTCAGCCGTCATGCCCTTGTCATGTTTTCAGAGCAAATATCACAGACCCTTTACCTTCTCATTCAACTTGGGGTTCTGCATATCTGTTTGGGAGGGTTGAAGATAGCGGAGTTCGGAATCATGGAGCACATACCTGAATACTTCTCTTATACAAATGAATGGGCGGCGACGATGAGCATCAATATTCAGATGGTCTTTCTGCATACATGGCTGGTGCTTACCCCACTACTATTTTTTGCGATCTCCATCTTTTGCATCAATGAAGTGACCAGATTCTTAAAAGAGGTTCTCCTTGAAGATAACCTCCCTGTCGGCGAGGCAAAGCCCATTTCCAAACAGACTCCACCTTCATCCATGTTTGATGATCCATTCACGTTTACAAACCGCTCAAGGGAGGAATCGCATTGAGAAATCAACTATTATTGATCCTCTTTCCCATTCTCATCGTACTGACCGGATGCAGGGTTGAAATGGCAACGGAACTCCCTCAAAGACAAGAAGCTCCATCCGGGGTCAGGATTGAAATGAGCGGGACCGTCTCCCTTCAAGGAAAAGAACTAATCGTGGAAGGGAAATCCAATCTTCCAGAGGACAGCATCCTATTTGCCGGCCTTAAAGATTATGGTGAAATGGAATCCTACGCCAGGGTCATCAACTGGCAGGGAGAAGAAACCGATGAATATGTCACGGAAAGCACCGGGGCGGTGGACGATAAAGGGAATTTTCAAATCAAAGTGGACCGGGTCAATCCGCAATCCCGCTACAAACTGGAGGTTCTCTTTAACCCCGCCATCCAAAAATCCAAGATTCAGGAAATCTACGGCTTCTGGGGAGAGGACATCGCCCACAACATCGGCTACCTCGATTTCGAGTATAATGGCAACACGCTCTCCGGGATGATCAAAGTCGCCCCGATCGTCAGTATCACAGATCCAAAAGGGGACGGTGCCAAATGGAACCTCACCAACATTCCGAACAAATCAAGGGCACTAAAGTGACGAATGAGGGACGGACCTCTATACATGACTAAAATGCTTGGTTGAAGCATGAATGGGAGGTCCGTCCCTCTCAGCATTGAAAAATCCCTGACGCTGATTATAGCGTCAGGGATTTCTTCGAAGGGAACCGGTTTGGTTCCTTTTATGAGTTCAATGTCAGTGTCGCGACACATTCCACGTGCACTGTATGGGGGAACAGGTCAACAGGTTGAACGGCATCAAGGGTGTAGCCGAATGGCTCAAGCTCCTTGATATCCGTCGCGAATGTATCCGGGTTGCATGAAACGTACACGATCCGCTCCGGTTTCGCGCGTCCGATCCTTCTCATTACCTTACCTCCTGCACCGGACCGCGGAGGATCCAGCATCAACAGCTGCGGATGGCCGAACGTTTCAAGCATCTGATCGATTCCCTTCCTCGCATCCTTCGCAAGGAATGTAGTATTTGAGATCCCGTTATCATCGGCATTCCGTTTCGCCGATTCGATGGAGCTTTCCACGATTTCAATACCTGCAAGCTCACCCACCCGGCTTGCGAATGGAAGGGAAAACGTCCCTACCCCACAGAAAAGGTCGATCATCTTTTCCGTTTCTTTCGGCTGGCTCATTTCAATCGCCAGGTCCACGAGCTTCTGTGCCTGGGTAGGATTCGTCTGGAAGAACGTGTCAAACCAAAGACGGAAACGGTAGCCGTCCATTTCGTCATAGATGAAATCACGCCCGTCCAACAGATGGATCTCCTCCGCCTGAGTACGGTCTGCCCATGCCGTGTTTTCCAGCCATAATAAGCTTTTCACGTGAGGGAATTTCTCGCCGACACGCTTGACCAGGTCCCGAACGGCCTCCGGATGAGAATCAGGTGCTTCCGTTGCGAACAAGGCAAGCATCAATTCGCCTGTCGCAAACGATTGGCGGACCATTAAGTGGCGCAGTAATCCTTCATGCTTGTCTTTGTCATACCCTTGTAAATGATGATCCTTCACCCAATCAGCGACTTCCATCGTCGCTTCCACCATTTCCTCACTTGCGATCAGGCACGTTTCAAGAGAAATGATCTTTCTGAAATTCCCCTGTTCATGCAAGCCGAGGGCTCCCTCCGGTGAGAAGGTAAACTCCATTTTATTCCGGTAACGCCAAGGGTTGTCCATACCCATCGTGTTACGGACAAGTGCGGGATCAAACCCCTGTTCCTTCAGAGCTTCCTTCACGTGATCCGTCTTGTGCTTCAACTGACCTTCATAGTCCCAATGCTGCCACACACAACCTCCGCATCGGTCAAAATGCGGGCAAGGTGGAGAAATGCGTTCTGGGTTCGGTTCCAGTATTTCATCCGCCATCACTTTCCGTCTTCTTCGTTCCGGCTGGTCGACTGTCACTTTCACCTTTTCCCCTAGCAGCGTCTGAGGAATCGTCAGCTTCAGCTTTTTCGGATTCCCAAGCTCATTCTCACGCCAGATCACAGCCTGGCCGGAACCCTTTTGATCTAACTCTTCTATAGTGGCAACCATCGTTTCTGGTTTGATATTCGACAATGTTTACGTCCTCCTTCAAATTGCTCTCTAACTCTATACTTTATTAAAAATGGAGGCGGAATGCAACAGGGACCTGGCGGCAGTTAGCACAAAGAAGGAGCCTTGATTGTAAGGCTCCTTACCTGTGTAAATAGTTTAATAGGATTTGTAACGTCCGAATTTTCCGGTGATATAAGCTCTTCTTCCATTGTAGGCGACTTCCCAATAGCCTGAGCTGCTGTTTTTCCCTTTGACGGAGCCCGTGACGGGGATGGTCCGTCCTTTTCGGATGGTACCCAGATCTTTTGATGCGAGGCGGTCCGGGCGGTCTTGTATGAGGGCGGCATTCGCGACTCCCATGATGGTGATTTCCCCAATGGCAACCGGCCCTCCAGAAGATGGAACAAGTGAGGCAGTTCCCCCCGGCTGTCCGCTTCCTTCCACCTTCACATATTTCGGTGATGCCGTCACATAAAACACATAGTCCCTGGAGTTCATGACTTCATACATATCAGCACCTTCCACCTTAAGCTTCCGGACAATCGTCGGAAATCCATCCCCGTACTTCAAGATTCCTGCACGGTAGGTATCATCGAAGGTCGGCCGGCTGTAGAAGTCAAGGCCATCCGCTCCTTTGTAAATACTCTCAACGCGTTTGCCGGCAATATCCCCGCTGCTTGCCCCATCGGAAGCGGGAGGGGACCCGACGTTTCCGCCGTTACCTGCAGCCACATAAGACACCCCGAAGTAATCACATACTCCCAGGGCCTGCTCCCTTGCCGTCTCACGTTGAAAATCCTCGTTGATCATGAGCAGCGCTTCCCTCTCATTATCCATGAAGCCATTCTCTACAAGAACCGCCGGCCCATTGAACTCCCTCGTCATATGAAGATTCTGCTCAATGATTCCCCGGTACACTTGCTTCGTCCCCTGTTTCAAGTACTTTGCAATATTCTCAGCAAGTTTCAGGTCCATTCCATCATTGAAATATACATGGAGCGAATGCCCTTCTGCATCCTTCCCGGGGCCGTCAAACTTTCCATCGAAGGCATTATAGTGATTGGAAATCAATGCAGCCGCACCCATGGAATTCGCGATATCCGTTCTCGCCTGAAGCGGAGTATCTGCATCTGTCGGAGCCGTTAACATCGTCCGGAATCCACATCTCTCCAATTCCAATTTTAAAAATAAGGTAACTTTCTCATTGAACTCATTTTCCCGGATCTGCCTTCCAATCGACGGAATGTAAGGCGTCCGTTTACCTACTGTCTCAAGACCGTGACCATCATCCAATGCTATTAAATAATCACTAGATTTTGCCATGTTTTATTCCCTCCTTTACTAGTAAAATATTCATAGCTTGGACAAATGGTCACGGTGAGGGGAAAAGGTTGATCTTGTCATGAGAATACATAAAAAGGTGCCTGACCCCACTAACGGGATCAGACACCTTTTTCATCATCTATTATTTTGCCTGCAAACGACTAATCCGCTCATCCAAGTCCGGGTGAGTCGAAAACATCGCCGATTTACGTCGTCCATTGATCTTCAACGTAGAAATCGCAGTGTCGTCTTCCCTCTTCATGCGGCTTGAGTAAGCTTTTAACATTTGAAGGGCATGAACCATCTTGTCCTTACCGGCAAGGTCCGCTCCACCTCTGTCAGCGTGGTACTCACGATGACGGGAATAAGCGAAGACAACCAGACTTCCCAAGATCGAGAAAACGATCTGGAAGACGATCACGGCAATGAAATGCACGATCGGTGCCATTTCTTCCCTTGCAAAACGCGACGCAATCCACGCGGCGATCCGTGCCAGGAAGACAACGAATGTGTTGACCACACCCTGCAGCAACGTCATCGTCACCATATCCCCGTTTGCAACGTGGGCCACTTCATGGGCGATGACGCCTTCCACCGCATCATCATCCATTTCACGAAGCAATCCAGTCGAAACGGCCACAAGTGAGCGCTTCTTTGAAGGACCTGTTGCGAAGGCATTCACTTCAGGAGAATGATAGATTCCCACTTCCGGCATATGCGTGAGCCCTGCAGCTCTTGATAAGCGGTGGACCTTCTCGACTACGGCACGTTCCTCAGAAGATAAAGCGCCATCCGGATTCAACACCTGGACGCCCATCATCCTCTTCGCCATCCAACGTGACATCGCTAAAGAAATAAACGATCCGGAAAAACCGATGATTGCACTGAATACAAGCAGTGCCCCTAAATCGATTCCGCCTGAAGCAGTGATATAATTCCCCGCTCCTGTGACGGAAAAAATGATACTAATTGTCAGTAGTACTAATACGTTCGTTAACAGGAAGTAAAATATACGTTTCCCCATCTTGATTCTCACTCCTATTTCAAGTTCAAATGAACCTGTATCTGATACTATTATAAATCCTTCATCGGTAAAATACAAGCAAAAGGTGAAATTGACGAGCCTCCACCTAACCAGTAGTATAGAAGGAGATATTTGCAAATGAGACGGGGTAATCACGATGAAAACGTTTAAACTGACACGCAAAAATATGGCCGACCTGCTGCTCTCTCTGAACGGCACTACAAGCAGGACCCCACACCAAGCACTTTACGATGTGTGGGGGGATTTACATAAAGACGAACTTCCACCAATACTTCAAAAAATACTCAAACCCGCCAAAGGCGAAGTAGGCTTTTCCCTCAAAGAGATCGTGTCACTGGGAAATCTGATCGAATTCACCAACTTTCCTCAAAGCACCGTCCAGAACTGGGTGAAGCGGGATGTAAGGGGATTGATCGGTTCACCCCAACTCGGTAAAAAGTACACCACTGAACAGGCTGCCATGCTTTTCATCGTCGAAGACCTCAAAGCGACGCTTGATTTCGGATCCATCCGTAAGGTTCTGACTCTCGTGTTCAATAATATCGAGGACCGCACAGATGATATCGTCAATCCCACGGATCTATATCTTGCTTATGCCTCAGTCTTCGATCAGATCCATCATCGATCCCTCCCTTCCATCAAAACGGCGGATGGTTCAGTCAACGAGCATATTGATGACTTCATCAAGGAAGAATGCCGAGTGATGCTGGAAACGTTTGACGGGATTGCCGAGGATAACCTTTCAAAAGTCCTTAATGTCATGATTGTATCCGTCTTGACGGTCCAGGCCGGATTTTATCAGGCAGTGACGAAGAAGTATGTAATGGATGCCTTAGCTTAATAATAAAATGCCTGTCCCTATAAATCAGGGACAGGCATTTTTTATAATCATTCCGCGACTTCGACTGTTTTCGAATGCTGCATATGGGTGGTGAACCAGGCGATACCGCCGGCCGCAGCCAAGTAGGCAAACAGGATCCACAGCTGGTGCGCAAGCTGCGTGAAGTCACCTAATGTAATGACTTCCTGGAAGCTGCTCAACGAATGAGCCATCGGTAAGTTCTCCCCGATGAGGCGCAAAATCGGTGTATTCAAGTCTCGAGGGAACGTCCCTCCACAAGTTGCCAGCTGAAGGACAAGGAATGTGACAGCCAAAAACTTCCCAACGAATCCGAATACGGTGATCAGCATGAAGATAAAGGTCATGAATGTGAAAGACACGATGATACTTGATAGAATGAACAGCGGTGTATTGACGACTTCTAAATGGAAGCCAAAGAGAAGTACTGCGTCGACGATGAGCGCCTGAATCGATCCGATGGCAAATACCAATCCCCATTTATTGATGAAATGGGTCGTCCCGTTCACGCGAAGATCATTGCGCCTGCCAAGAGGCAGTATGTTCGCTGCCATGATTCCGCCGACGTATAAGGCCAATGACAAGAAATATGGTGCGATTCCGGTTCCATAGTTCGGTACCTTTGATACATTGGATTTCACAAGAAGGACGGGATCCGAGAACATGGACGATAGCTCCTCCGTTGAATGAACCGCTGACGTTTTCTCTGCAGCATCGGCGAGTTTGTCAGCTAATTCCCCTGAACCCGATTCAAGATCGGTCATTCCCTTACTTAATGCACCGGCTCCTGAAGAAAGCTTGTCACTTCCGTTTGATAAACGGCCGATTCCGGCAGTCAAGGTTGTAAAGCCCTGGTTCCAGTCGGCAAATCCTGTAGAAAGCGTTGACGTACCGGACGCTAGTTGTGATGCTCCACCGGATGCCTCGTTCAACTTGTCTGAGAACTGGGAAAGCCCTGCATGGAGCTGACTCTGCCCATCCGCTACCTGCTCTGTTTGCCGTTGAAGGTTCGATTGCTCTTTTTCAACCTCTGATGTAGAGGCTGCTAAATGTTCTGAAAGCTCTTTTATACGTGTAAATTCAGGATCATCTTTCGCCTCTGGATGTGACTCCTGATATGTTTGAAGCTCGCTCGCAAGTTTCTCAGCCGTGACATTTGCTTCTGATTGTTGTTGCTCAAGGCCATTCTCTGCGTCAGCCAGCTTCTTTGTTTGAGTAGCCATTTGTTCGGAGCTTGAATTCAGGTTATCACCTGCTTGGGACAGACTCTTCATTCCGCCGGCTAATTCAGCAGAACGTGAATTCAGTTTGTGAAGACCATTTTCAAGGGAAGCGGCACCGTCTGACAGTTTTTCACTTCCTCCTTGAAGCTCGCGGGATCCTTCTCCGAGTCCATTGATCCCGGCTGCAAGACTGGTCATTCCTGCCTTTTCAGCAGTAATCCCATTATTCAATTTGCTCGCTCCATCACTTGCTTTCGTTAACCCCTTACCCATTTCTTCAAACTTGGAAAAAACGCCGTCCGCATATGACTTTGAAATGCTATCAGACAGCTTGCTCTTCATTTTTTCTGTAGCACTCGAACTGATCTGGGAGGCTACGAAGTTTTTCCCGGGGTTATCCGTATACATAAGTTCAGCAGGCTCTGGATGATCATCCATTAAGGAGCTCACCTTTTTCGAGAAGTCTTTAGGGACCGTTACGATCATATAATACGTTCCTTCTTCAAGACCTTCTTTGGCTTTAGTAGAGGAAACGAACTTAAAATTCAGATCTTCTGACTTTTTCAGTTCCCTTACAAAATCCTTCCCCGCCTCTATCGGTTCATCCTCCATCACCGCTCCCTCGTCCTCATTGACGACGGCTACCGGTAATTGATCAAGCTTACCGTATGGGTTCCAATAACCTGACAGAAATAATCCTGAATAAATCAACGGAACTAAAAGAAGAAAGCCGAGGGCGATTCTTCTGTGCTTATGGCTTAACATTGCTTTTAAATCTTGAAATATGAGTGCAAATCCTTTCATAAACAAACTCCTTCTTATATTCTTTTACATCCAATTATCATACGTGGATATAATGATAATGTATAATACATAATTAGTTATACATCTATAGCTTTCAATCTATGAAAGGATGAATACTTATGGAATTACAGCAGCTGCACTATTTTCAAACCGTCGCCCGGCTGGAACATATGACCAAGGCTGCAGAGGAACTTAGGATTGCCCAACCCTCTCTCAGCAAAACGATTGCCCGCTTGGAAGAGGATCTGGGGGTTCCCTTATTCGAAAGACAGCACCGACAAATCAAACTGAACCGCTTTGGTAAACTGTTTCTTAACCGGGTGGAACGCATATTTATGGAGATCTACGAAGGAAAAAGAGAGATTATGGAGGCGATGAACCTCGAGGAAGATACCATCCGGATGGCCGTCACGATTCCACGGGTACTTCCTGAACTGGTTGGATCGTTCTTGAAGGAACATCCCCATGTCCGTTTTCAACAATTCGTACACTCGATGTCTAAAATGAAAGAGCAGTTAAAAAATGGTGAAGTGGATTACTGCATTTCTTCCATTCCATTGGAAGAGGATGAAGAGATCGTATGGGAGCCGTTGATGACAGAGGAGATCTTCCTCATCGTCCCTCCTGGTCACTGGTTGGAAGACAGGGAGGAAATCGATCTGATTGAGGTGAAGGATGAACCGTTCATCAGCATGAACACAGGCTACGGCCTCAGGAACCTGACAGATGAGATCTGTTTGCAGGCGGGCTTCACACCCGTGATTTCCTTCGAAGGAGATGAACCGGGCGTTATCGGGGACCTCGTCAGGCAAGGTCTCGGCATTGCCTTCATCCCCGCCATCTCATGGATGAACCGCCGGACGCCCTTCCCTCATAAAATCCGGATCAAAACACCAACCTGTGAGCGCACCATCGGACTCGGCTGGTCCAAAAGAAGACACTTCACCAAAACCGCCAACAAGTTCCACCCTTTCATGATCAACTACTTCGATCACATTGGAAAGAAGCTGAATCAACTATAAAGGGACGGACCTTCATTTTTGCAAATGAAGGTCCGTCCCTATTGGGTTTTGCCTTAAAATCAGAGGTGCGTCCCTCTCTTATCTCAATCCATAAGCCTTTACAATTTCCTGACTGATTTTGTTTCCTTCATCATCCCAGGCACTGGCTTTCAATGATACACTCTTGGCATTCTTAGGGTTCGTGATGACCGCTTTGAATGTATCTCCGTCACGGTCAAGCTTTACTTTCTTCCACGACTTCCCTTCGTTGAAGGACACTTCCAGTGAGGAGCCTTCTACCTTTCCATAACCGAATGCCCTTTCTACCATACCTACAGAAAGTTCCAGGTTGGTTGGACGGTTCGCCAGTGCATCTCCATTCACATCTGTATCCACCTTATAGTCAAGGATCAGGAATGGAAGGTCTTCCATCCAGTTCTCAGTAGCTTCTGTCCAGAAGGTCCATTCTGTATGAGTTCTGGTGGAGGTGTTCCAACGTGTTTCATCCCGTTTGGCGTCTGTGACATATCGGTACTGTGTACGTTCTTCCGGTACGATGTCCCAAACATTCATTGCCTGTCCTTTTCCTTCTTTCAATAACGTATCTCCTTTGTATAACTGAGAGGTCTGGTTTTCGAAAGATACATCCCATTCAGTCCCCCCTGTGTTCCCTTTCCCGGCATCTGCCCATGCAGGAACATTGATTTGAAGGGAACTACCCTGTCTTCTCGGTGGCCAGTAACCATCTCCGAGACTTGGACGGACTACAGGTGAGAACCAATTTTCTGTATTTTTCTCTCCTCCAGCATACGACATAAGCGGTTGACGGATCTGCCAGCCCTCATCAAGTACATTTGCCTGATGATACCATCCTGTGCCTTCTGTCGCCGATACATATTCCGTACGGGTGCTTGGCAATGACACTTTTTGCAGGAATCCTACAGCTCCCATCGTGTGTGGACGAAGGTCATAACGGAATTCCCCTCCATCCGTCTCAATAGGTGAATTGTAGTTTGTTTCGATTTTTGCCAGTTCTTTCCCTTTAGGTGCATAGGTCAGATCTTTCGGTATCGAGCCTTCATGAACATCCATTAAATCATATAGGTATGGAGAATCGACCGTTCCTTCCACTTTTAACTTTACATTGCCTGAACGGACCGCTTTGACGAGCTTGTCCCCTTCACTCTTACTTATACCAGCAACAGCAACCGGATTATCCGTATAGTCAGGAGTTCCCGCATATACACTGAACTCTTTGTCCTCATTGTTCACAATGATCACAAGCTTTGCCCCTGCTTCGGCAGCATTCGTAGCTTGCTCTGACACACTCACTTCTGCATTTCGATCGACTACCACCGCTTTTCCTTTTGCCTTCAGGCGAGCAAAGTCAGCTGAGCTCCCTGAACCTGCATATACGGTGGAGAGATTGAACTTTCCATCCAACCGCGTACTACCCGCAAATGGGATATCATCCAATTCTTTTCCTTTAAAATCAATGGTCAATGCCGGTTTCGTCAAACGCCAGCGGGTCAGTTGCTCAAAGTACCCATTCTTCACTTCTTTAGTCGGAACAGCATATAGCTTATCAATCCACACAGGCATCAGGTAAAGACTTGTCATCGGCATATCCCCGAAGGTTTGGTGATACTCCATACGTCGATAGTTTGCTTCCGTTTCTTTTGGAACGACCGCTTTGATCTCCTTCGCCTTTCGTGCATCAAGTTCGACTGTTTTCGGTCCGTCAAGTTTCACTTCCGGATTACCGACCAGTGCTACTCCAGCATGATCTGTTTCTGTATCGACATCCATAAGGGACATGGCGGAATACGTGCCAGGAGGCAATCGAAGTTCAAGTGTTCCATCCACGGCCACAGCTTCCGGTTCCATCTTCTCACTGAATAGGACCACATAAGCAAGCCCCTTAGAGCCGTCACGATCGGTTGCCTTCAAAGTCAGTGGATAACGTTCTTCCTCCTTGACCATGGCCATCGTTGTGCTGATAAGTTCCTTTCCATCCTCCTTCGCTCTCAGGAACCCCTGATAGCGCGAACCGGCTTCTCCAAGAATCGAATCCAACGTCACCTTTACGTCTACCGTCCCACCTGAGGGGATTGTAACCTTTTCTTGCTCGAGATTCAGCATGCCTTCAGGAGCTTCTTTTCCCTCCGCATTGGTAAAAGTCGCTTCCAGATCAAGGGTGATATCCTGATCACTCTCGTTCGTATACGTGATCACCTTTTCAACTGGAGCAGCCTGATCATGAGGCCATTTGAAAAATCCAAATGAAATGGATTCCGTGGCTCTTACTTTTGAATCCAGTGCTGCAGGCACATCGACTACACCGGTTCCGACCTGGTATGGTGCGTAATCTTCAAGCTTATTCGTCGTGTTCATCAATACCTGCTTCAATGTTTTCCCATCCCATTCCGGATGTTTTCCAGCCAGGATCGCAGCGGCTCCGGCTACATGTGGTGTGGCCATGGATGTCCCGCTTAAGCTTTTATACAACCCCTCCCCGCTTGAATACTGGGAACGGGCAGCCACAATATCCACACCAGGCGCAGATAAATCAGGTTTCAGCCCCATATCTCCGTAGCGAGGACCTTTGGAGGAAAACCATGCGAGCTGATCATTCTTATCCACGGCCCCAACCGTCAATGCCGAATCCGCTGCTCCCGGGGAACCGATTGTCCCTTCCCCGCCTCTATTTCCTGCGGCAATAACGAATAATGTCCCGTTTTCCTCTGTTAATTGATTGACCGCTTCTGCCATGGGATCCGTTCCGTCACTCGGCATATCGCTTCCAAGACTCAAATTGACGATCTTTGCATTTTCCGATGCCCATTCCATCCCATCGATGATCCAGGAATCCTGTCCAACCCCTTGATCACTCAATACTTTCCCTACCAGCAAACGGGCATCCGGGGCGACCCCTTTATGTTTCCCGTCACCAGCACCCGTTCCAAGAACCGTGGAGGCCACATGTGTTCCATGACCATTGACGTCCTTTACTTCTTCACCGGGGACAAAACTGACTGCCTCGTCGATTTGGCCAGTAATATCCGGGTGTTCTGAGTCAATCCCGGTATCCAGGACCGCCACTTTAACACCTTCACCGGTATATCCCTGTTCCCAAGCCTGATCTGCACCAATCTGCGGTACACTTTGTTCAAGGGCTGCTTCGACGCGTCCGTCCAGCCAGATCTTATCTACACCATTATCGAATTGGGACGTTGCTTGCTTTTCAGCACGTTGAACCGTCACGTCATTCCAGAAAACTTCAGCCTGCTTTTTCTCTGTAGAAAGCGCGGCTCCGTGGATACTTTCCAATTCCCGTACTTTCTTGGATCCCTTTGGTGCAGTGTTGATCGATTTCGCTTTCGTTTCTTCATATTCGACAATGACCGGTACCGAATCCGTATTTTTGTCATCATAACCATATTCGATCAGTTTTGTGATGTTAAACAAATCTTCATCCAGCTTACCGGCTGACATATAGGGCATTGCAGAGTTCGGAAAGACGAAGGTTTCATCTTTGATCGTCATGACCCTGACCCCTTCACCGTTTTTCTCTGCCGGCTCCACATTGATGATCTGTTTTCCATCCTTTAAAGTAGAGACTTTCACCACGTCTCCGGTTATGAGGGTGATGGTATGCTCCCCTTTTATGCTGGCTTTCACATTAACGGTTGACTGTTTAGGATTTACGTCTTTCGAGGGTACGCCTTGGGCATTCACTTGGAACATCGAGCCTGCAATCATAGAGGCTGCGATTGATCCGACCAGAAGGGGTTTCACGTTCAGCTTTTTCATTATCATTCTCCTATTCTATTAAGGTCTTTATACAGGCATAGGGTAAAATCTGGGTGAGGAAAAAGGAATAAAGTATGTAGTCACAACGTCTGTTGCATGATTGGTAGACTACGGGAAAAATAGTAAGCCACCGCCTCCTTGATTGAATTTGAAGGGTATGCTCTGGAAGTCGATTGAACCTCATGTTTGTTAATTAAATTGTAAGGGTGGGATCATGGATTTCTCAATTGGGGTTATTTTTCGGGACAAGAGTACTAGAGTGCCCCAGCTTCCGGGAGAGTAAGAAATAAATCTATGAAATTGGGTACAGAAATTCATGGCAATGTAGGATACAAAGAGGATTAACGAAAAAAATATCTTATCTATTCTATTCATAGAAGACTAAATTCCTCTAAAATATTCGCAAAAAAATTTCTTGATAGACGTATATTACCCACTATCCGCTTGAACCGGGCTCTCAGGTTGAAACACAAAGAAAGAAGGCAGCATCCCAGCAGACGCTGCCTTCTTTCTCATTTCATTTTCCATACTATAAACCCAGGTCATTAGATCTATCCTCTCACTTCGCCTCTTTCACAAGTTGGAACATTTCATTATCTTTTAAGCAACGGGTTTCAGATTCATCAGCCGATAAATCATCTGTTGAAGATTCCACCATGGTTTCCACCACTTGCGTTGCTCCGATCAGCATCAGCTTTGCCGACAGGATCGTCAAAGTAAAGAAAATGACAGGGATGAAGGATATCCACGGATAAGTGGTCCATAGGAATTGCCACCAGCCGCCGAGGAGACCCGACCATTCATGGGAAAGAGAAATCAGGAACGGATTGTCAAAAAGGTCGACCTCAAATGAGGCCCCTCCTATATAAATATTCAGAACCCCAAGATGCGCAATCAACAGCATGATAATCATAAATTCCCGAATCGACACGAGCAGGATCTGCGGAAGAATAAAAGGACGAATATGATTCCTGATGTAATGACGCTTTGTTGCACCCAGCACTTTTGCACTATCAATGAACTCCTGACCCATGATCCGGTCATACTCATTCGTAAACAGCAGTGTCAGACTTGGAAGTGAAATAACGATAAGAATGACCAGGTAAAAAACGGTTTTATCGGTAAAATCATAGGGGAATCCCTCAGGATTATATAACGGCCCCTCAAGCAACATCCAATTCAATAATAAAAACGATAATAACGTCGGCGGAAAATAGTTTGCGGCATCCACAATGTGATCGATGATCCTCCTGAACGGTTTCAAGTAAAAGTGAAGCACCAGTCCAATTAAAACTGAAGGCAATACCCTGCATAACGTGATGATCAGCGCTGCCCCTATTGTATATTTAGCCCCCACGATGATAAGTAGGAAGATATTCCGGTTGAAATTGTCGGTGCCAAGAGGAGGATACTCTACCGGGGAGTATGGAGGGCTCATAAACTCTCCCCCATTTTTCATAAGATCCAGCTTCGGCACCTCATCCCCCCAACCCACATAGTAAACAAGACTTGCTCCAAACATGCCGAACAGAAATATAAACCCCACTAAAAATGCCGGATTCTTCATCAATTTTTTCAGCATCATATCACCACCTTCTGCCCGGTTTTCCGATCAACGAAGATCCTGATGAGGATGAGCAGCATAAAAACAGGCAGATAAAACATGATCAAACTGAAACAAATCACGTCCATTTGAGAGAATGAGAGGATGAAATGGGTGATGCCATAAATATTAAATAATCTCTCAAACACTATTAATGAAGATAAGAGAAAGAGAATGATCGATTTGGAATGATTCAATAAACTGAATGCGATATTCCGCAGGACATGGATGAAGAAAATTGAATGCTTGGACATTCCCCTGCTCTTGATCAAGTCTACATAGGGCTTCCCATATTCATCGCACACCAGTAAATAGATGACCCGGAACCACATGATCGTCGGTAAAATGGACAGGGTCACAATCGGTACGAGATACACTTTTTCCTGGGAGCCGACGATCGGAAACAGCAGTACCCCCGTCTCTTTCAGGATGAGGATGACGCTGTATTGAATGACAATCAAGATGAAGATATCGGGTGTGGACTCGAGAAGATTGGTCGCCCTTAGGATGAACTTCGACCAGCGGGAGGGCAGCAAATGCGTGAGGTACGCAAGGAAGATGCCCATGAGGACGGCTAAAAGAAAGGCCGACAAAAAGATCGAAACAGAATAGAAATACGGCTCCCAGAAGGACGGGAACATAGGATACGTGTTGTTCGATTCATTCGTGATGGTCATTGATTCAGAATGGACGAGGGAAATTGAAATCTCCACAATGTTGAGCATATATTGTTTCAGGCTGAGATCCACGCCTTCATTGAATAAACCGATGAGGCCAGTCAGAAGGATGATCCCCAATAGAACGAAGACAAATTTCAACACCATGGAACCGATCGATTTGAGATTCATAGATTGACCCTCCACATTCATTGGATAAAGTTACCTCTACATTACCATAATCATCCAAACATTCCCATAGAAAAAGGTGGAACCCATATGGACCCCACCATTCCTTTTTTCCTATCGATCTTTCCTTACAAGATCCGCATACGTCTCCCGCTCGATCACGACCCGGGATCCCCCGTTCTCCACAAACACAACAGCCGGTCTCGGTATCCGGTTATAATTGCTCGCCATGGAATACCCGTATGCCCCTGTACTGAACACAGCCAGGATATCACCGTAATTCGTTGGCGGCAGCATCAGGTCCCAGATGAGCATGTCACCGGACTCGCAGCATTTTCCCGCAATGCTCACAAGTTCCGTACATTCCTCATTCGGTCGGTTGGCAAGTACTGCGTGATACTTCGCCTGATACAGGGCCGGACGAATGTTGTCCGTCATCCCCCCGTCAATTGCCACATACGTCCTCACATCAGGGATGATTTTCTTAGAGCCCACTTTGTATAACGTCGTACCCGCTTCCGCCACCATGCTTCGACCCGGCTCCACCCATACTTCAGGGAGTGGGTATTCATGTTTGGCAAAATAGGTTTTCACACTATCCGTTATCCCTTTGACATAGGTCGGAATCGGCAGAGGCTTGTCTTCTTTCGTGTACCGGACACCAAATCCGCCACCAATATTCAGCACAGGCATCGTTAAGTCCAAATCAATCCGTATGCGATGCATGAAATCAGCGAGTACCATAATCGCCTGATCAAACCCTTCCTGTTCAAAAATCTGGGATCCGATATGGGAATGGAGGCCGAGCAATGAGAAGTATGGCTTTCTGATCGCAAGTCCAATCGCCGTGGCTGCCTGTCCGTTTGAAATGCTAAATCCGAATTTCGAATCCTCCTGGCCTGTCGTGATGTATTCATGGGTGTGGGCTTCCACGCCCGGAGTGACCCTGATCAGGATCTGCACGTCCTGCTCCCGCTCTTTTGCCAGGTCATGCAGCAGTTCAAGTTCGAGGAAACTGTCGACGACGAAACAGCCGATTTCAGCTTCTAGAGCCATTAGCAGCTCTTCTTCGGACTTGTTGTTCCCGTGAAAATGAATGCGGTCTGCCGGGAAACCCGCTTCCAATGCCGTATACAATTCCCCGCCGGAGACGACGTCCAGGGATAAGTTTTCCTGTTCTGCAAGTCGCACCATCTCTTTGCAAAGAAATGCCTTACTCGCATACGCCACCTGATATTTCAGGCCGCTTTCATTGAATGCAGTCCGGAACAATTTCGCATTCCCGCGGATCAGCCCCTCATCATACACCATCAGGGGAGTGCCGTATCGTTCGACCAACTCACCTGTACCCATCCCACCGATCGTTAAATCTCCTTGAACATTCACATCAACTGTACTCATATCCCTAACTCCTTTAGACTCTCTAAACAAACACAAAAAAACCGTATGAAGCAGATGCTCATACGGTTTTTCATCAAAGTTTACGGAACCAAGATGAAGACTATGTATTAACATCTCTTCAATAGTGCTCCACAACTTTTGCATTGTGACAGTCCAGCATTTCTTCAATGCTGGCCCAACAAAAAATAGAATTGGCTATTTTCTGCTTCGGCGATCTGCCTTTCCCAACTTATCCCGGAATCCATTATTCTCAAAGAAGGTACTCATCATTCTCGCGCCTCTATTATCAGAGAGTGACTGTATATTTTTATTGGCATAACTATATCATTCTCTTGAAATGGTTGTCAATGCTTTTTGTTCCCCTGGAAGGACCAGCAGTCGGACATTTTTTCGTGATTTCTTTAATACATATACAAGGAAACTACTCTAGGGGGATACTAAATGGCAAATTACCAAGAAACAGCCCGATTTGAACATGGTTTTTGGTTGCAGGTGCTTGGAGATCATGCACGGTTTATCCATGACTCTCTTGCTCCAAAAGAAAAAGAATATATCAATACTGCCAATACATTTAAAAAAGAGTGGGATCAACTGTTGGAACGCTCGAAACAGAATCCTGATATTTCTTTAAGCAGACAGGCAGAAGAGGTCAGCCTCCGTTTCAGGAAATTCAAACTTGAACTGATTAAATGTCATTTAACAGGGGATATCAGCATAGGTCTTGGACCCACATTTCTAAATCATATGGTGAATGAGCTCGAAGAATACCTCCGCGTTTTAAAATACTTGACCAAAGGCGAAAAGCCTCCCATCTTCCACGAACTCCACCATCATCTCTTGTGGCTGTTAGATGCGGCGGGACATGCCGGAGCTATCTCCGACAATATGGACCGGATAGAAAAACAAATCAAGAAGCAAAGTGATGAATTCACAACGGATTTTGAAGCTTTTTACTTAAAGGCCGTTGAAATGGCTGGGTTCCTGCGGACAGAAGTGAACCACTTCCCTGCCCTCGAACGATTCAATGATGATGTCAAACTTGAGATGAAGCTGTTTATGGGCTTTTTAGATGAGATTGAGGAAATGGAATTAAGTAAGACAGCAATCGGAACCTTCGCCGCTTTAATGGCCGATCATATGCTGAGGGAAGAATGCTATTACTTAACGAAACTCGCAGAAGCAACCAGCCAGCAAGGTCCGGCCTGTGACCCTACAAAGCCCCGTATTTAACTCTGACACCTATTTAAGAAGATCCCCAGAGTTGATTAAATTTCGGGGGTTTTCTTAATTCAGTTTTATTTTACAATACCATACTCAGGATTCTTCAATCTGCCCGTCCAGTGTAAATCATCACAAAATGGAGGACGGCTTCCGTTGATTCCATATTCATATAGCTGTGTTCTTTGTCCGCACGGAATTTGATCGAATCATACTGACAGAGCTCAAATACCTCAGCTTCCACTTTCACCTGTACCTTCCCTTCCATGACCGTCACAAATTCAGTCACGCCAGGCTGGTGGGCATCGGCACGGTATTCGCTGTTTGGTTTCAGGAAGGCACGATGGGTTTCCAATGATCCATATCCTGAAGAAGTGAACATCGGTTCAAGGGTCAGGGACTCATTAGCACTGATCACTTTGCTGCCTTCATTATTCCTGGAAATCTGTACTTCCTGCTTTTCCACGAGGAGTGCTGATAGTGGGATCGAAAGCCCATTCGCGATTTTCCAGATGATCGTCAAAGATGGATTGGCCTCCCCCCTCTCGATCTTTCCTAAGGTCAATGTACTGACGCTGGTCTTATCCGCGAGTTCCTGAAGATTGAGTCCCCGCTCATTTCGTATGTTTCTCAATGTATTTCCGACGTGCCGGGCGAGCTTTTCTGGGTCCTGCCATGTCAAACCGTCATTGTTCATCTTTCTACCTCTTTCTATCTGCAAAGTTTTGAAGTATATTATAATATATATAAAGTAAACTATAGTATATGTATTAGAAAGGAGTGCTTCCCATCAAAGAACTGGCCCTCGGTATCATTTCATCTATGTTCTTTGCCGTCACCTTCATCCTGAACCGTTCAATGGAACTTGCCGGCGGAAGCTGGATGTGGAGTTCGTCGCTGCGTTTTTTGTTCATGCTTCCTTTCCTTTTCCTTATTGTAGGTTTACGGAAGAATATAAATCAAGTGTGGATCGAAATGAGGAAGAAGCCATACGAGTGGCTGACTTGGAGCTTTGTCGGATTTGTCCTCTTTTATGGTCCTTTGACGTATGCGGCAGCATATGGACCTGGCTGGCTTGTTGCGGGCACATGGCAGTTCACGATTGTGGCAGGAATCCTGCTCGCTCCCTTGTTTTTTACATCAGGGCCTGTGAGACGGAGGCACACCATTCAAAAAAGGGCTCTCGCCATTTCCTCGATCATTTTAATCGGGGTGCTGTTCATCCAACAGGAAAATGCCAGTGGGCTGTCTCTTTCAGAAATGATCATAGGAGTCTTACCGGTGATCATCGCAGCGTTCGCTTACCCCCTCGGGAACCGTAAAATGATGGAGGTATGCGGGGGAAAGCTTGATACATTTCAAAGGGTACTCGGAATGACAATCGCAACCACTCCCTTCTGGTTGCTCCTTGGAAGCTTTGCGTTTTTCAAAGCAGGCGTCCCTTCCGCTGGTCAAGTGACACAATCCTTTATCGTGGCCATTTGCTCAGGGGTGATTGCGACTTCCCTCTTTTTCCTTGCGACGAACATGGCAAGGCATCATCCAGGCAAGCTTGCGGCAGTGGAAGCGACCCAGTCGACCCAGATCCTGTTCGTCATCATGGGGGAAGCGGCAATCCTGTCCGTTCCCCTCCCGTCTGGATTCGCCCTGATCGGCATCTTCCTGATTATCGCAGGCATGATTATTCATACCGTCAACGTGAAAAAAATGAATGCAGCTGTGGTAAAATCCGTGAAATCCGCAAGCTAAAAAGGAGGAGCATCCCACTCTTGGGATACTCCTCCTTTCCATTACTTAAATACTTGCCTTCTCATCCACTGGGTCGCAGCCCATTTATCCCCGATGACAACCGGTGCCCCGCCATGGAGCGTCAGGTCGTTCAACTCTTGATTATCATAAAAATATTCGAAGTAAACCGCCATTCCCTTTTGGGGAGAAACAGAGAGATTCAGCTTCGGGAAGTAGGTTTCCCCGCCTTCTTCTACGTCGTTCAAATACATGACGAGGGTACTGATCCGAGGATTCTTCACCGGCCTTGCCGATGCCGAGAAGAAATCGAAATGTGCCTTGTATTCCTGACCCGGTTTATAGTTCAGAATTTGAAGACCCTCCCCGTGGGCAACAGGTATATTCATAATCTGGGAGACTCGCTTTTCAACTCGTGTCACGACATCATGACTTTCTTCCAAAAATACAGAACTGCTCGTTCTAAGTCCATCGACTGCCCGGGTATTCCCGATTTTTGAGCGCTCGACACGATCTTTTGACAATTGGATGAGTTCATCACATTCTTCATGACTCAACACATTGCCAAGCACGACGATCAGGGGCTCCTCCATTTTCGCGATGATCTGGATATCCCGGTCTTCCGTCTTGATCTTATTTCCCGTATGGTGGAAAATCGTTTGTTCCTTTACAGCTAACTCAGTCGTATTCATTGCCAACTTTCATCAACCTCTTATCGTATTTTTAACATTCTGAATTCTTACATTGGTGGAAGCGTTCTTTCAATCTTCCAGACTGGGAAAAATAAATAGCAACAATAGGCATAACTGTATCTTTTATTCGGTTGTTTCCTCCTGCATGTCAAATTATGAGAGTGTATTTTTATATATTTTACACCCGGGGTCAGTGGAATTCTATCTTTATTTTTTCTTTTTTTCTCTGAAAAATAATGAAGTTGACCGGGTTTAGGATTGGCGTGGGTTCACGGGTGTCACAGAAAGGACACGTAGTCAAAACTTATCAAAAAAGACTGCCGGATCCCATCCGACAGTCCACATTTTATTTCTTTAATGCTTCATACTGAACCAATACTTCCTTCACAATCTCACTGTCCGCATCCAGTCCGCTCACTTTTTCCAAAACATATGCAGGACCGTGCTCGTTGATCATGCCCTGGATTTCCATTGCTTGCTCGTCTTCTGGATTGTCGAACAGTAACGCTGCTGCAATCGCCTTGGCGAGATATGAATAGGAAAGTACTGCTTTTTGAGCTTCTGTGGTCGGGCGGATCAAGCGGTCATCGGGACCAAGCTTCCTGATCGGCGCGCGTCCCACCCGGGTTACATCATCATTCAAATAGGCATTTTTAAAGCGTTCGATGTTTTTATCAATATAAGCCAAATGTTCTTTTTCATCCAGACCATATTGCTTCACGAGGTAGGCACCTGTCTCTTTCAATGTCTCTTTGACCTGCTCGGCAATGGCTTCGTCGGCCAATGTTTGATCGATCGTTGATTTTCCCTGAAGGTAACCAAGGTAGGCAATGACCGCATGCCCTGTGTTCACTGTGAACAGCTTCCGCTCGATGAATGGTGCAAGATCTTCAACGATCGTCATTCCTTCAACAGGGGGGATTTCTTCCGACGTTTCAACGACCCACTCGTAGTATGGTTCAACGAGGACGTCCAAAGAACCTTGATCCTGCATCGGTACAATGCGGTCCACCGCTGAATTGAAGAAGTAGACTCTGTCTTCAAGCTTTGCGACCGTTTCTTCATCAAGATTTTCTAAAATATGCTTTTTCAAAATATCCGTTGCACCGATCTGGTTTTCACATGCGATCACATATAACGGTTCATCTGAAGAGGCCACTCGCTTTGTGATCCCTTTTGCAATCAGTGGAGCGATTCTTGGCAGGATGTTCGGTCCGATGGCCGTCGTCAGGTAAGTGGAGCGGCCGATTGTGTCGATCACTTCCCCTTCCTGATGGAGATTGTTCAGGCCGGACACATTTTCGATCGTTTCCGTTTCCATCGATTCGGTTGCGAGTTTTACCTGATAGCGCCCTTCTTCATTCAGTTTATTAATTACCTGCTCGGCAATATCGACAAAGGTCACGTGGTAACCTGATTGGGAAAACAATGCTCCGATAAATCCTCTGCCTATGTTTCCTGCACCAAAATGTACGGTTTGTTTCAAGATTATCATTCCTTTATCAAATTAGTTTGTAAGTACTCCAGAAAGATTTCTTCCAGTTTCTTCAGGATGATCGCTTCGTTCGTGGACGAATAAATCATCATTGATCTATGATCTTCAATTAAGCTTGTACTGATCAGGCTGAGGATTTCCTGTTCCCGCCTGCTTAATTCTTCAGGGGCGAGCATCAGGAGAAGGCTTTTCATCTCCATCTCCGCACCATCCATCCCCTTGATTTTACAAGGTTCATCCAGATGGGCTACCTGGAAGACCAGCTTGTTTACGTTGTGATCCCGGCAATGGAAAAGGCCCATATTCGTGTTCGGGATGCCGAGTCCGCCTTTCTTCTCTCTCTCCAGCAGTTGGGCAAGGACCCTTTGAGGCTGTTGAAGAAGTCCTTCCAGTTCCGCCTGGTCCACCATTTCACTCAGGATCTTGATATGTTTTCCCGTCGACTGCTTCCGGTACACGCGGAAATTGGTAAGAATGGCTTCCATGCTGGAATGGACTTCTTTGATTTCCTGAAGGAGCATTCTCACTTCTGCTTTCCCGTCAGACTTCGGTGAAGATTTCAAGTATTTTTTCCTCGTCAGCTTCTCGACATTATTCTGCAGATAGCTTTGGATGAATCCGATGTCTTTCTCACTCAATAATGGACTCACCAGAATGTATTCCACTTCCGTAAAAGGAAGTCTGACTGTGGAAATGACGATGTCGTAATCCTCGAGGTCAGCATTCTGAAAGTCCTTGATCGACAGGATTTCCACCTTATTGATCATGCTCAGTTCCCGCTGGATGCGGCTCGCGAGCATCTTGGACGTACCGATTCCTGTCGGACATACGACCACTGCTTGGATGTTGACCTTTTCTTCATTCATCAGCATGGCCGATCCGAAATGAAGGACGATAAACGCCACTTCATCATCCGGAAACGAGATATCCTTAAACTCCATTTCAAGACTCTTTTTCACCGCTAGAAATAAGACCGGATACTTCTTCTTGATCTCATCCGTCAGGGGATTGAACAGGTCCAGTTCCTGCTGCAGACGGAAGATGGACGGTCCCATATGGGCAAGGAGTCCCTGAAACAGGGAAAAATCATCGGCCAGATCCACGTGGAGGTCCGCCGACACATCCTTGATGATATTTTTGATGAGATGCCCTAGAAGGATGCTGTCATAGTAAACGACTTCGGGATCCTGCACCTTTGATCCTTTCAAAATCACCGTCAAGAATTGGACGTCCAGATGATTTATTGAAACCGAAAGCCGCTGTTTCAGTTCCCGGCATATCGTCTCCATCAACCGGAACTCACCTGATGTCCCTTCTTCAGATGGTTCCCCTTCCTGGAATCCGAAGCCCTTTTCCGTCCGCTGTATTGTCAGGCAGATATGCACGACAAGACCGATATAATCACTGTCCGTCAATGTGATCTGCCCGTCTGCCAAATGATGATTCACTACTTTGTCGACGGCGAGTAAATAGTCGGTTTTAAAATAGCCGAGAACAGGTTCATCAAGATGATGACCCTTTTGCATCCCATACAGAGTCTCGATGATGTCTTCATAAAAATGGACGAGGAAAAAACTTGCCAGGGCATGACGCTTGTCGGCTTCTTCCGCCATAAGCTCCACCCCCACACCCCGTTTTTTCGTCAGGGTGATCCCATACTTCTGAAGCCAATCGGCAAGCTCATCCAGATAAGTAGATAAGGTCGTCACGCTGATTCCAAGCTGACTCGCAAGCACCTGCTTTTTAAAAGAAGGGCCTTCATGCAGAAGGATGATCAGGAGATTCAGTTTTCGTTCCTCAGGGGTTTCGTCGGTCGGATTCACATCCGCAAGATTTTGAATTAAACGATAGATGTGCTCATTCTTCCCGTCGATGAACAGACCTTCATTGGCCGTCCTCTTCAATTCCAGGTGGTACTGTTTTAAAATGCTTTCGATTGATTTCAAATTTCGCTGTACGGTTCTTCCGCTCACATTCAAAAACGCAGAAAGAGAGTACACGGTATGTTTTCCAGATGTTTTTACTATCAATTCAATAATGGATTTTTCCCTTAATGTAATAAACATACTTTCCCCTCTTTCCCTATCCTGAGCTTTTTTCAAAACAAATGAGAACAGAAAGGCAGGAATCCCGCCTTTCTGAATGATAGTTCTAGTTGCTGTTGATGATGTCCTTCAGTTCTTTGGCTGACTTCGCCTGTACCATCTGGTCGACGTTTTCCTGCTCGGAGCAGACAACCGCGATACCTGAAAGGATCTCAAGATGCGTTCCGTCCTTACCGGCGATACCGAAGATCATCTTCGCCTTCTCACCGTTGAATTCCACGCCTTCCGGCACTTGAACGACGGTGAATCCGGATTTGATGACGGCTTTCTTCGCGTCTTCCGTACCGTGTGGAATGGCTACATTATTACCCATATACGTAGATGTGATTCCTTCTCGGTCAATCATAGCATCTACGTAACTTTCTTCCACGTATCCTGCTTTAACGAGAGCTTCTCCAGCGAATCGGATCGCTTCTTCTTTCGTGGCAAATGACTGATTCATGAAGATATTCTCTTCAAGGAGAAGATCATCGTCGTGATCTGCATTCGGTTCAGCGTTAACCGCTTCCTCTCCTGCTTCTTCCACAACTTCTGCCTGTTCATCCGTGATCCCGTCTTGAAGACTCGCGATCAGCTTGTCGTATTCCGGACTGGATAAGAAGTTATCCACGGAAATATGATAGGCATTTGGAAGCTTGTTTTTCGCACGAGGTGTCAATTCTTCCTGAGTGATGACCACCTGTGCGTCTGATGGCAGATTACTGATGGATGTGTTCGTCACGCTGACATCCAGATTTGCCGCCTTCACTTTCTTACGTAGAAGGGAAGCACCCATGGCACTCGAACCCATACCTGCATCACAGGCAAAGACGATTTTGTTTACTTCTTCAGGCAGTGTTCCCTTGCTCACATGACCGGCAACGGAACTCTTCTTCCCTTTCATTTCCTGCATTTTCTTTGTTGCACCTTCAATATCATCGTCTGTCGCCTTACTTGATTTCAAGATGATGGCAGACACGATGAAGGAAACAGCTGTTGCTACAAGGATCGCTGCATAGTTTGCCAGATACGCCATTCCTTCAGGAGGAGTAACCGCTGTAATTGCGATGATACTTCCTGGTGATGCCGGTGATACCAGTCCGCCGCCCAATAATACAAGAGTGAAGACCCCACTCATTCCACCTAAGATGACAGAAATGAATAGTTTAGGCTTCATTAATACGTATGGGAAGTAAATCTCATGAATCCCACCAAGGAAGTGAATGATGGCTGCCCCTGGAGCCGATTGTTTCGCTGTTCCTCTTCCAAATAACATAAAGGCAAGGAGTACTCCGAAACCTGGTCCCGGGTTCGCTTCTAATAAGAATAGAATCGATTTTCCACCTTGTTGAACCTGCTCCAACCCGATTGGTGACAGGACACCGTGGTTAATTGCATTATTTAAAAATAGAATCTTCGCTGGTTCGATCAGGATACTGGTTAATGGAAGCAGGCCTGCTGCAACCAGCCAGTCAACCCCTTCAACGAGTAAACTTGTGAATGCGTCCACTGCAGGTCCGACACCCAAGAACGCAAGAATCGCAAGGATTCCCCCAAGGATACCAGCAGAGAAGTTATTCACGAGCATTTCAAACCCTGCCCTGATCTTCCCTTCGATCAATCCGTCAAACTTCTTGATCACATATGCTCCGAGCGGCCCCATAACCATGGCCCCTAAGAACATCGGTGTATCCGGTGCTCCGACAATGACACCCATTGTCGCGATCGCACCAACGACCCCACCACGCTGGTCGTGTACGAGTTTACCCCCTGTATACCCGATCAATAACGGTAACAGATACGTAACCATCGGCCCGACCAATTTGGCAAGGCTTTCATTTGGAAAGAACCCAGTTGGTATGAACAACGCTGTAATTAAACCCCACGCGATAAATGCACCGATATTCGGCAGAACCATAGAACTGAGGAAGTTACCAAACTTTTGTACCGCAACTTTCATATTGGATTGCGCCACTTCTCTCATCCTTTCATATATAGATAATGATTTCTTATTTTAATGATAGGCCTTACAGCATGGTGGATTCAAGAATGATGAAAACTAACTTTGTCACCCTGGTGACGACAAACCTATTGTTTCTCTGATTGTGGAAGATATTCCGGTGGTGTTGGAACAAGTAAAAAGGGAACAGTATGGCACTGTTCCCTTCAAGCGTTTAATCCAGCTTCACCTTCACCTGATCGTCCAGGTATTTGGTGGTTGTGTAGCCGTCTATGACAAGCTCGGTCGGCATGACGTCTTCCGCTCCGCCTTCGTTGTAAAAATCAATGGTTTGTTCTGTTTCAAAATAGCGGGGCTGTTCTATTTTCTCAAACTCAAAGGAACCAGGCTCATACTTCTTGCCATCCTTATCCATTAATATGCCATCACCGCCACTTACACCCAATGAGTATTGTTCCTCTTCATCCTTGGTACTGTAATATAAATAGTTCACACTATCATAAATCCGATCTTTCGAGAGAGCGTGGGTAAGGGTCACTTGTGTCGGGCTGCCGATTTTGATGTCATCTATGGTGATCGTGTTGCCGAGATACTCAATAGTATCTGGCAATCCTTCATTTACATCGAGTTCGATGATTTTTTGATCCTTCACATATAGATGAGCCGATCCAAAGCGGATGGTCACATTCTTAGGGTCATCAAAATAGAGAGTGTCAAAGGCCGTTTTAAAGGAATTCCATCCCTCATTATCCGAAGCCCCCCCGTACATCATGCCTCCGAATTGATCCGCCTTCCACTTTTTATCTTCCGATTCAATCGCCTCAAAGGTCATCATGTCAATCCGCCCGTTCTTTTCACGCTCCTGAAAGCTATATTCAAGAACTGTTGCGGTCGGGGCAATCGTCATTTGATCTAACCTGACCGGTATACCGGCAACTTCCATTTTCTTATCCAGCTTATGAACACGGGAAGGCTTCTTTTCGAATGGGATATCGAAACTCCAGCCCCCTTCAGCAAATCTCATTTCCCCGCCACCAAATTCACCCGTTGCAGGATCATCGGGTAATTGCATAAGTCTTGCAATCTGTAGTTTAATCGTTCCCTCGTCCACTGAAACCGGAAGGAGACTAATGGTCCCCCTATAGACATTTTTCTTATAATTATGTAGGGTTTCTTGATCACGTGGAGGAGAATAGAACCCGGATTGCTGGTCCCTCTTCATGACATCATATTCATTCTCGATGGTGACTCCTTCATAGGGGTTCATCATATAACGATTTTCTCCCTTGAGGTCTTCCACTTCATAAAAAACCAGCGTCTGCACGTCATCCGCGACAACACTCCGGATTGTGATCTTCACTCCGTCACTTTCCGCTTCCAGATCCATCCGTTCACCTAGATCGTGCTGGAGTATCGCTCGCAGTTGTTCATCGCCTTCCGTATAAGAATAGTAAAGATGTGAAAATCCGCCTGTGATAAATCCTGTAACGATCAGGAGTACAAACACCCCCGCAAAGGAAAGCAGGATCGATTTCCGCTTCTTTCTCCGCTTCTTTCTCTCTGCTTCCCTTTGATCGAGCCTGATTCTGACTCTCTCCATGACATCTGCCGGGAGATGAGCCTCTTCTGCCAATTCGGTAAGAGCAAGGGTCACTTCCTGAAACGAAGCGAGGTCCTCCTGACAATCTCTGCAATGATAGATATGTATTTCAAAATCCACCTTTTCCGGTCGATCCATCGTTCTTCCTAAGTAATCCAGATAATGCTTCTGATAATCGTGGCAGCCTTCAACTTCAGGGCCGTTCCCCATCGATTCACGAAGCTTCCTTATGCCACTGAATAACCGGGATTTCACTTCATCAAGCGGGATATCAAGTATACGGGCGGCCTCATCCTGGTCGCACCCTTTCAGATAGACTAATGCCACCGCTTCTTTATCAGCTGATCCGAGGTGGTGAAATGCGTGAAAGGGATCATCATCTGAACTGAAAGATGGTTGTTCCGATAGCTTTTGACATTCCTCCAGAAAAATTCTTGTAGCTGAATGAGCCTTCTTCCTTTTACGAGCCTCATCATGCAGACGGATAATCGATCGGTAAAAAAGATCCTCCATATCCTGATGGTGAATGTAAACCCGAGCCAATGCATAGAACGAATGCTTCTCCTTTTCGAACCGGGCAATGATCGATTCCAATTCCTTTTCAAAATCCCCGCTGACCGGTACGTTACCGGTTTCCAATTTCGCCATGGCTTTCTTCCCTCCTTCCAATTTCCTACTAATAATTATTTCAAAATTCCCAATACTTCACAATCCTTTTCTTAAAAATTGCTTCAGTGATCTGTTATTTTCCATGGATCATACAAAAAGAAGGTTTGGATCGTCTTGGATCCAAACCTTCTTCTTCCTATTATAATCGATCGATTTCACCCAACTGGGATTGCATATCCAGCTTCACCATCTCTTGTGCTTTAGAAAAGGTAAACACTTCATTCGATACCCAGTGATTATACAGTTTAGCCAGGGCATTCCGGTGATAGACCGTGCCTTTCACCTCTGTAAAGAAATAGATGATCAACAGGTTGGTCACGTCGGCTGGTAGGTTCTTCTTACGTTCTATGCCCTTCAACGAAAGGATATCTAATCCTCTTAATGGACTGCCGATCACGGTTTCTGCCATTTGAAAATGATCAGCAGTCTGACATAGTGCCACGAGATCCGGATTCAATTCTTCAAATTTCAAGTGAATTCCCCTTTTATATATTACATAGATAGTGCACGAAAGATCGTTACACTTCAAGTCTTCTTAAATTATAAGATTAACTACTATGTAGTATAACAGATAAACGTTACAGGGAAACACTTCAAATTGTTAATTTTTACTCAACCAAAACTCCATGACCGTTTCATTTGTGGATGGATAGATCAGCCTCTTCACCTGGCGCTCAGTCAGATAGCACTCGGTGACCCAATCAGGAAGGTGGACATTCTTCTCCTTCCAAAGACGGGTTCGCTCCAAGGCATCCTCCACGCTCATCTTCACCCAACTATCGGTCATTACATTCCCTCCATCGCCGGATTCATATTCCAGCAATGGGTGAAGAGAACGGTTGTAGTATGGGGTGCCGTCACCGACATGGCTTATGTTCCTCACCCAAATGTTGCTTTCCCTTGGAAGGAAACCGATCGTCCTCGTACCTGACGTTTGCATGGCATTCTCCTCCAAATAGCATAAACAACCGTACCAATCACGGTCTTCCTCTTTCGGAGAGATTATTTCTGTCGTGAAGATCGCTTGGCCGGTATGAAACAAATTATGTACAACACGGTTGAGGAAAACCGGATCCTTCTCCATTTGTTTTGAAGGTGCTCCACTTGTGAATCCATTGCGGTGGAAACGGATCATCTTGACGAATTGCATGGTACCCCCTCCTTCTAAGGTGAATTATATTCAAGGGCATACCTTACCAAATTCACTCTATAATGGAGGTAATTCCCTATATAGATTGATTCCAAACAAAGTATGAGGAAATTACATAAAAAAAAGAGCGTTCATGTAAACGCCCGTTATCTTTCAATCTGCTATTTCTGTTCATTCAAAGCACGTTCAAGAGTCGACGTGACCGAAATATCTTCAAATGAAATGCCCAACTGAATCGCTGTTTGGGCAATTTCCGGACGGATTCCGGAAATGGTACTCTTCACCCCGATCAAATTCAGGCTGTCGATGATCTGGAATAACTGGTGGGCTACCATGGTATCCACCATAATGACACCGGAAAGGTCGATGAATAGGTGCTCGACATTCTTGTTCACACATTCTGCCAGAGTGTGCTCGAGGATGTACCTCGCTCTTCCTGTATCGATGTCGCCGATCAAAGGAAGGACACCGGTCTTCTTATTTAATAATATAACGGGGGAGCTGAGTTCCCGAATCATTTCCTGTTGTGCCTTCAAGCGTCTCTGGGAATATTCGTAATTTCCTTCTGCAAATTTGGAGATGACGATGCTGAACGTTTTAATGATCATCTCTCTGAAATCATCGATTCTCCCAGACGGAAACTCATCACCATGCTGACGGACAAATTCCTGTAAAATCCCTAAATACTGATCCTGTGTTCGAAAGAATTCCCGAATGATATAGTGTGTAGGAGTGGATAAGTGTTCATCATCCTTCGCAATTTCTTCAATCCAACGTTCAAAGTTACACAGTGCATCCTGCCCAACATCCTTAAATAAAACACAAAAACGTTCATGAAATTCATGATTTTGCCGCTTTAACGTCTGAATCACTTGGGGATCCGTTGAGGCATAAACGCCTGAAGAATCACTTTTATCAAGGGACGCATACCAATCCTCTGTCAGCTGCCATGTACGTGCATTTATAAATTCGTAAAACTTTTCCGCTACCTTCATAATCGACCTGCTTTCTATAAGACAAGGGAATGTGATCATTTCTTCCTTCGGTCCGTTGCGAAGCGATATTCTACATATGCTTATAAAAATAATGTACTATGGGCGAGCCATAAAGGAAAGAAAAAGTTTATCCTAACTTTCTTGCAGGACACATTGCCTTTCATAAGGCGATAGACATGAGTTTTTAGGAATCAACTGACAGGAACAGATGACCTTTTACATTTTTTCTCAGAAGTCAGCCGTAATCCTTTGACGTCCATTGAAGAAGAGATTTACCATTTAACGTGACCCCGTAAAAGGGATCACTATAGCTAAAAGATAAAATCCATTACATGGTGAGCGCTCACCACGAATGAACTTTAAGAAAGAAGGCGTATGGAATATGTGTGGAATTGCAGGCTGGATTGACTGGTCAAGAGACCTTACCAATGAGGGACGGACACTGAAAAACATGACCGATGCCATTGAACACCGGGGACCGGATGCAGAAGGGAGCTGGCTCCGGGGTCATGCTGCACTCGGGCACAGGAGACTGATCGTCATCGACCCCGATGGCGGGAGACAGCCCATGCTCTATCAGAGTGAAGAAAAAACGATAGCATTAACCTATAATGGGGAGCTCTATAACTATCTGGAACTGCGAAATGAACTGATCGAGAAGAATCACCGATTTACGACAAACTCAGATACAGAGGTGCTGCTCCATGCCTATTTGGAGTGGGACGTGGATTGCGTCTATCATTTCAACGGCATCTTCGCTTTCGGGATCTGGGATGAGCGAAAAGAAAGACTTATGCTCGGCCGCGACCATTTAGGGGTCAAGCCATTATTTTATACCATTAAGGACGATGAGATCTTGTTCGGTTCTGAAATCAAAGCACTCCTTGCACACCCGGATGTTCAGGCTGAAATCGATACGGAAGGTTTATCCGAAGTATTCGGCCTTGGTCCGATGAAGACACCGGGGAAAGCCATTTTCAAAAATATATATGAAGTTCGTGCCGGCCATTACATGACCCTCACCAATAAGGATCGAAACACCGTACAATACTGGAAGCTTGAAAGCAAAGAACATACCGATGATATAGAAACAACGGTCAGGACGATTCGAGGACTGCTCGAGGATACGGTCAAACGACAGTTACTTGCAGATAAGCCACTCGTGTCCATGCTATCAGGCGGACTGGACTCAAGTGGACTGACGGCCATCGCCGGGAAAGAATTCAACAAGGAAAACAAAACACTTCCGACGTATTCCATTGATTTCGTGAACAATGAAGAAAGCTTCAAGGAAGATTTCCTAAGACGGGACCTTGATGAGCCGTGGGTGAAACGTGTATCCGAGCATGTCGGTACGGATCACACTTCCATCGTCTTTGACGCGGAAAAACTCGTGGACAATCTCCTCACTCCCATGAAGGCACGAGACTTGCCGGGAGTCGGGGAAATCGAGACATCCCTTTACTTATTGTTCAAAGAAATGAAAAAGGATGCGACAGTAGCATTATCAGGAGAATCCGCCGATGAAGTGTTCTCGGGCTACCCTTGGTTCCATCAACAGGAATTTCTTGATGCGGATGTCTTCCCATGGCTCCTGAATATCGGGGGGATTGCCGGTGTTCTGAAGGGAGATTTGAAGGAGAAATTGAATATTCCTGACTATCAAAAGAAGCGCTATCAGGAAGCACTCGCAGAGCTCCCTGAACTAAAAGGCGAAAGTGACGTTGAAGCGAAGCAAAGGCGGATGTCGTATATGTTCATCACCCGCTTCCTTCCCTTTATGCTCGACCGGAAAGACCGGGCAAGCATGATGACGGGCTTCGAGGTGCGCGTACCATTCTGCGATTACCGCCTTGTTGAATACCTGTGGAATATCCCGTTCGAGATGAAGAATATTGATGACATCGAGAAGGGAATCCTTCGCCGTGCGTTTGAAGGATATCTCCCTGATGATGTGCGAAATAGACGGAAGAGTGCGTATCCAAGTACGAAGGATGACGCGTATCTTGAAGGCGTACAGAAATGGATGATTTCGATAGTGGATGATCCGGCGTCCCCGATTTTAGAATTGATTGATGTTGAGACGGTCAGAACCATTGCAGAAGGAAATAGTCATCTTCCTGATTCGAGTGCAAAGGGATTACTTGATTACTTGATTCAAGTGAATGGCTGGTTGGAAGAGTACGAAATCAAGATAGCCATATAGAAACTGGACGAGGGAGATTCCCCTCGTCTTTTTTATGTACCCTTAAAGAGTGGTCCCTTCTTAGTCGAATCTTACAATTATTTATCAATTTCCGGGGAAATAGTTGTAGAAGTCTGTAAAATCATTGTCTAACGGATGGCCAGCAAGACTAATTGAAGCTTACCCCCATATATTTTATCTTGCCTACCTCCTCTCTAAATGGAATAATATACCTATAACTGAGTGTATTTCCAAGGAGGAATGACCTATCCGCACTGCAACCGAAGTCGAACATTATTTCCACACTTCTGAAATCAGCACCTTCACCATTAATGAAAACGAAGACACACTCGTATTCAGCACGAATCTCAACGGGACCTTTAATCTTTGGGCCGTGGATCTACCCCATCTGTTCCCTTATCCGTTAACGACCATCAACCAGAATAGCAACCTCATTCATATCCATCAGAATCAAATCATCGCTACATTTGAGAAGGATGGAGATGAAAATCAGCAATTGCATCATCTGCCCTTATCAGGAGGTACCCCTATCCCCTTCCATGAAGAGGAATCCGGTTCCACTTGCTATCACGCCTTCTTTACAGATCAGGAAATGTACTACTCTACCAATCACGAAAACCCATTGTTGAATATTTATAAAACCGAATTACAAACGGGTCATACCACCCTTATCCAGCAAGGTGATAAAGCTCCGATCGTTGTGGCCGCCGCTTCTTCCGACGGTTCTTATGTCTATACAGAAACGTACTCCAACACCCATACCACTGCCTTTTACCAAACTAGTGATAGGAAAGTGCCCCTGGTACCGGATGTTAACACCGTTCACACGATCAAGGATATTTACTTGACCAGGGATACTATTTATTTCACAACGAACTATGGAAAAGAATTTTCATACCTTGCTTCTTTTAATCTTTCAACCTATGAATTCCACTCTCTGTTTGCATTAGATAAAGAAGAAATCACTTCGATTCAGTTCCATCAACAATCGAATAAAATCTTCCTGACAGCGGAAAAAGGCGTAAGGGATCATCTATATGTCTATGGATTGTCGACGGGTGAGGGAGAGAGAGTCGATACTCCCTGCGATGTCATCAAAAAAATAAAAGTCACCAAGAATGGAAACCTCTTTGCGCTTGGAATTTCTGCTGACAAAACGGATACCATTTACAAAAGGGAAACGAACGGCTGCTGGGCACAAGTGACGAATACCAAAGTACTTGGCGTACCTGAAGGAAACATGATTAAACCGGATATCGTCCACTACGAAAGCCATGATGGACTGGAAATTGAAGCCCTGCTGTACAAATCTGAGAAACCGAATGGGGTCACCATCCTCTGGCCGCATGGTGGACCCCAGAAAGCAGAACGCATGGTATACAGACCTGTGATTCAGTACCTCGTCCATAGCGGCTATACCCTTTTCGCCCCCAACTTCCGGGGCAGTAAATGCTACGGGGCTACATTCGAGAAGATGGTGGAACAGAATTGGGGGGACGGACCTCGACACGACTGTGTGGCTGGAATGGAATGGCTAATACAAGAGGGGTTTGCTGAAAAGGGCAAGATCGTGGCGATGGGCGGAAGCTATGGCGGTTATATGAGTCTGCTTCTCGCCGGACGACATCCTGAATATTTCTGTGGGATTGTCGACATATTCGGCATATCGAATCTATTAACCTTCCTGAAAAATGTTCCAGCCAGCTGGAGAACCCTTATGGATCAAATGGTGGGAAATCCTGAAACAGACTATGAAAAGCTTGTAAAAGACTCTCCTATCACCTATATCGACCATATGGATTCTCCGATGTTCATCATCCACGGGAAGAACGATCCGAGGGTGAAGACGGAGGAGTCGGAGCGCATTGTAGATGAATTAAAAAACAAAGGGATCGCTGTTGAGTATCTCTTGTTTGATGATGAAGGTCATGGTTTTTCTAAGAAGAAGAATGAAATGCGGGCTAACAAAGAAATTCGCAGATTTTTGGATGGGTTGGTGAAGGCAGATCATGAGTGTCGCCTTCGACGATAAAGAGGTTTTTAAAATGAGTAATATTGGTCATTGCATGTTTCTAAGAGATCCGGCTCAGTAAATGCCAGATTTCATTTTTCAAATTTCCCTTGCTCTGAAACCCGTTTCATACTTTATATTGAAGTAGAAGGTGAGAAATCACATTCAGTATGATTGGCGTAACGCCTGTATGGCGGCGTGACAATCTTATCCTAAAGTGTTCATATCTTATGGACACTTTTTTCATGTCCCTTTTGCGTAATCCTTTCTGATATGGAATAATGATTACGATTTGGATGAACTATTTTCGAGGAGCTGGAGGATGAAACATGTTAGCCATAAAAAAATATAAGACACTGCTACTATCAGTCTTCCTGGCAGTCTGTGTTTTCGCCTCGTTATACTTCGTCACCCACAATCAAGGTCTATATGACCGCCCAATTGCGGAAGTGACAAGCTCAAAGATAGTAGACACGACAAATATGGAAGATACGACAGGGAATAAAGACCGGGTATACATACAGAAAATGAAAGCTATCTTGAAAAATGGGAAACACAAAGGGGAAACGATCCTCTTAACCAATAAGTATTCCATGTCTGGGGCCAACGATCAGCGTTATGAACCCGGGAAAGAATTATTTGTTTCAATCGATGATACTAAAAAAGATAACATCCTGACTGGAAACATCGAGGATGCTAAGCGGGATTTATACCTAATGATTATCACCTGGGCTTTTATCCTCTTCTTATTGATAGTAGGAAAAAAACAGGGACTGTTCTCATTGATCACGCTTGCCGTCAACGCAGTGATTCTCTCTTATGCATTGGATGTCTACCTGAATTCGGAGAAGGTTGGCCTGCTGCTTGCGTGCAGCGTTGGGGTCATTGCCTTCACCCTTGTTTCCCTCTTATTCGTGAATGGATTTAATGAGAAGACTTATGCAGCGGTGGTGGCAACTCTGATCGGAACGTTCATGACGCTCCTTATCAGCTATGTTGTCATCCGTTTCACCGCTGGGGATGGACTCCGGTATGAGGAAATGCAGTACCTCACCCGCCCTTATCAACTTGTATTCATGGCGGGCATACTCGTCGGATGCCTGGGAGCGGTGATGGATGTTGCCATCACCTTATCGGCCTCGATCTTCGGACTTTTCGAAAAAAATCCGGACATTTCGACTAAAGCACTGATAACGTCAGGCTTTGATATTGGAAAGGATATCATGGGAACGATGACCAACATCCTGTTCTTCGTCTATATCAGCGGGGCGATTCCCATGCTCATCCTTTATTTCAAGAATGCATCGCCCCTCGCGTTCACCCTTTCCATGAATCTTTCACTGGAAATGACCAGGGCTCTTACAGGAGGGATCGGCATTGTCCTTGCCATCCCGATTGGCATTTATACGGCTATATTCTTTGTTAATAGAAAGCGGGTGAAATCATGACGGTTCAAGTATGGCTTGCCATCATTCTATTCGCTCTGATGGTCGCAGTCGGCGGTAAAAAAGGAGCAAGATCCTTTGTGGCCTTATTCTTAAATACAGGTGTGCTCCTTCTAACCATCATCATGATGAATGATCCGGATATGAATCCGATCATCCTGACGTTGATTGCATGCGTCCTGATCAGCTGCATTTCCCTGTTTTATATTAGTGAAATCAACATCAAGACCGTCACAGCTTTCATTTCTACGATCGTGACGACATGCGCCTTGATCTTCTTCATTTTGGAGTTGACCGATGCCGCTATGATACAGGGTTTCAGTGAGGATGAAACCGAGGAAATCGGTGCCTTTTCCCTGTATGTAGGAGTGGACTTCGTGAAAATCGGAGCTTCGATGATCATTATGAGTACCATCGGAGCGATCATTGATGTAACCATTGCCATTTCATCTCCTATGCAGGAAATGGCTTACCACAATCCGACGATCAGCAGAAAAGACTTATTCAGATCCGGTATCAGCATTGGAAGGGATATTCTCGGGACAAGCGCCAATACATTGTTCTTCGCCTTCTTCGGTGGGTATATGGGACTCCTGATCTGGTTCAAGGATCTATCGTATTCCCTCGGGGACATCGTCAACTCCAAAGTGTTCACCTCTGAAATGATCTTCATCGGCTCAGCTGGACTCGGAGTTGCCCTTGCCATCCCGGTCACCTCTGCCATCACAGCTTATTATCTGGTGAAGGCACGACAGAGGGACAACTACCAATTTCCTGTCCCGGATGAATCTCAGGCAGATAACTAAAAATAACCGGAATTTCTTAAAGTAGGGAGAATGGGAATACGCACGGAAACTCTCGCGGGACATGAGGATGAATTTCATTGGTTTTGGTGAGGTTGAGGAATGTAACAGCGGCGTGTTTGATTATGAAGCAACGAAGAAGACGTTTAAGAATCCTTTGAAGTCTTTGCTATTTTTTGATAAATAGGATGATGAAAACCCCGATTCCATAAAGGAGTCGGGGATTTCTATTTAATTCATTTCATTTTCGTATCTCTTGATTTTCATTTGGATTTTCTCCAGATTGGCTTGCATGTCCCTTATTTGCTGTTGGACCTTTTGTTCCTGTTCAAGCATCATCTCCATCCGTTCAGGCAGGGTTTGTTCCCCGTCCATCGTCCACTGGACAAATTCCTTGATCTTTTTGATTGGCATACCCGTGTTTTTCAGACAGAGGATCATCTCGAGGAACTTAAGGGAACCTTCATCGAAAGTCCGATCGCCATTTTCCGTCCGGTTAATAAACGGTAACAGCCCTTGACGATCGTAGTAATGCAGTTGTGAAATCGTCATATTGTTCATCTTGGCAACTTGCCCGATTGAATAGTCCATTCTTTACCATCCTCTTACCAGGGAATGACCCCGTTGTTATTAAGGATTTTACCATGATAATTTGTTTCACTCAAAGCATATTTCACAATGACTTCTGCCCCTTCAGCCGTCGTTTTCCCGCCTGGGGCGTTCCCGTTCAGATCAGTAGAAGTGAAACCAGGTGTTACACCAAAGACCTCAGGACCTTCGCTGCCCAGTTCTTTACTGAAGGATAATGTCAATGAGTTCACAGCCGTCTTGGATGAATTATACCCCAGGACATTGAGCGGATGTACGTCCCCGTTAGCAAACATGGTCTGTGACGCCATATCCGTCGTGACGTTCACCATCTTACTTCCCTCTGCTTTTTTCAAAAGGGGCAGATACGCTTGCATCATTTGGAATGTTCCAAAGAAGTTCACCTCAAAGATGTCACGCAACATTTCGACTTTCACTTCACTAGGTTGAATGTTAAAGTCAAATGCGATTCCGGCATTATTGATCAATAAATCAAGGTGATCCGTCGCCCCTTCTATTGTGCGGACAGAATTTAGTATGGAATGAGAATCAGTAATGTCCAATTGAACGAACGTCACATTTGAGAAGCCAAGGGACTCAACCGCTTTATGCCCCAACTCTTCATTCCGGGCACCCAAAAATACCTTATATCCCTTATCAGCCAGCTGTCGAACGGCCTCGTAACCGATTCCTTTATTTGCACCTGTAACTAAAGCATATTTTGTCATGTATCTTTCCTCCATTTAACTCATTTTGAGATCCTATATGAAGAATACACCCTGAACCAAGGTTGAGGGCAAGAATATTTTTTTAATAAAATGTTTGAATATTCTATAAATGGTTAGTATAATAGAAAAAAGGTCAAGGAGCTGATTTCATGAAGAAGTATTTGCTGAACTCACCACAGTCTGATGTAAATCACATGGATTCCCTATTTGCAGAAATGATATTGGACGAGGCACTGCTGACATTTCGGAAAGAGCAAATCGCACAAGGTATTGACCAGGCTTTAAGTAAGCGGAATAAAAAAGAATTCCTGCGCCTGACAGAAGAATTGAAAGAAATTCAGAAGGTAGGATAATTTAATATTAAAAATAAATAAAAAGAGGACCATTCCCCTACTGTTTGTAAGTGGAGAAAATGGTCCTTTTTATGTTTCGGGGAAATGGTTTTCTTACATACTAATTCTCCCCCACCTGTCTTTATGACACATAATCAATCGTTGCCCCGCCTATTTCCGCTTCCCTTCCGAAAAGTCTGGAATAGACGCCTGATTGATTCTGAAGAAGATCCCCATGCTTCCCTTGCTCTGCAATCCGGCCATCCTCCAAAACGACGATTTGATCCGCCGACAGGACCGTCGATAACCGGTGGGATACGATGATGATCGTTTGATTCTTTCCGGCTCGCAGCACCGCTTCGTTGATCTTCGTTTCCGTGATGGGATCAAGGGCGGAGCTCGCTTCATCCAGGATCAAGATTGGCGCGTCCTTCAATAATGCCCTCGCAAGGGACAGACGCTGTTTCTGACCACCCGATAAGAGGCTGCCCCTTTCACCGACCGATGTATCCAGCCCTTCAGGAAGCGTCTCGATCAGATCACCGAGCCCGCTGTCTTCGAGTGCTTTCAACAGTTCCTCATCACTCGCATCCCGCTTTCCAATCCGGAGATTATCCGCGAGTGTTCCGCTTCTCAGCATCACATCCTGTGTGACAATGGCCATTTGCGAACGCAGCCACCCCGTATCCCACTCCCTGATATCCCGTCCATCCACTTCGATTTTACCGACTCCCGTATCATAGAGTTTGAATAAGAGATCGACAATTGTTGATTTCCCGGAACCGCTCGGGCCGACCAATGCCCATTTTTCCCCGGCACCGATTGCAAAGGAGACACCCTTTAGTACATTTTCATCTTTACCAGGATAAGAGAAGGCGACGTCCTGGAGACGGATGCTGCCGATTGCCCGTTCACCGGCGATGCCTTCTGACACCTCAGCTTCCGAAACTTCCTCACCAAGTAAAATTTCTGAACGATCCAACGCAGGACCGGTCCTTCTAACAGATAGCCAGTTTCTGAGCAGGCGCTGCATCTCATTCGCCGCAATGGTCACAAGTCCACCGGCTGTCAGCATCTGTCCACTGGTCAGTCCTTGATTCCAGATTAAGAGTGTACTGATCAAATAGACTAGTCCGAGAGCAAACCCGTTATAACTCGCAATGACCACGACCGATTGCATCCTCGCTTTCAGTTCTTTCACCGAGTGCTGAACGAAACTGTCACGGATGGAGATCACGCTGTCCACTTCACTCTCCGACACACCCATGACCCGGGACAAATGAATTCCTGTTACTGATTCTCTCAATCTTTCAAGATATCTCGACGCTTCTTTCCTTGCATCCGCAGAGGCCAATCGGGTTCTTGCTCCTACGACATTGGAAGTCCAGTAGAAAATCACTCCCAGTACGACGCTTGTAATCATCAAATAAGGATGAATCCATAGGAGCACCAGGCTGTAAATGAAGACTCCCTGCACACTTGCCATGAAAGTGGAGCCTTCCCACGCCAGGAAATTGTGGAGAGTGTCCGGATCATCCGATACTCTTGCAAGCATCTCCCCCGTGGAATTATGATGGTAAAAAGAATACGGGACGATCTGCAGATGGCGGAACAGGCGTAGCTTCTGCCAATTCGTCACGGTCTTTGCGGTCTGATGACAGAAATACTCGTCGATGACCATCATCACAAGATCCAGGACTGCAGATAAAATCAAGAGCCACATCAGTCCCCAAAGCCAGTTATAGTGTTCGTTCGGAATGATCGTGTCCACGAGCCAGCTGAGGGCGAGTGTCGGGATCAGTGCTGAAAACACCTGGCTGATCGCGATGACGATGGAATCAGCGATGACCCATTTTTTATAAGGACGGAGAAAGCTCAGAACCCTTTTTCCGTCGCGATTCTTCGCGGCGCTCATCCGATCAACTCCCTTTCAAGCTCGCTGTATTGAGCCCTGTATAATTCATAATACTTCCCTTGCTTCTGAAGCAGTTCTTCATGAGTGCCTTTTTCAGCCACGACTCCTCCATCGAGAAGAATGATGACATCTGCGTTCCTTACGGTGACAAGACGGTGGGCGATGGTGATCGTGGTCCGTCCCGGAATCAATTTTTCCAAGGAGGCCTGCACCCGCTCCTCCGTTTCCCCGTCAAGGGAAGAAGTCGCTTCATCGAAGATCAGGACAGGCGGCTGTCTCAGGATCGCACGAGCCATGGCCACCCTTTGCCTCTGTCCGCCTGAAAGTTTCAATCCCCTCTCCCCGACGATCGTTTCATATCCTTCCTCCAGTGAAAGAATCAACTCCTTCAACCCTGCCGCTTCTACTGCCTGATCGAGTTCTTCTGTCGTCGCATCGGGTTTTCCGTATAACAGATTTTGCCGGAGTGTACTATTTAACAGGAAAGTTTCCTGGGACACGACCCCTACTTGCTGGCGGAAACTGTTCCGGTTATAGTCGAATAGATTCTTATCATCGATCATCACCGAGCCCTGCTGCGGTTCATAGAGTCCTAGTAACAGCTGGACCAGCGTACTCTTCCCTCCGCCGCTCGTTCCGACGATCCCGATATGGTTCCCCTGTTCGAGAGACAAAGAAACGCCTTTTAAGACTTGCTTATCCGTCCCGGGATACGAAAACCATAGATTCTGTAAGTCTATTTTTCCTTTTACAGGACCAAAAGCAGGAAGCTTCTCCTCATGTTCTTCCGGCAGATCGAAATATTCGTAGATCCGCTGCAGGGCCGGAATCGCCTGCTGTATCGTCAAGGCATGCTCCGCCATGGATCTTACCGGTAAAAACATGATGGGGATGAAGCTCAGGCAGGCAACGAGCGTCCCGATGGTGATCGTTCCATCCCAGATCGCCCAGCCCCCGATCAGCATGACGACACCCGGTGCTGCGATATTAAAGAGATTCCCGAGGCGCCAGTTCACCTTTCCGATCAGTGCTGCCCGGATCGAGAATTGCTTCCAATCTCTCAGCTTCTTCTCCTGAGTACCGACTTCCACATCCTGCGTCTGATAGGTCCTCACCAATCGGACACTTTCAATGCTTTCCTGGAGGTGCTGATACATATCCGCACTCATTTCCCGCTGGACCGCACTCATTTTCCTCATCTTTTTCCCCAGTGTAAAGGAAGGGATGATATAAATGGCAAAAACCGCGAACATCACGATCGCCGCGGGCCAGAATAAAACAAACACAGTGGAAAAGGCAGCGACCGCTCCCACCACTTGCTGCAGGATGCGTGGAACGACCGTATTGTTCAGGTTCTGAATCGATTCCACATCATGTGTTAAACGGAAGAGCATATCCCCCCTCGGCGTCTTCGCAAAAAACGACATCGGAGTACGGTGCAGCTTCCTGAACGCCCGGATCTGCATATCCGTGATTACATCAAGCCCGATCTTCACCTGGACATATTCCTGCATCGTTTCAAACAGGGACTTTCCGAGGTAGGCACCGAGAATTCCTGCGACGACCCACCCCAGGAAGTTCAGATCCCCTCCGACGATGACGTCATCCACCAATCGTTTCACGAGAATCGGCGGGATGATCGTAAAGAGACCACCGATGACGGAAAACAGGAGTGCCACCAAAAGCTTTCTCCAATAAGGTTTAAAATGATTTAATGTAGTTTTTAATAAGTTCATGTTGAACCCCCTCACAAAATTCTATTTTATACCAACATATGAAAATATTCACTATAATTTGAATACAGTATAAATTAAGTATATTCACCCTGTCATTTCACATCTTCGGTCGTTGGAAATGAGGGGTTCTACGACTTTTGGATGAAGAAAAAGCTGATCCCTTTTTGTTTAGGGGACTTATAGAGTGATCGGAATTCACAAGGAAGATGGAATTCATGCTGGGTTTAAGACCTTTTATGCCAGATTCCACTTATATGCAGGATTTCTCAGGAATCAAGCGAGAGATAAATGAATCATGCTGGATTCCAAATAATCATGCCAACTTGCCGAATTTTATTTATCCACCACAAAATAAAAAAGCTGAAGAGTTCACCCCTTCAGCTTTTTTTCACGATATTCACTTTACACCCTCGGCAAGCTCTCGCATAGCGTTCAATTTAGCCGTCAGTTCCAGGAACCATTCTTCGTCTCCCGTTTCGAGGGCAAGGTCGATCAGGTATTGGATCTGCTCTTTGTTTTTAATGTGTGTATCTGGAATCTTGTTTATCTGTCTGTTTAAGAGGGGAAGAATTTTCCCTTCGATGGTTTTATTATCGCTGGTCACGATTTTCGCTTTGACAGCTTCTCCTTTGGTGTCCAGGTTCTCTACATAGCCGATGACCAGTTCACCGGTAAGTAATTTCCCTTTTACCCAATCTCCAACTTTTAATATAGACTGTTCATTTGACATTCCCTTTCACCTTCTCAACTGTAATTTTATTTGTTACATTTAGTCTAAAAGAAAGCCTTCTACGCTTTCTCTTGATGAATCATCTCAACGATGTCTTTAATCGTATAGTTCTTTAAATAATCCCCCAGTTTTTCTTCTGCACCGAGGAAAATCTGAAACAAGACGCTCTTCATATTGGCACCCACTAGGCACTTTTCATTGGTAGCCGTGCACTTTGGCTGCAGGGCGCCTTCTGATGTGATTTTATAAATATCCCACAGATTAATGTCGCTCAGGTCCACGGCGAAGATGAATCCACCGCCTGTCCCTTCTTTAGAAGCGATAAAGCCCTGCTTTTTCAGGAGACTGAGGACTTTGCGGATCCGTACTGGATGAACACCGGCACTTTCCGAGATTGCATCGCTTGTCGACATGCGGTCCGTCTGCAGTGCCAGGTACGTTAAACTGTGGATGGCTAAGGTAAAGTCGCTATTCATGGCCTGCCTCCTTCACGGATGTTACTGTAATGGTAACTTTTACAGTTTATACTGTCAAGAATCCGGTTTTCTGGTCAATTGGCCAGCTTTTGCAGCTCATTGTATTCGAAGTTACGCACTTTCCTTGGGAGAAAGCTGCGGATTTCTTCATCGTTATACCCGATCTGCAATCTTTTTTCATCCAGCATGATCGGTCGTTTCAGCATGAGGGGATTTTCCCTGATTAGTTTATATAAATCCTGGAGTGGCAACGAATCAATGTCTACTTTCAATTCCTGGTACGCCTTTGATTGTTTTGAAATGATGTCCTCTGTCCCATTTTCCGTCAGGCGGAGGATCGACTTGATTTCATCAGGCATCAACGGTTCTGTCATCATGTTGCGTTCCACATATGGGATTGAATGTTCTTCTAGCCACGCTCTCGCTTTGCGGCAGGACGTACAGCTCGGTGTCAGAAATAAATTGACCATGTGTTTACACACTCCTTTTAAATGTAATAAAAAAAGTAACAGTTATGATTAAAATAAATGCACTCCTAATTTCGGGTACACTGTAATAATAATATTTACAGTTAGAGATGTCAACCTTTTTTAGAAAACTCTTATGAACGTTGTGATTATTATTTACCCGATATCCTATATTGATAAACGTAATTAATCGCCTTGAATCCTTTGAAGTTTTTGACAAGAAGCTTATATAAACAAAAGAAGAATCCTTCACCATAAGAGAAGAATTCCTTATACCACTCTATTTTCTTGAAACTGCACCTTTGGCAGAAACGGCAGCGAATGTAATGGTGATGGCACATACGATCACAATGGCGATCACACCCTGCATCAGATCCCAGAACACCCATCCGTCGATGAGGGCAGTACGCATACTTTCAAATACATACGTGGTCGGGTTGATCGTGGCCGCAATCTTTAACCACTGTGCTTCGATCAATTCATAGGGAACGAATGTCGTACTCAAAAAAATCAGCGGGAAGAAGATAAAAGTCCCCGCCTGGGCTGCCTGGGCATTTCTCGTCCGGAGGGCAATCCCGACGGAATATCCGGCAAAAGCAAGTCCCCAGCCTATCGCGATCAACAGCACGAATAACACACCGGCAAAACCTGTCTTAACATTTAGGCCAAGTAAAAAAGCCATTCCGATAATGAGGAGCGTCTGAACCAAAAGCTGCAGCATCCCTGCGATGATCGGGCCAAGGACGATGGCAAGGCGCGATGCCGGTGTCAAAAGCAGTCTTGAAAAAAATCCGGTTTCAATATCCTTCACTATGCTCTGCCCCGCTCCCCCTGCTCCACCGATAGCAGCAGATACAATTGAGACGGGAAGAATGAAGGCAAGGTAATCTGCCCCTTCAAAGGTAGGCAGCTGTGATATACCACTCAATCCTCCTTCGTATACGAGAAGGAAGAAAGCAGAAATAATCAGATTAGGAATGAAAGAAAACGGGTTTCGTATCGTGGTCTTGATGTTCCGGACCGTCATGAGCCACGTGTCTTTGAACACATTATTCCCCACGGCTCTTCACCCCTTCCTTTGTGTCGCTCGTCAATTTCAGGAAGATATCATCCAGGGTCGGGGAAGACAATTGAATATCGACTATTTCGATATTCTCTATGTCGAGGATGCGGACTACCTCTAGAAGTTGCTTGGTCCCTTCCTCTACATAGACCAGGATTTTTTCTTGCTGGGAGAGGGCGTCGACTCCTTCCATTTGCGTTCGGATCAGTTCCACGCTGCGGTCGATATCATCACGTTCTTTCAATGTGAGGGTAATGAGATCCTGCCCGATCTCTGCCTTCAAGTCCTTCGGGGATCCCATGGCAACGATTTCGCCTTTATTGATGATCCCGATCCGGTCCGCCAGGGAATCGGCTTCTTCCAGATACTGCGTTGTGAGAAAGATCGTCGTCCCCTTCTCCTTATTCAGCCGGCGCAGCTCTTTCCAGATCGCCGCCCGGCTCGAGGGATCAAGTCCCGTCGTCGGTTCGTCAAGGAAAAGGATATTCGGTTCATTGACCAGGGTGAGAGCAAGGTCCAGTCTCCTTCTCATCCCCCCCGAATAACCGCCGATCCTCCGTTCAGAGGCTTGTGATAAGTCCACAATCTCCAGAAGCTCCTGTGCCCGTCGTTTCCCTTCTTCCTTCCCGAAGCCGAAAATATAAGCCTGAAGTTCCACCATCTCACGACCGGTCAGATCCGGGTCGACCCCCGTCTCCTGAAGGGCGACGCCAATATGACGGCGGACGTGTTCCGGCTCACTGATGACATCATATCCGGCCACTTCCACTTTTCCACCCGAAGCATTGATCAACGTCGTCAAAATCTGGACCGTCGTCGATTTCCCTGCTCCATTCGGTCCTAAAAAGGCGAAGAACTCTCCCTCTTCGACTTGGAAAGATACATCTTTCACTGCCTGGACGTTTCCTTTTTTAAACGTTTTGGTTAGATTCTCTACTTCAATCCTGCCATTCATGAGCATCCCTCCGTTCTACCTATTTCTATTCGAGGGGGGATTGGTTTATCCTTTATTGGGTGTGTGCCGATGTGTTGGCATGCCTTGGGGACAGGTACCTTGGCTCTTAAGAGTGAACCGGGGTGACTGTCCCTTTGAAACTCATGAATTCACGTGTTAATGCAATCATCTTTTCCGGTTGCTCGAGTATGGTCCAGTGCCCGCTTTCTTCTACTTCTTTAAGGATGACGTTATTCAGATGTACCAAAACGTTTTCTTTCATATAAGCAGGGGATAATATATCGTGGGTTCCTTGAGCAATCATGATGGAAAGGGACCGGCATACAGGCAAGGACGGGATAAGGTTGTAATGGTGGTCAAGTTCTTTCCCAATATGCTTAAGGGCATCCTGATTGTACGAGATCATTGTTTTCTTTTTTAATGTATCGATTGAATACACGTAATGGGGGTCGAAGAGTTGTTCAAGCTTCCGTGAAGAATCCACTCCCAAAAGAGACGAAACGGAATAATAACCGAGAAGCATTTTCTTATATGATCCGAGTTTTCTAAAAAGGTTTTCTTTGAAAGCCCGATAATCCTTAGAGGTTAAGCCTATGGCAGCGGTCAGTATCAGTTTATCAATGCGGTCTGGATGCTTCGCCGCATACGATAAGGCCAGGATGCTCCCCCATGACTCACCGAAAAGCGTCATTTTCTCCAGATTGAGGGATTTTCTGATTTCTTCGAGATTGTTGACTTCATCGTCAATGGTATAGGTGTGACCTTCCTCTACTTCTGATTTTCCGCAACCTGTTTGATCATATAAAATAATTTGAAAGTTTGCGGCTAAAGGTTCCATATGGGGGAGGAAATAGTCAAGACTCCCTCCTGGACCGCCGTGGAGAAAGATGATCGGCTTTCCACTCCCTTTTACTTGGACAAATAGCTTTTTACCATTGATCATGACATGCTTACTCTCCATCAATCCATAAGCCTCCTGTTAATGAATACATACACGACCGTTAATAGAACCAACATGATCACCACAAGGATGGTTCCCTCATGGGCATAATCGATGAAGCTATTGATGATCGCGATCAACCCTAATGGTAGAAAAAATAATAGCCCCGATACCGTTCCTAACAGAGACTTATTTTTGATCATCTTTTCATTGAAACCCGCGAGCAGCCATGTTTGTTTTTTGACACCGACTAAATATGAAACCAGGACAAGAGCGAGACCGATCATCAGCAAACCATAGTCCATAATGATTCCTCCATTCTTTCATGTTAATACATGTACGTTTTAGTCCTCCGAAGGTTCCATATTTTCACTAAGAAAAGCCCCACTGGCGTACCAAGGGACTTGTTCTTACTATATATTAAGGCATTGAACTGACAGCAAAATAAATAAACACGGTTGCCACAATCAAAAACACCATCCACCCATTCGAGATGGCGAGTACCCTTCTGATCATCAACACTTTTTCCAGCTTGATTTGAATCATAAATCCTATCGCTACTAAGGCAATCCAAGCCGAAATTCCATAGGGTGAAAATAAGTATCCTGAATTCATGATCCACAGGACAAAGATGATGAAGTGGATCAAAATGAATACGAATGCTATTTTCTTCAAACTGTCCCCTCCTGTCCTTGCTGGGAATATCCGGTTGGAAAGTGGGTTGCCCCACCCTTTCCCTTCACCCGCTTCAACGTTGCCACAATCAAAAAGCTGACAATGACGAGGAGAAGCCATGAGCTGACCTTCCCGAGGTGGACAAGGCTCCAGGCATCTGTCTGGTTCGGGTATTCCCAGGCACCGAAGAAGGTTGCGATGTTTTCAGCGATCCAGATGAAGAAGCCGATGAGGACAAATGATAGAGCGAGGGGCATGCGGTAACGTATCCCACCTACCTCATATTCGACCCACGTTTTCCAAAAGACGACGATGACAAGGCCCGACAGCCACCAGCGGATGTCGATCCAATAATGGTGAGTAAAAAAGTTCAAATATATCGCTGCGGCAAGGGCAACCACTGCCCAAAACGGCGGCCACTGAACCAGTTCCACCTTGAGCCTTCTCCACGCCTGGCACAGGTAACTTGCTACACTTGCATACATGAATCCACTGTATAATGGGACACCGAACAGTTTGGAATAGCCTTCCCCTGGATAAGACCACGAGCCCATATGTACCTTGAACAGCTCAAGGGCAAGGCCGATCAGATGGAATAGGGTAATCACTTTCAGTTCATCCTTGGTTTCAAGACCTGACTTCACCATCCCCCATTGCATCACAAGACAGATCAGGAGCAGCCAGTCATATCTCGGCAGTAAGGGAAGCGGTATAATCTGAGTCAACGCCAAAGACGCAAAAATGACCACGGGAAACAAGCAGGACAGAGCCTGCTCCCAGCCGAAACGAAGGAGTTGTTTGACTGCTCTCATGATTATGACCCCGCTTCTTCCTCTTGCTGATACTCAAGCAAATCTCCCGGCTGACAATCGAGGGCCTTGCATATCGCATCCAGGGTGGATAAACGAACCGCCTTTGCCTTCCCATTTTTCAGGATTGAAAGATTTGCCATCGTGATACCCACTTTTTCCGAGAGCTCCGTTACACTCATTTTCCGTTTCGCAAGCATCACATCAATATTGATTATAATTGCCATAATTTCACCTCAGACCGTTAAATCATTTTCAGATTTGATTTCGATGGCATTGTTGAGAAGCTTCTGGAGAACTGCTGCAAATACCGCAATGACGGCTGAACCAAAGATGAAAATCATCCCGATCACGATAATCCCCGGTGCGTCATCCACCTCCGCCAGTACATAAAAGAGCGGCAATCCTGCTACATAGAAGAGACTGATGACGATGGCACACTTCTTGATCACCTTCAACGCCTTCACGGATGCTCCTGAGAAAGCGTTGTTCCGGTCAATCAACATCAATAATTTAAACGCCTGATACAACGCCGTGTAAAAAGGAATCGCCGATGCATACATGACAGCCAGCATCCCATAAACGACATAGGCTACCTTTGAACCCGCCGCTTCCATTGCAATCAGAGGTAACCCGATCAAACATAAAGCGGCAATGGGAGCCCCGATAAGAAAAAGGGCAATCTTCAAAAAAAGTGTTTCCCGTTTCATTCATAGCACCTCACTTGATAATATACTATGAATTTAACATGTTGTTTATCGTTTTACAATAAATAATTATTAATTTTTAATATAAAATTATTGTTAAGATGGACGATTAATGAGGGTCGGAACTCAAACCATTGTGGGAAAATCGAGTGAATAGGCTATTTGAAGGTCCGTCCCTCCAAAAAAAGGAGTCCGGCCATGTGGTCAGACTCCTTTAAGAGATCGAAAAGATTATTCATGCGCGAGTACTGTGCGCGATTTTTTTCTTTCTTGAAAGTAGTAGAGTACAAGTGTTGCGGCAACGAGTATTCCCATGATCATGTACAGTGAACGGTAGCCTGTCAAGGGAATCAGGAAGCCAAGTACATAAGGTCCGAATCCAAGGCCTGCATCCAGGGAAATGTAATAGGTTGAAGTTGCTAGCCCCACTCGCTCAGGTGGAACGGCCTTCACGGCAATTGCCTGTGTGACGGATTGCATATTACCGAATCCAAGTCCAATCAGGACACCTGAAAGAAGCAGGATCATCGTGTTACCAGCCGCACTTAATAGGAACAAGCCAGCCGCGAAAAAGACAAATGCCGGCAGCATGACCGCCTTGGCTCCTTTTGCATCCATCAGTCTGCCTGTGAATGGGCGCGATACAAGGATCGCTACGGCATAGACAACAAAGAATACGCTCGCTGCTTCTACAAGGTTGATGTCGATGGCATAGAAATTAATGAACGACAGGACACTTGAGTAAGCAAGGGAAACGAACAACACAACCAACGCAATCGGTAATGCTTTTGGCTCGATGAAGCTTGAGAGGGTTAGACGCTCTTTCTCCGCTTTTTTCCCTGCCGGTTTCTTGACGACAGGGATTTTCACAAACAGTGTAATGATGTAGCTGATGACCCCAAGTGCAAGACAGAAGGCAAAGATCGCCTGGAAGCTTGCATGCTGACTTAAGAAAAGACCGAAGAATGGGCCAACGGCGGTTGCGAGCGTGATGCTCATACTGTAGTAACCGATCCCTTCCCCTTTCCGGCTCGCAGGGATGATTTCCGCTACGATGGTACCTGTAGCCGTACTGACCATTCCGAGTGCCACACCGTGAAGAAAACGGGTTAGCAGTAAGAAACTGATGCCGCCCTCCACGAAATACAAGCATGAGGTAGCAATGAATGCGATCATACCGACAAACAGCATTTTCTTATTTCCGATAGTCGTAATCATCCGGCCCAGGAATAATCGTCCGATCAAGGTCCCGATGATGAAGATCCCGGTCACAAGACCCGCTTGACTTTCCGATGCTCCGAATTCATCCACGGCATATACTGCCATGGTGACAAGCAATAAATAAAAGATTAAATAGATGAAAAAGTTGGCGATGGACATGAGAGTGAAGTCCTTCGTCCATAGCTTTGATTGTGTCTGACTCATCTGTAAAACTCCTTATCTGTTCAAATTTTCTTTGATTTTTTTCATCATTTCCATCATCTCAAGCTGCTTCTCTTCGCTGATTCCATCCATGATGGTCTGTTCAAAACGATCGATGGTTTTACGGGCATTCTCATACACTTCAATCCCCGCATCCGTCAGCTGCATCCGCTTTTCCCGACGGTCTTTCCCTGGAATACGCTGGATATAGCCCGCTTCCTCCAACTGATGAACCGTCCTCGTAATCGTCGGCTTCTCTACACTTTGATAATTTGAGATCTCGACATTGGAAGCTGGTCCGTTATGGTAGAGATTATATAAAATCGTCCACTGAGCCCTGTGCAAACCGTGTTCACTCAGTTGAACGTTCAATTGATTCTCAAACGGCCTGTAGAGCCTGATCAGCTCCTGAAAAAACTGTTGTGCCGATTTCATTTTGGTGGTTCCTCCTTCTTATATAGTTATCTTAGGTAATGGTTATCTTGGGTAACTATTATATAGTAACAGATGATTGGATAGTTGTCGAGATGGGTGAGTTGAGCGATAATATGAGCCCATTCCGCAAAAAAATAAGCCCTTCTTCGTAAGAGGTAGGTTAACTTGGACGAACCAAGTCAGAGCTATAATACGAAAAGGGCTGGTGTGGTTTAGTATGGGCAAAGGTAGAATGAAATATTCAGATGAATAAAAAAAGCAGCATCCGCTGCTTCTTTTCTCTTAACCTATTAATTCCTTGGATCCACGTAATCCGGATAATCCGTTATGATCGCATCCACATTCATGTCGAATAAGAAATCTGCGGCTTCATGACTGCGCACCGTCCATGATCCGATTTGCATATCTAAAGAGTGAACGTCCTCCACCACTTGTTCTGTCACAATCCCATAGCTTGGATTGAACCATTCTGCATATGTGGAGATCTCTTTTAACGCTTCTGGTGTCGCTTGGTCCTTACTCCATGCTAAAACGCCGACTGGAACTTTCGGAAGCAGTTGATCCATTTTTTTCATCGAGTCAAAATTAAAGGATTGAAGAATAATTTTTTCGTTTTGTGGCTTGTCGAGATGACGTGCCTTTAATGCATCAGCCACTTGTTCCTCTATTCCAGGATAAAGCTCCGGAGACTTCATTTCGATTAAGATCCCCACTTTTCCATGATAGCGATCCAGCACTTCTTCAAAGGTCGGGATCTTTTCTCCTGAAAATTGTTCGCCTTTCCAGCTTCCTGCATCAAGACTCTTCATTTGCTCTAGTGTTAAGTCTCCTACTTTTCCCGTGCCGTTGGTTGTGCGATCCACTGATGTATCATGGATGACGACCAATTCACCGTCTACGCTTCGTTGGACATCGATTTCAATATAATCCGCCTTCATATCGACAGCCAAGTCATAGCTTGCGATCGTGTTTTCAGGAGCATAGGCTGCAGCTCCTCGGTGCCCAATATTCTCTACCTGCTTTTTCTCTCCAGCTGTCGGCTCTTCTGCAAATGCCTGACTGAACGGACTCAATAACAATGAAACCGCAATCCCTGTTCCGATTAAAAACTTTTTGTTCATGTTCTTCATCTCCAATCCCTAATATGTATTCGACTACAGTTTAGGGATGGGATGTTAAGTGGGTATGGATTTTGGTATCCATCTTAATGAAGGTTGTGTGAAGAAAATTCAATCTTTATTCTCAGGGATTTTTACAAAAAAGGGAAAACTGACTGGGATGTAGTATATATTGCTTACGAGCCACCAGTTGCTCTTTCTTAATGATGATTCCCTGAAGTCTATTTCACAGCACACATATCCCATACTTCCTCTTCTCCGGTCTCCATATTCTTCACCTTATACTGATTCTTCCTAACCTCCTCTTCTCCTATGACAATCACATTCCGCACCCCTTCTTTGTTTGCTTTTTCCAACAGCTTGCCTAATTTCCGACTGCTCATCTCCAGTTCGACCGTGTAACCTTTTCTCCTTAAATCACTGGCTACTCGTAAGGACTCCTTCCTTGTACCGAGGGGAATGACGTAATAGTCAATGTTGGCAGTCTTTTTCATGTTGCGCTGGGAAGCCATGATCGCTGCATATATGACGTCCAATCCAAACGATATGCCTACGGTCGAGATATTTTCATTTGTTCCCAATAGACCACCGACAGCATTATCATACCGTCCGCCACTCCCGATGCTTGAAGTGATAGACCCGTCCGCTAAGAAAATTTCATAAATGGTCCCCGTGTAGATTTCCAATCCTCTTGCTAAAAAGGGATTGAACACGCATTGTTCGTTGATATCCAGGAAATCAAGGTAGGAGGTCAGTTCCTTTAATTCTTCTAACCCCTCCCTGACTTGGCTGTTTTGATCGGCGTATGATTCGAAATAGCCCAATCGGTTATTGTCCCTGTCTGTCAGGAATTGTTGAATCAATCGATTAGTGCTGTCAGAGATGGACAGGTCCGTGAGTTCTGTAATCACAGCACCGACACCAATTTTTTCGAGTTTGTCGAGGATCAAGACTGCTTGATTGATTTGATCTGATTCCACTCCGAACACCTCAAGCATCCCCGTCAGAAGTTTGCGGTTATTGTATTGAATCGTCACCTTCATATCGAGCTTACGGAAGGCATCCAGTGCCATCATCATCAGCTCCGCTTCCGCCACCTGTGAATCAACGCCCACAATATCCACATCGCACTGGGTGAACTCCCGGAACCTTCCTGCCTTGATAGGTCCGTCCCTGAACACTTTTCCGATTTCATAGCGCTTGAATGGCATGGGAATGGTAGGATTCATGGCTGCTGCTTTGGCAAAGGGAATTGTCAGGTCATAGCGCAGGGCGAGGTCCCTTTCTCCCCTGTCCGTTAAGGTGTACATCTCTTCCAGTATCTCAGCGCCACCCGCATATTTCGAGGCGAGTAATTCAGTGTAATTCAGAATTGGGGTTTCAAGGGGCTTGCAGCCGTATTGAATGAAAACATCCTCCAATGTTCTTCTGACTTCCCTTCTGATCACTTCCGCCTCCGGTAAATAATCCTGCGTCCCTTTGACATTTTGATAATCCATTTTCTTCATCTTCATCTGTCTTCTCCTCCTTTTTTGTATAAAAAAAGAACCGCACTTGATAAGCGAATAACTTAATCAAATGCGGTTCTATGGGAAATAACCTTCCTATGTTCGATTGTTAAAAATCGGATAGCAAGGTTACTCGATATGATGATGGAATTGTGTGAATGAGCGTTGCGTGTTGATGAAAGTCATTTTTATCCACCTCTTATTTTCATATACGTTATCAGATAAGAAAGGTGATTTCAATACTTAATGGCGTCAAGGATAAGAGAAGGAACGGCAACACGTTCCCCCTGATTTCTCGGATCGAACTTCTTGGAACGGAAGATGACGCCATCAGACCCATCCCAATCACTTTGGTGGAAGTCGCCTCTCTGGTCAAAATACTCAAGCAGTCTTACTTCAAATCCGGCCGTTTCAAATAATTCCATTAACAACCTGTAGTTATAAACGATCTTATGGCTGGCAGCAGGATGATCAGCCGGTCCGGGTCCCCCTATTTGTACGATCCTTTGATAGTCTTCATCAGGAAAATTCCCATCAGGTACAGCACAACGGATGTATCCAGAAGGCTTAAGATACTTCATGCATATCTTAGCTGCCTGCAACCCTTCTTCGTATGTTAGGTGTTCCCATACATGCTCAGCCAAAATAGCGGATATTGAGCTTTCTTCGAACATGTTCTGCCACGTCGTTTCGTCCAGTAAATTCAGGTCTTCTTCCTGGGTATGCAACCAGCCGGGGTTGTTATGATATTCCCCTGCCCCGATTACGACCTTGATTTCTTTTTGGATATTGTTCATTGGGGTTACCTCACTTTTTTTCGTTATCTAATACAAAAACTTATTGATTTCCTTCACAAACCTGTCCGTTTCCTCCAAGTCAGGAAAATGGGCACTCTTTTCGAATAGGGTCAGAGTGCTATTTGGCAGGCTGGAATGAATCAGTTTGGCAACGGGCAAACCAGTATTTCGATCAAACACCCCTGTCATTATGAGTATCTGATGATGAATTTCCTTGAGACGGTCGAGAAGGGGGACTTTAACCGGACTGTTCGTGAGGGTACGATTCATGAGACCAGTGTTAACGAGATTGCTTTCTTCCCACAACTCTCGATTTATTCTGGCAATTTCCTGGTTTTCAAATAATAATAGGTCCACGATTTCGGGACTCACCATCCCCCATACCTCGTCATAGATTGCGTCAAGAGTCGCTCCCCTTTGAAAGCAAGCTGATATTTTGTTAAATAGATTTGAATCTCCAATAGACAAAAAACCGGTTACTTGCACCATTTTATGAATGTCTGTATTGAGAAGACTTGGAGCTGATACAATGAGTTGGTAAATCTCTTCAGGAAGGTGATTGGCAATCTCAAGTGCCAGCTCTCCGCCAAAGGAGTATCCGAGAAGATTGACCTTTTCAACTCCTAACCATTTCTTCAGTTCTTTGAAGTCCTCAGTCAATACGTCAATTGTATATTCATCGTCAGCGTAAGGCTTTTCCGACCTCCCACACCCGCGTTGCTCATAGTAAACAATTGTCCTGGTCTTCCCGAGTAACGGGCCAGCCGTCCTTTCAAACACATAGTGATTCCCACCTGGTCCTCCGTGGAGAATGATCAGTGGAATGGTCTGGTTTTCAGCGCCTTCGATTTTAACCCAGTGATTGATTCCATTAAGAGGTACGGTGAATTCTCCGTTTTTGAGGTTGGGCATGGTAAATCCTCCTTATAAATGACTTAGTATCGCAAGATCAGAGGCAAATATATTTAGCTTTCTAGAGTTTTTGGCTGCTCAAATTAACCAGCTATTCGAAGAAAAGAGAGCACTAAATAATAAAATGTATAATACCGCCTCCATCAACGTGTAGAGATATTCTTTAGTGCTTCCCATCCATTTCCTCTCCATGTAAGACTTCCATAATTGCCTTGCGATAAAAAAGAACGCAATGATAAAGTAAGGTTGCAAAAACCAAAATTCCACATCGAAATTAGTAGTGACATGAAAAATGAAACCTGCTATTAACGTTACAACAGCGAAATACCCTATTAGCTTATCTCCTTTTTCATGCTGTTCATTTACCATCTCGTGAGAAAAAAACTTCCTCTTTTCCAAGCCCAGGTATCTGCTAATCACACGGTGGAATAAGAAAATGAGAATGATATAGATGGCAATGATAAAGAAAAATTTCAAAATAAAACCCAACATCCTCATCTCCTCACTTAATGTATACTGAGGTCAGGTGTATCTCTTCGCAGTCATAGCCTCATATTCTCAATCCAAACTACTCATAAATACCTTTCAAACGCCGCTTCAATTCAATACTTCAAATCCCTCAAAGCAAATCCTTCCTTTATCGAAGGCCACTCTTCATCAATGATCGAATACACAACGGCATTTCTGACATAGCCCCCGGACAAAATTCTTTCTTTCCTCAGGACTCCCTCTTTCACGGCACCCATTCTTTCAATGGCTTTCTGAGAACGGAGATTTCGTTCATCTGTTTTAAGCTGAACCCGCATCATCCCAAGTACCTCAAAACAGTATTGAAGGATCAAATACTTACAATTGGAATTAACGAATGACCTTTGATGGTCTTTGCTGTACCAGGTAGAACCGAGTTCACACGATTTTTGTGTAAGATTGATTTCAAACAACCTGGTCGACCCAATGATTTTATTTTGTTCTTTTAACACCACGGCAAAAGGCAAGGCGGTCTGTTGATCCCGTAAACGAACGGCGGCTGTTACCCACTTTTCCACTTCTTCGAGGGTGGTGATTTCCAACAGCATGTAACGCCAAATCTCCGGGTCATTCACTTCGAGAAGTTCCTTGGAATGCTTAATCTCCAATGGAATCAATTTTACTTTTTCGTTTTCTAATGTCGGCGGGGAATGAAAGATAGTGGTTGTCATAGTTCCTCCTATTTTTCCTGATTCATTTTATGAGGTCCGTCCCTCTAACTGAAATTCGTCTATTATTTTCTCAGCAACCTCTTTCGGGCACATATTTGTATTATTGATCTTGATATAATTCTCTCTTTCTATTTCCCCTTCTACTGAATTCAGACGATGTGTATCCAGGGAAGCAAGCAATCGTTTTTCGGAGTCTTCGATGTTTCGCTTGGAAGGTTTATGCTGCAGTCGGTTCGGTGTGATGTTTCGTTTCAGTCGTACTTCCAAGTTGGACTCCAACTCCACGAAATAGACTTCTGCCCCATTGGATTCAAATATATTCGTGACTTTCTCGACCCATTTCCAATCATTTTCTTCGTTAAATGCCCACATAAAGGTAAAGATCATTCCGTATTGATCTGTTTTTGAAAACGATTCAAAGATTTCTTCTCTCATCATGCCGCATATTCTCCACATTTCCTCTGTAAATCCGAAGAAAGGCTGGAGCAATTCGATGGTCATATGATTATGAAATAATTTCAGTTCTGTTCTTTTTTCCAGTTCTTGTCCTACTGTCATTTTCCCGACTGCTTGTGGTCCGAATAATAAGATTAGTTTCATAGAATTGCCCCCTTATCTCGACATTAATGTATTTTTAAGTTATTCTCTTTTTGCTGCTTCCACGTTGTTGGAATGAATACTTTTCATTCCTTCATAAAAATCATACCTCTCCCGGCAAAATGCTTCGAGAGTTTCATTATCCTGTAGAAGGTTGTCTAAATAATACCTTGATTCTTCGATTCTTCGCATCAGTTCATCCTGTTTATCCGTCACCGATCCATGCCCCGGGACATGAATCCGGATCATATGCTGTTGAAGGATCGCTTCCGATTTCTTTATTGTTTCTTTGTAATCTATGTAACTGCTGAAAATGAACGGGAACTCGACATCGGATAGATAGTCCCCTGATAAGAAGATTCCCAATGGTTCTATGACAGTGAATAGACCGTCATGCGTGTGGCCGGGTGCTTTGTAAAAGGTTAATGTAAGATGGCCCAGTTCGAGCTTTTCCCCATCGCCGGTTATGGCGAAATCAACGGATGGAAAATGGGGATCGTAGTCCCTTTTGATATAATATCGCTGATCAAACTCACGTACCTTCTGCATAATTTCACCTTTGTGCTCATGATGCTTGAGTTCTTCTGAAGCGATCACTTTCGCTTCGGGAAAGGCACCTGATCCGATGATATGGTCGAAATCACTGTGCGTGTAGATGATGTACAACTGCCTGGTTCCCAGCTCTCTATCCACATATTCCCGTATAGCCTGAACTTCGTGAGGCAGCCAATTGGGGTCAGTCATGATTATGACGTCATCGGTTTGAATAATGGCTGACGTGGTCTGATATAGTTCACTTTGAAAAACCGTTAGATGGTCGTTTTTAAAATGAATCATGGTTTGCCTCCTTTGAATTTCCGCAAATCTCATTATTGAATCGTAAAGTTACTCAACCTCACTCTCATACTTCTCCGGCAACAATTCCATCACATTACATTTCACCAATTCACCACGATACGATAAGATGACATCGGTTTGGGTACCGTAGTCACTGATTAATTCACGGCACATCCCACAAGGTGCGACGACCCAGCATTTCTCGATGTCTTCGTGTGGATGGGGGTGGGCAACTGCGACAATCGTTTCGAATTCGTGGTCTCCTTCAGAGATGGACTTCCCGAGGGCCATCGCTTCCCCGCATACGGTGATCCTGCCCACGTTTGCTTCGACGTGGACGGCAGCATAAACTTTGCCCGATGTTGCTCTGACAGCTGAACCAATGTGATGCCGACCGTACCGATAATTCGTTTCTATGACTCTTTCTGCTTCTTTGATTAATTCATAGTCTCTGTCTTCTAATGGTTTAACGTTTAACATGTTGCACCTCCTTTTTCATATTTGTTTTAAAATCATTTCCACTATCTCATCCTGCGTCATTGTATCCGTCAATTGAACTTCTCCATCTACACCAAGATAGTCCTCCGCATTCCACCATTCACGCAAAGAATCCTCCCCAAATTCTGTCCTTTTTGAACGGGAGTTATGTCGGCGGACGGTTTCTTGAAACGATAAATCGTAGTAGTATGTATGGGCTTTTCCGTTATAGAATTGGATTAACTCCCGAATCATGTCTCCGTAGCGCTGTTCAGAGAAGATTCCTTCCATAATGACGTACTCACATTTCCCTTTACCGTATTCTGTGATTTGCCTGATCAAGTCCATGGACAGATTGCCGTCCCGGTCCTGGACCTTCAACATGTCGCGGCGGACGACATCTTGGGAAACGAGGAGTGTCCCCCGCCCCAGATGCTGTTGAAGACGTTTGGCGGTGGTTGTTTTCCCGCTGCCGGAATTTCCTCGTATGATGATCATTGTAGATTCCATAATTCCTCCAGGTTTGTTCATAGTTGAATACTATATTTCTCCAGTAAATCTTTTAACGCCGGTCTTTCATTTCCATCCCTGCCCACTACATGCGTTGCCGTAATCAAGGAATTCAATACCGCCTCTTCTGTCGCTTCCCCGATCGCCCGGAATGCAAGGTCGATATCTTCTTCATGAATCATGGGGACGGACATGCATTGGGTCGTTTTGTCATGGGGGATCTTCGTTGCCGTCGAAAAGCCAATGACCACTTCTCCGCTCCCGGTTGTGATGATGGAGCCTGTTCGGGATAATCCTGTGATCGTCCTCTTGATGATCCGGTTAAGCTGCCTTTCTGATACGGGGAGGTCCGTCCCTGCAATGATGATGACGGAGCCTTTGTCCTGTTCTTCGCGGGAGTGAAGTATTCTTTCCTTCAGTTCTTCTCCGACGGCCCTTCCGTATACGGTCAGGTCGCTCAGTATTCCGAAGTTCGTCAAGACGAGGACTCCCATAGTGTAGGTCCCGTGGTCCATCTTCATGATTCTTGAAGCCGTCCCAATTCCGCCTTTCAAGGAGTAACAAAGCATGCCGGTACCGGCTCCGACTGTGCCTTCTTCAACGACTGTAGACGTATGTTCCAGCGCTTGCCTGACATGGTCTTTCGTGATGAACCTTGCCCTGATATCGTTTAAAAACATGTCATTGCACTCACACACCACGGGATTGACGGTCCCTGTCGTTCTGCCGATTCCAGGATTCCGTTCGAGCATGTAATCGATCAAGGCATCGGCGGCTGTACCGATGCTTAATGTATTCGTTAATAGAATGGGAGTTTCCAAGGTTCCCAGTTCATTGATTTGGATCGTCCCCATCGTCTTCCCGAACCCGTTGATCACATGGGTGGAGGCGATGAGTTTCTCTTTGAACAAATTCCCCTGATGAGGCAGGATCGCCGTGACGCCGGTTTGCCTACCTTTTTCACTGAGGGTGACATGACCGACCGTCACGCCTTCAACATCAGTAATTGAATTGTTGGGACCCGTTTCTAACTTACCTATTTTCAGTCCGTAGTCCCGGATTCTTTTTTGTCCAGCATTATTCATCATGGCTCCTCCATTAGGTGAATATTCCGAAAAATTCGGTTGTGAAGAACAACAGCAACGTGATGGAAAGGAAGGCTAGTTGCGAAAGGGTGAACTTATAATCATTAGGATTCGCTGAATGCCTTTTTTCAAAGAAGGCCCTTACTGTTTCCGACACCAGGACAAAACCGAATATCAGCATATGCGGTTCCAAGTACCATACTCTTCCTTCCTGATCCAGATTGGAAGCATTATAGATACCTCCAATGACGATGAGGATCAAAAATGTAAATCGAATCATCCAATCCAGTTTTTTATGATGAGCATTCACATGGTTATACGAGAACCTCTTCTTCCTCTTGACGTTCAGTATTTTTCTCATTCCTGCGTTAAATAGGAAGATGAGCAGCGCATAGATTGATAAGAATAAGAAACTCTTTAATAAAAAATGATCCATCTATTGATATCCTCCCAGGTGTTCAGTTACATACCAATTATTCCAAAATATTCATATAAACTCAATCCTTTCTTGGGTAAAGACATTCCTTGCCCGGTAATTATGCGGGATTAGAAAAATTCATGCGGGTTCTGGATTTTTCATGCGGGACTGATAATAATCGTGCGAGACTGTACATTATCATGTGGGTTTTGGATGGAATCGTACAGGGGTGTCGAATTTTCTTTATGTGAAAGCAGCAGAAAAAACGGCTTTGACCGATGAAGGTCTGGGCCGTTTTTTTACGTTTCTACACGCGGGAATGCGATGACAAATTCCGTACCGACTCCTTCTTCGCTTTCTACGGTAATCCTCCCTTTGAAGGAACGGATGATTTGGTAGCTGACCATCATCCCGAGCCCGGTACCTTTTTCTTTGAGAGAATAATAGGGAGAGCCGAGGCGGTCGACTTGTTTCGGGTTCATGCCGATCCCCTGGTCTTTGATGGTGATTCTGATGTGTCCGTCATCGGTTGGATAACAGGCGATCCATACGGTTCCACCATCGGGCATGGATTCCACGGCATTTTTGAGGATATTGATCAGTGACTGGTTCAGCTTCTGAGGGTTTGCTTTCATCCAGCAGTCATCCGCTATATTGGATTTGAACTCCACCTGCTGGTTTATGCTGAATGTTCGAATGAGCGTGGTGACACGCTTTAACTGTTCTCCGACATTGATGGTCCCATCTGTATTCATGGAGGGCTTGCCGAACGCCAGGAAGTCGTTGATGATTTCATTGGCGCGGTCCAGTTCTTCAATGGACACCTTGATATATTCTTTTTTATGATGAGGCAATTCCGGCTCATCGAGGAGCTGAAGAAAGCCCCGGGTCACCTGCATGGGATTTCGGATTTCATGGGCAAACACACTGGTCAGCTCACTGATCATCCTGAACTTCTCCGCATCCTGTACCTCAAGCCTCAGCTGTTGGGTCTCACGGATCTTTTCAATTAATACCGTACAGAGACAGGTAACGGCGACGGTAAAAAGAAGATGGATCCCTTGTACTTTCAAAACGGCGGGTGAAATTCCATTCAAAAGACTGAACACCGTCATGCCACAGAGGCAGTACAGGAAGGATAACCCTGCTGCCATCATCACTCTTCGATCCTTTTTCACCCGGATAAACATTCGTTGAACGTACAAAATGACAGGCAGGGTTATGACCAAAACAAGAGTTGTCGTATAAAGACCCGTGGTGATGCCTGAGGTCACGCGATATAAGATAATCAGGACGGACAGGAATAACCCCGGCCACATCCCAAGATATAAGGTACCAAGAAGGAGTGGAATAAATCGCAAATCCAGGCGAGCCCCTCCCGCATATTCCACAGGAAAAGACATGCATAACAGGATGGACACTCCCCATAACAGGGTCATGACCATCTTAATGGTCCGGTCCTTCTTTATTTTTTCCAGAATAAAGGTGAAATAACTGAATATCGGTATGATCATTAGGGTGAGCTGCAGCAGGAAATCTTTCACTATACTCATCTGGGCACCATTCGCCTTCTGTTTATATATAGTTCTATTCTAGCAAAAAACAGATGAAGATAGAGAATATTTCAACGATTTACGACATTATCGGATTCTTTTAATATAGTCCGCCTGTCCGGCTGGATTCTCATGACGGATGTAGTGCTCTTCAGCCAACCAGTATCTTCTTTTATACTTATCTAGCCTTGCTCGGTAATCACCAAGATAGACGTCTCGCCCCAGTACTCTTTCGGATCTCACCTCTTTAGAGCAATCGATGAAGATCATAAAGTCAAAGAAATCACGCCATTCTTTCCGTTGCAGGAAGACACCTTCAATCAGGATGATGGTATCCTGATTGTAGTGGAAGTCTTTTTGTACAATGGTGTCGGTGGAGGAATCATAGAAGGGTAATATGATTTCGTGGTTATGATGGAGCTTTTGAAATAGGCTTGATGTGAGGGACGATATGTCCCATTGAAGGGCATAGTATTCATGCCATTCTTTGTTCCCCGTACCGTACCTGCGGCTCTTTTCCACAATGTAATCGTCCAGGTGCAGGATGGATGTGTTATAGTTGATTTCTTTTTTTAGCGCTTCCGCGAGGGTTGTTTTACCCGACCCTCCCAGTCCATCAATTCCAATAATGAATGGACGGTGTTTAGAACACCTTTTATGATATTGGGTGAGAAAGGTCTCCATCATTACATCAAACGCATCAATCATTCGATTCCAACACCTTTCTGCTATACGTCCCAGGCTTTTTTTATCATCCCTTTCTCCCTTCCAATTATTTCAAACAACGAAAAAGAACTCAATTCTTTTTTCTTAAAGAAAATTGAGTTCCTTTCTTTTTATGGATATGTACGTCATCTAACCTCGGCCTTTTTACCCGGCCACTGAATCACTTTTTCCAGGATGTATTGATAGAAATAAATGAGGACGGCCAATGACAGGATGATCAAGTAAAAGAACAGGTTGCTCATCTTCCGTAATTTAAAGGCGCCCACTTTATCATAGAATTTCACAATCGGGAAAGCCAGCAGAAAATCGATCAGGGCATTTAATGCAAAATACTTTCTAAAGTCACCAAAGGTCCATTTAAATACCCAGAGTGTCGTGATGAAAAACATTCCCCCTACAAAAGGAAGATCGATTTTGGTCTTTTTCAAAAAGAAAGGATCTGCTTTCCACCATCTCTTATTATTGGCTATGACACTGAGGATACTCCATACGACATTTGTAAATACGGCGACAGAGGTAAAGCGAACAAAGGCGTTTTTCCCGAGGAATGGTGCTGTAAACCAGGGAAGAACCAATGTACAGGTAGATAAGATGGTTGAGTTCTTACTAGACACTATACGGCCTCCAATATTCGATTAGATAGTTGTAACGTTCTCCTAAATAGGGAATTTTATGTATCAGTGCAGTCTTTTCCATTAAAAAAGGGCTGTCCTTCTCCACGCCTAACGTGTCGTTGGACAGACCCTTTTTACCTGATCTTATTTTTTTGATTCATGATCATTCTGACCTTTATGATCGTCATGATCGTCAAGTTCACCACCATCATTTTTATATCCATGGTGGCTCCTACCATGGTCTCCTTTCGAGTCCATACCAGGAATGCCGGAGATATAACCGACTCCGCCTGTTTCCATGATGCCTAACGTATCTTTCATGGCTTGTTCCAATTCGTTTTTATCGACTGCTGTGATTTCTTTCTCATCAAGGTCTGCGCCTGGATGCTGGTAATTGCTTAGGACATAGTGTGAATCTTTCATTGAATCCACTGCCCTTAATCCCGTTGCTTCTGCTCCGACTGGAACGGAAAGGATTCTGGATAGCTTTTTCGTTTGTACATCGTATGCCCACACGAAATTGTTCGTGTGCATATCGCTGTCTTCTCCGATGAAGAGAGTATTCAGATCTTCTGAGAAACTCAGGTTATCAGGGTTTGCTACTAAATCCGGGTTTGCCGTGTTTCCTAGTGCATCCGGAGAAGCAAGGTCCTCTCCTAATACAAATCCGTTCATGCTGGCAGGAACATAGCCACTGTCAATCTTTTCATCATCACGATCGGTTTGACCTTCTTGAAGATTCAATTCATACGTGACACCCGATTTAATCTTTGGAAGTTGGATGTCATCCTGAACGGCTCCATCCTGTTTTTCCATGCTGCCATTTTGATAGGAGATGGCCATATAAGCTTTATGGTCTTCCGCGTTAACAGCGAGCCCCTCCATTTTGTTGAATTCAGAAGTCGCACCAAGGATCGCACCGTAACGGCGTGGTTCTAAAAATGCTGCAGCTTTTTCCATCCCTGGTTTCACATTAAGATATTCGACAGAATCATGGGAGTTCGTCTTCACAGCCGTAAACCCTTCAGTTGGTTCTTCCGATGTTTCGAAAATATCACTGAATGTCACTCCACCGTCGATCATGTCTTTGATTTCTTTGTCGGTACCGTGTCCAAGCTTAATCCAGTTCAAGTCACCGGATCCGCCTTTTTCTGTGCCAGTTTGTTCGAACTTAGCAGCATATAGGGTTCCTGCTGAGAAATCTTCCGCTTTGTCGGCTACATACATGAACATCATCGTATTGCCGCCGTCGTCACCGAAAATGGCTGTCTTGTTATCCGGAAGCACTTGCATCATTTCGTGGGAGAAACGACCAGTGCTGTAATGTTTGACGACAGATGGCTCTCCATCCTGGGATACGGAGATCTCAGGAATCCATCCATAATTGTAAGGATTCGCTTTGGATTCATCGTTAAAATAATACTTTGCAAAGTTGGTTACTTCTTTATAGGCATCAGAATCTTTATTGGCAAATTCCCGCGCATCCGGCTCATATTCCTCTGAACCAAGATGAGTACCCCAATCCGTTGTGGATCCGTTACATGGGTTCCATAGTCCGTCTACACTTGAGAAATCAATTTTATGTGCTTCTCTCACCGAAAGCTTGCCTGTTTTCTTATCTTGGTCAAGTTCAGACAGTGTCATGGATGCTGGTAGCCCGGAAATCTCCTCACCTGCATTATTCTTTGAATCGTATTCGAAATGGGAAATTAAGAATGATTGGTTCCCTTTAGTCAGAAGGCTGTTTGAATCCGGTGCATCTGAAATGAAGTAAGAAGGATTCGATGGAACGCTGTTGTCGATGATCGGATCACCGTTCACGTCGATTGGTGTACCTGCAGGGATCATTTCTCCTTTATTGTCGACGATTTTATCTTTTGACAGGTAGAGTTGATCATAGTTAAGAGGCAGTTCTTTCACTGTCCCATCTTTATAGGTCACTTTAACCGTTGCTGTTGTATACGTTTTTACCATATTTTTAATGTTGTCAGGAGCTTTCATGGAAGAGAATTCAACACTTTCAATTTTCTTGTGTGAATCTTTCTTTTTACCGTGGTCTCCATGGTCTTTTGCCATTGCTGTTAAAGATGAAGATGCCAGTAACGCCATCGATAATCCGATTGATAGTCTTTTTTTCATCATTAAAACCTCCCGATGTATTTACTACTACTCTAGTAAAACACGGAATGTTTAAGCCAGTATGAATACAAGTGGGATAAGTTTAACCCTATGTAAAAATTGCTTTACGTTCCGATATCAATTTTTACGCATAAGGTCATAGGTCGAATAGAGGAGTTGCTACCTCCAGAATATCCTTTTTCTTTCTTTTCCCATCAATCAAAAGGTTTTTGGCCACTTTATATAGAAAAGATAAAGTGAACTCCCGACCGGGATCCTGCTTTTTCAACCGGTAGATTTTCAGCAGCGTCTCCTGTACAAGATCTTCTGCCTTCCAGGGTGAGCCTGATAGTTTCAAGCAATAACAATACAGTTTGTTGATCGTTTGTTCCAATTCATTAAAGATCATTTGAAACACCCCACCATTTTTTGTAACTTTTTCTTCATTATATTCGTTATACATAGGAATTTCATTTAAAAGGAGAGGATACTATGTTTAAAATTGGAAGTGTGTTTGTCCCTGTCACAAATCTTGAGAAATCATCCGTCTGGTATGAGGAGCATTTAGGCGTGAAGAAAATCGGTTCTTGGGACGGAGGTGCAGGTTTTTACCTCCCCAATGGTTCTACCCAATTTGGATTGATTGAAGTGGAAACCCCTCAGCCGACGGAGTTTGTGATTAAAGGAAAGCAGAAGAATAGCTATTTCAATTTTGTTGTTCAGGATGTCGATGCGATTCATGAGGAATTGAACGGCAAAGGTGTGGTGACGACGGAAATCGATGACTTCGGTGGGATGCGCTTTTTCGATTTCTTTGATCCGGACGGGAATCCTTTCAGCGTGGTGAGCGAGGTAGAAGGATCCCCATTTCACTCCGATCACGTGAAAAAGCTTCAGGAAATGAAGCGCTGAACAAGAAAGGTGACCGGAATCCCGGTCACCTTTTCATGATGATTCGACAGCCGTTTTGAGGGAAACGAATGGCTCTTTTTCTTTGGAGGTGATCGTGTAGACAGTCTTCCCTTTCTGCCACTTCACGACCGTTTCGGGATGTTCCTTGAATCCGTTGATCGTGATCACTCCCTTGTCTGGTGCTGGTAAATAATTCTTTTCTAAGTAGTCTACGACTTTCTTTGCCATGTCCTCTGCCCCGTCATATCCATCAATTTTATATTGGGGATCCGTCGGGAAGTTGACTTTGATCAGCCAACGACCTTCATTCCAGTATAGATACTCGTGACCGGCTGCCCCTTCCTGGAGTCCTTTTATTCCGTGACCGAGATCGATGTTCGTCTGATCGACCTTCTCATATCCTTCGATCTGAGCTGCCGCTTCTTCAGGAGAGTTATAGTCCTGCTGTTGAATATCCTCATTTTCGCTGCTCGTATCACTATCCCTTTCGCCACTCTTGTCTCCGGCATCCTCCTTGCTACCATCATCAGCGTTCATACCCTCACCGGAATTGTCCTCTGAACTGTTTTCTTCATTCATATCCTTAGAAGTGTCCGTTTGATTTTCGTCCATCGACTGATTGGTTTCGTCCTGATCGGATGCATTCCCGTCCCCACTGCAGGCTGTTAATACTAAAGCACTGCCAATAAGGAGAGCTGCAGTAGTTGTTCTAAAAGACATTTCTGCACCACCTTTTATCGTATGTATACCACGTTTAAACATATTTATTCAAATAAATTCTGGTAAAAGAGTTATCAATTGGATGAAGAAGGGTATAAACAAGGGAGTTTAAAAAGGAGTTGTTGTAGATGAGGATGACCAAGCTCGATTTGATGTCCTGTTTACTATCAAGGGACCACCATTCTTTCAAGAAATTTTATCAGGATTATGAAACATTTATGTTTCGTACAGGCTACCGGGTGACGGGATGCAGGACCACGACGGAACAGTTGATGCTGTTGGTCGTAAGGAATATATGGGATCGCCCCACTGTCATTTCCAAATCATCGGACCGCTACTTATCAGTTATTCTACAGAAGTTGATGGTAGATCATAAATAATAGCATTCTATTAATGGAAAAATAAAAATCCTTGAATCGAAGAGTACAGGCAGAGTAAACCGGTTAAGAGTAATAACCATCCCCTCCCCTTATTGTCCCTCTGAATTTCTTCTATTCCCATGATTCCAATGGATAGACTGAAAGTCAATATTATGAGTTCAATCCACTTGTATTCCTGCATCACCAGTAAATATGTGGCTAGGACAAAACTCGCCAAAGAGAAAACATTACCTAATATCCTTAACACGAATTCACTTCTCCTTTTCCTCGAACAAAAAATCATCCCTTACTTTTCCGATACTTCTTCCTCATGCCTCTTTGCCCTTTTATATTCTTGCACGGACCGAGCAAACATAATGGCCATGCCCCCGATCAGATAGAGCGGCTGACTATCGAAATGATCTTTGATGACTACATCCTGGATCAGGATATAACAGCCATACAAAATCCAAAAGCCTGTAAAATAGGTGGCAAACCTCCAGAATGTTGGATATACTTTTTCTTTCGTCATGTTTTCGCCTCCTGGCATTCTATTTTATTGATAAAATATCTTCATCCTCCGAAGCAATTTCTTTGTCCTAAATACTCAACATAACAGAATAAAGGAACAACACCCCTGATATCATCCCGATCGCATACAAGGACAGTTTCTTGAGACAATCACTTTTAAACGTCTAATTTAACAAGTAAAAGAAGCCGACTTCCCAAATGCCATCCAGAAAAAAGGTGGAAATAATATTTCTGAACACGTTAAAAATAATAAGTAAATCCATCTCTGGTTACGCCTCTTCTCTCTCTTTTTTAATCGTATTAAGTGTAAAAATCAATCCCGTAAATCCCGCTAAAAATGATGGCGGAAGACTCCACATCAGGTATCGCCATTCCCCCGTATACAAAGAAACGAAGAAAAACGTAATGGGAAATCCGACCAATACGATGACCGTAACAAGTAACGCCAATCGATTCCTATTTTTCATAGTGAACCTCCATTCAGATGTACCGAGTAACCCCTCTATTTTAACATAATTTTCCTACACGTGACTCTCCCAAAACAAAAAAGAGGCACTTTTCCCATCAAAGAAAAAGTACCTGTTGTTTCATTTTTTAAGTAAAAGGAATAGTATCAGGAAAATGATCATTCCCAGAAATAAAAGATATCCCATCCCCATGCTGTATACGAAATAGACTCTTACATGGAGGAAGATGCGGATGATATGAAAGATCAGGATGCATAAGAGCACCATAATGACGATATTGACCTGTCTGTCCCGGTTTCGATACATAGAAATCAGCCCCAATCAAAGAGCATAGTACAAGATGAAACTTGTACCGTTTGTCTTTCTATATACCTATTTTGCTTTGCACCTCATTATTCATCAAACATCAACCGCTTCCAGTTGTTTACGTAGATCTGAAAGCTCAGTCTCGAGTTCGTCTAGTTTCCTTTGCTGGATATCCGTGTTTCTGCCGAAGGACTCGAGCTTCTCAAGGTCACCCTGGATACGGATATAGTCCAACTTCACTTCGTTTACTTTGTATTCCAATTCTTCTTTCGTCATGTTGGTTCATTCCTTTCATTTTTTCTTTTGATTGAATCCTCTAGTATGTATCAAGTAAAATTGCCGCGCCAGAAAAGCGGGGCTATAGGGCATATCATTGCGCAGCCAAGATTCAATGGTCCCGATGATCGCCGCGGCGTCGTACCATATGAAGATTTCCTGCTGAATGCCTGCTTTTTGCACGAAGGACGCCTCTCCCCTGCTTTCGATCCTCGTCACGAGCCAGTCTGTAAAAAAGGTCAGGATCCGCTCTTTGAAAATCGGGATTCTTCTCGTCGCAAGAACCGTCTTATAAAACTTCCCATTCATGGAGATATGTTCAAGGAATCTCTCCAGCATCCTGATATTTTCTCCATGATCCAGGTTCTGGTCCGTTTCCGGTTCTCCCAATACGCTTGAAATCTCGAGGATCATCTCATCAGCCATCTTATCCAGCATATCCGAAATATCCTGATAATGCAGGTAAAACGTCACCCGATTGATGGTAGCCGCTTCGGTCAGGCGATTGACGGTTAATTTCTCAAGATCCATCTCCTGCAGCAATTGGACGAATGCGTCTTTCAACAGCTGGCGTGTTCGGAGGATCCTCGGATCTGTCTGTTTCTTCTTGTTACTCATATCCCATCTCCCCTTTCCCGAGTCTAATAGACGATTTTGATGATTCTGTTGAGTTTTGCGTGATTAAACAACAAGGTCTTTCAGAGTGTAAACTAATCAACACAACCAACCGTACTGTTCATTGAAAGCTTCCTGGATAGCTTCTATAATTTAATTTATGTTTTGTTTAGTATACTACACAATGTAAATTAAGCACACGAAAGGAAGTGGAAAATAGTGAGTACCGTTACAAGCTCCATAAAAAAAGGCCCCGTCATGACCATTATGATTCTTGGCGCCTTTTTTACGATATTTAATCAAACGACTATGACCGTTGCCCTTCCCACGATCATGGATGTGTTTAGCATTGATGCGTCCACAGGGCAATGGCTGACGACGGGATATATGCTCGTGAACGGTGTTCTGATTCCCGTCACCGGTTTTTTAATGCAGCGTTATACGACGAGGCAGTTATTCTTGAGTGCCATGCTGATCTTTCTGGTGGGGACAATTGTCTCGGCCCTCGCACCCAATTTCCCTGTTTTGCTGACGGGGCGACTGATTCAGGCTGCGTCCACCGGGATCATCATGCCGCTCCTGATGAATGTAGTGCTTAAACTCTATCCTCCGGAAAAGAGGGGGACCGCCATGGGAACCGTGGGGCTCGCAATCATTTTCGCTCCGGCGATCGGCCCGACACTGACAGGATATGTCCTTGATGTATTCCCTTGGCAGACGTTATTCTATGGACTGATTCCGTTTATTCTGATCATCATCGTCTGTGGATTCATTTTTCTCAGGAATGTGTCGGAAACAATTGAAAGCAAGATGGATATCACCAGCTTGATCCTTTCCACGATTGGATTCGGAGCCTTGCTTTATGGGTTCAGTGAAGCGGGCAGTGAAGGCTGGGGCAGTATCGAAGTCCTCCTCACCCTGTCTGTCGGGGTTGTGGCCGTTGGGCTCTTTTCATGGAGACAGCTGGTCACGGAACGACCATTTCTTGACCTTAGAGCGTTCCGGTACAATATGTTCACGTTGACCACCCTCATTAATTGCGTGATTACCATGGTCATGTATGCAGATATGATCCTGCTTCCATTGTATCTTCAAAACGCCCGGGGCTTCACCGCCTTAGAAGCGGGATTCCTGATGCTTCCAGGTGCCTTACTGATGGGACTGTTGAGTCCTGCCGTGGGAAGATTGTTTGACCGTTTCGGGGCAAAATGGCTTTCGGTCATCGGAATCACCATCATACTGGTCACGACGTACACGTTTACGGATTTATCAGATTCCACGAGCTACATGCATTTGATCCTGATGTACGCCGGACGCCGAGTCGGGATGGCCCTCTTCCTGATGCCGCTGCAGACGGCTGGGCTGAACCAGCTCCCATCAAGTCTCCATTCACATGGGACTGCCATTTCCAATACGGCAAGACAGGTCGCCGGTGCCATCGGAACGTCTCTCCTCGTCACGATCATGACGAGCCGGACGAAAGACCATCTCCAGGACATCATGATGGAAGGCACAGATTCATCGAAAGCCCATATGATCATGGAAGCATCAATCGGGGGCATCAACGATACCTACTTTGCCATCATGATCATCGGGGCCGTCAGTTTAGTCCTATCCTTCTTCATCAAGAAGATAGAGCAGGCACCCGAGGAGACAATCATGTCGCGTTCGAGCTAGCATGAAAGGGAGGCATCATCTGTGACAGATGATGCCTCCCTCTTGTTATTCAGAAAGAATATGGAACGAATACCCAAACGTAATAAATACAATGAATATAACCAGTCCGATAAGGGTAATGATGTATTCTTTCTCCCCCGATTTCCACTGCATATAGGCGTCAAATAACCCAATGACCATAATGATCAGAAGACTTTTTAGCCATGAAGAGAAAAATACCCAGGTGACAAAGAAAAAGATCCACAGAATCCGTTTCCCCCATTTATGCAGGGAGTCGACTTCCTCCGCTTCTGGCTTCCTCACAATATTCCATTTCTTCCTGGCTGTTTTTTCGCTCACATAAAAGATTAATATGAATACCACAATATACAAAATAAATTGATAGATATCATTCAGGATGATGTTCATCTGTACAGGCACTCTCTTTCTTACAATCTGGTTTCTATAAGTGTATGTGGAACCAATAATAGTAGCTTAGTAACACCACACTGATTGCCATAATAAAAGTGTAGTGGGCTTTCTTGGCTTTTTTGGTGCCTCCGAAATAAAAATATAGTGCTCCTAACAAGAAGATAATGTATAAAAAGACTTTTATCAGAAAATCCATCTTCTCACCTCTTATTTAGGATCTATTTCTACCACAACCACCAGTGTAAGTAGAATCAAGTATTCATAAGATTAGTTCGATTCATGATCCAAAGATCCTCTCTTTGAAAAGTAGAATCCAAGACTCCCACAAGCTTCTCCGTCGTTTCCTCAACAAACCGGGAAATTTCATCAGGAGTTAAATAGTTAAACCGATAATGCGGTTCCAAGGCAATCGCATAGGAATCGCTGTAATAAAACTTCGTGATCCGCTTGATCTGTCTCGTAATCTGATTTTCCGGAAAGATGTCCAGGTAATCCGGGAAACTCTCAATATGTTGGAAAACACGATGAAAAATCGTGTCCGTGTTTTCCTGTAAATAGACGAAGTCCGAACCGTACCAGTCCCCTTTTACTTTTCTCGTGTATTCGGGCGTGCCGAGTATGGCTTGATAACTCGGTTCCTTCTTCTTTTCACGGTGCATCCTGCTCCACTCCACATCGGTCAAGAGATGAAGATAATAACCTAAATAAAAAGAGGAGCGGGGATCAGTGAAATCGTCTTCCTTCTGTATGTACTTTTTCAAAAACAAATCAGGATTTATGCCCCCTTCATCCTTAAAGTGGGTTGCGATTTTGTCCGGATAAAAGATGCCTGTTTCTGGATCAGGCAGCCCGCAATCCGGTCCGATATTCCCGACGAGAAACTCTTTCTCCGCTGTCTGCAAACCCCTATTCAATAGATTCTCTGCAATTCTGAAATGTACCATCCACGTTGCCAATATGTTCAGTTCCCTTTGCTGCTTATTTTCCGTGTATCGCGAACACCCATAGGATCCACCATTTTTTCATTCAATCCCCCCTTGAAACCACTCTCCTTCTACAATAGACGATTATGATGGCCAGTAAGTTTCACAAAAACCACTCTTTTACATTTATTCTTAAAAAGCAGAAATAAGCATTGAATTGTCATGAATAATTTGAAATAATTGGAATTGTTAATTTTGATTCAATGACCTTTTTACCAGAAAAGAGGATGACATATGCTGAAAAAGATACCGTTCAGGCGGATACGCTGGCCTGGGTGGGTTGTGCTGATTATAATAGTATTTTCTTTCGTTTATGGGATGGCCCAACTCGTCGATGCGATCCGGTTCGACCCTGAATCGGAAGGGACATCTCCACAGGTTATTGACTTCAAGACGGAAACGGTGAATACAAATACGTACACGATGACGATCAAAACTCCGGTTATGGAGGATTCTCATATCAATAAACCACTCAATGGCTGGATCGAGAAAGAAAAGGAAGACTTCCTAAAAAGGGTCAAGGAGAACAAGAAAGTGCTTGGAGAAGGGTACCGGGGCCACCTCATCATCCAGGCCGATAGCAGGAAATCAACACAGAATACATATAGCATCATCTTTCACTCGTATCAGCTGGTCAATGATGTACGGGGGAAAGAGCATGTGAAGACCTTTACCCTTGATATGTCAGAAAAGAAATTCGTCAAGCTGCCGGACATCATGACGACGAATGATGAGATGCTCCAAACGATCCGGACCCGCCTTCAAGCGCGTCCCAATGCGAAACTGCAGGAAGCTTTAAAGGATCCGGCATCGTGGAATTGGACTCTAAACGGGAAAGCACTCACCTTGTATTTCAATGATATCGAGGAAGCCGGTCCCACCCGGGTGGAAATCCCCATCCATGCCATTCTTCCCTACCTTGATGATAAGATAGCCGACGACCTTGGAGTGGCAGTGGCGTCGACCGGATTGGGAGAGAAATATGTAGCCCTCACTTTTGATGACGGTCCCGATCCTCACGTGACACCACGGATTTTAAATGTACTGAAAGAACATGACGTCCAGGCGACCTTCTTCATGTTAGGCAGTCAAGCGGAGAATTACCCGGCCGTTGCGAAGAGCGTGGCAGAAGCCGGACATGAAATCGGCAATCATACGGATCATCATAAAGATTTAACGAAGATCGGGCGAGAGCAAATGGTTCAGGAAGTCATGGTTTCCCGTCAGAAAATCATAAGCGCGACGAAAGAGGTCCCCGTCATTCTGCGCCCGCCTTATGGTGCGATCAATTCTGACGTAGAAACGATCGCCAATGATAATGGGACTTCTCTCGTCCTCTGGTCCGTCGATTCACTTGATTGGGAAAACAAAAATGCGGCAGCCATTAACCGCGTCGTGCAGAAGGAAATCGCTCCCGGTGCCATCATCCTCCTCCATGATGTTCACTCCACGACAGCCGACGCGTTACCGACCTTGCTTACGACTCTGGAAAAAGAGGGCTATCGTTTTCTCACCGTTTCTCAACTGCAGTCGAAGCTGGCAGCGGAAACCGCGAGCCCTTTTTACGGGAATATGAAAAAGGGATGAGGTTAGAGCTCATCCCTTTTCCTTATTCATCATTCATTCCCTTACCGTCTAAAATATGCTGCACATATTTTTCAACCCTCGACTCCCGGGTTTTTGCTTGCTTCGCTTTTGAAATATAAAGAATATATGCCCTCTGACGGCCAGGCGTCAGTTTTTCAAAAGCCGTTTTCAATTCAGGCATTTCCCCGAATTTCTGCTGCAGTTCGTCTGGGACAGGATATTCTTCCGTCTTTTTCAGTTCCACTTTCAGACCCGCTTTTTCAACTTCGATCGCTTCCTGTATATATGCTTCCAGGATCGGCTTCATTTCAATGATCTCTTCTGCACTGGTGAACCGGATCTGCCGGGCTGCCTGCACATTCTCCGTCTGTTGGATCAGAATCCCTTGAGGATCCTTGAGTAACGCCCCTTTGTGAAACAGAAGGGCACAGTAGTCTTTAAATCCATGCATCAACACGATGTTTTTTCCTTCTAATGTGTAACAGGGATGCATCCACTTGATGTCCTCTTCCAGTTCTTCAAAAGAAATGAGCATACTTCTCAGGCGCTCATATTCTTCCTTCCACTGTTTCGCTTTTTTAATAAATCCATCAACCTTGCGATTCGGCTTAATCAACATGTAACGCTCCCTTCTTCTATTTTCGCCAAAAGCCTGTGAATTCAGCTTTTTCCTGAATATTATAGATGATCATATCTTCAAGCAATCTGTAATCGACGGAATCTTTCCAAGGGATGCGATACAATCCTTTCGTCGCACTGTATCCTGCTTCTTTAATACGGTCGGCAAAATGGACCATCGTGACCTCCTCCGGTGCAACACTCACATGATGCTTCGCAGTCGAGATCCCAAGGATAAAGGTCCCGTGATCCGTAAACATCGGGGTATTCCACTTGATGGCTGGTTCCAGTTGCGGGAATGTTTCCTGCACCCACGTCAGGATTTCCTCCATCCGGGTGCGGTGATCGGGATGATCCATCCCGGCTAAATAGGTTGAAAAGACTTCCATTTGTTTTCCTCCTTCACTACTTCCTTTTGCTTCGTAAAACTGTGATAAATCCGTCCAAAATGTCATGAGAAACCGAGAACCCTTTTCTTCTGTAAAATTCCAGTGCCTCAAGGTTTCCATTCGAAGTAAAGACAAAATAGTCCTCGATGTCTTCGAACGATTTCAACCACTCCATCGACATGTTGAAAAGCTTCGATCCGATACCGAGTTGTCGATACCCTTCTTTAATATAAAATTGCGATAAGCAGCCAACGTTTTCTTTTTGTACAGAGGATAGGTCGAAAAACGTGGCAAAACCATTCGAATACGCCTCCTTCGGTGATATGTTGGTATACACATAGGCGATCACTTCATTATTTTCGGGATCTTTCACGATCACAAGATAATTATGTACGGCACTTCGAATCGATGGCAGCATCCGTGTGTCAAAATTCATCGTGTCAAACCGTTCCGGCGCAATGAATGCCTTCGACTTTTGGAAAAGCATCAGTTCATTGCACAAACCCCGGCATAACTCGGCTTGTTCTTCAGGAATCACTTCGTATTTCAGATTCATCACTATCATTCCCTTGTCATCAGCTTGTGTAATCTCTTATGTAGGTATTTCTCTGTTGGTTATTGGTTTTCCTTTAAATACTCAATCCCACCCTAATTATTTCAAAACCATGCAAACCACTCAACACTTTTATCCTCGGCTCTTCCGGTATGACTGATTTTTCTGTTAAGGTCCGTCCCTCTTCTAAAAAAATTATCTTCCGTTACCCATGGTTCTCTTTTTCCGAATGTCGCGGTTTGTGTTATCATAAGTAGTAAAGTAGGATTAGGAGGCACCTTAATGACGAGAGAGATTATGACCGTTGCACAGGTTGCGGAATACTTGCAGCTAAGTGAAATGACAACATATAAATTAGTACAAGAAGGAAAACTGCCGGGTTTTAAAATCGGGCGTCACTGGCGGGTAAAGAAAGAGGACCTGAGTGAATATATCGAGCGTTTGAAGAATGGGGAACGCCTATAAAAAAGGTCGTGAAATGTTCACGACCTTTTTTTCGTTCTTTTTTGACCATCCGGGAAAGCGGTTCTGATCTTATGTTCAAGATTGCTTGTCACTCTGCGTTTTCCGCATTCGACTAGGGCAATGAGTGAATAACTGCATCTGATGACCTCTGCGAAAGCACGTTGAGTCAAACCGTTTTCTTTCCGGATGAACATGACGGTCTCTTTATCCAATGGCTTTTATCCTTTCAGTAGAAGATTCTGTTTATCGGGCTTTTTCGCAATGATGGCACAGATGAACCCAAGTAATGGCATGACCGTGGACAGGATGAGTATCTGAGAATATCCGCCAAAGTAATCAAACGCGTATCCGAACGGCAGTGGACCGAAGGCAGACCCGATGACCATGACCGTTGTCGCTGTCCCTTTTATGCTGCCGAGGGACGCTCTGCCGTAATAACTTGCCCATACGTAGTTAAGGGCGATTCTCTCGAAGCCGCCGCTGATTCCCCATAGAACCCCAAAGATTATGGCTGTGAGGGTGGAATGTGTGGTTAACAGAAATAACGTAAAAATGATTTCTCCCAGGAAGATCCCCGCCAGCACATAGTTCACTTTGACCCGGTCGAGGACCCTTCCTGCCACTAGCGTGATGGGGAAGCCAATGAGGGCCATTAAGCTTAACACACCGGCCGCCATTCCACCCGAGAGGTGATTCCATTTGAAGATGGAGATCAAGTGGAAGGTGATTCCCGTATTGATGATGGCCGGGATGCTTACGCAAAATAAGATCAGCCAAAATGAGCGGGTCTTCATGGCCTCCTGCAAACTCCAATTCTCTTCGTGTACCAATTCTGTCTCTTTATCGGTTGTTGAAAACCGCTTCGAGTGTCCATCCGGCAATAGCCCAACATCTTCAGGACGATTCCGGACAAAATAATACATGAGTGGGGCAATAAGGATGATCAAGATGCTTCCCCAGAACAACCAGGAAAATCTCCAACCGAATTCAGCCAGCAGCCATGCGTTGACGACGGGAAACAGGGCAGAACTTGCAAACCCTCCGATCGCCATATAGCTTAACGCCTTCCCCCTCTTGGATATAAACCATTGAGGGACCAGGGTGTTGGGCATCAGGGTCATCGATCCCTGACCCAAGATACGCAATAAGAAAAAACCGATAAACAACATTACAAGACTGCTTACCATGCTGTTCCATAAACAGGCCAGCCCCAATAATACGGAGACTGTCACCATCATTCTCCTTTGTCCGAATCGGTCGATGAACCGTCCAACAAAAAACATGCAAAGACCCGCAACCAGAGTGGCTGCCGAATAGATGGAAGAGACTTCTGACCGACCCCAACCAAACTCCCGGATATAAGCATCGATAAATACAGAGACAGAATAGGTTTGCCCAGGTCCCGAAAAGAAAACACCTAAAGCAGCAATTCCGACGATATACCATCCATAATACATCTTTGATTGGAAAGGTACCGTTTGACTGTTATGTACCATTTCTCCTTCCCCTCCTTATCCTTCACTTTCAACTATGATATGAAACAAAAAGGTTGATCCGCAGAAAGGGATCAACCGTAAGATTACTTAATGACGATGACCGGACATTTGGCATGTTTGACGACTTTATGGCTGACACTTCCCAATATCATCGTTTGAAGGGAATTCAGTCCTCGGCTCCCGATGACAATGAGGTCAGATTGAAGTTCTTCCGAATAGTCGATGATCATCGGTCCAGGTTCACCGTGTAACATGTGAATGTTGTGGCTTACACCGGATTCCTCCAGCATTTCATCAAGGGGATGCACCCTCTTCTTCCGGGCTTCCTCCCTTTCAATCGTATTCCCATGATGGAGAACGTCGTACTTTGAAGTGTCCCCATCCACTACATATACTAAATCTACCACACTATCAAACTTCAATGCCAACTCAATGGCGTGCTGAGCTGAGCGCTTCGAATGTTCCGAACCATCAGCGGCTAACAGAATTCGTTTGTACATAAGATTCACTACTTTCTCCTGACTTAATGTCCTGATGCTTTAGATAAACCACCCATCCGATTCTTTAGCTTTTGGCTTTCTTCATTTAAGCCGGTGTAGAATACGGAAATGTTCTGCTGTTCGAACTTCGTTTCAATTTTGTCGAATGCTCCAACAGCTGAATCATCCCACAAATGGGCATTCTTCAGATTGATTTCAACAGATTGTAAGTCTGAGGCGAAATTAAACTTTTTGAGTAGATCACTGACCGATGCAAAGAAGATTTGCCCATTGACATAATAGGTGGTCTGCTTTCTTGCAGGGTGTACCTCTTCTGTGACTTCCACTTTAGATATTTTGGCTGCAAAGAATATCGCACTCAGTAGAACTCCAGCAAAGACTCCTTTGGACAGATCATGAGTAAACACCACGGTCAGGACCGTAATAAGCATGACAGCTGCATCTGTTCTAGGCAATTTATGAATATTTTTAACGGATGACCAATCAAATGTTCCGATGGACACCATGATCATGACCCCGGCAAGGGCTGCCATCGGAATCTGGACAACGGTTCCGCCAAGTACAATGATGAGAAACATCAGGAATACTCCTGCCACAAGGGAAGATAACCGTCCTTTTCCCCCAGATTTCACATTGATGACCGATTGTCCGATCATGGCACAGCCGGCCATTCCTCCAAAGAACCCTGTGACCATATTTGCATAACCCTGTCCACGACTTTCCTTATTTTTGTCACTGGTAGAATCTGTCATGTCATCCACGATGGTGGAGGTCAAGAGTGATTCCAGTAAACCGACCACAGCAAGGGCCAATGAATAAGGAAAGACAATTTTCAACGTTTCAAATGTGAGTGGAATATCCGGTAAGAGGAAAACAGGTAATTCTTGTTTAAGCGTACCCAAATCCCCTACGGTTCTTATATCAATGTTACCAACGACTGCAATGATGGTGACGACGATGATGGCCACCAATGTAGAAGGAACCGCCTTCGTGAATCGCGGTAAAATATAAATGATCGCTAACGTTAACGCCACCAAACCGTACATGATCCAGCCTTCCCCTTCAAAATGTTGCAGCTGTGAAGTGAAGATTAAGATTCCAAGGGCATTCACGAACCCAACCATAACCGAACGCGGGACAAATTTCATGACGCTCGCAAGTTTAAATACTCCAAATAATAATTGTAAAACCCCGGTAATGATCGTGGCTGCGAGTAAATATTGTAAACCGTGATCAGCAATAAGGGTGACCATCAACAAGGCCATCGCACCAGTGGCACCGGAAATCATACCCGGACGCCCGCCTAAAAAGGCAACGACAACCGAAATACAAAAGGAAGCGTACAATCCGACCATCGGATCCACACCAGCAATAATGGAAAAGGCGATCGCTTCAGGTATAAGTGCCAGTGCCACTACGATCCCTGATAACACATCACCTTTTATGTTTCCGAACCAACTTTTCTTCAATGACTGTGTGTTCAATTCAGCACCTCTTTCTAAAGTAGTAACTGCTCTCGACTCTCACGATGAGCATATCCGTTATCAACAGCTAGAATCATACCACATATTTTTCATCCTCCAAAACGCAATGAAAGCGGGACCATACAAGAATAACTCATGTATGCTTTTATATTCTTTCATATACTATGTAAATATATCTTTTTATAATTAAATGTATTCTTTTATAACTGAGTATAACTAAATATATAATACCCTTTCAAAAACATTATGCATTTATCTCTTTTTCGTCTTTTCCACGCAGAAAAAAAGCTCTTTGTCATTCATAGACAAAGAGCGTTCCTTTAATGTCCGACGGCTTTATCAAGACCGCCAGGCTGATTGTGAACAGCCAACCTATTCACCAGTTTATTGCTTTCTTCATTTAATCCAATCAAGGTGACTTTCACACCGTTCTGGTGATATTTGATGACCACTTTATCAATGGCCCCTACAGCCGAGTCATCCCAAAGATGGGCATCTGTAAGATCTAGCGTCACTTCTTTCACCTGTTCAGTGAAATCAAATGCTTCAACAAACTCGGATACGGAAGCAAAGAATAACTGACCTGATACCCGATACACCTTCTTATGCGGTTGATCGGTTGATAGAGTCGTAATCTTCACTTTCGAAATCTTGGAGGCAAAGAATATGGCACTCAAAATGATTCCAACCAGTACCCCTTTTGATAGATCATGTGTAAAGAGGACCGTAATGACCGTCGCCAACATTACGACCGTATCAGTTAATGGTGTTTTATGAAGATTCTTAATGGATGACCAATCGAATGTCCCGATGGAAACCATGAACATCACTCCGACTAGTGCCGCCATGGGAATCGTGACAAGGAAGTCGTTCAACAACAGGATCAGGATCATCAAGAATACACCGGCTACCAATGTAGACAAACGTCCTCTCCCGCCTGACTTCACGTTGATGACCGATTGACCGATCATCGCACAACCAGCCATACCCCCAAAGAAAGCAGAAACGATATTCGCCATTCCTTGTCCCTTTGCTTCCTTGTTCTTGTCACTTGTTGTGTCCGTCATATCATCCACGATGGATGCGGTCAATAAGGATTCAACCAATCCGACAATCGCAATGGAAAGCGAATAGGGAAAAATGATCTGTAAGGTTTCAAAGGTAAACGGAATATCCGGGATCAAGAAAATTGGTAACGACTGAGTCAGTTGCCCCATGTCACCCACGGTCCGCACATCACTATTGATCAAAACAGCGACCACTGTGATGGCAATGATGGCGACCAAAGGAGATGGAACTGCTTTGGTGAAGCGTGGGAGAATATAAATAATCGCCAACGCTCCGGCAACCATCGCATACATCACCCATGATTCATCGATAAAGTGTGGTAATTGCGCCGTAAAGATCAGAATAGCCAAAGCATTCACAAAACCGATCATGACGGAACGCGGAACAAACTTCATTAATCGTCCTAACTTACATACACCCATAATGATCTGAATGACACCCGTCAGAATGGTGGCGGCCAGTAAATACTGCAGCCCGTGATCGGCCACAAGATTAACCATCACCAGGGCTGTTGCACCGGTCGCTGCGGATATCATCCCGGGGCGTCCCCCTACAAAGGCAATGACCACGGCAATACAGAAGGAAGCGTACAATCCGACCATCGGATCGACACCTGCTATGATTGAGAACGCAATGGCTTCAGGAATCAGGGCCATAGCCACGACCATCCCTGCCAGTACATCACCGCGGATGTTTCCTAACCATTGAGATTTAATTGTTGATATATTCATTATGCACCTCTTTTTAAGAAAAATTTTATTTGACTTTCAACTCTCATGAAAGTCGGGTCCGTTAAACACAAGGCACATTATATAACGAAACCCTTTTGTTGTGAAGCGTCCAATAAAACGGTCACAACACCTATTTTCTTTGATTATCTTAGGTAAACGCATGTTTTCGACACGATTCAACTTTTATTAATTTTTATAAATGATTGTAAAGGATAATAGATGGTTATAGTCGAATACCTTACATATCCTGAAACAACATAGAGAGGAGATTCAATCATGTTCAATAAAATCTTATTAGCAACAGATGGGTCCGACCATTCTATTAGAGCAAGTGAAAAAGCCATCGCCCTTGCCTCCTGCCAAAAAAATGGCACCATTGAAGTGGTGTATGTCATTGATGGAAAACATTCAAAAGACGATGTACTGCAGCATTGGGGAACCGACGCTGCTGAACATAGAAAGAAGAAACTTCTATTAATCGAACAGAAAATCAAACACGCGAAGATTAATTATACAACACATTATTTACACGGTGAACCGGGTCCCACGATCGTCAAGCATGCAAATGAACACCAATTCGACGCAGTGGTGATTGGGAGCAGAGGGCTGAACACCCTTCAGGAAATGGTCTTGGGAAGTGTGAGTCACAAAGTAGCAAAGAGAGTGAAGTGTCCCGTGATGATCGTAAAATGACATAACCCCTTCAGCCCACTGGCCGAAGGGGTTCAATTTTATCCATTAACCACTACTGGCTATGCGTTTTTATTCACCGGTCCTCGCAAAACGGTGAATTCTTTCCCCCACCTCATCACGCACACGTTGGAAGAAAGCCCATTTCTCTTCTTCCGTACCTTCCGCCTTCGCTGGGTCATCGAATCCCCAATGAACTCGTTTCACATGAGGAGGTGTCATCGGACATTTATCCGCTGCATCCCCGCATAGTGTAACGACTAAGTCTGCGTTATTCAGGATTTCATGGTCGATGATATCGGATGTTTGATTCGTGATGTCGATATCGACTTCGTTCATTGCTTTCACCGCATTTGGGTTTAATCCGTGTGCTTCAATTCCTGCGCTGTATACGTCCCACTCGTTACCTAAGTGCTTTTTCGCCCAACCTTCTGCCATTTGGCTTCGGCATGAATTCCCTGTACATAGGAAGTAGATGGTTTTCTTTGACATGTTGAATCTCTCCTTTATTGTTTGTTAGATGATTAATAACCATATATAGAGCCCGACTAGTGTGATGAAAAGGGTTGGGATGGTCAGGATGATGCCTGTTTTAAAGTACGTCCCCCAGGAAATTTTCACTCCTTTTAATGAAAGGACGTGGAGCCATAATAATGTGGCCAATGACCCGATCGGGGTGATCTTCGGTCCTAGATCGGAACCGATGACGTTGGCATAAATCAATGCTTCACGGGTGACACCCGTCGTATCCGTGCCGGCAATCGCCAGGGCATCAATCATCACCGTCGGCATATTGTTCATGATAGACGATAGGATCGCCGCGATGAATCCCATTCCGACCGTAGCCGCAAATAATCCTTGATCCGCCGTCATCTGGATGACATCCGCTAATACATTGGTCAGGCCAACGTTACGAAGGCCATAAACGACCACGTACATGCCAATCGAGAAGAACACGATGGCCCACGGAGCCCCTTTGATGACAGTCTTTGTATTGACGGCTGCACTTCTTCTAGCCATGAACAAGAAGAAGATGGCTACGATCCCTGCAATGATGGAAACCGGCACGCCAATGAATTCACTGGCGAAATAGCCGATAAGGAGAATTGAGAGCACCACCCAGGAAAGACGGAACATCTTGATATCCTGTATGGCATCCACCGGTTTTTTAAGCTGAGAAACATCATAATTCTTCGGGATGCTCTTTCGGAAAAAGAGATAAAGGACAAGTATACTTGCTCCGAGTGAAAACAGATTCGGAACAATCATCCGGGAAGCAAACTCCACAAATCCGATTCCGAAGAAGTCAGCGGACACGATGTTCACCAGGTTACTTACCACTAAAGGAAGAGATGTCGTATCCGCGATGAATCCGCTGGCTATGATGAACGGGAACACAAGCTTCTCACTGAAATTCAGGTTCCTTACCATCGCAAGGACGATCGGTGTCAGGATCAGAGCCGCTCCATCGTTGGCAAAAAGGGCCGCCACCACTGCACCGAGCAGTGAAACGTAGACGAACATCCTCACACCGTTTCCTTTTGCCGCTCTTGCCATATGCAAAGCAGCCCATTCAAAAAATCCAATCTCATCAAGAATGAGAGAAATAATAATAATTGCAATAAATGCTAATGTCGCATTCCAGACGATGCCGGTCACATCCACCACATCGCTGAAATCGACAACCCCCACAATCAGCGCCAAAATGGCTCCGCCAATGGCGGACCAGCCGATGGAAAGCCCTTTCGGCTGCCAAATGACGAACACAAGGGTGATGAGAAAAATCACAGATGCCAATATAGTCATAATTCTTTTTTACCTCCTATTAATCACAAGAAATACGTAAGCCCTGCTCCTCCAATTCCTTCAGTTTGAAATCCTGATTCGGCAGGTGGTCCAGAAGGCTTTGAATCATCGGGAAATATTCACTGTCGCGGTTAAGGGAGTAAATGATCCATTGACCGCGCCGCTTCTCCCTTACGATTCCTACATCCTTCAACTTACGGACGTGCTGACTAATAGCAGGCTGACTCGCTTGAAAAATCTCCACGAATTCACACACACAACAATCATTTGTATCTAGTATCTTTACCATGGTCAACCGGGTTTTATCCCCTAGTAACTTAAGAATGGTCGCGGATTTATCTATTTCAACCGTCGATGCTTTCATCCACTCGCCTCCATATATTAATGTATGCTTATATAATAGTTCACTTATATATAGAATGCAAGACGTTTCTGTATTCTACTTAGACGCTGCTTTAGAGTTGTTGGACACTGTGTACTGATTTTGTGAAGAGATAGAGAAAAGGAATGGAATTAAAGGAAAAAAACAGAGATTGTTCCCCGGTTTTAATCTATTTTTAAGTAATAGTAAAACAGACACCAACCAACTAAAACGATTAAGGCTCAATGAGATCCGTATCAGGAGGGATATATCCAAGCTGTCTGCCAATTTTAACGATTTGTCCTTTATGGTGAAATTCATGTGTGACGGTATGAGTATACAGCCATAAAGCAGAGATTTCTGCACTATCACCTTCACCGAAGGATATGTGCATAGTGTGATCCCAATCCCCTTTGAACTCCTCTAGAAATTCATGAAGCAGGTCATCAGTCTTCCTGAAAATTTCACGCATTTCCTCTACAGTGTTTGCTGAATCTTGAGTGATTCTAGGAAGGGACCGACCTAGAGCACGACTTCCCAGCCAAACGCGATAGCAATCCGCCACGTGAACATGCAGATTGCGGATGGAGTCTCCTCCAAACGATTCAAGTTCTTTTACATAATCCTCTTGGGACATCGCTTCACAATAACGGAACAATAATTCTCTGGTACGGCGGATCCACTCATACTGGCTAATGAAAACATCCATTTTTTGCATTCTCCTTTTATGGTTCCTCAATTTATTTTAAGTTTATATGTTAGTCATCTTATTTTCGAGCTTTTATTTCCAATTTGCATGAAAATCCAGTAAACCCTCTCAACGTCTAATCTTCAAATAAGCCGGAGCTTCTTTTTTTACGAAATGATTCTCAATGAACGATAATACTTCCTCATTTCCAGGTAAAGAAACAGTGCCCATTGCTTCTTCAAGGGACACCCATCTATAATCACTATGCTCTTCGTTTAACGTCACTTCCTGATCATCTGGTACGAATCCCACAAACACAGGCGCGATGTATATATAATTCCCTTCAATTGAATAGATCCGATCAAAGGTATTGGCAGAATATAAGGACATGTTTGTGATTCCTGTCTCTTCTTCCACCTCTCTGTATGCGGCTTCCCAGGCTTTCTCGCCTTCTTCGATGCCCCCGCCTATATAGCACCAAACATCTTTCAAAACAGACCCCTCTCTTTTCACTAACAATACTTTGAATTCATTTTGTACTTTTTTCAATAATACGACGGCTATTCCAGTACACTTTATTGGAACTTCACTCATTGCCACAATCGCTCAACTCCTACAAATTCCAAACCTTTAAATTCCATCCGATAAACATCCGGTTTGGATGTACGGTGCAAAAAGTTCAAATCAAAACGGCTGTCATAATAGCCCAGCATCAGTGTCATGATGGCTCCGTGTGTTCCGACCGCGATTTTCTTTTTTCTATATGGATCTAATAATGTGTTCAAAACGCCGATCCCTCTTTTTACGCAATCAGCATTTGACTCTGCGCCCTTTAAGGAAAAATCCGGGTCTAGGAACGACGCCTCCAGTAAAGGCCCCAGTTCCTGATCAGGCATCCGATGGTTATCTGTTGAAAAGACCCTTTCCTTCAAGTCTTCTTCCACAAACACAGCTTGTCCAATATGCTGACTTACCCCTTCCACCGTCAGGATCGAACGCAGGTAGGGACTTGATACCACGACGTCAAGGTCTTCTTTTATCAACAACTCGGTTAATTTCCGGGTATCCGCTATCCCTTTTTCCGTCAATCCACGGGATCGTTCAGGACCTTCTTTCGGTGAATCGCCGTGTCTTATCATATAGATGTAAGTACTCAAACTACAATTATCTCCTCTCATTGATAAGATAAGTTCTTTTTATAACGGAAATGTATTAAGGATTGTCCCCGGCAACATAATCATGCCGGTTCCCTCACTTTCATGCCAGATCTGGATCTATCATGCGGGTTTCATTTTTATCGTGCGGGTATAGAAGAAATCATGAGGGATATGAGATATTCGTGCCGGTTTGTCGAATTTTCTTTACACCCTCCCACTCAGTCTCCTAAACCTTCCCCCGTCAAAATTTCAAACAAACGGGCAGAGTCTTCCTTGGTCAGCTTGGTATATTCATGGGGACCCTGCATGACCTCGAGTTCATCTTTCTTCGGACTAATCCACACCTGGTGCAGCACGGCCTTAGCATCGATATTCGGATTTTTAAATTCATAAATAAATCGATAATCAGGTGGACGGATGAAATCTACTTGGGCATCCAGCAGTTCGGAGATGAAGATAAGTATGAAGAGTTTAACACGATCACCGATACAAAACAGGTGGAAGAGGTAAGGGGAATCCTCCGTGATGCCCATTGGATGGCGCTCTCAGGCTTTAATTCCCGACGGACAGTATTTCCGGAACGATATACGGTCGAGACATTCCCGCCGGTTAGTTTTTCTTCGTGTGACATGAGGACCACCCCTTTCTTATTTCCACAAAACCAGGTTGATCCTATAATACCAATTATTTCAAAACTCAGACCATTTCTCAATCCCCTACTCATTTCAACGAAAAAAACCTCTCGTTTTCACAAGAGGGTCAATTTTTCTTAGGCAAGAGGAGGGTCACTGTCGTTCCCCAGCCTACTTTACTTTTCACGGACATTACTCCGTTGTAGTCATTCATGAGCTTGAAGCAGATGGTGAGGCCGATGCCGGTTCCTTTGTCTTTATTGGTGAAGTAGGGTTCCCCGATCCTGGCGAGGCGCTTCTTGGAAATGCCTTTGCCGTTGTCGATGATCCGGACCCGGATGCAATCATTTGACTGATCGAGCTTGATTTTAATCTTGCCCTTTTCCTCGACGGCCTCAAGACTGTTCTTGATCGTATTGAGGAGCACCTGTTTAAAGTGAGATTCATGAAAGGCAACCAGGGTGTCAGACGGGAGCGAACTCGACATGTAGATCCTTTTATTCTGCTCTGCCGCAACGGCGTCGAACAGGATGCTGACATGGTTGACTTCATGGTGGATATTGAGCTGCATGTCTTCTTCACGGAGGTCGGCATCGTCATTCGCTTCGGGCTTTGCGAGCAGCAATAGCTCCTTCAACACTTCATTTACCCGATCGATTTCTTGGAGCATGATTCCTTCATACTGACTGTCCACATTCTTTTCTTTCATGAGTTGAATGAAGCCCCTCACCGTCGTCATGGGATTCCGGATTTCATGGGCAATGCTTGCAGCAAGCTCCCCGATGACCTTGCTTTTTTCCGTGGAGAGGAGAAGCTGTTCATTCTGCTTCTGATTGGTAAAGTCGATTCCATAAAACAGGGTGTACAGTTCTTGGTCATGATAACGCAAAGTCGTGGTGCCCCATTGGATATAATGGACTTCCCCGTTGATGCGAGTCAGTTTCTGCAATTCACCTCGAGTGATTTTCAGCTGATATGTCTTGAGGAAAGTGGAAAATTTCATGCCCATCATCTGTTCACCGGAGATCAACAATAGAGCGCAGATCGAATGATTGATCTTCACGATCCGATTCTCTTTATCCAACACAACCAAGTAGTTCGGATTGATATTCATGATCTCTTCCAGCAGATTGCTTTGTTTCACAAGATTGTCATTCGCCACATTCAGCAGTTCCGATTGCATTTGGAAGAAGCCGAGAAACAGGAGAATGGCGACAAGGATGGAATTGAAGCTTGAGAAATATAAAGGCAGCACACCAAAACCGCTGATGACCCCATTTAAGAACACGAAGAATGAACCAAACACAAGCTTTGAATAAAAAAGACGGAAAAAGGCGTCATGCAGCTTTAATGTAAGTCCAAGAAGGAAAAACGTATGAACAAACACTAATATTACATTGATGATAAAAGTAGAATTAAGCATCCCGTACACGGGAATGAAATGAGAAGGGGCAAACGTTGTTTCAGGGACGACTGTATACGAGGTGACTCCGATCGTGGTGAAATTAATCCCATATACAATGAGACTGAATCCACCGAGGAACATGAGAGCACCTTTATTAAAGAACACATGATATTTTCTAAGTTCATCATGTCTTTCAACAAGATAGTACGCGAAATAATACATGACCGGCATGATCAGAATCGGTCCGATCCGGAAAATCCTGAACGCATGATCGATCAATTCTGGAGAAAAATAGTCATTGGCATATAAAAAAGCAATATCAATCTGCCATAAACATAATAGGAATAAAAATAAGGATAACGCTTTGCTTAAGGTGGATTTTGAATAGAATAATAGTGATCCTGAAATGATGACAGGAATGAATGAAATGGCGACTAACAGAACAAACTCCATTAACCTCTCCCCTTTTGCGATGATCATACAGCTGTTGAATCCCTTGTGAGGTGATCACGTTATGCTTCTCCAGACGTTTTTTGCCGCGGAAGATGCCAAGGGATGCTTTCTTATCTATATCGGATTCCGAAGGATCTTTTGAAGCGTCCCTAAAATTCCTTTTGCTTCAATACCGCCGGAAGAAGGCGCTTCCATTATTCACACGCAGGTATATTGAACCCGCATCTTCTATTTTACTGAAAAACGAAAGAAAACTATATATATTTACCTAGTTAATAAACGTTATTTTATGGAAAATTAGGTTTAACTTTGGTAAATTCATATAAAAATCCCGCTTCCTTGTAGAGAAGCGGGATCGTTTGGACGTGGTCGAGATTTTTCTTCAAACGGCTTATATTATAGGACTCGGAATGATAACTCTCGTAATCGGGATTTCCTTTGGTCAATTCGGACTCATTTCTTCCTGTCTCTCAGAAACGATGCAGCAACGGCCGCGATAACATCACCAATCACCGTCAATAGTGCAATCATCTACCCCACCCTTGTCTTTTTTTAATGAACGGGCTGATCGCGGTTCCGATCGATAGACCAAGAAACGCAGCAATGGCATAGAAACCGATTGCCATCCCGTCCCAGCCGCCGACTTTGAATATACTGAATAGAATGGTTCCGAGACAGACACAGCCCAATAGTGCAGACAAACTGAATACGATGTGATTACGGGTATACCTGGCCAACACCACAATAATGCAAGCTGAAATGAAAAAAAGCACGATGATTGGCAGCCACCCCTCTAACATTAACATGTTTACACCCCCTATTAAGCCACTCTGTTAAACCACCAAAAGAAAAAGAGAATCACGGCCACGATAAACCCAAGTAGGGCAACCACATGTTTTCTTTCCGTTTTTTTCTTACCGGAGTGAGCAGCAGCGATACCGCCGACCAAGGGTAAGGAAATGGCGAGCCACATCCAGAAACCCATCTAACTCGCTTCCATGAATGAGAGGATCTTGTCTTTCAATCCACCATTGCTTGTAAAAAGAATATACGCTTCAGAACGGGTCTTGATGACGATTCTGTCTGTGTGCCCATAAGGAAATCCGATTCGGATGGCCTTATGATCTTCACCACCACATGTATCATCCATCGTTACATCTTTGATTTCTGAAAGAGGGATATCTATTTGACTTAACTGCCATTTGATTCGCAGGTTCTCATTGTTCCTTGATACCTTTACTTCCATTCTGATCACTCCTATCTATATCAATATCTACGGGATAAGAATACAGAAAGTTTCAAATTTCTTCCTATTAGGAATTTGACGTCTCTTTCTTCCTTTTGTTTTCAGGTTGCTTTAACCAGTAACGAACTCCTTTTCCAGCCAGCGGTTCATCATTGTATCTGGGAATGACGTGCAGGTGGGCATGGAAAATGAACTGATTGGACACCTCTCCGACATTCCATCCAAGGGTATAGCCGTCTGGTGAATACATTTCATCTATGCATGCCTTTGCCTTTTGCAACAGTTCGTATGTATCGTTCCACTCTTTCTCCGTCAACTCGAATGCATTTGCGTGATGACTTTTCGGTACAATCACACCGGATCCTTCCAGTACGTCCTGGTGCTTGTTATGCTGCAGGAAATAGCAGGATTCGTTTTCAAATATGATGTTTTGGTCTTTGTCCTTTGCAGGATGGCAGAATGGACAGGTTTTTTGATCCGTCATGAGTATTCTCCTTTCTTACTATCGGTAATTATCGCAACGCCTTACCCGAGACAATATGCCAGTGCAGATGCTTGGAATCCTGGTAGTCTCCCATATTTGTGACGACTTTACACGCCCCATGCTCACTTGTAACCATTCGTGCTACCTTTTTAATGACGCCTAATAGTTCAATCAATAATGCGTCATCTTCTTCTTCAAGTGTAAGGAGTGAAGAAATATGTTTTTTAGGAATCGCTACGATATGGACAGGATAAAAGGGCCTCGTGTGATGGTAGGCGAGGACATTGTCTGTTTCAAGTACCTTATTCACTTCTGTTTTTCCACTTAATACCTCGTCGCAATAAAAATCATTCGTCATGGTTTTACCTCCCGGATACATTTTCTCTTCCAATTATTTCAAACCTCCCTCCCTTTGACAATCTAAAATCCCCATAAGGATGCCCCGTTGACCCAACTGTTCATTTTTGCAAAAACACCCCATACAAACTCTACACAGTGAAACCCCTTTCATTATTGATTAAATGCCCCTATACTAGACTCATAAGATGATCATCTAATAAACAAGAATATAAATATGCAAAATTAATTAGAGGAGGATCCTCATGGTATTGGATAAAAGACGTGCACACTTATTATCCATCATTCAACATTCGCCCGACCCGGTCCCGACGAAGGAACTTGTTGCCAGGATGAACTTGTCCCAACGGACGATTTATTACGATCTTGATCAGATCAACAGCTGGCTGAGGACGGAAGGGTTGGAACCGATTGAAAGTCAGCATGGGAAGGGGTTGTTTTTGCCCCCTGATTCGAAATCGAAGTTGATGGTTTCCAAGGATCAGAGTTTCGAAGATTGGCAGTATCAGTTATCGAAAGAAGAGCGCGAAGTCCTCATTAAAGCATCCATCCTGTTGGAAGAACAAGATGCCTCGATGCAGCGGTTCATGGATTTGACGAGCATGAGCCGGGGGACGATCGCGAAGGTGATTAAAGATATCAAGCAGGAATTTCACGAAGCAGGTTTGCACTTGTACTATAAAAAAGGATCTGGCTACAGGTTGAAAGGCCCCGAGGAGGCAAAGCGAACGATGCTTTCCACGATCCTCGCCACGATCTTCTCGCACCACGATTGGCAGAATGTCCGGAATGAGGTTCACAAGATGATTCAGCCTGAAGCCGATACGTGGTCCCAGGAAACCGAGCAAAGACGTCTGGTGAGGGAAATTCTTTATGAAGCGGAAAAGGAATTGGGATTGACGCTGACAGATGAAATGGTCGAGATTCTGTCCCTTCAGATCTTGATGATCATGAAGCGGATTGAACTGCACAGGTACATTTCAGTGCCTGACGCGGAAAAAGAAGTCTTGAAGCAGACAGAAGCCTACAGGGCAGCCCTTCATATCACCAATAAGCTTGACGTCACGTTCCCGGATGATGAGGTTTGCTTCATTACGATGAACCTGCTCGGATCGAAAGTTCAGCAGGATGATTTCACCCGCTATACGGAACAGGAAATGTCAGGGCTTAAGGAAGTCGTTCAACGGATGATCCATGATTTTCAGGCTTACTCCTGCATCGTATTCGATGACAAACAGGGTCTGGAGGAAAACCTGATTTCCCATATTAAACCTACGTATTACCGGCTCAAGTACGGGATCTCGATTGCGAATGACCTGTCTGACAGCATTCAAACGACGTATCCGGATATCTTTCATCTGACGAAGCGGGTCATGAAGCACCTGGAACTGTACGTCGGAAAATCGGTACCCGATGAAGAAGCAGCCTATATCACCCTGCATTTCGGTGGGTGGTTGACGAAAGAGCAGAAGAAGGTCGAGACGAAGTTCAAAGCCCTCATCGTATGTGAAAACGGGATCGGGACTTCGAACATGCTCAGGACACAGCTCGAGAATCTGATTGCCGGGCTCAATGTCATCACCACTCTTTCCATGCGGGAGTATCGAACAAACGAGTACGAAGCGGATATTATCTTTTCCACGAATTATATAAAAGAAAAAGACATTCCCGTCATCCATGTGCCCGCCATACTGACGAATTCAGAAAAGGAACGGGTCATGCAGCGGATGAATGAGCTTTTCGATTCGAAGCCGACTGAAAAGAACCGGACTGATCTTCTGATGGATGTGATCAAGCGCCACGCAACTGTCCATGAAGAAGACGTTTTGAAAAAAGAACTGGTCCAGCTTTTAGAACAAACTACTCCCACGTTAAAGGAGCTCAGAAAGCCTATGCTTAATGAATTACTGACAAAACAGACAATACAGCTGAAAGATCGTGTCACGAGCTGGGAGGAAGCCATCAAGGTGGCGAGTGAGCCCCTCGTCGACCAGCAATTGATTCGACCGGACTATGTGGAAGCGATGATCACGAACGTGAAGGAACTCGGTCCTTACATCGTCATCGCCCCGAATATCGCCATCCCCCACGCACGACCGGAGACTGGCGTCGAACAGCTGGGGATGAGCTTCCTGGGACTCAAAGAACCGGTTTATTTTTCCGAAAAAGAAAAGCATCGCGCCCAGCTCATCATCGTGCTCGCGGCGATCGATAATCAAACGCACTTGAAAGCACTCGCACAGCTTACCGAATTATTATCAAATGAAGGCAATGTAGAAAAGTTGATCGCAGCAAAGGATCAAGAAACCGTCATTGAATTAATCAACCAAACAGTAGAAGTATAAATTTGAGGAGGAAATGAAAATGAAAAAAGTATTAGTGGTATGTGGAAACGGATTAGGAAGCAGCATGATCGTAGAGATGAACGTAAAAGCGGCACTGAAGGATATGGGGAAAGAAGCAGAGGTTTCTCACACAGATCTGACAACAGCCAAGACAGAACAAGCGGACCTTTTCCTGGGCTCTGAAGATATCGTCGAAAGTCTGGAAGACGGCCGTAAGAATGTTGTGAAGTTAAGAAACCTGATGGATAAGAACGAACTGCGTGCTGCATTGGAACAAAATATCTAGACCATTTTTAAAAAAGAAGGAGCGATATAAATGATAGATATCATAATGAAGGATATACTCGGTACACCAGCGATCCTTGTCGGTCTATTCGCCTTAATCGGGCTCCTCATCCAGCGCAAGAATTCAGGGGATGTCGTGTCCGGAACACTGAAAACGGTCATGGGCTTCGTCATCCTCGGAGCGGGTGCGAATGTACTCGTCCAGTCCCTTGGGCAATTCAGCAGCATGTTCAATCACGCCTTCGAAGTCGACGGCGTGATCCCGAACAACGAAGCGATCGTAGCTCTTGCACAGGAAAGCTTTGGAACAGAAACAGCGATGATTATGCTGTTCGGTATGGTTGTCAATATTCTTATTGCACGATTCAGTCCTTTTAAATACATCTTCTTAACCGGACATCATACCATGTTCATGGCCTGCATGATCGCGGTCATCCTGACGACCGGCGGATTTACGGGAGTACCGCTGATCGTTCTTGGTTCGATCATCCTTGGAGCGCTGATGGTTTTGTCTCCTGCGATGCTTCAGCCATTCACAAGGAAAGTCACCGGGTCTGATGACTTTGCCGTCGGGCACTTCGGATCGATCGGTTACCTTGTTTCCGCAATGGTCGGGAAAGCAGTAGGAAAAGGTAGCAAATCAACCGAGGAAATCAAAGTGCCGAAATCACTCGGATTCCTTCGCGACACATCCGTTTCCGTTTCACTGACAATGGTTATCCTATTCTTCGTCGTAGCAGGCGCAGCAGGTCCAGCTTTCGTCGAAGGAGAATTAAGCGGCGGGCAGAACTTCCTGGTATTCGCCTTTATGCAAGGGATCACTTTCGCCGTCGGTGTGTACATCATTTTAGCAGGGGTACGCATGCTGCTTGGTGAAATCGTACCTGCCTTCAAAGGGATCGCGGACAAAGTCGTCCCGAATGCCAAACCGGCACTTGATTGCCCGGCCATCTTCCCTTTCGCCGGGAACGCCGTCATCATCGGATTTCTATTCAGCTTCATCGCCGGACTTGTGAGCATGCTCTTCCTTCCTTTACTCGGATTGAAGGTCATCGTTCCGGGACTCGTCCCTCACTTCTTCACCGGGGCAGCAGCCGGAGTATTCGGAAATGCAACCGGCGGACGCCGCGGTGCCGTCATCGGTTCCATGGCGAACGGGGTCATGATCAGCTTCCTGCCGGCCCTCTTGTTACCGGTGTTAAGCTCACTCGGATTCCAGGGCACAACCTTTGGTGATGCAGACTTCGGTTTAGTCGGCATCGTGCTTGGTAACCTTGTCAAACTGATCGAATCCAATATGATGGTATTTGTTTCGATCATTGTAATTCTAGCCATCCTGTTCTTCATCAGCTTTAAGTCGAAAGGGACTGGGGAGAAGGAAGAAACGGAAGTAGCATAAGATGAAAGTAGCCACCCTCTATGTTTGTTGGGGGTGGCTACTTTTTTTGTTTGATCTTCCATTACAAACATACTTAATACATATCCTTCTGAGTAAAATTCCAAAACGCAATGATAAGGCAAGCGACTGTCCATACTCCAAGTACGGTTAATGAAAACGGCAGTGACATCCCTTCGATTGGTGGAGCTTGACCTTCTAAGTAATTGATCAAGTCAAAATTCAAGTTCACCAAATACTTAGAGCTCGTCCAGCTTGAACCGACAGTAGATAAGAGGGTGCCTGCAATCAACACCGCCATCATCGCCCCGATACCAGTTGCTGTATTTTTCACTAGCACTGAAATCATCAGGCTTATGGTTGCAACAGTCGCTGTAACGACCCATGCAAGACCCGATGACATCAGTAAATATTCCCACATCGGGAGGGTATGGATATAGGTCGTCGAAAATTCACCTGATGGAGAAGCTTGAAAGCCCGTCAGAATTGGTGCCGTCCAGCCGTCATATCCGAGGACAATGCCTGAAATCCCATAGCAGACAATCACCGTAGCCGCAATCAGCATCGATGTATACAGCAAAACCGTCAGCCATTTGGCCATCAGGATCTTCCAACGTTTTATCGGTCGGGATAATAATGTCTTGATGGTCCCATCATTGTATTCCCCACTCACAACATCAGCCATAATGATAATGATGAGTAAAGGCAGGACCAGTGTGAGTCCCTCCGAGAAAAAAATGCGGATGAAGGTAGGTGCTCCAGGATAGTTCGGATTGATATTGTTGTCCAAGTAGTATTGCTTTTGCTTCAAATCCAATTCAAGGAATTGTCTGGCCTCATCCTGGATCCCACTGGATGCGAGCCGATTTTGCCGATCGACTATCTCCTGTTGCAGCTCCACCCGCCAGTCCAGCGTACCCTGCTTTTCAATCTTCTCTTGTATCTCCCGGTATTGTGCATATGTAAACATAGAGACTAAAATGATTAATATAGCGATGACAACCGCAAAGCGTTTTTTAGAAGCAATCTTCATGACTTCATTATGAATCAGACCAATCATATTTGGATTAGACAATATGATCGCCCCCTGTCAAACGAATAAATAAGTCCTCCAATGTCTGGACCTTCCTTTCAATTGTCCATACCTCAATTCCCGCCTTTAGTAAAGATTCATTCAGGATCGACGTTTTGCTTTCATCCATAAGAGTATGGATCGTATGATCATCGTACAGTTCTGCAGATTGGACATAGGGAGATGCTTTAAAGAGATCAAGTGCATGAAAAGCATCATTGACTCTCCAGTCCACACCCGATGACAATGCATCCACTAAATCACTTACCTTGCCTACCTTCACGATTCTCCCACGGCTCATAATAGCCACTCGATTGGCAAGCATTTCAATTTCACTCAATATATGACTGGATACGAGAACGGAAAGACCCGTTTCATCGACCAGCTTCCTGATAAATGTACGAAGATCCTTTATTCCCATTGGATCCAACCCGTTCGTAGGTTCATCCAAGATAAGCACATCCGGCCGGCCTAACAATGCTTGTGCAATCCCTAGCCTCTGACGCATCCCAAGTGAATAGGTCTGTACCTGGTCATCAATTCGTGCAGTCAAATCAACGAGATCAATGACCTCTTGTATTCGTTCTCTATTTACCTCAGGCAGCATCCGTGCAAATAGTTGCAAATTTTCCCGACCGCTCAAATACTTATATAACTCTGGATTTTCTACGATGGAACCCAGGCGCTGCATCGCTTGTACAAATTGCTTTCTCACATCAAAATCACAGATTTTAATGACTCCTGATGTCGGCTTGATCAGGCCGACGAGCATCCGAATCGTAGTCGTTTTCCCAGCACCATTGGGACCAAGGAATCCAAATACTTCTCCTGGATATATTTCAAATGATATATTATCAATAATCGTCTTTTTCCCTATTACTTTCGTTACATTTTTCAATTGAACTGTTGGCTTTATGCTCATATCATCACCCTACATCTATTCTAACCAACTTTTTTCTCAATTGCTCTTTTAAATACTCAGCATGAGTAAAAGTTGGTACAATCATAATAGAAGGAGAGAATAAAGAATGAAAAAATGGATGTGGCAACTATTTATCACCCTTTCCCTTGCGCTGACCGTCCTATTTGGATATGGATTTGTAAGAGCCTATTCGGATATCGCCAACCCTCCCCAAGAGAAGATATCAGCAGAATCAGAAGAAGCTCCCGCTACCCCCGGGGAAACGTATATTGCACTTGGCGACTCATTGACAAGGGGGGTAGGATCTTCAAAAGGAGAAGGTTTTGTCCCGCTGGTTGGAAATTCACTTAAAGAAACCAATACGGTGGAGCGGTACCAAAACTTAGGGATTCGGGGTGCCAGGATTGAAGATTTACTGGCCCAGTTAGAACAAAAGGATGTCAGGCGATCTCTTAAGGACGCCAAAATCATTTCCATCACGATTGGGGGAAATAACCTCTTTAATTCTGGTGAGATTTTAAACAATTATTCAGAAGCTACCGCCCTTGGCATTCTGAAAACCGAAATTCCTAACTTGGAAAAAACCTTTGAAACCATTCGTGACATAAATGAGGATGCCGTCATCCTCTATATGGGACTATATAATCCCTTTAAGGAATTACCGGACGGGGATTCCTTTGATACTGTCATCCAAAAATGGAATGAATCTGCCCGCACATTAGGCTTGAAATACGATGTTCAAGTGGTGGACACCTTCAATTTGGTAACGGATTCCAAACGCGACCTTTCAAGTGACAACTTCCATCCAAATGATGATACTTATCAGCAAATAGCTGATAGCCTATCCCTTGTGATTGAAAAAAACATTATAGAATAATCCAAAAAGAGGTGAATCCATCGTCTACTTGAAGTAGGGTTTAGGAGTCACCTTTTTTTCATTTGCTTGTCTTTCAAACGCTAGTCTATCTAAAAGCCATGGGGACAGGTACCGTGGCTCTTTCCTGACCCTAGGTTCTTTCTCAAATCTGATGCACAATCTCCAAAAGCCGCTTTGGATCTTCGGAAGAAACCTCCTCTGACAATCTGGCCGCAGCAATGATGGGCGCCCATTGAAATACTTCTTCTTTAGACAAACCACTTTTCTCACAATAAAGCCGCATATACATATCAGCCAGTTCCTTTGATACCTGGGAATACAGGAGATAGGTACGATACACGTCAGCCCGTCTATCCCCTGCACTGGAATCAACCCAGTCGATGATGGTGACGTTATTCTCTGACAGAATTAAGTTATATAAATGAAAATCACCGTGACAGAGTCTGTCTTCAAAGGTCATGGAATCCAGGTTCTTCATTAAAACGGACTTTAGTCCATGATCCAATTCGGATGCAGATTCTATTTGGCGACGCAGCTTTTCGGACATGGGTTCAATGGAATGAGCTTTGATTTGATGAATGCCTAGTTGAATGTCCACTGACATAGCCATATAATACTCCGCTCGTTTCATGTTGTCAGTCAGAAAATCCCCGATTGGCTTCCCTTCTATGTGTTCCATGATGATGACCTGTTTTCCATCTATGTTTGTGACATCATAGATTTCGGGGACAGGCAGCCCGCAAGAATGGGCATACTGTTGCTTTTTTGCTTCTTTCATGGACTCACCGTCTGGTAAGGAATCGTTAAAGACTTTGTATATCTTATTTTCATAGAGATAGATGTTGGCTGTGTTTCCGGTTGCTGTTGGGGTTCCCAGGTACATTGACTTTCTTCCTCCTAGTGTTCATTTATTACAACATGGATGCATTTCTATACAACAAAAGAACTTCTCTTCGCAAGAAGTTCTTTACGTTTAGCTTGTGGCCACTAAGGCTTATTCCAAAAAAACGTCGTCACCACAAATGGAAGAAGCAGACCGACCACTAATATGAGGCCATTTCCATACAGACCAATCTTTCTCAGGATTGTTTTTTCTCCGAACAAGCCTGCCACAAAACCTACGACTGCCGTGATGACCGCAGGGAGTAAGAATGTGTCTTTCCCTAAAAGGGCTAAAAAATAGAATACTAGACCGATGAGAAAAATAATAAAAGACCCCGTACTGAATACTTTTTTCAAATGAACCCCTCCTCTTCCTTAACCTACATATGTTAGATCTCTTAAAATCATTCTTGATCCAGCCAAATCATTACATATTGGCTGATTATCCAGACCTCCACACCATATTCAATACAAAAGAACAAACCAACCCTGACACCGCTGCCACCAGTCCGTTCAATCCAATTGCAGTCAAGCCCATACCACCCCATCCTCCAACGGCCAGACTCATGATCCAGCATGCGGCTGATAAAATAGCCAGTGCGAAGAAAAACTTCACATTAAAATAAGCCGGAATCCCACCATACTTCTGCAAAGCCTGTAAAATGCATGCAACAACGGCCCCTAAGACGATCATCGTTAACACGTCAATTGACATGATGAATGCCTCCCCCTTCATTTTCAGTTTTTATTCATCCAACCTCTAGCATAGTCCATCCGACTGCCTCTACCTGTGTCAGAATGACAGAAACCGGAACGCCTATCCTCTTTAAATCTTCTACAATATGTTCTTTAGTGACGAGTCTTCCTTCTTTCATGGCTTTTTCACCCTTTTTCTTGGTTTCACCTGATGCGACACCATGAAATAACTGCTGACGCCAAGTATCATCCCACCACAGACACTTAATAACACACCCAGGCTTGCAATATATGTAGATAAATAGATTCCCAGCATAAAGAGGAGTAACCCTGTTATGAATAAGAAAGTATCTGTTTTCATGATTGGTTCCTCCAAACACCCTTATTAATTCCAATTATTTCAAAAAAGGTGGCATTTCACAATCATTTTTTGCATAATTTTACCTATACTTAAACCACTGTGACGGTTCTGTTGCTACCAACGACGCAAGAGCCCTACTTTTGCTTTGTTTTTATATATATAAAAAGACCCCACTGAATAATGGGATCTGTATATTGCACGTCTCTTATAAAATTCTTCTATTTATTTTCACCTGGAAATAAAACGGCAATAATTAGTACTTCATTGTCTACCTGTTTAAAATAAAATTGAAACTTCTTTATTACAATTCGGGATATCCCTTTATATTTTCCAGCCTCCTCTTTATAACTCTTCCCAAGTACAGGGTTTTTCAATAAATCTTCAGTCTCTAATACGACTTGAGAAATAAAATCAAGTGTTTCAAACGGGGTAAATCTTTCACTTCTAAATGCTTTAAGCTTTTCTCTTACAATGGGCGTCCATACAACATAGCGGGACCTCACATGAAATCCTTCTCTGATAGTGATTTCAAAAGATCTGAAGTTGAAATCCCCAGCCCTTGTTTGTACTGTTCTTCACTCTCTTGAATCATACGTTCCAAATCTGGATTTTTTTTAATATCTTCGGAAATCGATTGTTCACCCTCCTCTTGTAAAACAAGAGTAAACTTCCCCTTGCCCGGGATTGAAAATTGAACAACAGAGTTTTCACTATTCATGTTATCAATACATTTCATAAGGTCTTCTGAAGAATTAATCTTTCCCATACAATCACCCCAGTTTAAACTTTTCTTATATATATATATTACCATATACCTGGTATCCAAAGAAGCTGCTTACCCTCTTAACTAATAGCACAATAGGGGTTTAAGTCCCTTTAATATTGCTAAGGATCCATTCTTGTATATCCTCCCTTTCTGGCTCCATCCCAGCTTCGTTCAACTTTACCTAAGCCTCTTCCTCAATGGGATTTTTAAAATTTACAATGTTCCGTCAAACCTGCCATGAAACTCATCCTATGTCCTATATCAAACTAGTAGCAAAAGAAGCTTTTCTTAAGCTCCTTCAATCGGCAAATAAACCACCACTTCTTCCCCGCCGTCCTCCATGGGATGATACGTTTCCACGATGTATGCTTCCGTTTTCCGTTGGTATCCCTGATCATCCATCCAATTCATTAAATCTTTATGTAGATTCTCGATATCGTGTCCTTTCCCCATTGCATATTCTTCGTTCAATTCAAGATACGTCATCCCGTCAGGAACACTGGTGAGGGGGTCGTTCACTATCACCCCAACATAATAAATTCCTTCAACATGATCTCTATCCCTTTTCGGCTCATAAATGGCGACTTCGGGACCCGTTACCGCTTGGAGTTCATCTATCTTTTCCATGATTCGCTGTGCAAGACTCGGCACTTCCGTACTAAAATCGGCAAAATTACCCTTCCCTTTTAACCCTACAATTCTAAACGTTTCTTCCCTTTTTTCACCAGTCACATCCATCTCCCCCTTTTGTTCTATTAGTCAAATTTTAACACATTTTTCCTTTTTTATAATATGAAAATAAGCTCCCCACTTAAAAAAGTGAGAAGCGTTTCTCTTAGGTCCGTTCCTTCATTTTCACCCTCTGACCAACCAGATATCCACCCGCAAGCGTAAAGAAAATCACGAGCAGCCAGGCGAATCCGTCGGTGAAACCCGTCCTTTCTATGGCATAGCCGAAGAGCGGAAAGCTGATCATGATGACAAAGCTCTCCATCAAGCCGATCAAAGAAAGGAAAGTCGACCGTATATTGCTTTTCAAAAAGCTCTGCACGAACGAGCTGAAGATCGGTTCGAACAGACTCAACAGCTGGGCAAGGATCAAGAATGACAGTAGAATCGCCCAGTCCGTCGCAAAGATGAATAACACGAAAAAGAGTAGAAAAATACCCAATCCATAATAGAGGATATTGAAGAATTTGAATCGTTCCTCCACCTTATACGCAATTTTCGCCATCACGACGCCAAGAAGTCCTTCGATGGTGAACACGGCTCCCACAACAATCGACGAATAGCCCAGTTCCACGAAGTATTCCTGACCGTAGAATACCATGATTACCATGACCGCACTCGCCAGGATGAATAGGACAACCGGTGCGTGAATGACCCCGTTATTTCTCCACACATTGACCCCCAACCTGAATTGATGGACCCACTGATTGTACCAGCGTCCGCTGATTTCTTCGGTCTTCTCCCGCTCTGGTTCTTTCATGAACAGAAGAGGAATGACCGCCAGGACGTGGGTGACGATGGTGGAACCATATACCCATTCCCAGCTCACTTCCGCCATAAATCCCCCGAGGAATTTGGCAAGGCTGAGTGACAACAGGGAAATCGCCGTCATACTTCCGATGACCCGCGTGTAATCCTTTTCCCGCTTCTCATTTTTCAGCGTGTCATAGGCAAAAGCCTGCTCGGCTCCCGAATGAAGGGTGACCATGAGGCCCATGGACAGAAACGCCAGGGTGAACATGGAGAAGTTGCCGCTCAAGAGCATGAACAATCCGTAAAGGAGACTGAACAGATTCCCGATCACCAGGCTGACCTTCCTTCCGTACAAATCGGCAATCATCCCTGTCGGAACCTCGAATAACACGATGGCCAAATGGAGCAGTGCCTCCAACACCCCAATCTCACCCAAGGTCATCCCCTTATCACCAAGATAGATGACCCACAGCGCCCGGTCGAAAAACAGTTGGGCAAAAAAGAGATAAAAGTATAGTAAATAGATATTGTTTTTTGTTTTTAATATTTTCATCATTTTGATTCGTCCTCTCATTAAAAAGCGCAGGCGGCCTCCAGCTGCTGAATACTTAGTCACTGACCTCGATCCGCTAACCGTCATCGCTAAATAAAATCAAAAGAGCCACAGGGAATCATTCCCCATGGCTCTCGCTATACTAGGAAATCATACACAGGTTCACTATGAAAATCAGCTAAAAAAGGACAGACGTGTCCCGAGGACGGCTGAAATTCCAATAATAGACATCATTAATAAACGATATTTTTTGATGTCTACAGTGAATGTATGCATGATATTCCCTCCTTTATATATAAGATTCTACTTTATTATAGCTCTCTCCCTTTTTCTGTACAAGGAAACATTTTTCATATCCCGAGATAGCACCGCTCATACTAATAGCTAAGGGAGGTGATCTGTTTATGAAAAAGCCAAATCAAAGGAATATGAAATCCACGATATCAGGGACGGACCCACAACAGGTGAAAAAGCAAATTCAAAAAGACGTAGCTGCAGGGCAAGGTGCCATGACTTCCCGGGAAGCGGGAGCTATGCGAGATTAGTGATGCAAAGGGGGGCGGTTCTCATCGTCCCCTTTTTTCCTCCAAAAAGGAAATGATTCAAGGTAGAATGTCCCATTCAGATGTTTTATAATAATGGGAAGGAGGTGAGAAAAATGGAAAAGCAAATACTAGAAATATTGTTGGATTTACGTGGTGAAATGAAAGAAGTGCGCAGTGACATGATGGAATTTCGAAGTGAGCTGATGACGACTCAAGCTGATGTTCGCAGCATCCGTTCTGATTTGAAACAGACTCAAGCGGACGTGAGTGGTATTCGTTCTGATCTGAAACAGACCCAAGTGGACGTGAAAAATATCAAAGCAACCGTTGGCCGGATTGAAGCATCACAAACCGAAGATGTACTTGCTTTATTAAAAGTGACGAAGCAAACCGTAGATTCCGAATTCCACTATGTGAATGCGAAAACGACTGATATCGATAAGCGGGTATTTAACCTTGAGAATCGGGTGGAACGGTAACATGTTGCAGCATGAATTCTCTCATTCACCCAGCCCCTCACATTTTTTCTTCGTCTCTCGTTGCTACTAGGCTCTCCCCGAAACCGTTATCCGATTAAAGATGATCTCTTTTCCACTTATATGACTTTTCTGCCCAATGAAATAGCGATACGAATAAAAATATGAAGAAACAGATGAGTATATTTTCTATCCACCTGATGTGTCCGTTATTGATACTGTATTACTCCGAATCGAATCCGCCTGGTTGGCAAGTCTTCTTGCTTCATCAAGATTTCCACTTTCGGCTGCAGGCACCACGCCATCCAAGAATAAATCATTCATTGCTTTATCCAATTGAATGACCTGTTCAAAAATGGTCATATCCTCTTTTGAATCAATTTTCGACCTGACGTCCTCTTCGAATGTATTAAACTTCTCTCTTCTTTCGGTGTATTCATCCACGTATTGCGACTTTCCTTCTGCTATGTATTGAGTGATGCGAATGCTCTTGGATCTCGTGATCGATCCCATCTCCGTCACATCAATGGCAAGATCACTTCTTCTCTGAAGGTCTTTCACATCATTTCCCACTTTATACAGTAAGCCTGTGACAACGACAGTCGCATCCCAAATAAAAGAAACACAAATGTAAGGGTCAATCCATACTTTTTACCGATCTTCAAATTCCTGAAATTCATTTTTTTCATCTGCTTCTCTCCTCTGACTTCTCCACCATTTGCTAAATGACGACAAATTTCTACATACGAAACTATAATACCGTTACTTAAGAACTAATTGTGGATTCTTTCAAACAAAAAAGCAACGGGAATCATTCCGTTGCTTTTGGTTATATTTTTATCAAAGGTCTTTAACAACCCGTTATAAACGACTGCGGACTTCCGGATGCTGTAAATGGAACAAGTGTCTCGAAAGTGGTAGTTGTGACATCGGTGGCAAAGATTTCAAAGGTGATCTGACCGGTGACATTGTTGAGGGTCGCCCTGATTCTAGCCTCGAATGTCTCAGTAGGACCATTGTTGATCCGGCCGTTGATCATTCCTTCCACGATGGCCACCGTAAAGTTATTCTCGCAGGCAATCATCGTTCTTCTGCCCTGGGTGAATTGGAAGTTATCCCCGTTATTGGCATTGAAGGCGAAGTTAAAGTTATCCACGGCAGGGTTACAAGGTCCTCCTTTAGTGGCACCACATTCGTTGATGGTCACATTCAACGTTCCGGTATAATCTAGAACATGACCGAATTGGGTCACTCTGATTTGGGCACCAGGCTGCGCTCCTCCTTGTGTATCGAGCTTGAATTTACACGGACATGCGGGTGGCGCCGGACAATTGATGCGGACGCTGAACGGTCCTGCACTGATTGGTATACCATCAACCGTCGCTCTCGCTTTCACGGTAACGGTCTCCATAGTCCCCGCAACCCCCATGATCGTCGCCGTATAATGGCCATCCACACCCGTAATAGCCGGGTTGGGATCGATAAAAACGTTGTTATTTGATTGGACGATATCGAAGAAGACCGTCACTTTCGGAATCGGTGTCATTGTATTACAGACCACTCGTCCCATGATGGTCCCCGAACATTCGATGGTAGGAGGTACGATCAGATTCATGGCCGGATTTGGACAGTCGACACATCCTGCACGCAAAAAATGGGTTTTAGAGACAGCGATGCCGTTCACCGTTGCACTTGCCGTATAAGGCACTCCTTCTGTTATCGGGGTCGGGAATGGCACGGTTGCCACACTGGTATATTCTCCGTTGATATTCGTTGTCACGACAGAGGGCTGAAATGTAAGGAGCGGGCTGCTTAAGGTCACTTGCACGCCCGGTATCGGTGCTCCATCACACAGGACACGTCCGGTAATAGTGGCTCTACAGCTGATCGGGCCGGGGTCGTCTAATAGAATGACAGGATTTTGACACGGAGGACAGCTGACTTCGACGGAATTGGTGTCGGAAACAATGATACCGTTTACCTCTGCCCTTGCTGTATATGTGGTCACCTGATCAGAGGTACCGGGTGGAACACTGACTCTGCTTGAAAACTCACCGTTGGCGTTTGTGATGGCTATCGTTGACGCGAAAATAAGGAGCGGACTGCTTAACCTCACTTGCACGCCCGGTACCGGCCTTCCATCACATAGGACGCGACCTGTCACCAAACCGCTACAAACGATTGGCTCCAGGTCATTCAGGATGATGACTGGATTTTGACACGGCAGACACTCAACCGTTACCGACTGTGTCTCTGATGTTACCGGATGTCCGCCGACTATGGCCGATGCCGTCACGGTAATCGTTGAATCGATTCCGAGGAATGGCACCAATGTTGCCGTATAGGTTCCGTCTGCACTAGTAACCGCGGGGTTCGGCGCAATCGTCACTTTAGTTGAATGATTTTCGATCTCAAATGAGATTGGTTCGTCTGGGACAGGCACCCCGTCACAGATCAGTCGTCCTGAAATTTGAGTTCCTTGACATCCCACCGGACCCCGGATCGGATTCAACGTGAGTACAGGATTTTCACATCGAATACACTCAACCCTTACAATAATCGAATCACTTACGGTTTCATCTGATACAGTAGCTGTTGCCGTAATCCGGACGTCAGGTGTAATCGGTGTTCCACGGGGGACCGTCGCTGTAGTTGTAAACTCACCCCGATTGTTGGTGACCGGAGTCGGATCGCTGAACATCAATTCTGGAAAGGTGGAAGATAGGGTTACTTGTACCCCCTCTACTGGGGAATGATCACATAATACTCTTCCCCTAACGGTCGCTTCGCAACTGATGACCCCCAATACCTCCAGCTGGATGACAGGAGTATTACAATTGTGAGGTGGGAATAAATCCGGACATCCTTTTGGGGGAAGCTGGATTTGACACGAAACTGTTTCTTTTTTATTTCTCTTTTTCACTTTCCATGACCTTCCTTCCTATAAGCTATCAGAATAGTTTATGCGCACAAATATAGTTCGTTCGCGTATTATAGGAAGTTGGGGGAAATTGATTGTTTAACCTAGTGGGGTATGAGATGCTGGTCAAATTTTGACTGAAGAAACAATGACTGCCAAAGGTTCAATATAAATCTAGCAAAAGTAGAGAAATCTCCGCTATCAAACTCCCTTGCCATTTCATTTTCCCTTATAAAACCCGTTCCCTCTCCCCATCAGAAATCTTGAAGTGAACATTGGTAGAGCCTCCCCCATCCACATGATAAGGGACATCGGATACGTCGAGTAACTCTTTGAAATCAATCATTTTTTCAGTATTGGCTTCCACCGTGATTCTATAAGGACCGCCCTCATTCATCAGGGATGTCCTGCGGTGATCCTCATACGGAATATATGAATCCAGAAATTCGATGTCGAATGTCACCGGATCACCACTATGGTTGGTAATTTGCAGATGACATTCCCCGTTTAATTCGTCCTCACTGTCACTCTCGAAATCACACGTCCCCTCACCATCATACGAAATGGCTGAAATGCCACTCGCTAGCGTTTCCTGGTAAACGGAAACAAGACCAAGAGGCAATAGTGAATAGGCGATTAACACGAGAATCACCGTTCGAAAATGGTATTTAGAAATTCCCTTTACGAGTAAAATCATCGCAAAGATAAAAAAGATTGAACCAACGATTGCGAGCATATTGTATCCGTCCTGGTCGCTGATTGGAAAGGACATGAACGTACTGCGCTCAAAAATCATTTTATTGTTGGGATACGGAAAATAGAGAGACCTACAGATCATGAGGATCACGCCTGAGGCAATGAGGAATTTTTTATTTCTTATCATGGATTCAACTTCCTTTTGTAAAAAATCTCTTTATGACACTGCCAATTATTTCAAAGAAAGGAGTTTTATACAATCCTTTCCTTCATTCCTATTCGTGCGGAATTCACTCCCTTTCTAGCGGAATTAGGAATAATCATGCCGGTTTCAGATTTATCGTGCGGGAACGGTACTAATAGAATCGAGCAGGATTATCACTATTCATGCCAGCTTGTCGAATATTCTTTATTTAATATTAAAATATTTATATATCGACCGGATTACACAAGCTATCCCGATCTTTACCAGTGATTTCCCCATCCCATACCTTTATAAAAAGAAAATCCACTTAGACGTTTTATAGTATGATAGTCATAGATTAATGGTATTCACTAACAAAAGGAGTTGGTCTAAGATGAATGACGGAACGAAAGTCATTGAAGACGGCGGTGGCCAAGGTGGCGTCACCTGGAAAGAAGCTTCCCGGAGTACTTCGGGCAGTTACACAATTGTCTTATATATAAGCGCGAATGGCGGGAGTCAGTGGAAAAGGGTCACATATGACAGCAGCGGAAAAATCGTGAAAGTGGTCTACGGTAACTAACAGTAAAAGGATGATGGCGCAGGCAACCATCATCCTTTTTCCTTAACGGAAAGACTCCGCCATCTGTATCATGTCGTGTTTAGTGAGAGTGATACCGGACCGTGCGGGCATGTATTTCATTTCATATATCGCCTCGCCTTCCGTCCATATCAGCGTACTTATCTTTAAAGGACCATCTGTTTCAGAATAGCTTCCTTTAGAAGAACCGACTTTTACCGGTTCCTCTGACAAGGTCAGATCGGTCCCCGGTTCAAGGAGTTGAAAAGACATCCTGATCGTCTGCTTTTCCGGACCCATGAGAGTGACGATTTGTGCATTTCCGTAAGGGCCTTCCTTCGCTTCCGTGATGACATTTTCCACTTTGAATGGAACTTTAGTGATGAATTTGAACTCTTTTCCCAGAAATTCTGGACGGTCGCTTGCTTCATATAATGGAGCGCTCGCATTGTTCCCGATGATGCCAAGCTGTGTTCCGCCGAAGTACACAAAGATCGAGAGGCATGCAGCGAAAAATAGGAATGACAGGACAGGGGCAATAACCGGCTTTTTCAAGATGGAAAACGACTTGGATGGCTTAGAATGGACTTCATTCAGGATATTCTCTCTCATCTTTTCGGTAAAACCCCGCCCTTTGAACGTTTCTTCTTTCATCAATCCACGTAAAGATTTCAGTTCATCCATTCTTAAACACCTCGCTTCGTTTGATCGTGGAACCGAGCAGGGCCTTACCTCTTGTCAGCCGGGTTTTCACTGTATTCGTGTTGATGTCGAGACTCTCACCGATTTCGGCAAGCTTCATTTCTTCAAAATAATAGAGGAAAATAACTTCCCGATATTTTACGGGAAGGTCCAGGACGTTTTGAATCAGCTCAGAATTCTGCTCATTTTTGATCACGGTCTGTTCCGGCGCTCCCATCTTTCCCTTCACCATATCGTTGATCTTATTGGAAATACTGATCATTCGCGTATCCCATCTTCTTAAAAAATCCTTGCAATGGTTGATGGCGACAGAGATGATCCATGTCTTGAGGGAAGAATCTTCCCTGAACGTATCCATTTTTTGATAAAACTTGATGAATATCTCCTGCGTGAGATCTTCTGCTTGGCTATGTTCTTTTACATAGGAAAAGACCACATAATAGACGTCATTTCCGTATTTCGTCATCGCTTCCTCAAGTAGTCGGTCTTTCTCGTATTTCGTCAGCTGTTCCATAATTCACCTGCTTTGTATGTACATTAATGAGACGCATCTCAAATAGAAAAAGTTTTATTTTTACAGTTTTATCCATAAACAAAGCCTGTCGGATCTCCTCCGACAGGCTTTCATCAGGCAGTTCTCGCTTTCATTATGACAAAACATGTCAGATCAGACAATCCTTTCTTTTATTTGCCGACTTAGTCAATCATCAAACTGGAGAAAAGTACGGAGAGCCGACTATTCTTTATTCTGAACATCAAAAAAGGACGCTGCCAGAGGAACGTCCCAACTACTTTATTACATCACTGGCCGTGACTGCTTTTCCTTCTTTTTCTCCTTCAATATAAGAAGGACAACGTAACCTCCCACAAAAACGGGAAGAGAAACGCCGGTTAGTATCAGCTTTGTTTCTTCCGAAAAGGAACTTTGTTGAATGAGAAGTTCCGGTCCATTCAGAAGGATCGCAAGGATGATCATTATCCAGGTTTTTGACCATATAGATACACCGATAATGACCGCGATGGCAAGAATCAGTGCACATATCCTCCCAATTCCCCCTATTAGTATGGTAGGTGCCTCAACGGTCTGGCCTAGAAATAACAGCCCCGTAAAAAACAAGATGGGAATTCCTCCAAGGATGGAAAATAACGCCCACTCTCTTGCTTTTGACACCGGATGGCTTGAAACATATTTAAAAATCGCTGCGGTACAGAATAAAAAACCAATCATGACGAGCGGATAACCGATCAATACAAATAACGAATAGGTCAGGTCGCCGCTTAAGGCATCTCCCAATACGATAAAGGAGAAAGCGCCCATTAATACCATTACGATATACTTGAAGATACTTCTGTAGTCGATGGGCATTTCTGCGGAAATTTGATTCATGTACTGCCGGGGTGTCAAACCGGTTACCTCTGCTACGCTCTTTCCCCTTTTCTCCGTTTCAACCAAGTGGTCCTCCAGTTCCCCCACAATCTCATCGACTTCTTGTTCATTCTTCCCGCTTGAAATCAAATAGATTCTCAGATTCCCCAGAAAGTCTTCGCTCTCTTTCGATAATGACATGCTCACTCCTCCTCCAGTAATTGATTCACACTCACAGAGACTTCTCTCCACCTTTGTTTAAATTCCTCCAACTCTTTTTTTCCTTTTGGAGTGATATAGTAATATTTCCGTTTCGGCCCGCCGGAAGGCATTTCTTTCTGACAGGCTGTCACGAGCCCTTCTTTTTTCATTCGGAGGAGCAACGGATAAATGCTACCTTCTTTGACCATTTTGAAACCTTTGGCCGCAAGCTTCTCCATCATTTCATATCCATACACTTCACCTTTTGAAATGATCGAAAGCAGGCACCCCTCCAGGATCCCCTTCAATAACTGACTGGATGACACCCTAGTTCCCCCTCTCCAACAACCCAACTACATTGCAAAGCAATATAGTACACTAAAAAAATACATATCTAGACTATATTGCAATACAATATAGATATATCTTAGCAGATACTGGAAACCAGTTCAACCCCTATTTGAGGGACGGACCTTCCCCTTCAGCGTTCCTTTTTTCTGATAGACATGTATATTACTTCATGCAATATATATCTTACATCATGCCTGATTTTCGATTAATCTATATTTCGCAACAAAAAAAGACTCGTCTCATCGACGGGCCTTTATGGCATCCTGATAAAATACTTCTCCATTTCTCTTTCAGAAATGATCATTCTCCTTGAGAAATCCTGCGTTCGTACCACATATTCCTTGATGCCGATATATTCGGATTCAACGACCAAATAGAAACAGGAGCCCTTTTTGACTCCTCTGAAATCACGTTTTAATTGATATCTTTTCATTTTGACTAAAGCCTGTAGATTACTGGCTTTCCTCCACCTGATACGACTCCGGCTGGAGCGTCTTGATTTTTTTTATAAAGTAATAGTGTTTATAGAATGCGAGTCCGATAAGCATGATCCGGACAGCAAGGATGTCGACATACAGGACGGAAAGCAGGATAAAGAAGTCTGCCGTCAGATTGATCCTGATTTTTTCTTTCAGGGTCATGCCCTTTTTTTCGAGAAAGGAGACGACGTATTTTTTGTATATATACGTGTTTTTAAACCAGGCGTCAACCCGTTTTGAGCTCTTGGAAAAGAAGTAAACCGCCAGCAGATAAAACGGGCCACCCGGCAGAACAGGCAGGACTGTGCCGGCAATCCCGCACACCAAGGCAATGAACCCGAGCAGCATGAACAGGATGCTCTTCATCTTTTTCAATGTCATGATCCATCTCCCCTACCCTCAACCGTTTTCCTTCATTGTACTATAAATATAGCAGAAAGGTGGGTGTGGCGGGTTAGGAGATTATTGTTAATCCACTCATCCGCTGCCATTCACCTCTCCATCAAAACTGCTCATCAAACCATGCCGAATTGATCTTAATCAACTCTTCCTGCTTATTCATGAGAGCGTGGTCCCCATCCGGAATGAGTTCAAATGTCGTATTGTCATTCTCTTTTTTTAATCCATCATAGAAACTCTTGACCGGATGCCAATCGATATGACGATCCGCGTCCCCTTGTACGATCAGGACCGGCACATTTATCTTTTTCACATCAATGGATTCTTCTTTCGTTTGTTTTAAGCTCTTGTCATAGTCCCCATATGCGTCTTGAAACATTTCCAGAAAACCGATGTCTTTATCCGGATTCTCCAACAGCCAAGGGTAGACCGGATCCAGGCCGACATACGGGCTTACGGCCACCACATCGGCAACATCATCCCGGATCGTGGCCAGTTTCAGTCCGACTCCCCCACCTAGTGATGTCCCCATTACAAACACCTTCCCCATACTTTTTCGCTTCTCGTTCTTCTCGAGATACGCCATTAAGGCATCGATTGCATGACTCGTGTCAAGTGTCGCTCCATTTAAACCGGGAACGGTCCCACCGCTTTCCCCGTATCCTCTGTATAATGGCACGAGGCTGATCAAACCCGGGGATGCAGAGTAGAGAAGCATGCTCTCATCGAAGCTCACCCCCATTATATCTGATACATGGGACAAATCTTTTGATGCTGGAAAACCGCCGTGCAGAACAAGATTTATATTAAACGAGCCTGATTTCTTCGGTAAGGACACATATGCTACGGCTTCTTCCCCTTCGCTCTTGTAGGTCATCTTATAGGACTCCAAGGTTGGATTCAGACCCTCCACTTGTATCGAATCAAATGCTACGACTTCATTCGTATTATCTTTTACAACCGTATTCTCCTTTTCAGCTGAACAAGAGGTCAAAATAAGACATAGGATTAGCGGGATTAGAGCGTTCGTCCTCTTCATTTCATTCCCCCTGGTGCGGTAAATTTGTTTGATGTATTATATGAATCATTCACATCTCCCGATCGACCAATCTAAAGTCACTCTCCATCAAAGCACCGTTCTCCTTACGTTCAGACTTATCCTTTTTAACCGAACCACCCTTCACCTCATCCTCCTCCAGCAATCCCTCCAGTCCCCTCGCAATCCCCGTCAAGGACAGGATCGTCAGGGCGAAGAAAAACATTGGAATCATGAAGATCCACCAGGCGTTGGTCAATTCGACAAAGCTCATGGACATGATGCTTGCCCATTCCTGAACGAATGGTTGCGGCGGCGGGCACATGGGGCCGTAGCACACATCGGTTCCACCGAAGTACAGATCGAAGAATCCGAGGTGGGCTATGATGAGAAGCACCTGGATCATGATCTTCGGGAAAATGATAAAGAGCCGGGGCTTCAAGTGTGGAAGCACATGTTTTTTGAACAAGAAAGTCTTACTTCCGCCAAGGACCCGGGCGCACGTCACGAACTCTTTGTCGAGAATCTGCCGGGTCTCATTGGAGAGGAGAATCGCCGTTGTCGGGGCCGTGATCACGGCCAGGGCAATGGACTGCCAAATGACCCGCTCGGTGAAACTCGTCTCAAATCCTTGCATGGGTTCCCATAGTAGGGGATAGAGCATATTGTAGGCGATAATCGATTGCGGGATGAAATAAAAGGACGTGAAAATCGATTGTGTCCACTTTTTCCCACGGGATTTCGTAAATCCTCCCAGTACCCCGATGACGAATGAAAGGATGAAACTGAGGAGGGAGATTCCGATCGCTGCCCCAATGGTATACTGGGCACCCTCCAATACTTTGTAAAACAGGTGGTCCCCTTCCCGGTCCGTCCCGAACGGAAAGTCGGCTGAAGGGGGAAACGGCGCATCCCCGATGATATTGGCCTCATCATCATAGAGGATATATGTATTGGGGATTTTGGCATCGGTCAGATTAAAGACCATACTCCATCCGACGAGCACGACGATGAACACTAAACAGATGCTAATCATGACATGATGCCGATTCCACTTTCTCATAGACTCATCTCCCTGCCTATTTTTTTCGAGATCACGAACTGCATGAATTTCAACAGAAGATAGAGCGGAACGAATAGCATGATCGACGTAATCGCGAAAATCGCAGGCGTGTTATAAGAAAATAGAAACGACGTGACCCCGAACACATTGAAAAGATATTCCAAGATTAATAGATTCGAGAGCATCATCCAGATGATCTGCTTGCCGTGATAGGTTAAACTGACGAGCACATTCCGCATCATATGGATAAACATGATCCGGAATCTGCCGAGTCCCTTTCCCTTCGCAAGTTCCACATAAGGGAGTCCCTCTTCTTCCTTTAAAAAAGAGACCATCGATCCCAGAAAGAAGAACGTCGGCAGGATCGAGAGCGTAACCGCCGGGAACAGGATGACCTGATTTTCCCCAAGTGATGCGATGTCGACCACGAGAATCCCGGTCTGTTTAAAAAACCAGATCACGAGAATCTGCAGGCTCCCGATGACAAAAATATCAGGAAGCGATGCGAGATAAAACGAGACAGCTTCCACCCCTCTCTGAATCCTTTTCCCGACTGAAAAATAGAGAATCATCAATAAGACTGAACAAGTCAACGCCAACCCAAGCGCAAGGAAAAAGATGCGTGCACTGCTCATGAAAGCCTTCAGGATAATGGGAAAGAGAGGACGTTCGATGTGCGAGACTGGGTTTGTATAGACGAGATGGTGAGGCTCGACTAATTCCCTGCATACCGCCATTAATTCTTGTCCATATGTCACGAGGGAAAGTGCCTGAGTTTTGAACAGGCCGGATGTGGCACTGACGAGAATGATTCCGATGATAATGAGAACGGCTTCCAAGCCGGTTTGTTTGATTTGTTTCATCTTGTACCTCCAGTAATGACTACTGCTAATCATTACCAATATACCAGATTTGAAAATTCTGTCAATTAAAACTAAATAAACCTATACCCCTGAAAATTTTTCAATGGAAATGGACCTTACCAGTCCTCAAATATCATGCCTTCCATGAATCGTGCATGTTTTGACTACCATCGTGCCGGATTATAAATATTCAAGCTGGGTTAAGAATAATCGAGCGGGAGTACTGATAATCATGCGGAAATTCCAATAATCATTCCTCAATGTCGAATTTCCTCTATAAATATAAAAAAAGTGAGTACTCACTTTTTTATTGACATTCAGTAAAAACTGAGTGATATTATTTGTGAGTGATTACTCACTTTTCAAACAAGGAGGTTTATAAAATGAACATTTTCAAAAACAAACTGGTACTCGCATCCCCACTTATCGCATTGGCTATCATCTTTATTTTCTCCCTGACTTTGTTCCCATCTGTTCAGCCTCAGCCAAAGAATCTGCCGATTGCGATTGTGAATGAAGACGAGGGTGTACAGTTACCGGAACAACCAAAGATGAACATGGGCGAAGTCATCGTTGAAAAGATGCAGATGACTTCTGGTGATGAAGCCCCTGCCGTGAAATGGGTGAATGTGAAAAGCAAAGAAGCTGTGCAAAGTGGCCTGGATCATCAGGAATACTATGCAGCCCTCGTCATCCCGAATGATTTCAGTGCGAAGCAGGCTTCACTGCGGACACCGGACCCCGCTTCCCCTGAAGTGGAAATCTACATCAATCAAGGTATGAACACAATGGCTGCCACGGCTGCCGGCCAAATCTTGAATGGTGTCGTGGACAACTTAAACAATACGGTCCGCGAGCAACTGCTCGATGGATTCGGGAAACAGAGCGCAACGCTGACTCCGCAACAAGTTTCAAAGCTTGTGAACCCCATCACCAAATCGGTGACGAACGTCAATGAAATCGGAACACATAGTGCTAACGGAAACTCCCCCGTGTCATTGTTCCAGCCCCTCTGGATGGCAAGCATGGCAAGTGCCGCGGTCATTTATCTCGCTGTCAGCAAACGAACGGCTTCAAGCCGACGAGAAGAGCTTGTGACGAGATTCATGCAGATTCTGACCGGAGCGGTTGTGGCTCTTGTCATCGGATTTGGCTTGACCTGGATCGCCGACGGACTCATAGGATTCCATATTCCCGATTTGTCCGATACCGCCTTGTTCCTGAGTATCACGTCATTCAGCTTTTTCCTGATGATTTCAGCGATCCTTTCTCTGATCGGTCTTAGAGGCATGCCTCTCTTTGTATTAATGTTGTTCTTCGGGGCTCCGCTTCTTGCCATGGCCCCTGAAATGATGTCATCGTTTTACCGTGATTGGTTCTATTCATGGCTGCCGATGAAGTTCATGGTAGAAGGCTTACGTGAATTGTTCTTCTTTGGAAAAGGATTGACGTGGAGTTCTTCCGTATCAACGCTTGTCTGGATTGGCCTTGGGAGTATGCTCGTCATATTGGCAACTGCGTTAAAACCCCATTCTGCGGTCGAAAAGACTGTAGAAGGATAATAAAAAAATGGTCAGGGCTTTTAGCTGCTGACCATTTTTTCATTCAGTCCAAATTAAAAAATCACCTTCCGATCCCGCTCGTCTTTCAATATTTCCACCGCTTCCCGGAAACGTTGGGAATGGATGATTTCCCGTTCCCTTAAGAAACGGAGTCCATCATTCAGGTCAGGGTCATCGCTCATATTGATGATCCACTGATAGGTGGCTCTCGCTTTTTCTTCGGCGGCAATGTCTTCATAGAGGTCTGCGATCGGGTCACCTTTTGCCTGGATGTAGGAAGCGGTGAAGGGGACACCGGCCGCATTTTGGTAAAAGATCGCGCCGTCATGATTCACGTAATGTGGATCGAGACCTGCGTCTTTCATTTGCTGCGGTGTGGCGTCTTTCACGAGTTTATACACCATGGTGGCGATCATTTCTAAATGGGCGAATTCCTCAGTACCGATGTCGGTCAGTAAGCCGATGACCTTATCGGGAATCGTATAACGCTGATTCAAGTATCTCAGTGCTGCCGCGAGCTCTCCGTCGGCGCCGCCGTACTGTTCGATCAGAAATTTGGCCAGCTTCGGATTACACGTACTGACCCGTACAGGATATTGAAGTTTTTTTTCATAAACCCACATAGTGTCTATCCTCTCCTTTATTCCGTTTTAGACCTGCCATGGCCAAGGCGCGTCTTTCCAGTCCCACGGATAGTTTGAATAGCTGTATCCGAACCCGGTCAAGGGACCGAATTCCTTTTCGAATTTCTTTTTGACTTTTTTCCTCATCCGTACATATTCGTTGTACTGCTTGATGGCCTCGTAATCATCAGGGTGTGTATCTAAGTACAAGGTAAGCTCGACGATGACGAAATCAACGGTCTGAAGTTCCTCCATCACCTCGTAATAATGAGCAGGAAGCTGTTTCATCACGAGTCACCGTCCGCATTCAGTTCATAAGGGCTGTAGTATGGATCATAGAACGCTTTCCAGAGCGTCCCTTTCCTCAATGCTTCCCGAGGTGTGAATTGCTCGAGATTGGCAGGCTGAAATCCCATATAGAGATTGGGCGGTGTCGAGTACACCTTCTTCGTGATCGGTGGACAAGGGTCAAAAGGACTGACGTATGGATAATACACTTTATAGTTTGTATGCACGGTATTCCCTCCTGATTTGGCAATATCTTTCTATTGTTATGCAGAAGAGGCTTCACCCATGACTTATGCCATCCGATTTAAATAAATCGTTGGAGATTGCGCATCATACTAAAGAAGCAAAACAATGAAGAGGTGAAGAACATTGACCATTATCGAGCTTTCATTCAGACTCATCCTTTCCTTCGTCCTGCTGCTTGCCCTTACCCGCATTATGGGAAGAAAAGAGATTTCCCAGATGACCTTCTTCAACTTTGTATCAGCCATTGCCATCGGGACATTGGGAGCATCCCTTGCCATAGATTCATCCATAAGTGTACGGAATGGAGTGATTGCGTTGGCGGGGTGGACCATTTTCACGATTGTAATGGGGCTTATCGACCTTAAATCGAAAGCATTCAGGAAAGCGGTTGAGGGTGTGCCCCGGGTTGTCGTCCGAAAAGGGGAAGTGATGGATGCAGAGCTGAGCAAAGTACGACTGGACCTTGATGCTTTGAACGTCCTGTTGAGAAAGAAAAATGTGTTTTCCATCAAAGAAGTGGACTACGCCATCTTTGAAACCGATGGAACCCTGTCTGTCATGAAAAAGGAGAAGCATCAACCTCTCACAAAGGGAGACCAACAGACTTTCACGAGCCTCAGTCCCACCCATCAGGTGGCAATGCCCACCGCTTTGATAGAAGACGGACAAGTAGTGATGAACAGTCTGCGCGAGCTTCAGCTGGATGAAAGTTGGCTGAAGGAACAATTAACCTCACAAGGAATCACTGACATGTCAGATGTGTTCTATGCGGAAATTCAAAAAGACGGAACGCTTGCGGTAGATCGATACAATGATGTCCTGAACTGACTGACAAGATGCCGGACCGATACCAGAAAAAAACGAATCAAATCAATCACCAACTGATTACATACTTTCCTGACTTTTTGAGAAAAATATTCATTGTGCTCGTACAATCGTTTTCGAAAGGTGGCACACTAATATGACGATCAGGAGGATGATGATGGGTATTTTAAGTGGAAATCCACAAGAAGAACCATTGCATTATGGTGAAGTATTTGGAACGTGGAACTATTTATTGACGGCGAAAGCCACCGTGGCTGGGTATCAGATGCAGCTTAATCACGCCGGGGATGATGATCTGAAGAAATTACTGAAAGATAGCATCGAAGGCGGTCAGGAAGAAATCAAGCAAGTCGAGAAACTGTTAAAGGAAAATGGGATCGGACTTCCTCCCACTCCACCAGAGCCTCCACATGCGTGCCTGGATGATATCCCGACTGGTGCCCGGATGCCGGATCCGTCCATTGCAGCAGGAATGTCTGCGAATATCGCCGCAGGATTAGTGGCCTGCAGCGCCATCATGGGTCAAAGCATCCGTGAAGACGTTGCAATGATGTTCGGCCAATTTCATATGCAAAAAGCACAATTGGGTGCGAAAGTCTTAAAAATGAACAAAGAAAAGGGATGGCTGATTCCTCCCCCGCTTCATAAAAACAAAAACGAACATTGTGAGTAATCCATGAAATAGAAAGATTCTCAGGTTGTGACTGTTTTCCAGTCGACCTGAGAATCTTTTTTTATTGGGGGGGGACCAGAGAAATCCCCAATTATGGCTTCAAAATCACCTTGATGCAATCGTCTTCTTTCTCATTAAAGAGATGATACCCTTTTGCTGCCTCTTCAAGCTTAAGTTTATGCGTAATGATGGATGTCGAGTCGATTTCGCCTTTGACGATTTGATCGTAAAGTGGTGCCATATAGGCTCTCGCCGGGGCCTGACCCATTTTCAACGTAATATTCCGGGAGAAGAATGCCCCGAGTGGGAACATATTATAAAGTCCGCCATATACCCCGGTCAGTTGAACCGTTCCACACTTTCTGACTGCTTTGGTCGCAATCTGGATCGGCCCGAGCGTTCCTCCCTGGAGCTTCAACTTCTGTTCCATGAATTCAATGGGAGACTTCTTCCCATCCATCCCGACGCAGTCAATGACCACGTCCGCTCCGCCTTTCGTCAACTCTTTTAATGTTTCTCCCATATCATCGTACTGAGTGAAATCATAGGTTTCTGTATGGTTCATCCTTTTGGAGTGACGCAGGCGGTAATCGAAATAATCCACGGCGATGACCCTCTCTGCCCCTTTTTTCCAGGCAAACTGCTGGGCCATCAATCCGACAGGACCGCATCCGAGGACAATGACCGTATCCCCCTTTTTCACTCCGGCATTCTCCACACTCCAATAGGCAGTCGGAAGTACATCGGATAATAAGAGGAGTTCTTCATCTTCCAGTTCACACCTCTCCGGTACTAAAAACGGGGTGTAGTTCCCGTATGGAACTCGGAGATATTCCGCCTGTCCCCCGGGGTAATTACCGAATTTCTCCGAATACCCAAGCAATCCTCCAGAGTCATAATGAGGGTTCGAATGATCGCATTGACTTTCCAAATGCTGCTCACAATACGGACATGCCCCGCACGCCACGGTGAACGGGATGATCACACGGTCTCCCTTTTTGACCTTCGTCACATCTTTCCCGACTTCCTCCACGATCCCCATCGGTTCATGTCCAATGACATATCCGATCGGGAGCGGGAAATTCCCTTTGTAAAGATGTAAGTCGGATCCACAGATGGCGGTGGATGTAATGCTGACGATGATATCCTCCGAGTCCTGGATCCGCGGGTCCTCCACCTTCTTGACGGCAACAGAATTCTTTCCTTGATACGTGACGGCTTTCATGGTGTTCCTCCTTTATTGAAGATGTTTTGGGGGAGAATTGACGGAAGAATGCTGCTTGATTTCTTGAAAGATATCTTCGCCTCCCCTTTTTTCACTGACCGGTCTTGCGACAGTGGGTGGAACCTGAAGCATATTGATCAGTCTCTGTAACTCTGACTGGAGCTGTGCAAACTCTTTCATCGTGACCGGCTTCGCACTTGGCATCAACTCCACGCCCACTTGTCCATTCGGCTCAAGGGTCGCCCATTTGACATCCGACAGTTGACTGACTCCCTGCTGCCGCAGTTTCATTTCAAGCTGATCCACCGTCATCCGTAACTTTTTAAAGTTCTTCTCGTCGATGACGCCATTTTCCATCAGAATCTTTGACTTTCCAGTGATGAACTGTTCGACTCGATCTGATTTCACCTGAAGGTATTCGATGACGATGAGGGTGAGGACAAGAGTCAACCCGACGCCCATCGTAGTCCAAATATTTTTACCGGCCACAGGCTGAATGAGTAGTGAGCCGATTCCGATCATAATCACCGTCTGAGCAAGCGTCATCTGGGAGATCGACTTTCTCCCGGCGACCCTTAGCAATAAGGTTCCTGCCAGAACAATGAGAATGGCTTTCCAAATCCAATCCAAATCCATTTCAATCCCTTCCTTCGTTAAAAATCCCTCTTCAATTGAAGAGGGAAAAGGTATGTGTCTGTTATTTTTCCCCACTGCTGCAAAATTATCCTGACAATTGAGTCAATGGGGGTTGCGGTTAGCAGGAAGAGCTTCTTCGTCAAAATGGTCAAGCAAGTACCGCAAAGATTCCTCCAGCTCTTTCCCCTCCATCATTTCTCCATGACCTGTGACCGCTATCTTTGGATTCAGATTGGATAAGGTCGTCACCGATTCTCTAGCCGCTCTCCAATCCATCGTGAAATACTTCGGCGGCCCACTGATTTGTTTCTTTTGAAGCATTACCCTGTACAGGGACTCCTGTTTCACTGTCACAAAAGCGTCCCCTGCAATCAATGTCCCATCCGACTCCCGGTACAGAGATACGTGTCCCGGCGTATGTCCCGGTGTATGGATCCATTTCCAACCTTCCATAAAGGGGACCGCGCCATTTGCCGGGAGGACGTGAAGTTTGTCAGAAACATCAATGCCGTGATGTGGATACAATGGGGACAACTCGCTCACCAATCCCCCATCTACCGTCGGGTCCCCTTTTGGATAATCCATTTTTCCATTAAGATACGGAATTTCCAGTTCATGTGCATACACAGGTACATCCCATTCCTCCAACAGTGGCTCAAGCGACCCGACATGATCGAAATGACCATGGGTCAACACAATCGCCATTGGTTTACCGGAATGACCGAACCGTTCTTCTGCCGCCTCCATAATCTTTTCCTTTGAATGAGGCATCCCACAATCAATCATCACCCACTCCCTGCTTCCCGGGACCCCGTAGAAACAGACATTTACGATCTGGTTTGTCCAATAATATAGATCATTTCGTACTTCCTCCCCCTTCCCACTGTTTACACTGTAGAAAGGCAGATGCGAATCGGAAAAATCGCTATCCAAATGCTTCATTTTTTACCTCCTTTTGCAGTTGCACCGGATTTTTCAGGTTTGATAAAAATCAACACAAGCAGAAACATCAATAGACCAAGCACACCCGCTCCAATCAGGCTTACATTCAGGAGGGATTTCATTAATACCGCCATCAACGGCGGACCGGCTGCCACCCCGATGAACCGGGATGAACTATAGAACGAGGAGATCGTTCCCCTCTGTTCTTTCTCGATGTTTTCGGTGATCAACGCGTCCATCGTCGGCAGGAGTGCACCGATCGAGAGACCGAGGAAGCTTGAGACAACCAGGAGAAGAACCAGACGCTGATCCACAAACCCTATTAAGGCGACACTGATGCTCATCAGAATCAAACTCACCGTCATGATCACCTTCATGACCTTCAGCTCACCCTTGATCTTCCTGCCTGTAATAAAGGATGAAATGCACAGAGCAAGTAGCGGGATGGCGAGAACAAAACCTTTTTTCACCCCGTACAGTCCATGGGTTTTCTCCAATGAATCAGATAGGAAAAACAGGACGGCAAACAGGACGAGCATAATGTAGATCCCGACAAGAAAGACAGTAAAGATCCATTTCCCCTCCTGCTTGAAGATCTTTTTCGTACTCTGGATGAAGGCGGAAAGGGCCACGGGTTCTTCCTTCTTCTTAGGAACTTTAATAAAAAAGAGAACAAGAACAATCGAAATGAGACTGAAAACAGAAATAGAGAAGAACGGAAGATACCATAAATACGCAGCAAACAAAGCCCCCAATATGGGACTCAGCACCTTGCCGAATGTATTGGACGTCTCGATCAATCCAAGACAGGAACTCGTCTTTTCATCATCATCCTTATACAGATCACCCACCAGGGGCAAGATGATCGGAGCCGCCCCGGCAGCACCGATCCCCTGAAGGACACGTCCGATAATGATCCAGGTAAAGGGATCGTCCATTTTCCAAGAGGCATAGCCTGCGACCAACCCGCCAATTAAAGCAATCAGCAAGCTCGGCAGAATGACCACCTTCCTGCCGAAGCGATCCGATAAATAGCCAGCCACTGGAATCAGAAAGATCGACGCAATCGAGTAACTTGTAATAATCATACTGGTCTGAAAAGAAGTGATCCCCACTTCTTTTTCAAAAATAGGGAGTACAGGAATCAGCATGGAGTTTCCCAAGGTCATCACCAAAGGAATCGATGCCATGCTCACCACACACCAATTGCTAATCTTCGTTGTGCTTTTGCATTGTTCTTTCAACTAAACCACCCTTTTGGATTGATCTGCTATTTATTCAGTATTTGAATAAGGAGGAAAGAACATTCGCTGAAAAGACTGGCAAATTTGAGATGGAGGGAAAGGAGGAAAATCATCAAGCAAAAAAAGAACCAACAAGAGCTTCCTTTCAGGTAAAGGAAAATGCTCCTGTTGATTCATTTACAACTCTTTTTGATCCACATTCAATTCAATCAGATTCCCATCCGGGTCCGCACAGAAAATCTGGGCAAAGCCGCTTTTGGAATCGGGTTTCTCTAAAATTTCAACATCTTTCTCCTTTAACCATCGAAGCGTCTCATGGTAGTTCTCCACTCTGAGGGCAAAATGTCCTTCGCGGCTGGATAGATGCTTGTCTTTCCGGATCGTCTGAGAAGACGCGTCCGCGATCAAATGAAGCTGCTGACCCTCTATGTCATACCAGGTTCCCGGAAAACCGAAATCCGGACGCGGGATTTCCTTTAAACACAGAACGTCCCCGTAAAACACTTTCGCCCTCTCAAGATCCGTCACATTCAAACTCACATGATGAAGACAACTGTACTTAATCAATTGGCTCACTTCCTTCCACTCGGCTTTCTATTCATTTTACAGAAGAAACGGCAGTTTGGCGAGAGGGACGGACCTCTGTTGATGCAACCAAAAGCCCTATTTCAATGGGTTTCCTCCACAAAAGGATATGAAAAAGGAGGTCCGTCCCTCAACGTACAGACCCTGTTCAGGCTTTTTTAACATCGACTTCTGGGAATCATGCGAGTTTTGTATGTCATCATGCAGGAATTGAAAAAATTATGCTGGATTCAAATTTTTCATGCGGGATATGAGATTATCATGCCACTTTATCCATAATCATGCCGCCGTGTCGAATTTTCTTTATATATCTCCAATTAAAAAATGGTCAGGGCATATAGCCGCTGACCATTCATTAAGACCCTCCTGAATTTTTGTTCACATTGTTATTTTTATCCGCTTCATCCATCTTCATGGCGTGCTCTGTAAGATCAGGAGGCGTCATACCTGACTTTTTCTCAAAATAAATCGCGATGCCTGAGACCAGAACGATCGGGAACAGGATGAATAACCAGATCATGTGTGAGCTCTCCTTTCTATTTCCCATGGCTCATTTCAATAAACTCAACGCTATCTAAAACGCCTCATAACATTCCCTGCAATGCTGCCCATTCATCTGTCGCTCATTCTTCGCTCCGCAATTCGGGCAAGTGACGATCACTGACTGCTGATCAATCCCTTTGCGGTTGTGCATGTATTGACCGAGTGCTTTATTGGCAAGAAAGACCGTCCCCACAACGGCACAACCGATAGCCGCTACGATGATAATCAGGAAAATACCATCCAACACCATTCAACCCTTTCTGAATATCTCTTACTTATCTATACGGTCGGACAAGTAAAAAGTTTCAAGATGAGAGGGACGGACCTCTGAAATTCCTATCAAAACGCCTATACTAATGGGATTCACCTCAAAAATGAGCTGAAAACAGAGGTCCGTCCCTCGCCCTTCAAAAAAACAAGGTCCGTCCCTATCGCAGTGAGGGGCGGACCTTTGTGTGGGCCGGGTTGGGAAGGGTTCCTTCTCCTTCTTCTTTGTAGATGGGGAAGGATAGGATGACGGAGGTTCCTTTGCCGGGTTTGCTTTGGACGTTGATGGTGCCTTTCATGCCTTCTGTGAGTTGGTAGGCGGTCATCATGCCGAGGCCTGTCCCGTTTTTGCCTTTCATGGAGAAGTATGGTTCGCCGAGGCGCATGAGTTGTTCTTTGGTCATGCCGATTCCCGTATCGTTGATGACGATGAACACCCTTTCATTTTCCTGATAGCTGAAAATCCGGAGCGTCCCACCCGTTTCCATTGCTTCGAGACCATTTTTCATGATGTTGATGAGAATCTGCTGGAGCTTGTTGGGATCCCCCTTGATGGAGTGATGATGTAAAATGTTCACCTTCAGGATGATTCCTTTTTTCACCGCCAGAGGCATGATGATTTCCTTGGAACGGTTCATTTCATCCCGGATTTCCACTTCTACCTCAAGTTCAGGGTGCGGACGGGCAAAGTCCAAGTATTGATTGATCACTTCTGTCGCACGGTCGATTTCCCTGACGGCGACCTTCGACAGCTCACTATTCGTGCTGACGTTGGTTGGATCCTCATTAATCAGCTGAAGGAACCCCTTCACCGTGGTGAGCGGATTCCGCACTTCATGACTCATGCTTGCCGCCAGGTGACTGACCACCTGCATCTTCTCGTATTTGATAGCTTCCAGTTGAAGAATATAGATGGTCCGGATAATTTCACACAGATAAAAGACGAAGAACGTCGATCCGCTGAGGACAGCCGAATAAATCAAGAACGTGTGATCATACGTGAAGTGAAAAATAATGGACGGGATCCATAATGAAAGGACCGAGTATCCAAACGCAAAGAGCGTGTACCAGTACACCCTCGTCTTCCACGTTTTCCCCTCCCATCTCGGACGCATATACAGGATCAACAGCGTGAAGAGAACCGCCATGACCAAGGTCACCCATAATCCAGGACCCATCATCGGGGCACGAACCGCGATCATTGTTAGAGCGAGCCATGGCAGGACCCGGTTCCCTCCATAGATTCCCCCGAGGAGAAACGGGATAAAACGCAAGTCATATACAAATCCATCTTCCAAGCGGACACTCAAAGCAAGACTGAATAAGATAAGCAGCGAACTGGCCAAGTAAATCGACAAGGGCTTAATGTGAAGCTTATGTACTTTATTTCGGGAAAGATAATGAAAGCTTATCAGTAAAATGATGATCAATATGGCAAGGAGATTAAGAAGTAGACCGGTCAATAAATCAGAATGATTCATCGGTATGGCTTCCCTACTTTCAGTAATTTTAAAAGATTGAAAAAAATCATACGTTACATTCTATTATAACTGAAATGATCGAAGAGTGTTTTATTTTTATTAAAGGGATCTCCGACTTCTTTCTCCATCCCTTGTCCATAATAGGAAGAAATGCTTTGATAAGGAGATACCCTATGGATGGAGTTTTAATACCAATAGGAAGAACGGTGATCAGTTTTCTATTGCTGGTCATTGTCACATTAGCCATCGGCAAACATATCAACTCACACAAAAATCATTACAGCTTCGCCCTGTCCATCACAGTGGGTTCCTGCATTGCCAATATGGGCTTTGATACGGAGCTTGATTTTTCCCATATCCTCATTTCTTTTTTAGTACTGGTTCTATTATTTTATCTATTGTTGATCCTTTCCTCGAAAAACCGGCTTTTAAGAAAATGGTTATCAGGGCGTCCCACGATTCTGATGGAAGAGGGGAAAATTTTGGAGGAGAATATGAAGAAATTAAAGTTCACGATGGATGACTTGAAGCAGCATCTCCGGGAACTCGGTGTGTTTGACATAAACGAAGTGGAATATGCCCTGTTAGAAGTGAGCGGGGTTCTGTCCATCAAAAAGAAAAACCTTTTTCTTCCACTCACAAAGGCAGACATGAAGATGGACCCTTCCCCCTCTGCTTCCATTCCCATCGAATTAATAATGGAAGGAAAGCAGATTGCAAACAATCTGACCACTCCCTATACGTTACAATGGCTGGAGTCTGAAGTGAACAGGAGAGGGATCACATTGAATGACATTTATTATGCTGTGATCAACAGCAATGGCATCCTGTTCATCGACTCTTTTAACGACCATATCCCCAGTGAACGAACGGACAGATAAAAGCATATAGTATCCAGACGCCCAATACTACCAATTAAATGGGAGAGTGACTGTATGGTCCATTACCGAACACCCGGGAATTTCTTTGTCTATCTACCTGACCCCAAGTACTATCCCCATCACAGACAATATACAGGAGGGTATGATACCCACGTGCACATGATCGAAACACAGTATTCCCAGTTGAATCGAAAAGTGCAGCGCCTGCTCGAAAGGGTCGAGCACATTGAAAGATACCTTGGGATCAAGCCGTAGTCAGCAGATGAAAAACAGGGGACAGTTGCCTCGTCTCAGGTACCTGTCCCCGTGTTTTTTTCCCTTAAAGGGGCAGCCGGATCACAAACTTCGTCCCCTCGCCCTTCTCACTGAACACATCAATCGACCCATCATGCATAAGGACCAATTGCTTCACAATGGAGAGTCCGATGCCGAATTCACCGTATGGATTATTCGTCCGGGACAGGTCCGCTTTATAAAAACGGCGCCAAATGGACTTGATTTCCTCAGGATCCATGCCGATTCCGTTGTCTTCGATTTCAATGACCGTTTCGTTGCCGGAAGAGGATCCCCTTAACGTGATCGTGCCGCCAGTGGTGAACTGGATGCTGTTTTTTGTAATGTTGATCAGGATTTGGACGAGGCGGTCGTAGTCGGCATGAACCTCTGCCTCCCCGCTCGCAACAACCGTGATGGTATTCCCTTTTTCTTCTGCCTGCAGATCGAGCTGGTCCTTGATCACTTCGAAAATATCGAGTAACGCCAGGGTCACTTTCGAAAGGACGACCTGATTGGAACGGATTTTTTCATAATCAAGGTTCTCGTTCACGAGGCGGATCAGCCTCATCGTTTCCTGGCTGACAAGACCGAAGCTTTTCTCTTTCTGTTCTTCCGGGATCATGTCATTCCGGATTCCTTCAATGACGCCGCGAATCGTCGTCAGGGGGGTCCTCAGTTCGTGGGACACATCGGCCATGAACTGCCGTCTCCGGTTTTCCAGGGCGTCGATTTCCTCTTTCGATGCCCGGAGTTTCGTCACCATTTCATTAAAATCTTCGGCAAGATCCCCAATTTCATCGAAGTTGGAGCTTGGGACATGTACATCATAATCTCCTGATGATACCTGTGACGTGGCATCCCTCATCCGCTGGATCCGTTTCACATGAAGCTTCGACAGAAACCAGCTGACCAAAACGGAAATGGCCAATGCCAGAAGTGCGATATACAAAAGATAGTGATTGATTTCACTCAACATTTCCCTCGAACCGCTGATCGGGGAAATCAGGATCAGTCCGCCCGTCAGCTGTTCATTGACCACCCGGGGCATGATGACGAGTGATACCGCCTGATCAAATCGGCCGAAATCTTTTTTCAAAGGAACGGTTTCACCGCTCTCGATTTGTTCCCATTCTTCTTTCGAGAGCTCGATACGAGGATAGACCCCTCCACTTGAAAAAGATACTTCCCCCTGACGATTGAATGTAATTACATCAATATTCCGGGCGTGAAGCAAGTTACTGTATTCATCCAGATAAAGAGGCCGTCTCGGACTGGGCCTTTCAAGATCGGATAAAATCTTATCTCCATACGTCCGGAGCTCCGTCACCTTATTTTCATACACCAGGTTTTCGACATAATGGGAAAACAGGAGGCCGAGGATCACAAAGGCGATGATGAGGACGCTTGTGTGACTGAGAAGCAGCTGATACAGATATCTAAACTTCATCCCCGGCCGCCGCCTCATCGAATTTATATCCTACGCCCCACACCGTGTGGAGGTAAGGCTTGTCCTTGCTTCCGATCTTATTGCGCAAACGCTTGATATGCACATCCACCGTCCGCTCGTCTCCGTAGAAATCATAGCCCCATACCCGTTCGAGAAGCTGCTCCCTTGAGAACACCTGACGCGGATGCTGGGAAAGATAATACAGAAGTTCAAACTCTTTCGGCGTCAGATTCGTAAGGGGAACCCCTTTCAGGAAAACTTCACGGGTTTCCTTGCTGATCCGGAAGTCGGACGCGGCAACATCCTGCGTTCCAGTACTGTTCTTCTCACCTTGACCCTGGTAGCGACGCGTCACCGCCCGGATCCTTGCCATCAGGGCCAGTGGCGAAAAGGGCTTCGTCACATAATCATCGGCACCGAGTTCAAGACCGAGCACTTGATCGGACTCACTGTCCTTCGCCGTCAGCATGATCACCGGCACCTGGGACCCTTCCTCCCTGATCTTCCTGCAGATCGTCACGCCGTCCATCCCGGGAAGCATCCAGTCGAGGATGACAAGATCCCACTCACCTTCCCGATAGCGACGGTACCCTTCCGCTCCGTCATGGACAAACTCACCCTTTATATCTTCTTTTAAAAAAAACATCTCAAGCATGCTTGTGACGCTTTGATTGTCTTCTACGACCAACACGTTCATAACCATCGCTCCTTTCCGAGCCACGGGGACAGGCACCCCTGCTTCCCTTCCCGATTTCTCTCTATCTAAATTATAGTCGTTTTGACCAATTCCTTCTATTAATATCCTGCAATCGAAAAACCCCCGCTCTTATGGCGGGGATTTTCGTTCCTATAATGATTCACTTTGAGATTCGTCCATCGGTTCACTCTCTCCAGCTTCATGAGATCCTTTTCCGTGCCCGGGGCCGTGATGCCCCTTACCACCCATATGGAAAAACAATCCCTCTTCCTTATTGAATGGGAAGAAATCCAGTTTCTTCGCTTCATCCGCATGATCCTTCATGATTTCGGCCATCAGTTCCCTCGAGTTTTTGTCTTTCGTTTCGATGCCAAGGTCCTTCGCAGCTTTCAAGATCGACGCGTCGAATACTTCCTGCTGTAATTCATGATGATCTTTTCCTTCTGTCTCTATGCCAAGGTCCTTCGCCTGTTTCGTAAGGGCTGCTTGTCTGACTTGATCAGCGAGTGTGTTCAAATCCTTGCCCTCGGTCTCCACTCCAAGTTCTTTGGCCCGTTGTTTCACCAGGGCTTCCCTTACTTTTTGAGCCAATTCGTCCTGGCCTTTTCCATCCGTTGCGATACCGAGTTCCTTCGCTTTCTTGTTCAGCTCTGCCTGTCGGATTTCATCCATGACGGCATGATGATCTTTTCCGTCGGTGTTGATCCCCAATGCTTCCGCTCTTTTCTCAAGTTCGGCAACCATGATTTCCTTGGCGAGTTCACGTGCGTCCTTATCGGTGGTGTCGATCCCAAGTTCATCGGCTTTTTCCTTCAGCTGATCTTCATTCAGCTTAAACTTCCCTGGTCCTCCGTGATGACCGCCAAATACACCCTCGGACTTTTCGCTGACAGCCGCCGAGTCACTTGTCTTTCCGGCATCCTCTTCAGCGGCGAATGCCGGCAGTGCCCCCGCGATCCCGATTGCTAATACACCTGCAAGTGCCAATGCTCTCTTATTGTTCATCTGATTTCCTCCTTTTTATATGGCAGCCACTTCATCCTGCTGCTCCATCATTATTTCCAGAAGATATGACCAAATCATGAACAAACCATGACCGGTTTATGAATCTTTTAATGTATTTTCAATCTTATACTCTTTTTTCTTCTCACTAAGCCACGTGCCATACTCCGTCTGAAGCGCCTGATCAAAGAGGATGTCTTTGATTTCATCTTTATGGTCGGCAAGAACCGCCTCTTTCGCTTCTTTCTTGCCCGTCACCTTGATGATATGGTAGCCGAATTCCGTCTTGACCGGGTCACTGATTTCACCCTCCTTCATCGAAAACGCCTTATCATCAAACTCCGACACCATTTCACCTTTGCCAAAATAACCAAGCTCTCCGCCTGACTCGGCATTCGAGGTGTCAGTGGAATATTCCTTCGCAAGCTCGGCAAAATCTCCACCTTCATCGAGTTTTTTCTTCACTTCCTGTGCTGTTTTTTCATCGTCCACGAGAATATGACTGGCCTCAACCTGCTCTTTTTGTGCAAACGTATCCTTATTCGCTTCAAAGTATTCTTTCACCTGATCATCCGTAATCTTGATCCGGTCCTTCAGCAATTTCTCCGTCAACAAGTACGTCTTGATATTTTCTTTGACACTATCGAGATCCGACCCGCTTGAAGCGAGGGCTTCATTGAATGCCTCTTCACTGTCATACTGCCCTTTGATCTTCTCCAATTCTTTCTTGATCTCACTATCCTTCACCGTGAGATCTTTCTTCTCACTCTCAAGCTTCACAATCTTCTCGGCAATCAACGTGTCCAGGGCGCCATCCCCGTACTGATCCACTAGCGTCGTATACAAATCGTCTTTACTGATGGACTCACTGCCCACTTTGGCGACCACATCTTCTTTGGAAAAACCAAACACCGCAAGCAGCGATCCGATGAGGACAACCCCTCCAATGATGCTCCATAATGTGATCGATCGTTTTTTCTTCGTCACTAACCCGTACTCCTTTTATGTTTATTTGTTTGGTTGGTGTTTTGGTGTTTTGGTGTTTTGGTGTTTTGGTGCCAGGTACATTTCGGTATATTTGGTGCCTGGTACATTTCGTACTGTTTGTACCTGGTACATCCTGCTGAAATTGTACCAGGTACAACTCACCCGGTTTGTGCCTGGTACATTCCATTCATTTGGTGCCTGGTACTTTTCACTCACTTTGTACCAGGCACCAATTCCATCTAACCCTTACCCATTCATCATCGCATTACTAGTAAGCTTCAGGCTCACCGTCATTTTTTTACCGTCACGGTAGACTGTCAGGTCGATTTTATCCCCGACTTTCAGGTCACCGTACAGCTGCCTTCTGAGGTCGGCGACACTTCCGACAGACTTGCCGTTCATCTCGGTGATCACATCGCCTTCTTTAATGCCGGCGTCCGCCGCTGCGGATGTCGGGTCGATGTTGGCGACGACCACTCCGGATTCAACGGATTGAGGCAGATTCGGTAAGTACGAACGTGGGATGTCGGACAGGTTCTTCATCCCGATTCCGATATAAGGGCGCTCAACCTTCCCTGTTTTGATGATTTCGCTGACGATCGGCATGAAATCCTTGCTTGGGATCGCAAACCCGAGTCCTTCGACACCGGAGTTCGAAATCTTCGCGCTGTTGATCCCGATCAGTTCACCTTTGGAATTCAGAAGCGCCCCACCGCTGTTACCTGGGTTGATGGCGGCGTCGGTCTGGATGACGTTGAGTTCAGATTCCCCTTCAGATGTCTGCACTGGAATCGTCCGGTCGACGGCACTGACAATTCCCTGCGTCACCGTCCGAGACAGGTCGAGTCCAAGGGGGTTCCCGATGGCGATTACCTGTTCACCGGCGCGCAGGGCACTGGAGTCACCGACTTCCAACAGATTGTCTGCGTATTTACCGTCAACTTTCACCACGGCAAGATCTGTCAGCGGGTCGGCACCGATCAGCTCACCCTCCGTCTTTTCCCCATCGTAGAGAGAGACCTCAATCTTCGACGCACCTTCAATCACATGGTTGTTCGTGATGATGAAAGCACTGTCCCCTTCTTTTTTAAAAAGAACGCCGGAACCTGTTCCTGCAGGAGTTGCCTGTGCGGACCCCATGTTATTTTGATTCTGATAATTGACGATTCCGACGATGGATTGGGAGGCATCCTCCACAATATTCGCTACATCTCCGCCCGCACCGGTTGAAACCGATGTAGGAGTGATTCCTGAGTTCGATGATGTGTCTGCCTGTCCGTTGTCGGCAGATTGCTCGACACTGGGCTGTGCGATGTTCTGATAGTAGTCCGTTTGAGGCAGCACCGTCAGCGTCAGGACCGAACCGATGATCCCGGCGCCCACCGTATTCAGGAACCCTCTCCCTTTAAACGGCTTCTTCTGCTTCGGAGTCCGCTGCATCTCTTCTTTTGGCGTGACGTCTGTATCGTTTGTTTCCGTATGATTCATTTCTTCATTTTGATTGTTATGTTCAAACATGTTTTTTCCTCCTCGATTGATTTTGCCTGTTGAACTTTGCTGTTGATTTCATCTTAGAAGGTAAATGTTACGAAACTATTAACAATCTGTGTACAGGATGGGAAGTTTTTTGGAATAAGGGTTGAATGAAACGATTTCGTGAACGATTCTCTTAACTCTTGGGTTTTTGTCATGTCTCTGTTTTAATTGTAATAAAGTCAAATCTATAAAATGGTGATGATATGAAGGAAAAAAACAGAACAGAGCGAACCAGAAAAGTAGTCTTGCCTAAGCGCATGAAGATTCTCTTTGTCACAGTGTTTCTCTTATTCAGCACGCTGATTGTCAGGCTTGGGATGGTTCAGATTGCGAACGGACAGTCTTATGAGAAGGCGGTGGAGAAGAAAGAAAGCCTGACGGTGGATTCACCCGTGCCGCGGGGAAGCATATACGACCGGAACGGGAAGCTGATTGTCGATAATAAATCACAGAGGGCCATCACTTACACCCGAACGTCGGATTCGACTCAGAAGGAATTGATGAAGGTGTCGGAGAAGCTCGCAGATATGATTGACGTCGAGACCGATTCACTCACCACACGGGATAAAAAGGATTTCTGGATCCTCATGAATCCCTCCAAGGCAGAGAAGAAGGTCTCCGCGTCAGAAATCAAACGCATTCAGGGAGAGAAGGGTCTCTCAACAAAGGAAGCCGATAAAAAAATTTACCAACTGAAGCTTGAACGCATAAGTGAAAAGGAATGGTCCTCTTTTTCAGAAGAAGACTATGAAGTTCTCGCCATCTATCAAACTATTTCTAAAGGGTACGCCCTTTCCCCTCAGATCGTGAAGAATAAAGGGGTGACCATCACGGAGTATGCACAGGTGAGCGCACATCTCGATCAACTGCCCGGGGTGAACGTGACCACGGATTGGACCAGGTCTTATCCCCTTGACCACACTCTCCGTTCCGTGCTTGGAGACGTGTCGTCGACCAGGGAAGGGATCCCGAAAGATCTGCTTCAGGAATATCTGGCAGAAGGATATAACCGGAATGACCGTGTGGGGACAAGCTACCTGGAATTAAAGTATGAAGACCTGTTGAACGGTCAGAAAAAGAAGGTAAAAAACATCATAAAAGACGGACAGGTCGTCGGAACAAAGGTCATCCAGAAGGGTCAGAGCGGAAAAGATCTCGTACTCGGCATCGATGTCGACCTACAAAAAGCGATCGAAAAGATCGTCCAGGAAGAATTGTCGAAACACATCGGTACAAAAGGGTCTCCTTATCTGGACCGTGCCTTTGTCGTCATGATGGACCCTCACACAGGGGAAGTCGAAGCGATGGTCGGTCAGAAAGTGAAGGAAATCCACCCGAACGGTGAAATCGAATTCGAAGATTATTCGTTGGGAGCATACACCACTTCCTATGAAGCGGGTTCCGTTGTCAAAGGTGCCACCCTCCTGACCGGTTATATGACGGATCATATCGAACCGGGGGAAAAGATTGTGGATGAACCTCTTTATATTAAAGGAACGCCGAAGAAAACGTCCTGGTTCAATGTATGGGGACAGCAAACGGGTCAGATCAGTGACCTCTATGCCTTGGAGAAATCCTCTAACGCGTATATGTGGAAAGTGGCTCTCCGGATTGCCGGGAACCGCTACGTCCCTCACGCACCTATCGAGCTGAAAGGTGACGCATTCCGTACGTTCAGGGAGCACTTCGCCCAGATGGGACTGGGTGTGCCGACAGGAATAGACCTACCGGGGGAATCTCCGGGATATCAAGGAACCGCTGAACATCCGGGACTGCTCCTTGACTTTGCGATTGGACAGTACGACACGTACACCCCCATGCAGCTGGCTCAATACGTATCGGCGATCGCAAACGGAGGGGAACGCGTTAAGCCCCACCTGTTAAAAGAAGTACGTGAACCTTCCAATCAGCCACATCGGTTAGGCAGTGTCGTGTACAAGCAGGAACCTGAGGTACTGAACCGAATCGATGCATCAACGGCAGAAATCGAACACGTTCAGAAAGGATTCTATCGGGTCTTTCACGGCGCAGAAGGAACGGCCAATCTGTTTAAAGATGCACCGTACAATGCAGCCGGGAAATCAGGTACAGCGGAGGCATTCTACAAAGGGCCGGACATGGAGAGTGCAGAGCCAACCTACAACACGACCCTTATCGGATACGCACCATTCAACAATCCGGAAATCGCCTTCTCGACCGTCGTACCATGGTCCCATCAGGATCATGATCCTTACATCAATAAAGTCATTTCCAAACGGGTGATGGATAAATATTTTGAATTAAAGAAGGAAGAGAGCGAATAAATCAAAGAGGGGCCCTAAGCAGAATTGCTGCTTGGGGCCCTTTTTTTTGTGTGAAAAGCCACGGGGTCAGGTCCCGTGGCTCATCCATCATATCTTTGAATCCCACTCTCTCTTAAACTCCACCAGCGATCCATGACGCCTGTCCCGCTCATCACTCACTGCTCTAAGCGCCACTTCATACAATGCTTCGCTCAATCGCCATTTTTCCAACGACCGGTCTTTCTCCCCGCCAAACAACGCAAAGGCGGTTGCCCCCATCCCATACACATTCGTGATTTCATCGATCTCGGCACCACGTTCGAATTCCTCCGGCGCCATGAAGCGTGAGGACCCCCACATCCTGCCCATCGTATTAAGATAGGGGCGTTTAGCATAGAGATCGATATCGCAGATCAACGTCTCTTTCTTTGAAAAATCATAAAGAATACTTCCGTCATAGAAATCGATGGCCACATAGCCCTGCTCCGCTATATGGATGTGAAAGTTGAGGATATCACGGAACACGTCGACCCTTGCACTGTCAGGCAGCTGCATGAATTTTTCCCGGGACAAAGGATACATCTTCCCCATGCACTCCCCGTCGGTCCATTCAAAGACGGCGGCAAACCCTCCGCCGATTTCTTCCCAAAGAATCAATTTTACTAAATGGGGATGAGCCAGATCTTCATATATTTTCACTGCAGCCTTCAATCCGGCGACGGCCTCTTCCGGTTCCCCTTTATATCGCGCAGTCGGGGCACCGGCAAATTTGATGAACATCTTCTCTTCACCATTCCTGACCCCGAAACAAATATTCCCTGAGTCCTGATCGTCATAAATCTTGAAAACCTCTCCGTACTTTTTTAAAAAAGAAAAATCGAACGGAAACTTCAATTTATACGGAATCCCATCGATGTACTGAACATAAAAGTCCTCCACATACCACGTCGGCACCGGATTCTTCATCCCGTCGAACCAACCGAGCACTTCCTTTGCCTGCTTCTTCATGACGGCGATTTCCTCTTCCCCGAACTTCATCGCCCACGGGATGGACGACAGCATATTACTGCTGATGTAAAAGGCCAAGAGTTTGAAGAAATCCTCCGGAGGCCTTCCGTTGAAATAGCCGTTCAGCTGTCCCGTGGCAAAATGGGGACTCGCCGCCGCACTGAAGGCGATGCGGTTGAACTCTTCCCATGGATCCCCGAAGTCATGGCGGTTGAAGTCGATGACAGAAAGCTCCCCTTCATTAGAAATGACCATATTCCCTACGTGATAGTCACCGTGATGGAACGTTTGCGGGCGTCCACGAAGGAGATGCCTGTTTGCTTCTATGTATTCTAAGATAAGGTCGCCTGCTTCGATCTTAATCGGACAATCTTGATACTGCTGAATCTTCTTGTCCACCTTGCGATTGAACTTCGTTTCCCACTTCTCTTCATCGGGCAGTGCAGGAGTGGAATGAATTTCCCGGAGATAACGTCCCGACTTCAAGCCGAGCACATATTGTTCCGTCTCCGTCAGCTTAGGGAGCACGTCAGCAGCGTCTTCCCCCTCACACCACGTAAAGAGCGTATACACACTGGTGCCGTCTTCACTCATCCCGAACTCAAGGGGCTTAGACATCGGAATCCCCGTGTCTGCCAATCGCTTCATCGCCTCAAACTCACTCTTCTTACTACCATATTCAGAACGATCCGCCGTCCGGAGCAAGAGCCTTTCCCCCGTCTCTGTTTCCACAAAATATTTCTTATCACTCGACCAGCCTTTCGTGATTAGGTCGACCTTTTTAAACTTGTAATCCGTTTTAATATCAAGCATGTGGCACCTCCAGTGAGCCATGGGGACAGGTCCCTTGGCACGCCTATCGTCTACTAGATTTGTAAACCTTATTTTACCAGTTTGTTATAGAGAAAGATAGAGAGAACCCCCACTAAGAGGGGCGCGGCTACTGCAAGTCAATCTCCTGTTTCGTTTAAGAAGGTGGCGCATTAGAAGGATATATTTAGTTATGTTAAAATAATCCAAGTGAACGATTTTTGTAAAAGATTGGAGTTGTCATAATGAAGAAAAAGAATTGGTTGATCATCACGACTTTATCCGCTGCGATATTCTTGGGATTATCCGCCTGTAGTACAGATTCGGACGAGGATGCCGCTAAAAAGCCTGAATCAGAGGCGACTGCAGCAAGTACAAATACAGATGATTCACAGGTGGAAGACACGAAGGCATCCGACGAAACCGAGAAGGCTCAGTCAGATGAGACAACCGTTGAAGAGAGTAGTCCTGTACAGGATCCTCCCGTCACAAAAGTGGAAGGAAAGCAGTCATACATAGAAAAGCTGGACAACATCCAAAAAGAACTCGATGCTATGCCGGAAAAGAAGGATTCAGATAAAGGCGTCACCAACGCCATGAAAAGCTACTACGGAGTATCTTACGAAAAATATGACGATGCCTTGAATGAGATTTATGCCCTTTTGAAAAAAGAGCTGTCTCCAGATGTGATGGCTGAATTAAAGACTGAACAGGTGAAATGGATCGAGAAAAAAGAAGCGAAAGCAGAGAAAGAACGACTCAAATATGAAGGCGGCACGTTTGAATATGTGGCGTGGTATATCTCTTTGTACGAGTCGACGAAGGATCGGTGTTATGAGTTGGTGGAGGAGTATATGACAGATTGAACGGAAAACACAAGAACGGTTCTTGTGCTTATCCTCATCTAACGTCAGGCAACCGAGGAGATATCCGGAATGGGAAGATCGTTACCTATAACTCCAAGCGTGCCAGATATCTGAACGAACAGTACATCAGGTATTTCTCCATCCCCTTTAAAAAACAGCTGCCCCACGAAGTGGATGCAGCTGTTAATCCACTTATCATTCTAATTCTTTCTTGATGGCGTCAGATGTTTGTTCTGACACTATCAGTTTATAACTAAACCGATAAGCTGACAATAAAAAACAACCTGCTTTATATGGCGTGGATTAAGGAGTCTTTCATACGCAAGATCAGAGGAAATCAATAGTTAAGAAGCACAAGAACCGTCCCTGTGCTTCTCGGGAAATAGATTCAGGTCAGACGGTTGTACGGGTCTAGCGTATGATTTCGGGATGACGCTGATCTTCCCCATGTTTTCCATCGTTGCCATTGTAGTGTTCCTCAACCATTTATAAAAACGAGGTCCGTCCCTCAAGACACGGCCCGGCTATCCCCGAATATTATTCAACTACTCCTGTTCGAATGATCACAAAATCTGTCTTCACTTTCACTTTGATGTCTTTGTACATATCATGCCACTCATCATCGGTGAGGTTGGAATGGGCGGCTTTCGTTCGATATTCTTCCCCAAAGCCAAATACATCTGAAGACTTCGATTGGCAGTAGGCAATGAGGTCTTCCACTTCTTTCGTTATTTTTTTGTTCAGTTTTTTTTCAATTAACTCCAGGTTTTCATTGCTCTTTAAGTCAATGTCCCGGTTGATTTCCTGCAGGCGGGCATTGATATGGATATTCAGATCGAATGTCAGGGAGTTCGGATCCTTTAGCTCAATCTTGCTTTTACTTTGGATTGTATCCAGCGCAATCGCGATATCCGTTGATGGAGACATGGAAGGCATGAGCGCTTCTTCCTCCCCGTTCTTAAAGGTGATTTCGAAGTTCCCCGTTTTAAACCGGTCACTCACCAATTTCACATAAAAGCTGTCGGATGGGGATATCCTCCCCACCATCTTACCTCCCTTGAGTAGCGCCATGCCCGTGATATTGATCATCTCATCCTCTAACTTTAATAAGGGTAATATGGGGTCTACTCCAATTGAATAATAATCATGAAGCGTTTCATGGAGGGTGGGAGAAGGAATGACCTCCCCTTTTATATTTTGCTCTATTTCCTTATACACATATTGCCCGGCATCAGAGAACTGGGGATATTTATGCTTCAGGAGATCACCTGCGCTTCCCTCCACCACAGCCAGAAAGGTTAAATCACTGATGGAAGGATCCCGGGAAAGGGTATCGGCGAGATTGATCAAGCCGGATTTTGCCAGTTCCTCCCCATATAGGGCCACACGCAGCTGCCCTGATTCCAGCTTTTTCGGAGATTTCAAATTACTTTCAATCCTCGCTCCTTTGCTTGTAAGCGCACGGCTTGAAATCACATTCGTACTGTCCGTGGACTGTGGATCTGTTTCAAGAATCAATGTCGTCGTCTTGATAGCATCCTCATCTCCTTTATCATATCCCACTGTCGTAATCATCCCGATCTTCTCAAGCGTACTGGATTCCGCACAAGAGGAAAGGATGAGAAGTAAAACGAGGAATGGAATCACAAGGAAGAATCGTTTCATGACTTCACCTCTTTCCGAAAGATTTTTTTCTTCATCCATACCAAGAGGAACAGCAAGAGAGGATAACAATAGACAACAATAAAGGCTATTTGGGCAAAATAATTATTCAGCAGATTAATTTGCTGCCTTGTTATAAGTAATTGTATACACCCAAAAAGAAGAAGAGATAACACCCAAATAATGCCCTTTTCTCTTTTTTTCCCGAAGATGCGGGCAAGCCCCCTGGATGCTGACCATAAGTACAGCATCAGGTTGGGCAGGATAATGAGTAACCAGAAGGTGATGGCGACATACTCGAATCGTTCGATAAATGGCACTCGGACGATTTTAAACAGGGAGAGTGACCCCCAAATGGTCCGTTCCAATTGGCCGCCGCTGAAATAGCTGAGTGAAATCAGCATAACCGCCACATATAGAAGAGTCGTGTACAACAATCCAATTAACATATATCTGTGAACTTTCCTTTTCTCTTTAATGAAAGGATAAAAGGAATAAATGAGTTCAAACCCTATGACGGTGAACGTCATGGAATAGGCCCCTTTCAAGATTTCGGTTGCATTTGCTTCCAGAATGGGCAGGAGGTTCGACCAATGACTGAATTGGATGGGATATCCCAGTAAGCTCAATAACCAAAATGACAGGAAGACGCTGAAGAATGATACACCCGCGATGATGCGGAATCCTCCCAGCACTCCGTATAGCACCAGCATCATAATCGTCAAACTAATGAACCAGGTAGGAACTTCCGGGAACACCCATGCCTGCAGCACTTCGATGTAATTCCGGATGATCACTATAAGGGCACCCATGCAATACAAGACGTAAAGAACGTTCATACATGTGCCTAACCATTTTCCATACACATCCCGTTGAATGCCGTATAGATCCGAGCTTTCATAGTAGTTGAGGGTTTTCACCATGACAAAGCCGATCAAACAGGTCACAATACCGGAAAGAATAACGGATATCCAGGCATCATGCCCTGCGTCCATATAAATAATTCGTTGAAACCCCTGTATCCCAACACCCATCTGAACAGAGTGAATGATGAACATCACCATGAACGCATTGAGAAGTGATTGTGGTTGTGGGTGAACATGAATCTTCATCGAATATCCCTCCCTTCTCCTTAGCGGGACTCTTCGTCTACGTTGTATTTATCAGAATCCACTGGTCTCGCTTGATAAGGACGTTTCGATGTATATTTAAGCGGCAGCCTGATGATACTATCCGCCCAATCTTTAATGCGGATGGGATAAAAGGGTGCCAGAAATGGGCTCCCAAGGCTCGTTTGCCTTAAGAGGTGAATCAATAGAAAACAGAAGGCAAACATCGTTCCATAAAATCCCCAAAACCCTGCCAGGATGATGATGGGAAAACGGAGAATCCGAATCACATTCCCCATCATGAAACTCGGTGTGGTAAAGGACGCCAAAGCCCCGAGAGCGACGATGATGATCAGGATGTTACTGGTGAATCCGGCTTGTACGGCAGCCGTCCCAATTACAATACCTCCTACGATACCCATCGTCTGCCCTACTTTCGTCGGAAGCCGTGCCCCCGCTTCCCTCAGCAATTCAATAATGAATTCCAGTAACAGCGCTTCAATGATTGGAGGAAAGGGAACCCTTGAACGGGATTCACTTAAAGGGATCAAAAGGGGCTGGGGAATAATTTCATAATGGAATGTCAGGGAGGCAACATAGATGGCTGTAAAGAATACAGAAAGGATCATCGCGATGAACCGAAGCAGCCTTAAGAAAGATGCCACCTGCCATTTAACATTCTGATCCTCCATACTCTGAAAGAACTCCACGAATGATTGGGGAGCCCCAATCACCAGGGAACTCCCATCGACAAGAATGACGACTTTCCCATTCAAGAGCCAGGAACAAGCGCGATCCGGGCGTTCTGTCAAAATTAATTGAGGAAATATGCTCAAACCATTATCCTCGATTAATTGCATTAAAAGGGAGCTGTCCAACACACCGTCTATCTTGATATTGGAGATTCGTTCCGTGACGGTCTGCACCATTTGCTCCGAAGCAACACCTTCTATGTATAACAGGGAAACGGCCGTACGTGTCTGCTTCCCCAATGTGATGGATTTATTACATAAGTTCGGGTTCACCAAATATCTCCGAATCAGAGAAATATTCGTGGATAAGCTCTCATTGAATCCAAGCTGGGGACCGATGACAATCGATTCATTTTCAGGCTTTGATAAGGACCGGCTGTCCCCTGAACGGATATTGACAGCCAACACGCTTGAATACCCCTCAAGGTGAATCAATACTGCGCCACTGAGAAGAGCACTGACGGACGGATTCACCGTGACATACTGCTCCATATTCCCCACATTGATCTTCTCTTCCAAGAGGTCCGGTGTACACTCGTCGCCGCCCAGCTGACTGATAATGTCTCGGTTCAGCATCGTTTTATCAATTAACATGTCGAAATAAATGAAGGTCACTCCATGCCTTGGACTCACCATGAGCAGGTCGGCACTTTCATGAAAGACGGCTTTGATCTCTTTCGTAAATGTACCCCCATCGTTTGAGATTGGAATGTCTGGCTTTGGTTCTGTTTCCCTGATGGTCTCCCCGGGACTTCCTTGCTTCTTTTGAAAAAACATACGTAGCCCCTCCCATGAAGTAGTACTACCATCATGGTCCTAACGGGATAAAAATATACTATTAGGAAATATCGTCAAAACCATTCGAAATACACTAAAAACCCCCGCCATGAATGAGAGGGGAGGGGGTAAAAGCAGGAAGCATTTCTTCGATAAGAAAATTCCCTATATTTGCAAATGATATTTTTCAAGTTCCACACACACGCTAACAAAAAACCGAATGGAGCGATTAGAATTGAAACCCAATAGTCCCCTTGTACTTTGGCTGCTCATCATCAGTACGGTATTGTCATCTTTATTCAGTACGGTGATGATCACTAAATTGAACGATATTTACAGAAAACTAAAGTAAGATGGATCAGAGGGGAGTCGTGGAAGCTCCCCTCTGATCCACCTTCATGTCCCCTCAACGAAGAAAATCCTGAATGTCGTTCCTCCGCCAACTTCACTCAATTCCTAAAGCCAACCGGAGACATTCCTATGTGAGGGGAATGTTTTTTTCATGCAGGAAGCACAAGAACCGTCCCCATGCTTCCTGGAATTCTTCGATAAGAAGCGAAGGGACGGACATTGCTAAGAAAAAGCAAGGTCCGTCCCTCTTATGTATTGCCTGGCAAAAATATCTTGAATGTCGTTCCGACACCAGGCTCGCTTTCCACCTTGATCTCACCTTTCATCCGCTTCACAATCTGATAACTCACCGTTAGTCCGAGTCCCGTCCCTTTTTCCTTCGTGGAATAGTAGGGCCTCCCGAGTACTTTGAGTTGTTCCGGAGGCATGCCGGTTCCATTGTCCTGAATCTTGATCAGTATACGGCCGTCAGGATGGCGACACGCAGCTGCCGTGATTTCCCCATTTCCCTTTACCGCCTCGATGGCATTTTTCAGGAGATTGAGGAGGACCTGTTTCACCTCTAACTTCATCCCCCTGATCATCAGGTCTTCTTCGATGTTTTTATTGATTTTTATACTGTTCATCACCGCATACGTAGACATGACGTCAACGGATTCAATCATCGTTTCGGTCAGACTGAACACCTCGTATTCTTCCGTATGGGGCTTTGCCAGGGAAAGATATTGATTGATGACGCCTTGGGCGTGATCAAGTTCCTGAATGGATATGTCAATAAAGCTTTTTTGCTGAGCCGTTAACGTTTCCTTCTGCAGGAGCTGCATGAATCCCCTGACAGTCGTCATCGGATTCCGGATTTCGTGGGCGACAGATGCCGCCAACTCGCTGACGACGTTAAACTTTTCCGCTTTGATAAGCTCTTTTTTGACCCTGACCTGCTCAAGCCGACTTTCAATCAGATAAATCGACAGAATCAAGGTGATCCAGATGATGAAAGTGGAGCTTGCCATAAACAAAAGCTGCTCCGTTTCACGATGCGTGAGTAAATAAAAGGACCGCGTAACCGGGATGAACAAATAAAAACCTGAAATCAGGAGCATTTTTTGCTTCCAGGATAATCTTCTATACAACGTGGATAATGGCATCAGCAGCAAACTGTAAATCGCATAATTCACCACCAAAAACGTCCATACATGATCTGTAAACCATCCGATGACGAGCATGGCGAAGAACGTACTGAAACCAACCCTTTTTCCTCCATAGAGAAAGGCAAGAATCACAGGAATCACTTTAAAATCGTACACATATCCGCTTGAGTAAACCTCCGGGAACGCCATAGTAAACACTAAAACAAGTAGATTCATTAGAAAAAATGTAAAAGTAAACCCTCTAGTATCGCTATCCGATTCACTCGTGAACATTTGAAAAAGAAGAATCGTAAACAGAATAAATACCACATGTAAAATTAAATGATGGACAGTCTCTACCATACAGAATCTCCTTCAGGAAAAAATATCTACTCTAAATTCTTCGACACTTTCCCGGGAAATCCTCTCTGTAACGAGAAGGTTCGACAAGAAACAGAGGGACGGTCCCTGTGCTTTCCCTTTGGAAGCACGAGGTCCGTCCCTCTGTTTTTACAAATGCTCTTTCAGCGTTTGTTGTAATGTACCCTTTATGTCTACCAGACTGTCAAATTCGACTCCTGATTCGACTATATTTCTGACAAGTTCTACGCGCAGCCCAGTGAGGACCGCTTTGCATCCCATCATATTGATTCCGTATAGAATCTTTTTAAATTGAAAAATGACATCAAGTTCCATTTCGGCAATACCGGATAAATCGATAATAAGGGTTTGAACCTTCAGTGAACTGATTTCCATCAACACTTTTTCTTCCAATGCATTGACGCGGTATGAATCGATCATTCCAATCAATGGCAATACAGCAATGGTGCTATTAACCGGGATGATCGGTACCGAAAGATTCTCCACCAGTTTTTTGTGCGACCTCAGCTGCTCATCTTTGTAATCCGAGTAACTGATAAAGAAGTTATTCAGGAATTGATCAACGTTGTCATTAATGCTTTTTTCCAAATGGAAAAATTTCTCCCGAGATGTGTCCCCATCCCCATGTTCCTCTTCAAATTGATAAAGAAAATACCATAACGTTCTTCTTATGGCATGGACCCATTCCAGTTTGAATGCAAGTGTAAGAGAGTGCTGTGCCCAGGCAACCCCCTCCACTTTCGCAAAGTCAATCAGCTCTTCTTCTTTGTTTTCAACGATATAGTGAGCGACCATTTCCGCATTCTTTAACAGATCAATGTTCCCTTTACAAACACCTTCCCCATACTTTTTCGCTTCTCGTTCTTCTCGAGATACGCCATTAAGGCATCGATTGCATGACTCGTGTCAAGTGTCGCTCCATTTAAACCGGGAACGGTCCCACCGCTTTCCCCGTATCCTCTGTATAATGGCACGAGGC
>NZ_LIXZ01000031.1 GCF_001305855.1 Rossellomorea vietnamensis | reverse complement strand
GAGCACCCGCCCACGGTCATCGACAAAGCAGGCGAAATGTTTTCGCTTCGCAATGTCAATGCCTACTACGAGTGTTTGTTCGGTGACTTGATTTATTTTCTGATTTTGTTTAAAATCCAATTTGGAGTCCTCCTTGGTTAACTAAGTTAGGGGTCATCTCGGTCCACGATTTGACACCCCGTATCATACCAAGAGGGCTCTTTTTTGTTCAAGTCCCCAAAAATCCTTCTAACAGGAATGCTCCTTTATATAATTGTTTATTTTAAATTCATACCTTCACAAAAAATCACTAAGGTACCAGGTTATTATAATAAGGAATAATTTGTTATATTACAAACATGTAACTAAGAGTAATGTTATAGTAATATTATTAGAGGGACCTATTCCCTTTTTCAATCCTATTATAGTATTGGGTGGTAATTCATGAAAGATATGAAAAGACGAGAAACAGAATTAATGTCTAAGGTTTGCACACGAAACAATGTCCCTCCTAAACTAGGCAGGTTACTAGTAAAGCTTTCAGAAAGAGAAGCTTATGAAAATAACAGTCAACAAACCAGGATTAAAGAATATCAATCTCTGATAGATTTTCATTTTAAAGAAAATCAATAATGACTCAACCACTGGAGGTGAACAAAGATGCTATTGAAAAAACTAGAATTCGTTAATTATAAGACCTATTACGGTCATCAAGAAGTGGATCTTTATATCCCTGAGGATGAAAGAAAAGAGAACGGCAAAAATATTATTCTACTCGGTGGGTTAAATGGTGCGGGAAAAACGACTATTTTGAAAGCGATTCTATATATATTGTTCGGAAAACGTGGAATGACAGAAACCGAGTATAAGAGATTGTTCTCTAACGTTATTAATAACACGTTTTTTGATGAAGGTGGACGTGAGTGCCAGGTCTCACTGTCTCTGGAAACGGACAAAGGTGAAGAGTGGAATCTAAAAATAAAATGGTATTTTAATCGTGATAAAACCCTTTCTCACGAACAAAGATCTCTTGAAGTAAAGGGTGCTGGATCTAAGTTTAAAAAAACAGTTCAAATAGATAATATTGATGTTTTTAATAAATTCATCGATAAAATTATTCCTTACCATGCAGCTCCATTTTTCATATTTGATGGAGAAGAGATTAAAGATATTATTCTTCGCCAAAATAGTCAAGAAATGAAGGATGCTATTCACAAAATTACTGGGATGGAATCTTACAAACAACTTCTTGAGGATTTAAACACTCTTAAGCAATCAATTGAAAGACAGCTAGCACGTTCTGTTAGTCACTCCTCAGTAAAAAATGCAGAAACTGAACTAATTGCATTGGATGATTCTATCGCAAAGTATGAAGCTAAGAAAGAAAAAATCCGGATCAAATTAAGAAGTCAGCAAGCTGCAGTAGATGATGCTAAAAATGATCGAAATGAAAAAATGAGTAAGAACTCAAAGTCTCGTGAAACGATCGTAAAAAAACAAACCAGAGTAGCAACACAGTTAGACATGGCTAAAAAAGAATTGAACACGTATTACACAGAAAATGTGTTATATATCATTTTAGGGAATAAAATTAACAAATTAAAAAATAGAATTAAAAAAGAAAAAGAAATAAGTCAAAATAGAATTTTGCAAAATGCATCCCTTAATCCTTATCGGAACTTTATGGACAAATTATTGAATCAATCTATAAATCCTCCACTTTCTCCAGTACAGCTTGAACAAATAAAAGAATTAGGGAAAGAAATTTGGATAAAAGAAAATGATATCAGTATTGATGTAGCTGATGATTTTGAGGAAATACATGATATATCTAATAAAGACTTCAGTTACTTAAGTTCATTACCAATGAAAGATAAAAACCAGGTTACCAATTATATTAATAATATTGAAAGATTAACCCAGGAATACAATGGGCTTGAGATAGAAATAAGAAATGCACCAGAATCGGTAAACCTAGAAGAAGAAAATGATACAATTGATCGGTTAACTAAAATCGTAGGGGAATTAGATTCTAAACATAGACTAATCAACAAAAAGCTTCGAGATCTATTAGATCAAAGAACGGCACTAAAGAATAAATTTACTCGTCTAAATAACCAAGACTCTAACACTGAAGAACTTGAAGAACGACTTCAAAATGTTACGAATACCATTGCCGCTATGAAAGAATATGTAACAGAAGTAACGAAACTCAAGGCAGAACATATCAGAGATGAGTTCTCAAGTATGTTAAAAGTTTTGTTTAGAAAACAAGACGAATTTGGAAAGATCGAATTCGATATTAACACATACTCTATCCGACTATTTAGCGATCGGATGCAAGAGATTAGTATACAAGAACGCTCCGCAGGTGAAATGCAAATGATATCCTCTGCACTCATTTGGGCGTTAACCAAAGTCTCAGATCTATCTTTACCAATGGTCATAGACACTCCACTTGGACGACTGGATAGTTATCATAGGAACCATTTAATTAATCATTACTATAAAAACTTAAGTGAACAAGTGATCATCTTATCTACTGATACAGAGATCACAAGTGAGTATGTAAACTTAATGGAGCAATCTTCGTACAAACAATACATGTTGGATTACGACGAGCGCAAAAAATATACAGTCATTAGAGATGGCTATTTCGATTTTGTTAGGGTGTGATAAATAGATGTCTAATAAAAGAATGTCCTTATCTGAAGAAGGAAAGCAAATACTAGATGATGTGGTAAATCTTTTAGTGGTCGACCGCCCTCATGCTATAAAGATTGCTTTAGCTAAAGGGATTGCAGTGTGTACGAATCCTTCACTAGAAGCAATAACTGGTGGCAATAAATGGACGATTCCTGATAATATCATTAAAGAAAAAGAGTTCATTTTGTTTAAACATCTTATCATTAATGAAGCTGAAAGATCACTGAATGATGAAGAGTTACATCAATATATGATTGCATATATTGAGTATGGACTGAGAACAATCAAAGACCTTCAAAATGAAAAAACATCAATGGAAGACGTTAAGTTGATGATTCTATAAAAAACATCCCGATATCCTAATATCGGGATGTTTTTTTATACTATTAAATTCGTTCGTTTAAAGACATGATGTTTACTACATTAATTGTAGGATTTGAGAGTTCACCGTTCTCTTTCTCCACTGGACCATGAACAATGCACTGCCCCTTTTTCAACGATGAAAGAGCATTCTCCCACTGTTTTTTCTCATGCGGATCTTTAGACAAGCTGCTAGCAATGTTAGATAGCTCTTGCTCCGGTGGTGAGAAATATACTTTCTGAGTTGCATTTTGTAGCCTTGCTAACTCACCTGCATCAAGTTGGGACTTCAAGAACTGAGTAGCGTACCATGCAGACCATCCGAACTTCCTTCCCTCCGTAAGAATCCGTGCTGAAGGTGATTTTTCAGTATGATCTAGGTTTTGCGCTTCATCCATAATGACAGGCATAGGTTGATTTTTATTACCATAGCGAACAGAGTAATTCCACAGATCCCAAAGTATAAACTCTGTAATCATTAATTGCACATCTCTTGGGAATCCAGTCAGCTGGATAATATGAATTTCTCCATCACTCTTGATTATGTCATTCCATTTTAATGAATTATCATTATTAAATGGATTACGATCAATTAATGGCCTAATCTGAGATAAAGCAGTTTTGGCATAACTACTACCGTCTTCTTCGAGTAATTCTTTGAGTTTGATGAGGCTCATTCCATCATCATATCGATCTAACCCATTTAATATAGCTTCATAGATGGCATTTTGTTGCTGAATACCTAACGTTTTATATACAGAAGAAAAAACACTTTTTATACGTTCTGCTACGTCTGTATTCGACTCAGGCAACTGAATTCCACCAATGTCTCGAACATTTTTCTCGAACGGATTGATAGGAAGCTTCTCACTATACACAATTTTGTGTTTAAGTTTATCCCCTAAGAAATCTACAAACTCTGGTTCCAGCTGGTTAGGTAAGAAACCTTCAGTGTAATCTATAACGATACTTGGAATTCCAAGCTTTGATTTTTCAAGTAACAAACACTGCATAAAGTACGTTTTACCCTGACCAGATTTACCGGAAATTAATAAGTGTCTATTGGCTAAGCCATTATTTCCATATTCCCAGTAGATTTTTCGGTTAGAATTCTCTGGTTTACCTATAAGTATTCTCGCATCTTCTAAATCTACGGATGCACGAGGCTTATCTCCATCAAGAGAATTCTTTGTGGATTCTCCATTTGAAGCGTTCTCTTGATCTTCAGACTCAACTTCGTATCCAGGAACAGTTGATTCACCTTGATCTAACTCAGCTGTTGAATCTTCTGGACTTTTTTCTATTAAATCGTTTGAAGAGTCTTCCTGTACTTCCTCAGACTGTTCTTTGCGTTCAACGCTAGCTCCATCGATTTCTTTATCGATAGCCTCCGGTACTACTTCATACTCACCTTTACCATCAACCAATGCTAGGGGTTCACTCATACTTTCAGGTGAAGATGAAGTTGAAATAGAAGATGTATATCTAGTGGATAGCATGTCTTCCTTAACAAAATCATTTTCCTTTTCTTGAATCCAATCTCGTAAATCTTTAATCGGACGAACTAGACCTTCATATCCATCTTTTTCAGTTAGATTTAAAAGAAGAACGTTTGAATCTACTACAGCACTTCGGTGATAAACATTCTTCTGGAATGAGAGGATGGCGCCTTCACCAATAAACTCATCAAGCTTTGTAGATACAGTATATTGATCCTTTAATAATTTTTCTTTTATTTCACCGGATAAGAAGTAGCCTTTATCATTCCAAAATTCACTTTGTTCTAATTTCTTAGAGTTAGAGATGAGTAATTGCGCAAAGAAGTTTCGGTAAAACTTCCCTGTAAAGGTATCACCTACTTCACCAGTAAGTGTCTCTAATAAAAGTTTCTTTGTTTTCTCAACTTGGATTTTTGCCTTTTCTAAAACAGTCCCACTATTAATTCCAATCTTGACTTCTACAGGATAGAAATGAAGGGCCAAATCATTATTGTTATTTTCTAATCCAATTAAGAGAAGGTCATCACTGTGGCTACCTTTTACTCCTAGATTCTTAGCAGTAAACACTCCTTCAGACTTATTAAGACTCACTGCTCCCGCAACCCGTAATACTTCTTCTAGAGAAATAGGGACCCAAAGTATATTAGGATGGTCTAAATAAGATACGGAGAACTTAATAGCTGATATAATACTTAACTTCTCCCGATCATAATGTCCTTTACTACCAATAATTCGAAGTAACCATTCACCGTTAAAGGTATTAAATGCTTTAATCGTACTTAACACATTCTGATCTGTTCCTTCCACTTCTTTTTGTTTAAGGAACTCCTTGATGACTGCATAGTACTGGTTAGACTTATCTGTTACTGTAATAGCATCATATCTACTCGATGATGAATACTGGTCACTGTAATGAATAACCACTAGGTTTCCATCATATTGATTAAAATACTCCAGATCAATGGTAGGATCCACGAAGGTTACCCAATAAGAAGATTTGAAGATTTTTTCTAGATCTTCCTCATCCGTTGTCGTAGTCCTCGAGAAGATCGCTTCGCCTTTTCGATAGCTGTCGTTTCCACTATTCCTTAAATTCGCAGCAAGCTCATTCACAAAATAGGAAGTCTGGGTTAGATAGTTATCTTCCTCAATGGTATAAGACTTCACGCCAAATCCACTCTTATAGTTTTCTTCATCTTTCATGGAAGGTACACTTGAGTATAGTCCTTCAATTGCCACGCCTGAATCCATGTCACGCATAGGTTGAACAGCGAATTTCTCCTGAGCCTTCATCTTGTAAAAAGAAATATGCGCGTATTTATATTCAGTGGTGTCACTTTTCTTATAAAAGAACAACTTTTCTCTGATTTTTCTTAGTACATCCTCTTTATCATAGTCATTAGGCTTTAACTTAATGTCAAATAATTCTACAACTGCATCAACTGAATCTGTACGGGCAAAAAGATCAAATGCTGATTCTGCTTCATCTTTTCTATATAGAGTTACTTCAATAGGTTTTAAATAATCGATTCCTTCTTTTTCAATTACATTTACCATCCACTGAAGAATGCCCTTCAATACTTCATGATCATTCACGATGTTAATAATATTTAGCTGTAACGGAGCAAGTGATTGTTCAATAAATAAATATGAGAAATGCTCTTTAAATTGAGACATCTTGTCACTAACTACTTTAGCTAAAAATTGATTCGCATCTGAAACCGAAACATTTTGAACTAATTTAAAGGTTAACCACTCTAAAGCTGCCTGTTGATGTTCTGATTTATATAACTTTTCATTTTCATCATATATATATGGGAGCAGCGCATCAGGATGAAGACGGTTAAGTATACTGTTATCTACTTCTTCCGACTCCAACAAGTCATAGAACTTTAGTTTGAAAGCAACCATTAGTGGGTGAAATGGTGTTAAGTAAACCATTTCATTTGATTGAACCATACCTAATTTAAATAGATCCATTCCCTTTTTTCCAGCTGGAGTGCCATTTCTGAAACCTTTAATCTCGTTCACATAGGCTGAAAGATACTCTTTCGCCCTTGTCTCATAATCAGGAGTAACATAAGACAAGCTAGGGATTGAATTCCACGTTTTAAAATACGTAATAAACCTACTATAGGCTTCTCGAAGGTCGTCACTTAGTTTAAGATCTTCTTGTAAAAGCTGATCCGAATCAAATTTAGCAAATTTCATGCCTTCTTCAACCCAAGTATCTTCCCAATGAAAATACTGTTTATATTCTGAGTGCATATAAAATTCACTGTTCTCAAGAACTAGTCTATTATTTTCTTTTATCCACTGTATATCCTGACCTTTTTCCCTAATAAGCCTCCAAAGTCTCTGACCATTTATAGGCATGGATTCCTGTAATTCGTTTTTAAGTAAGACTGGTACATGGACCTCACCAAATGATAAGTTTATTTTCAGCTCATCTTCATCATTAAATGCTTCTGGAAGTGGCTTAATTGTCACTTGATTATCTTCTGAAATGTCCACCGATTGGTCATCTTTTTCTACTTCTATAGTCAGTTTATCAAATCCTTGTCCAAGGACGATTTGATCTCCCTCATACTGGAGACCAATGACTCTTTGAATAGGGTCTATCGTATAATTGGATTTAAACTTATCTAAACTGATAGGCTCTAAAGGCACTACAGCTATTAGGAAATCAGCACCTAATGCGGCTTTTTTATCATGTTTGTAAGTAAACCTTGTAAAGGTTACATTATTTTTTTCAACTTTAATGCTTACTTCAATATTGTTCTTTTTTACTTCAGCAGAACAAGAAGATTTGAATTGATTTTGAACGGTAAGATACTCGTTTGATAGACTCTTTATATCACCCGTAAACTGAAAATTTGCCCGCAACTTAATTTCAGGCAGTTGGTCAGGGTTAAAAATTATTAAGTGTCTTTTTCTATTTCCTGCAGACGATTCTTTATGGGGTTTATTCCATATATTCAGCTTTTCATATACTTTAATTGTTTGTAAATCGACTTTTTTCGTTCCAATACTTTTTTTATAGTCATCATGAGCTTTATGAACTTGTGAATAGGATAGATTTATCCATTCAGAGTCCTTTAATTCTTTAACTCCTTTTGGAGAAAACCTTTTCTCTAACTCTTCATCCCCTAAACCTAGATCATGATACCTTCTGACAAAATCAAAAAGTTCACGATTTTCATTTAGCCTATTTTTCTGATCTTTCCCTTTAAAGGTTGCTAAATCGTCATCTTTGAATATGCCAAACTTATGATATTCTTGGTCTTCGATGGAGCCTCTCTCTAATGTATTAAAAATGTCTTCAAAATCGAAGAGAGTAATTTGCTGAAATGACTGTTCTTTAATGAGGTTATCTAAATTGTCTTGTAAAATAATCTGATCAACCTTTTCAAGTCCGCTATTCTCTATTTTAATTTTTAGATTAGAGAAGATGGAATTAATATGTAGAGGCATCCCCTCTTTTTGAAGATCACTACTTCCTCCCTGGATAGAGTCCAGTTGCTCAGTTACTACACTAAGAAGCGCGGTTTGGTTCCACCCTCCCTTTTGCTCACCAACTAGATTTCTTAATGTAACTAAAAAATCAGGGGTAACATTTTTAGAGGTATGGGCAATAACCAATTTCACACCATTAAATGGGATAGAGAAAGTTTCATATTTGTCTCCATGATCATGCTGGTACGCGAAAGTTTGTATATTAGTAATCTCTCTCAAAGAACTGATTAAATGACTTAGTTCCTTTTGATTATCTAATTGTAGGTAATATCTATTTCCGGGTTTAACAACGGTTGTTTTAAAGTAATCAATTAACGTAGAAACGATGTAATTATAAAATTGGTTTGACATACTGAGCATCACCACTATCACTTTTTTTATCGATAATATTCAAGTTATCGAATAGGTTCATCACTTCTTTTTTAGAATAACGATCCAGTGCTATTCCTCTCTTTTCAAATTCATGAAATAGTTCATTTAAAGGAATACGTTTGTCTTTTACAGAAACAGCTGTAATCAATAGCAAGAATTCATGTTTGATATTTAATACATTTCCGATACTTCCTCTACTCTTAACGAACTGGTCGGAAGCAAGGTCTTCTATATTCTTACCGAATTTATCAGCTACACTACTACTCGTCCCCTTTTGGAGACACGCAAATAACACCTTGAATGCTTCTGGCAGGGTTTCTGAGTTATCTTCAATGGTTATGTTTGTAAACGGTAGCTTTTTATATAAATTGATCCATTCTTTTAATTCGTGTAGAAATTCCTGTTCAAAACTCTCACCTTTATTTTTTATTCTATCGTATAGAGTACTATAAGGAATAAAATTCAAACGATCTTCCTTGTCTTCCTGCAAAACATTGTGACTTAAATGAGAAATCGTGTGGATATGCGGGAACAATTTCTTGGCATTTTCTTTAATAAACTTATATCCTAATATTTCGTCTGCTGCACTTCTCCGTTTACTAATTGCTTCCCATTCTAGTGCAAAGTATAAAGGAGTTACTTCATCAAAATTTGCATTAGTAAATTGCTCAAACTTAAACAATAGTTGCATTGCATACATTAATGTATAGAAATGAGTCAACAAAGGAAACGATGCTAAGAAATAATCCTTATGCTTACTGAGAAAGATTAAATCTTCTTGGTAACACTTCACTAAAGGGGCAAGTAGCTGTTGATATTGTCTTCTTTTCCATTTTGCTTCTTTAAGACCATCCAATTGACTTAGTACTAATTCAGTCAAAATGTCTTCTGATTTTTTATTTATAAAGATTTCTTTAATCTCATTATTTTCTAATGCGAGCGTCTCACTTAAGAATTGTGCATATTTCTTAAATTCCCCTTCAAACCGTTCATTAGGGATATAATTAAATAAATATGGATGAATTGGCTTGATCTCATCTTCATTAGACAGATATTGATTTAAAAAGCGGACGAAATCATATGAGGCATCGCTATCATCTAGAAACTCCACTTTACTTGCGATATGCTCACTATATTTGTTTTGTTCATCGGTCGTAAACGTTTCAATCTCAGAATACGCATGGGAGTCTAATTCCAATGAAGAGTTAAAGCGCACAAACTCACCAAGGACTTGATTGAAATTCCCCTTAATGGCACCCGTTCTCTTAGTTAAGAAGGGCAAAACATCAAGGACTTCTCCTACATCATGCTTGTTTTTTTTAATTAAATGTTTATTTAAATGTTCAATATAAAGATGACTCATCTGTTATTTCTCCCTTTCAAAGACGAAACGCTCAAAATCATCTTTCTTAATTTTGTAGAATTTCTTGTCATTCGGGTAATGAATTAGTAGCTCATTTCTCTTCTCTCCAAAGGCCATTAATTTCTCTATAAACTCTACAAACTTGATTGCGTCTTCTATATCTTTTTTATTTGGGCGATACCCATCTTCCACTTTCATCAATAATTCATATAAGGGAAAGTCTATATCTAAGAATTCTTTTGTCTCTTGATCACCCTTATGGTAACCCATTAAAATAGAAGATTTAAAAGAGTATAGAACATCCTCTGTATTTTGCTTTATATGCGAAACATAAGGTCTTAGTATAAGCTTTTGAGCAATTCTGAACTTCTCATCTGGCTTATTAAGATAGATATACTCTCTCTTGGGCGACCCTTTCCAATTGAAAATAGCCGATTTTATTTCCCCATAAAAATTGATAATATGTGCTCTTTCTCCTACATTAAAATAATAAAGATATTTAATAAAAGAAGTGTACAGTGGATCCGTCAATTTAGACGCAAATTGCTTATTTGTTAGTGATGCGATTCGAATAAATGTCTTGAAAAACAAATCAAATGAATAGTTAGTTAGGTTTGTTTCCTGAGCCAGTGGTTTTAGCCATTTTGCTGCTGTTTCAGAAACTATATTTCCTTCAATTAAATTCCCCCAATCGCTTAGGGTATTAAGATCAATGACAATTTGATCTATATAAATAGACCTCTTATGAATCGGGTCTCCATAACTTAATGCATTCAGAATGACAGATCTCTCTTTCCTATTAAAAAGTAGAGTAGGAACAGCATTTTTAAGCACCTCAAATTCAGGCATAATGGCTGTGGTGCGAACATCATCTGGAATAATGATATCTGCAATGAAATTTAAAAATGCCCGTGCTGAGATAACTAATTTGTTTTTTACAATGGCTTCGATTAAGAGATTTACAATTTGTTTTTGTACAAATTCATTTTGCAACAATCTGTAATTCTCATGTGCCATAGTATTAAACTCTCTCTTCTCATCTTCCACAAGAGCTCGGTAAAAGGGGTTTTCTTCATGATTAGAGAAGATTTTTTCCATTAAAGTAAAATAAAACCTTGAAGTTGGACCATCTTTTGTTAATTCATATGGATGGTAGTCACCAAAGCTAAGTAAATCGAAATTACCACTGGAGTAATGTGTAGTAATATTTGGTGAGAACAATTCACTCTCCTCTACCAAGTCTCTTAGCTTTTGATAAGAGTATTCCTTATGCTTAGCATGGATGAAGTTATGAAGGACCCCCATGTTAATGGCTAATATTACTTTCTCACTAGTTTCCTCTATATGTTGATCAGAGAAGCTTTTCAACACATCTTCCAGAGTTTCCATCGCATTCTTCCCTGGAGAAAAGCTTTCAGTTGCATCATTATAAATGGTATATTCATCAATCAGATAAGGTTTATTTTCTTTGAGATATGCTAGTAAATGAGACTTACCATCTCCCACACTTCCACATAACAAAATTAAATTCCCATTTGACTTGCCATTTCTTCCTTCTAAAATATGTTCAAAATCTAACTGAATCTTCCGATCCACATGCATATAATTCTTAAAACGACTGAATTGATTTGCATTCTCGATCGCTTCCTGGGAAGAGTCCTGTAGACGTTTTAGTTCTCTTAATAGATAGCTCTCTCCTTCTCCGATCTTATCATCAAACAAACTATTCTCCTTTACACTAAAAGGAGTAGTTGGCTGCTTTTCTTCTTGTTCTTCTCCTGGCACTAATTTTGGAAATCCATTAGAACCTAATAATTGCATGATTTTTTTCTGAACAAGGTCTTCAATATTTGCTTCCTTTTTTGGAGGCTTAGGAGTTTCATATAATGGTATTTTGATTTGTTTTACTGAATATACCTCAACAAACCAAACCGCAATATTGTACATTTCTTTATGTAATTTGAAAGCTACTGTTATATCGTTAAATCCACCATCATGAGCGGCTTTATTACCTGATAACCGAATCGTATCAAACGATTGTTGTACTTCCCTCTCGATGTATCCTCCACGAGTTAAATATGAAATTTTGTCATAAAGCGAATTTACATAAGGAGCTTCAATCTCTTCAATCTTAAAAACCTCGTTTAATATCGCTTCTGCAAATAATCTACCTTTTACAATGGAGCTACTGGCATCTTCAAAAAGAAGTTCTTCCATTTTCTTTGCATTTTGAGCTGCAACAGGATTGATCTCATCTATAAAACTCAGAAAAAATTGTTCATCTGTACTCATTTCTCATCATCTCCGAAGTGTCTCTTTTGTAACAATTTTAACATACAACTGACAAAAAATTGATATCCCACCTCACTTTCCAGAAAATGTTTTATTAAATAGGCGAATAAAGGTTCGTATTTAATTGAAGATCACTTAATAAAGGTATATAATAATATCATAAAATTACGTACGTAAAATGGAGGTTGTACACATGGATGCGGCATTTAGTTATACTTTCCCAGCAATTAAGGGCATTCAAGCAGATAAGGAATATTATGTAGCAATGTGTCCATTAAGAATTATCCCTAAGATTTTCTTATTTGATGAGGATGAGATCCCACCCGAACATAGGGCACAACGAATTCTTAATAAAACCAGAATTCCTGAGATTACAAATTATATTGTAGAAAATAATCGTGATTATGTATTTTCTTCCTTAACAGCCTCCATTGATGGAGAGTTAGAATTTGTTCCTTTTGGACAGGATCCTTCTTCAAAAGATCTTGGCCAATTACGAGTTGCTTTAGATGCGCGCTTTTTAATCAATGATGGACAGCATCGGCGTGCCGCTATAGAAGAAGCATTAAAAATATCACCAGAAATAGGGTCTGAGACGATTTCTGTTGTATTCTTTCATGATGAAGGGTTAACAAAATCACAACAGATATTCTCCGACCTAAATCGGCACGCTGTTAATACGACTTCTTCTATTGGTATTTTGTATGATCATCGTGATAAACTGGCACTCGTGACTAAAGAAATTGTCAAAGAAATTCCATTGTTAAAACGATATACAGACCGGGAAAGAGTTTCCCTTTCTAAGAATTCACCTAAGATTCTAGCATTGAATCATGTTTTTAATACGAATCTTAAGCTTCTGGGAAAAACGAAAGGCGATTCTATCTCTGAAAATGATAGGCAATTCTTGTTCGAATTCTGGCAAACTCTCACAGAAAGTATTGTTGAATGGAACGATGTTTTAAACAAAAAGCTTTCTCCTAGAGATCTAAGAGCAAACTTTATTGTTGGTCACGGAGTTTTTATTGAAGCTATTGGAGTGTTAGGTAAATATTTAAGGGAATTCCATACCGAAGATTGGAAAGAATATTTACAAAAGTTGTCTACAATAGACTGGAATCGTGCTAACACAGAGTTTTGGTTAGGAAGAGCGTTTAACCAGAATGGTCGAATTCAAAAGAACAACCATACCATCCAACTCACTACAAATAAAATCAAGATATTACTAGGATTGCCACTACTTGAACATGAGATGAACATAGAGAATAAATTTAAGCAAGGGGATCATTAATATGAGCGAGGGAATTATTTCAAGTCTCTTTACTGAAGAAAAAACAGTCATAGATAAAGCAAAAGAGCAAATTATCGACGTATACTTATCCGATGACAGACCATGGGTAGTTGGATATAGCGGAGGAAAAGACTCCACAGTAGTCGTACAACTGGTATTTGAAGCATTAAAAGAATTGCCACCAGAAAAGCTTCACAAAAAAATATATGTGATCTCATCAGATACTCTTGTGGAGACACCACTGATTATTCAATCAATTAATCAGACATTACGAAAAGTGCAAGAGAAAGCATTAGACTTAGGATTGCCAATTGAAACACATAAAGTAAAACCAGTTGTAGAGCAATCTTTCTGGTATAACATTATTGGAAAAGGTTACCCATCACCAAACCAACAGTTCCGTTGGTGTACGGATCGGTTGAAAATTGATCCAGCAAATCAATTTATCACTGAAAAAGTAAATTCTTTTGGTGAAGTAATCATGGTGCTAGGCGTACGTGAAGACGAAAGTGCTACAAGAGCGAATGTCATTCGTTCACATACTGTTGAGGGGAAAGTTCTCATGCGTCACTCAACCTTATCGAATGCATATGTGTACGCGCCTATCAAAACGTTTGATTTAGATGATGTTTGGGATTATCTATTAAACAACTCTTCTCCTTGGGGAGATGACAACTATGAGCTACATAGACTTTATCAAGATTCTAGTAGCGGAGAATGTCCTCTAGTAGTAGATAAAACGGTTAAAGATACAGCAGGATCTTGTGGAAATAGTCGCTTTGGTTGTTGGGTATGTACAGTGGTAAATGAAGATAAAGCACTTTCAGGATTTATTCAAACTGGCCATGACTGGATGAAACCGTTGTTGAATTTTAGAAACTGGCTATCTTCTATTAGAGATGATCGTACGATGAGAATGAAATATCGAAAACATGGTCAAATCTATTATCGCGATATTCTTGTGGAAATAATTGATGGGAAAGAGTATCATCACATTCCTAAAAAAGGTAGTAGACCGAAAGAATTCGTAGAGATCAATGATGAAAACTATATCATTGTGGAAAGAGATAACTTAAAAACATATCTATTAGAGAATGATATCGACCTAAGTACGGAGCAAGGCCATAATATTCTTGTCACCTATATTGATGAAGACTCTAATGAAGAAAAGTATGCACAACTTGGACTCGGACCTTTTACAATGAGAGCTAGAAGAGAAATACTTGAAAGACTTCTAAAAACACAAAAGCAATTACAACATCCAGATGATCCAAACTACGAACTTATTAAAGAAGAAGAATTAAAAGCCATTCGTAAGATCTGGTATAAAAATGGAGATTGGGAAGATCATGTACCTCATATCTATAAGTCTGCACTCGGTCATGATCTAGAGTGGGAAATTGATGATCGTCCTTTATTTAACAATGATCAAATATCTGACCTTGAGTTACTTTGCGATGAATACAAAGTAGATATAAAAGTCATTAAGAAACTGTTATTTGTTGAAAAAGACTTTTCTGGGTTAAAAGTCAGAAGAGGGTTAATGGAGGAAATGTCAAAAGTACTCAAACAAGATTATTTAAACTTATAAGATTTCGAGGAGATAAGCTATGTATATAAAAAAAATTCATCTTACAAACATTGGTCCTTACCGAGGCATGCACACCATTGACTTATCAACTTCTTCCAGTAAAAACACGGTACTGATTGGTGGGGAAAATGGAGCTGGAAAGACGACGTTACTAAATTCCATTAAGATGGGGCTATTCGGTTCATTTGCGTTTGGTTACAAAACAGAAAACAAAGAGTATTTAAAGAGAGTAGATTCATTACTTAACTACTCAGCAAAAATTAATAATGAAAATAATTTCCGTTTAAGAATAGATTTTGAAGTCATTGACGACCTTACAAAAAAAGAATATTCCCTTTACAGATCCTGGCGCTACCAAAACGAAAATGTTAAAGAGTCTCTTGATGTACTGCAAAATGGGAAGTTTTTAAATGACTACGAAAGAGAAGTCTTTCAATCAAAATTGAAAGAAATTATGCCTCCTCACTTGTTAGACTTATGCCTATTTGACGGAGAAGAAATCTCTAGAATTATTAATAACAATCTCCTATCAAGTTATATTGAGAAACTGACCAATGTTCTCTTTAACCTAGACTTATTTGAAGTAATGGAAAAAGATTTAGATCAGTACAGTCAACAAAGTGCACGTACAGCTTCTTTAAATGATCAAGAAAAAGAACTTATCAACTTAAAAGAAACAAAGAGTAGTCATCAAAATAACATAATGGAATATCAAAAAAAGATACACGACCTCTCTATACAGCGACAAACGGTCGAAGAGGAATATGAAAGAATTAAAAGTGATTTTGAAATCCATGGCGGATTAGTTCGAGATCAAAGAGAAAGCATTAATCAAAGCATAGTAGGATTAGAAAATGACAGGAAGCAAAACCAGGAGCTTCTAAAGAATTTCGTAGCTAGTACTCTTCCATTCTACTTGGCTAAAGATCTTGTAAAAGAAACGCGGGAACAATTATTAAATGAAGAAAAATTCCAACTGTTCTCTTCTTTAGACGAGAAATTGACGATTGATAAAATTAAGAGCATTCTTAAGCAGTTGGAACTTACACCAAATGAGAATTCAGAAAATGTTCTCAGACAAGAAATACTGTCAACGGTGAAACCTTCTGAATCCACTGATCTTATTCACGGGGCATCATTCTCTGAAGGAAACCAGGTTGAAAACATCTATCAAGAAGTTCAAACCAACAAATTGAATTCTTATATTAGCGTGATTGATGAAAATAAAGCTAAACTAAAAGAAATTCAAGAATTAAGAGGCAAAATTAAAATTAATGATTCTTCATCTGAGTTTAGTGGCATGGTTTCTGACATGGAAAAATACAATAGTCAACTCCACTCAATTACTCAGGATATTGAAGCTGCGCAAAGTTCCTTAGTAGAATTACAGACTCAATTAGATAAAGTGAATGCTTCTATAGAGACAATTGAATTCAAGTTTAGAGATCAAGAAAAGAGTAGAAACTCATTCGTTGAGTCTCAAAAGATTATCTCGTTAAGTCAAAAATTTAGGAAACTTCAACTACAAAAGAAATTGCAAGAAGTTCAAATGGAAACATTACGTATGCTTAATAAATTAATGAGAAAACAGAATTATATTGCTTCTATTAAAATTGATTCATCCACTTTTGAAGTAAGTCTCTATGATCAAAATAATGAAGCAATGGAGAAATCCACCCTTTCTGCCGGTGAAAAAGAAATACTATTATTATCGATCATTTGGGCAATCTTTAAATGTTCTGGCCGTAATGTACCGTTTATTTTTGATACATTGCTAGGGAGACTAGATCGCTCACACAAACAAAGTATACTAACTCATTATATTCCGAATTGTGGCCGACAAGCGATTGTACTCTCAACTGATTCAGAGATCGATGAATCAACCTATAATCTACTGCACAACTACACGGCTAAGGAATACACACTCGACTTCGATGTAAACAATAAAGAGACAACTATACTAAATGATTACTTTTCTTTTAAAGGAATGGAGGTTAACCAATGAATTTTAGAATAAAAACATCCAAGAACACTGGAGAGATCTTAAAGACCCTTCAATCCTCTACGGGGCTAACTTGGAATATATTATCTAGAATTGCGGTAGGTTTATCTCTACGTATTCCTGAAGTTCCTGAAATGGTCCAAGATAAAAGTGGTGTAGATATTCATCGTAATGCTATGACTGGAGAACATGACTATGTCTTCAAAGCAATCATACGCCAACATGCACAGCGCAACCTGACAGATGAAGAATATTTTCCAGACTATTTCAATGCACATTTAGAGCGCGGAATTAAACTACTTGAAAACGAATATCGCCATGCAGGTAACTACGATAAATTACTAAATAATTTATTTAAAATAGATGCATAAAGGGGTTAATCTATATGTTATATCTAGATAACAGTGCTACTACTCCCCTCTTACCAGAAGTTAAAGAGGCTATGCTTCCGTACTTACTTGAGGAATTTGGGAATCCCTCAAGTAAGTACTATTCTTTTGCCGTAAATGCAAAAGAGGCTGTTGAAAATGCCAGAAATAATGTTGCGCTACTATTAGGAAGTAAACCGGAAGAATTAACTTTCACTAGTGGATCGACTGAGACTAATAACATGGTTTTAAAAGGCGTTGCAGATTATTATCAGTCAAAGGGCAAGCATATTATTACTTCAAAAACCGAACACCCTTCTGTTCTAGATACATGTGAGTATTTAGAACGGAAAGGATTTGAAATAACTTATCTTGATGTTGATGGTTATGGACGGGTCTCTTGTGAAGATTTAGAAGAAGCTCTGAGAGAGGATACTATTCTTGTCTCTATTATGTGGGGAAATAATGAACTTGGGTCATTAAACCCGATTAAAACAATCTCAGAATTTTGCTTTGATAAAGGGGTATTGTTTCATACAGATGCTACTCAGGTTATAGGTAAAGTTGATCTTAATCTTGAGAACTACCCTGGTATATCTTTCTTGTCTTGCTCAGCTCATAAGTTTCACGGACCTAAAGGAACTGGAGTTGCCTACATCAGACGAGATGAGTATGGTATTTCTACTCCTATAACCCCTCTTATTCATGGCGGTGGACAGGAACAAGGCATCAGAAGTGGTACACTTGCTGTCCATAATATTGTTGGGATGGGAAAAGCAGCAGAACTAGCTTATCGATCTCTACAAGAGAATATCGGTAAATTGAATCGCTTAGAAGAAACACTAAGAGATATACTTTTAGAAAAATTTAAGACTGTTATTTCTTTTAATAACGATCAAGAGGATAAGATTCCTGGGATTCTAAGCGTACAATTTAAAGGATTAAATAATGAAATCCTTGTTAAGAAGCTTTCACCAGTAATGGCTGTATCTACAGGTTCTGCCTGTAGTTCGAGCAAACCAAGTCATGTTCTTGCTGCGATTGGATTGACGATTGATGAGGTTAGGAATACTATTCGGTTTTCTTTGTCACACGTAATTGATACAGATCAACTTTTAATTTTTTATTCTCTTTAAATGCCATATCTTCTTACACTACACACCCTACAAATTTATAAGATAAACATTTAAGAAGCTTGGCTTTAAACCCAGCTTCTTTTTTAATTTAAATAAATATCTAGAAGTGTAAACTTATGGTAAACTTTACCTTAGCCCGAAATAATTAAAATTTTTAAAGGGAGGAATTTCTTTGAATGAAGCTTTAATAAAATTTATAGAAGACAGCGAACGTTACTTAGAATCAGATGTAAAAC
>NZ_LIXZ01000030.1 GCF_001305855.1 Rossellomorea vietnamensis | reverse complement strand
GCTACAATCACAGGTGGAAATATCAACGCCACTTTACTCGGCGGCACGCTGAATAATCTACTGGACGGCACCATCTCCAGTGTGCTTGGAGCCACGATCACCGCCGGTACTCTGAACTCGGTCAACGAAGTTCAGGCCGCTACCATTGTGGGTGGAACGATCAATGCCATCACGGGGACTGTCACCGTAGATATTCCTTCTGTCACGGTTTCGGGTGGAACACTCAATGTAGTAGAAAGCGTCCTTGGCGCCACCATTACCGCGGGTACGCTTGACTCTGTGAACGAGGTTCAAGCTGCGACCATCGTTGGGGGAACCATTAACACCATTGAAAATGTCCTGAGCGCTACCATCGCTGGCGGCAATATCAACGCTACCCTACTCGGCGGAACGCTGAATAACCTACTGGACGGCACCATCTCCAGTGTACTCGGAGCCACGATCACCGCGGGTACTCTGAACTCGGTTAATGAAGTTCAAGCCGCGACCATTGTCGGTGGAACGATCAATGCCATCACGGGGACTGTCACCGTAGATATTCCTTCTGTTACGGTTTCGGGCGGAACACTCAATGTGGTAGAAAGCGTCCTTGGCGCCACCATTACCGCGGGTACTCTTGACTCTGTGAACCAGGTTCAAGCTGCGACCATTGTTGGGGGAACCATCAACACCATTGAAAATGTCCTGAGCGCTACCATCGCTGGTGGAAATATCAACGCCACCCTACTGGGCGGAACGCTGAATAACCTACTGGACGGCACTATCTCCAGTGTACTCGGAGCCACGATTACCGCCGGTACTCTGAACTCGGTTAACGAAGTTCAAGCCGCTACCATTGTCGGTGGAACGATCAATGCCATCACCGGGACTGTCACCGTGGATATTCCTTCTGTCACAGTTTCTGGGGGCACACTCAATGTAGTAGAAAGCGTCCTCGGCGCTACAATCACGGCTGGAAATATCAACGCCACTTTACTGGGCGGCACAGTGAACAACCTACTGGATGGCACCATCTCCAGTGTGCTCGGAGCCACGATCACCGCCGGTACTCTGAACTCGGTCAACGAAGTTCAGGCCGCGACCATTGTCGGCGGTACCATCAATGCCATCACGGGGACTGTCACCGTAGATATTCCTTCTGTCACAGTTTCGGGCGGAACACTCAATGTAGTAGAAAGCGTCCTGGGCGCCACCATTACCGCGGGTACTCTTGACTCTGTGAACCAGGTTCAAGCTGCGACCATTGTTGGGGGAACCATCAACACGATTGAAAATGTCCTGAGCGCTACAATCGCTGGCGGCAATATCAACGCTACCGTACTCGGCGGAACGCTGAACAATCTACTGGACGGCACTATCTCCAGTGTACTCGGAGCCACGATTACCGCCGGTACACTTGATTCTGTAAATGAAGTTCAAGCTGCCACCATCGTTGGGGGAACCATTAACACCATTGAAAATGTCCTGAGCGCTACAATCGCTGGTGGAAATATCAACGCCACCCTACTGGGCGGCACGCTGAATAATCTACTGGACGGCACCATCTCCAGTGTACTCGGAGCCACGATCACCGCCGGTACTCTGAACTCGGTCAACGAAGTTCAAGCCGCTACCATTGTCGGCGGTACCATCAATGCCATCACGGGGACTGTCACCGTGGATATTCCTTCTGTCACAGTTTCGGGTGGAACACTCAATGTAGTAGAAAGCGTCCTCGGCGCTACAATCACAGGTGGAAATATCAACGCCACTTTACTCGGCGGCACGCTGAATAACCTACTGGATGGCACCATCTCCAGTGTACTCGGAGCCACGATCACCGCTGGTACTCTGAACTCGGTTAACGAGGTTCAAGCCGCTACCATCGTCGGTGGTACACTCAATACGATTGAAAATGTCCTGAGCGCTACCATCACTGGCGGAAATATCAACGCTACTTTACTCGGCGGCACGCTGAATAACCTACTGGATGGCACCATCTCCAGTGTACTCGGAGCCACGATCACCGCTGGTACTCTGAACTCGGTTAACGAGGTTCAAGCCGCTACCATCGTCGGTGGTACACTCAATACGATTGAAAATGTCCTGAGCGCTACAATCACTGGCGGAAATATCAACGCTACCATACTCGGCGGTACCATCAATGCCATCACCGGGACTGTCACCGTAGATATTCCTTCTGTCACAGTTTCGGGCGGAACACTCAATGTGGTAGAAAGCGTCCTGGGCGCCACCATTACAGCGGGTACGCTTGACTCTGTGAACGAAGTTCAAGCTGCGACCATTGTTGGGGGTACCATCAACACCATTGAAAATGTCCTGAGCGCTACCATCGCTGGCGGAAATATCAACGCTACCGTACTCGGCGGCACGCTGAATAACCTACTGGACGGCACCATCTCCAGTGTACTCGGAGCCACGATTACCGCCGGTACTCTGAACTCGGTTAACGAAGTTCAAGCCGCGACCATTGTCGGTGGAACGATCAATGCCATCACCGGGACTGTCACCGTGGATATTCCTTCTGTCACAGTTTCGGGCGGAACACTCAATGTGGTAGAAAGCATCCTTGGCGCTACCATTACCGCGGGTACTCTTGATTCTGTAAATGAAGTTCAAGCTGCCACCATCGTTGGTGGAACCATTAACACCATTGAAAATGTCCTGAGCGCTACAATCACGGGCGGAAATATCAATGCCACCCTACTGGGCGGCACGCTGAACAACCTATTGGACGGCACCATCTCCAGTGTACTCGGAGCCACGATCACCGCCGGGACTCTGAACTCGGTCAACGAAGTTCAGGCCGCGACCATTGTCGGCGGTACCATCAATGCCATTACGGGGACTGTCACCGTGGATATTCCTTCTGTCACGGTTTCGGGCGGAACACTCAATGTGGTAGAAAGCGTCCTTGGCGCTACAATCACGGCTGGAAATATCAACGCTACCGTACTCGGCGGCACGCTGAATAACCTACTGGACGGCACCATCTCCAGTGTACTCGGAGCCACGATCACCGCTGGTACTCTGAACTCGGTAAATGAAGTTCAAGCCGCGACCATTGTCGGTGGAACGATCAATGCCATCACCGGGACTGTCACCGTAGATATTCCTTCTGTCACAGTTTCTGGGGGCACACTCAATGTAGTAGAAAGCGTCCTCGGCGCTACGATCACGGGTGGAAATATCAACGCTACCGTACTCGGCGGCACGCTGAATAATCTACTGGATGGCACCATCTCCAGTGTGCTCGGAGCCACGATCACCGCCGGTACGCTTGATTCTGTGAACGAAGTTCAAGCTGCGACCATCGTTGGGGGAACCATTAACACCATTGAAAATGTCCTGAGCGCTACAATCACAGGTGGAAATATCAACGCCACTTTACTGGGCGGCACAGTGAACAACCTACTGGACGGCACTATCTCCAGTGTGCTCGGAGCCACGATCACCGCGGGTACGCTTGATTCCGTGAACGAAGTTCAAGCTGCCACCATCATCGGTGGTACCATCAACACCATTGAAAATGTCCTGAGCGCTACAATCACTGGCGGCAATATCAACGCTACCCTACTCGGCGGTACCATCAATGCCATCACGGGGACTGTCACCGTAGATATTCCTTCTGTCACAGTTTCGGGCGGAACACTCAATGTGGTAGAAAGCGTCCTTGGCGCTACCATCACGGGTGGAAATATCAACGCTACCGTACTCGGCGGCACGCTGAACAATCTACTGGATGGTACCATCTCCAGTGTACTCGGAACCACGATTACCGCCGGGACTCTGAACTCGGTCAACGAAGTTCAAGCCGCGACCATTGTTGGGGGAACCATCAACACGATTGAAAATGTCCTGAGCGCTACAATCGCTGGCGGCAATATCAACGCTACCCTACTCGGCGGTACCATCAATGCCATCACCGGGACTGTCACAGTAGATATTCCTTCTGTCACAGTTTCGGGCGGAACACTCAATGTGGTAGAAAGCGTCCTGGGCGCTACCATTACCGCGGGTACACTTGATTCTGTAAATGAAGTTCAAGCTGCCACCATCGTTGGGGGAACCATTAACACCATTGAAAATGTCCTGAGCGCTACAATCGCTGGTGGAAATATCAACGCTACCCTACTCGGCGGAACACTGAACAATCTACTGGATGGCACCATCTCCAGTGTGCTCGGAGCCACGATCACCGCTGGTACTCTGAACTCGGTTAATGAAGTTCAAGCCGCGACCATTGTCGGTGGAACGATCAATGCCATCACCGGGACTGTCACCGTAGATATTCCTTCTGTCACAGTTTCGGGTGGAACACTCAATGTGGTAGAAAGCGTCCTTGGCGCTACCATTACCGCGGGTACACTTGATTCTGTAAATGAAGTTCAAGCTGCCACCATCGTTGGTGGAACCATTAACACGATTGAAAATGTCCTGAGCGCTACCATCGCTGGTGGAAATATCAACACCACCCTACTGGGCGGCACGCTGAATAATCTACTGGACGGCACCATCTCCAGTGTGCTTGGAGCCACGATCACCGCCGGGACTCTGAACTCGGTTAACGAAGTTCAAGCCGCGACCATTGTCGGTGGAACGATCAATGCCATCACGGGGACTGTCACCGTGGATATTCCTTCTGTCACAGTTTCGGGTGGAACACTCAATGTGGTAGAAAGCGTTCTGGGCGCTACAATCACGGCTGGAAATATCAACGCTACCGTACTCGGCGGCACGCTGAATAACCTACTGGACGGCACCATCTCCAGTGTACTTGGAGCCACGATTACCGCCGGTACTCTGAACTCGGTTAATGAAGTTCAAGCCGCGACCATTGTCGGCGGTACGATCAATGCCATCACGGGGACTGTCACCGTAGATATTCCTTCTGTTACAGTTTCTGGGGGCACACTCAATGTAGTAGAAAGCGTCCTCGGTGCTACAATCACAGGTGGAAATATCAACGCCACTTTACTCGGCGGCACGCTGAATAACCTACTGGACGGCACCATCTCCAGTGTACTCGGAGCCACGATTACCGCCGGTACTCTGAACTCGGTTAATGAAGTTCAAGCCGCGACCATTGTCGGTGGAACGATCAATGCTATCACGGGGACTGTCACCGTAGATATTCCTTCTGTTACGGTTTCGGGCGGAACACTCAATGTGGTAGAAAGCGTCCTCGGCGCTACAATCACGGCTGGAAATATCAACGCTACCGTACTCGGCGGCACACTGAACAATCTACTGGACGGCACCATCTCCAGTGTGCTTGGAGCCACGATTACCGCCGGTACTCTGAACTCGGTCAACGAAGTTCAGGCCGCGACCATTGTCGGTGGAACGATCAATGCCATTACGGGGACTGTCACCGTGGAGATTCCTTCTGTCACGGTTTCGGGTGGAACACTCAATGTGGTAGAAAGCGTCCTTGGCGCTACCATCACGGGTGGAAATATCAACGCTACCATACTCGGCGGCACGCTGAATAACCTACTGGATGGCACCATCTCCAGTGTACTCGGAGCCACGATTACTGCCGGTACGCTGAACTCGGTCAACCAAGTTCAAGCCGCTACCATTGTCGGCGGCACCATCAACACCGTTTCCAATGTCACTAGTGCCACCATCTCTGGCGGAAACATTAACGCCACCATTCTCGGCGGCACGCTAAACAACTTGTTAAACGGTACGATCTCCAGTGTACTCGGAGCCACGATTACTGCCGGTACGCTGAACTCGGTCAACCAGGTTCAGGCCGCTACCATCGTCGGCGGTACCATCAACACCGTTTCCAATGTCACTAGTGCCACTATCACTGGCGGGAACATTAACGCCACCATTCTCGGCGGCACGCTAAACAACTTGTTAAACGGGACGATCAGCAGCGTCCTGGGCGCCACGATTACTGCCGGTACGCTGAACTCGGTCAACCAAGTTCAAGCCGCTACCATTGTCGGCGGCACCATCAACACCGTTTCCAATGTCACTAGTGCCACCATCTCTGGCGGAAACATTAACGCCACCATTCTCGGCGGCACACTAAACAACTTGTTAAACGGTACCATCTCAAGCGTCCTGGGCGCCACGATTACTGCCGGTACGCTGAACTCGGTCAACCAGGTTCAAGCCGCTACCATTGTCGGCGGTACCATCAACACCGTTTCCAATGTCACTAGTGCCACCATCTCTGGCGGAAACATTAACGCCACCATTCTCGGCGGTACGCTGAACAACTTGTTAAATGGTACGATCTCAAGCGTCCTTGGCGCCACGATTACTGCCGGTACGCTGAACTCGGTCAACCAGGTTCAAGCCGCTACCATTGTCGGCGGTACCATCAACACCGTTTCCAATGTCACTAGTGCCACCATCTCTGGCGGAAACATTAACGCCACCATTCTCGGCGGCACGCTAAATAACTTGTTAAACGGTACCATCTCAAGCGTCCTTGGCGCTACGATTACCGCCGGTACCCTGAACTCGGTCAACCAGGTTCAGGCCGCTACCATCGTCGGCGGCACCATTAATACAATACAAAATGTTTTAGGGGCTACAATCTTAGGAGGTACAGTCAATGCGATAATAAACGGTACCCTTACCGCTTCAATATCGTCTGTTACAATCACAGGAGGCACATTGACAGCCGTTTCTCAAAATACCTTTATTGAACAAAGTTTCTTAAATGTTAATGTCGGTACTGCTTCATCGACATTCCTACCGCTACCAGCCATCACAACATCTATTCTCGAAGACTATTCTTTCTTCATATACAACTCCAGTCCTAGTGGTACGGTTGATACAGCAGTGGAAATAAGTGCAAATGGAACCAATTGGCTGATTGATGTAACCTCTCTTAACCTGGGTGCGGGCTCAGTGGATGTCCTTGTACCTCAGCGGTTTATGAAATATACAAGACTTTCCTACAGATCATCAACAACACTTGCTTCAGCGACAATATCAGTCATATTCAATGCTCAAGGCTCATAAACTATACAAAAGCTCCCTCTGTTCTATGGATCAGAGGGATGCTTTATGTTAGGGGGGAATCCTATGTTAGTCGGACTCCATATGATTGTGAAGAACGAAGCTGATAATCTTCCTCAATGCCTCAGCAGTATTAAGCCATTCGTTGATGAAATGATCATCGTAGACACAGGATCGTCTGATCGAACAAAGGAAATAGCAGCTTCATATGGTGCTAAAGTCATAGAGGCACCTTGGGAAAACGATTTTTCCAAAGCAAGGAACATCTCACTAGAACACGCAAAAACGGATTGGATTCTTTACTTGGATGCTGATGAAGTATTACATGGAGAAAGCAAGCAATTTAGGCAGTTTTTATCCTCTTCCAATATGGAAGCATATCGGATCTTAATTGAAAGTTATACAGGTTCTTTACCCCATCAAAAAGTACAACATTCTTCCATTAGAATGTTCCGTGCCCGGAAAGAATATGAATTTACTGGTCCCATCCATGAAGATATCATCCCTTCAATCAACTCTTTCACTTCCTCAAATACGGATCTGATTGGGGATTTTCCTGTGTTAATCAGGCACTATGGTTATCAGGCGGGGCATCCAAAAACCAACGAGAAGCTTTTGCGGAATCTGGAGATCTTACAGACATTCTTGGCAGGAAACCAAGACCACCCTTATTACACCTACCACCTGGGGCTTACATATGCACAATTGGGGAACTTCAATCAAGCAGTGGCCCTTATTCAGGATGCACTGAACAGGACGGATTTAAATATCTCTTCCAGGCCGACAATTGTAAAAGATCTTTCAATCATTCTAATAAGCTGCGGACTTATTTCTGAAGCCAAATCTTTATTGGAGGATGAATTAACAAATTATCCGGAATATTGTGATCTACATTACTATTTAGGGATCTCATATGTACATCAAAAAGAAGAAGATAAAGCCATTAAAGCATTTCAGGAGGCAGTAAGTAAAAGCCCCTCAAGTAAATATGTACACGAAGATGGGAACGGAACCTTCCGCGCATGGACCTACATGGGAGATATCGCAGTTAAGTGGGGTGCTTATTCTGACGCGCTTCAATTTTATATCAATGCTTTAAAATATTGCCCTTACTACTACGAGGCACTTCTAGGTTTCGCAGATGTGCTCACTGCTTCAAATATTAGTGAAAGCAACATTAAAAAAGAAATGACTCATTTACTGTCTCCCACCCTTCAAAGGACTGATCAAGCTGTCATTCAACAACTATGTACCATACAAGTAGCCAATGTACTCTTTGAAAGTGGATGCTACCTGGAGTTTCTAGAGATGGCTGACCAAATCACCACCCCTCAGACTTCTACTCAAGAAAGGATCATCATCAGCCATCTTCACCTTAGTAATTTTGACCTGGCTTACGCGGGTTTTGAGAATTTGATAAATCAAGGAGAGGTTTCGGAGCCTCTATTAATCCTTGTTTCATCAGCTCTGTTAAAATACGAAATACAAATCCAAGATCGTTTATTTAATTATATTCAGGATCACTCTTCAGGAGTTTATTTAGGGAAACTCCTGAAATCTTTAACTGACACCCAGAAAATACAAACTGCAGAATCAGATCTCGACTTTCTCCTATTTGTGAAAAAGTTTTTGCATGAGTCCATCATTTTAAACGCCGAAAATGTTGTAAAGTCGATTACTTCACACTACCCTGGGCTAACACTATTTGCAGCCAAAATGAAGTATTATGAAGGATTCACCCATAATGCCTATAAGGAATTGAAGCAATTAAAGAATGAGAATGCGATAGATACAGAAGGACTTTCACTTCTAGGTGAATACGTATATGACCAGAAAAGATTTGATGAGGCTGCTCTCATTTTCGAAGAAGTTTTGATTACCAAGCCTGATGATGTCCGTGCACATGTGGGAGCCTCTTTATGTTATAACCAGCAGGCTAGAACCCTATTAGAGGAGTCATCAGCAGCTATGCCAGAGTATCCTCTTTTCAATGCATATCTAAATAAAGTGAACTTAGCCATAGAACTCTCTTCGAAATACAGCTGGCATTCCTGCTGGAAAGGAAGACAAAGGAGGAATCGTGTTAATGAAGAACAGCATTTCCCTGTGCATGATTGTCAAGAATGAAGAGGACTTTTTGGATAATTGCTTATCCAGTGTCAAGGAAATTGTATCGGAGATGATTGTCGTTGATACAGGTTCTGAGGACCGAACAATTGAAATAGCTGAGAGACATGAGGCCAAGGTGATTCAAGCAGAATGGAAGAATAATTTTGCTGAGGCAAGGAACATCGGAATAGAACACGCAACGGGTGAATGGATACTATTTTTGGATGCAGACGAAGAACTCCATAAGGACTCCATTGAGGAGCTGAAAAAGTGGACCGATTACCCGGATGCTGAAGGATACTTCTTAAGAGTTTATAACCACTTTGGGCAAAATGGGCAAGAAGCAAGTGTCAATCCCACCATCCGGATGTTCAGGAATCGAATAGGTTACCGCTTTTCTGGCGCCATTCATGAACAGATTGCTGATAGCATGCAACTCCAAAATCCTCAAGCGCGTTTTGTCATGACTACGGTACGTATCGATCATTACGGATATCAATCTGCAGTCAGGGATAAGAAAAACAAAAGCAGCCGGAATATCACTCTATTGGAACAGGAACTGAAGAATACCCCCGACCACGCCTTTCATCTCTATAATATCGGGGTTGAATATTTACAAATTGGTGCTGTCCAGAAAGCCTTGGAATCTTTTCAAAAATCAAGGCAATTAGTCAGCCCGCAAATAAACTATGCCCACTTGCTTTATAAATGTGAAGCTCGATGTTTTGGTGCGTTGAACCTGATTGATGAAGCTATTCGCTGTTGTAATGAGGGTTTGGAGTTGTTCCCGGATTATACAGACCTTCATCATTATAAGGGCTCTTATTATATTGTAAAAGGCGATTGTCCATCGGCAATTGAACATTTGCAGAAAGCCGCCGAAATTGGCGAAACCCCCAAATATCACACTGAGGCCGGGATGGGGACTTTCTCCACCCATTATTTACTCGGATTAGCATTTGAGTCGACTCAGGAGGACGATAAAGCTGTTGATCACTACTATAAGTCATACCAGGCTTCCCAGGCTTCCCAACGGCCACTTTTTCGGATGTTCCAACTATTGAGGGTGACCGGAAGACAGGGAGATCTCCTTCCGTTCATTCAGAAAAAATTCAGAATGAACACAAAGAAGCAGCGGGAAACACTATTGACTATCCTTATGCGAACGCATTGCTATTCAATCGCAAGCGAACTTATAAAAAGCTGGCTGAAAAGAAGCAGTACCCTCACCGGGCAGGAGGTCCGTCAATTGCTTAGTACAGAAGAGGATTGCCTGCTTCTCAAACGTCCCTGCAAGGAGGGGGAAGGGGACTACGCAAAGATCAGCGAAGAAAAACGACAGACTCTCATGAATGAACAGAATCCTTTTGATGCCATGCTGCCATCTTCTTTCCATCCAGTCCTGAATGAAGAGTCGGTGGATTCCATCCTGCAGGCTGAAAGGGGCGCCAGACTTCTATTTTCCCAAGGTTTTTTTAAAGCCTTTCAGGAACATACTAATCTTTGGAAGAAGGAACACTCCTCCACAAGCAAAAACTTTAGAGTTAATTCCATAATCCAACTGGTTAATACATTATGCTTTAATGCTGAAATTCACATCGATTCGGCTCTTGAAAATATTACATCATCTGAACTATTGAACTCGGCTAAGTTAACACTGCCATTTGATGAAGGCTTCATTGAGTAAGGAGAGTGCTTATGACAACTAGCCATTTTTTATCTCTTTGCATGATTGTTTCCAACGAAGAACATACGCTGGCCCGATGTTTAGCTTCTGTAAAAGACGCAGTCGATGAAATTATTCTGGTGGATACCGGCTCAACTGACAGGACGGTGGACATCGGAAAGAAATTCGGGGCCAGGATTTTTCCTTATATATGGAATGATGACTTTAGCGATGCCAGAAATAGAGGGATTAAGGAAGCAAAGGGCGAATGGATCCTTGTTCTCGATGCTGACGAGACGCTGGATGCGATTGACAGCCTGTCTCTAAAGAAAGAGCTTTGGAAAACACAAGCAGATGGTCTCTACCTGAACATTCTCAATTACTATGGAGTGTACAAGGAAGGGAGCTACTTTACAGACAGTTCCTGCCGTATTTTCAGAAGAAGTCCGGATATTTTCTTTGAGGGAAGGATACACGAGACAGTAACATCTTCAATCAAAGATAGGGGGGGCAGTTTGGAACTTGGGGAATATACAATACTTCATTATGGATACCTTGACGATTATATCCAATTAAAACAAAAAAACGAAAGAAACACACGTCTTATTGAGACTGCTCTTGTAGAAAATCCGGATGATATCCGTCTTAGATATGCGTTGGGATCAGAACAAATACAGAAAGGGGATTATGAAGATGCGTTGGGAACCTTTCTGGAAATCTTAAAAAATTTATCACCTTTTGATGATCACGCCCCGGACATCATATTAAAGTCAGTGAACTTATTATGGTACTTTCATAGGCGTCAGGAAGCTTTGAATCTTCTTGAAAAAGGGATTACCGCCTATCCAGACTTCCCTGAGCTGTGGGACACGAAAGCAGACATCCTTCTTGAAAGCAACTGTTTTCAAGAAGCCTTGTACTCCTTATTTCAATCCATGGACAATGGAGACCAAAAAAAACACTACTCTTCCCATGCAGGGGCCGGCACTTACCTTACTGCTTATAAGGCAGGGCTGATATATGAAAAGATTCAGGATGATGTGAATGCACTAAAGTATTATCAATCAACTTTGGACTTAAAGCCCAATTTCAAGCTTGCATTCGACCGTTGGATCCACTGGGCTTTATACCGCTCTCCCTCCCCATATGTAGTTGAATGCATCGGAAAATGGCGGGATGGATTGGAACCATCTCAATGGATTAAAGCAATAAGGATGAGTATTTTATATGATAAACATGAGATTGAAGGGGAATTATGGAAGTTAATGCCGCGGGATTATTTACCGGAAGTCAAAGATGAAATCGGCCTCTTATCTAAGGCGATTTCCTTTTCGCTGAAAGGATTAAAGGAAGAAGCCTTAAGGATCATGCAAAGGAATCAAAGAAGGACGAAAAAGATGGACGAAGTGTTGCTGGAGTGGTGCTTATACTATGACATGGACAGAGGACAAGACCTACACGCCTTATTGAGTGAATACTCTGCTATTTACCCTCTTGCCAAGCACTTAAGCACATTCATGGAAGGAGAGTTGCACGGTACAGAACAGGAAGAATCATTGAACCTGGCAAAGCACATGTTTATGGAGGCCGGATGCTGGGAAGGGTTCGTTCGTTTCCTCCATTCAATCCCAAAGCAGTCACGCCTGTCCAAATCGTTCCCTCTATCACACTTTTATATGTTCTTCAATGCATCTGAAAAAACAGCTTCTACCCTTCTGGACTTTTATTACTGCTACTATGAACAGTACAGTGTCAATGAAAAACTCGCTATATCTATATTGGCCATTAAAGCCGAAGATTACCAATTAGCCCAAAGAACATTAGTAACCACCGCTGAGTCTTTCCCGGATAACCCCCTCCCCCGTTGGACCCTTGCCCTCTTCTATTTTCATCACAGAAGTCCCTGGTCTTCTTCTCTTCTGGATGAACTGAAGCCTATTGTTATTCACCTGTCAAATTAAAAAAGGGGGACTCCCCCCTTTTTTTAATTTGACTGAGGCGATAACTCTGCCCATCCAACTGTAATGGCTAGTGTATTGGTCTGGTTGGTTAAATTCAGCAAATCGATGATCAAGCGGTTATTCGGCGGCACAATGACTTTTCCCAATTCATCATCAACAAGAGGTCCGCCCGTTTGGATAAGGCTACTGAACGTCACGCCCCCCACGACAGGATTGGTCAAACTGGTTGAAAATGTGGGAATCAGTTGTGCGGTGTTTTGATAACCAAAATTGGTATTGACTGCCTGAAGGGTGGTCCCTCCCGCTACAGTTCCATTTCTAAGGAGAAAGAGGGAGGTATTAGTTAGAGCCCCCCCAAAAATCCTTCCAATTCTTGCGGTATAGCGGGAAGTCGTCGGGTTTGACAACTGTATCGCAAGAAAAGCATTTGGTGCCACACTCACGACACCTGTTGTTACTCGGTAGTTTGCTCCTATTTCGGCGGCAGATGCTGCAATGTCAACTGTTGTCAGAGGGCTGTTGAGGTTTGTAAACACATTATAATTCGGCATATTCCCTTCCCCTTTTTGTTCATTATAGGTAGTCCTCGAGCACTCTTCCCCATCTCTTCTTCCAAATTGAAATATCAAAAGCTTCAGCAGTTTCCCGTGCACGGGATGCAATTTCCTCCCGCTTCTCCGTATCTTGTAATAGCTCAGAAACCGAAGCTACTAAACGGTCAACAGTTGGTGTGATTAACAATCCGTTATACCCATCTATAATAATATCGTTAAGCCCGCCGATATTGGTAGATACTATTGGCAGTCCAGCACTTAATGCTTCCAAACATGAAAGCGAAGTACCCTCAGAAAAGATGGTCGGAATGACTGCCATATCGGCTTGTTCATATACCTTTGGCATCGCATCGAAAGAATATACCTGATGACGGATCTTGGTCTTATGAGGATGAGTGTTCATCCAATAGTAAAATGCTGAGCTAAGGGGCGTATGATCAATCGTTTCCCCTGCAAAAATGATTTCCAGCTGTGGAAAGCGGTCCAATAGGATATCAGTCGCTGCCATCATCAGAATAATTCCTCGTTCATGACTGATTCTTCTGGGGAACAGCAATTTGATACTTCCATCTGGAGATGAAGGAGCGGAAGGAGTGAACCTTTTCGTGTCAACAAAATTTGGAATGAGTTCCACCTTCTCATTATCTTCATAAAAACAGGTCGATCGGCAGTATGACAAAAAGTGGGAATCCACTGACACTATTTTCCGGAGAGAGTTTAAAGCCCTCTGCACATTTTCTTTTACATGGTCCTTCATGCTGATGGCCAAATCAACCCGATCCCAGTTTATACCGTGGCAGATTCCAAGACTATCTTGTTTATAGTGAATCGGATGCCAAATACAGCTTGCGTATATTAACTTTCCTGATGCCTTGGAAGACATTTCACTGAAGATATCCGGGATCTTCTCTAAGTCATCGCAAAAGTATCCGTAGATCACGGTACCCTCTAAGTCAGTGGTTTCTAACTGTGTTCGGAAAGAATCGTTGAATGAGAGCTGGTGAATTTCCACTTCCACACCCATCCCTTTTAATATCAGGCAGAGTTCATATAAATATCTTTCAAGACCTCCGCCATAGACTTTATCAATCTTATTATTATAGGCATCTAAAAAACTATGGGTCAGAATTGATACTTTTGTCATAAGTCAAGCTCCCTCCACTTCAAAAGACGGGGAGCGGGATCAAGGATCGACTCGTAATGTTCGCGGCTCCCCCATCTTCCCTCGGGGTCCAACTCCATATATCGTTCGTATTTCCGGAATCTTTCCTGCTCATCCCCAGCCCATCCAAAATGTTTTACACGAAAATCGGATAAGCAGCCTGGAAGAGCATTGTAGGACAAGGGCAGCCGATGAGCATGATGGTCCAATTGCAAGTAATAATAGGGAAATCCCGGGAGATACCTGACCAGCATCATCGTATGCCGCTTATGCAGATTCCAATGTTCATCCTCTCTGTAATGCGTATGGCCACTCCATAAATCATAAATTCGGAAACCGACCCAATCAAATTGATCCTGGTCGATCAACGAACGGACGCTTTCACTAAATGAATCCTCAAATATTTCATCCGCATCTATGGACAAGATCCAGTCCGGCCCATACTTACTAGTTTCCTTCCATAGAAGATGTTTCAATTCCCATTCCTTATGAAAGTGGCTTTCGGGTAATTGAATGACTTCTTTTACTTTGGGAAAGGAACGACAAATTTCGACGGTCCGGTCGGTACTTGCATCATCCACTATCACCAAGTCATCCACAAACTCGCTTAAGTGATCTAATACCCGTTCCAAGTACCGATTCTCCTCATTTCGCACTTGCATCATCGCAGTCAAGTGATTGCCATCCGTTTTTCGGACAGGGTTCATGAAATTCCCCCTTGAACAATACATTTTAAAAATTCATCTAACGCTTCCATCCTCAAAATCCTATCAAGCTGAGACTCATCATAGCAGGAAGCCTGAAGATAACAATGCTTTGCATGGTTTACGTCCCCTGAAAGTTCAGCCATTTCTCCTGAAATGAGCCACCACTCTTTTCTTAAAGAGGGGACATCTTTATTCTCATTCAAAATCTTTAATACCGGCTCATGGTTCATCCTTTCTTTGTATAATTGAAAAAGCCCTGCACTTCTCCATTGCTCCTCACTGTTTTGATACAAATACTCTGCATAAGGGATATCTCCATATACTTTTGATACTTCAGCCAAAACGATGTGGGCCTGTTCACGATGATAGAGTCCAAGAAGATGATGGTAATGATTCTTAAGTTCAGGGGATAATGCCAGGATTCCGTATGAATTGAGGACTTCCCCCACCTTTCCCTGCCTTGCCTGGGCAAGGCAAATCCAAGGATAGTACTTCTTCAATCCTTGATTATCATTGAAAACCACCACATTTCGTGAAAATGCCTGGAAGAAGTAATCCTCAGACAAAGAATACTCCCTTTGAAGGTAAAGATATTTGCCCAGGCAAGCTAACAAAAATTCATTATGCGGATCCCATTTCAATGAATTTTTCAAGTGATCTATCCTCGAGGCTCTTAATTTCGAATTCAGTTGCAAAGCAAAAGAGTAGTACTCTTCTTGTTGAAATCGAAGAGCTTGAATGAGTTCAATCAAGGTTTCCTCTTTCGGATTATAGATTGCAGAATCCGCGGATTTATCAGAAGTAGAATGACTAATAAAATAAACAAAAGGGTATTTCAAAGATAAGTTAAAATAGTGTTCTTCAGAATCGGTAATGATTGCACTGGATTTTAGATATAAGGCAGAACTGTAAAACTCAAGATCCCTATTCTCACTCATTAACTCTTGATGGGGATGAAGAGTGATAATCATTTCGGGATTCCACTTGGCAATCACCGTAACCCAAAATGGATGACTTACTACAGCTATACTTCGATCCGGCCGAACCTGTTCAAGCTTACTATAAGGCAGGAAAGTAATCCCTTCCTCCTCACCTTTATATCCGTTTCGGGTTATGATGTATGAGTTATACCCATCAAGAATGAAAGCATCGCTAGTGGGAGTGTCCATCAACCCACCGAAGAAAACCAGGTTCCAATCTTCTTTCGTGTCTTCCCCCTGGTGAATCCTTTTGAGATCCAGAAGACCTTTGCTTCCAAACCTGCTCACTAACCCCCGAAAGTTTTTCTCTGCCTCTTCATTCATATCGGTAAAATCCATGCGCTGAGCCATCGTCTGGTGATAAACACAAGTATTCAAATCTGCTTTAGGCTTCCATTCCTCAGGAAGATGTAATAAATTGAAATAAGAGAGCAATAAGTAATCATCTTCATAGCCCTGCTTCCCAGCCAAGTCTGAGAGGTTGTAGCCCCCTACATTCCTCAATGCTGCAGAATTATGCATCACCGGGTGCACAAAGCCCTCCACCACCCGTGATTGTCTATACTCCTTTAAAATAACTAGGAGCTCGTTCATCGAGCCGGGAATGTCTAAACGTGAAATCCCTTTTTCATGAGGATGCCACTCACCATTTGCTGTAAGTATTCCTGGACAGACACATGGTTCATTTGGATTATTTTTCAAAAAACCTTTAAGTACCGTGGTCCACCCCGGTTGAAAAACCATATCTGCATGTATTTCTGTTATAAATGCACACTCTGGATGGTACTCCCAGATATATTCAAAACAGCCTTGCCTGGCGAAAGGTATTCCATCATTCTTTCCTTCTCCTAAAATATGAAATCTTTCAAGGTACTTCTCAGCCTCCAGGTATAATTCCGTATTCGAAATCACCCCTTGATTGTATAAAACCACAAAAGGATCTTCTTCAGACCTAGATAAGCTCTCAATACATTTATGAAACATATCTAAATCTTGAGTATTCCTGATAAGCACGGGCATCGTATGAAAAGTATCAGACACTCTTTCTCCCCTCCTCAAGAGACCCTAGGTTATTTATGCTCTCCTATTCTTATGCATCCAGGATCATTAAAATACCCATTCCTTCCCATATTCTTCTACGGTCAACGATAGGTATCATTGTTTTTCTTCCTGTGACTAAAAGTCCATATTCAAAATCTCTTTTCGGAACCCAAAAGGACAGCAGGAGTTAAAGAAAGAAGGATTGATGTGGATTGCAGAGCAATCGATGAAAACACCTTACTATTTCAGGGCTAACTTATTTTCTTCAGGGCTTTTCTCTGATTATCGTGAAGAGGCAGTCCTTAGAAGTGAATCAGTACCCACTCTATTTATTGTTACTGAACTTGGGCGGAAACTGCGACGACTTATTTACATAAACTGACTTAAAAAGCTTTGGTTAAAGTACTGGGCGGATATCTCATGTCTTGATAACATAGTGAGAAGTTTAATGAGATTAATGGTTACAAGTTTACTACGCTCAGTTGATTTTGCGAGTCGAATCTCTTTCTCGCAAAGGAGTGGTCTTTCATTGATGACCGCTTCATAAATTGGATTGATATGCATAGCTTGAACAGTTAAGGTATAAGTGATTACTATATTTTCTTACGCCTGGCGTAGAACGGTGAGATTCCCAAATTAGTCATACTGATTGCCAATCGAACATAAGATGTTCAGAGTAAATCTCAGTTTATCAATTCAAACAAAGATGACCTTAATAATATGAAGGAAGTTGTTCTATACATTTTATCTAAGAGGTGAATGAGATTGGGGCACAAAGACCTTTGGGATTCCATCTGGAGTAATCAAGGAGATTTAGACGAAAATGTATTCTTCAAATGTGTAGTGGATGCAATAATTGAAAACTCAAACTTCCGAGTCGAAAATTTAAAAATATTAGAAGCTGGAGCTGGAACAGGAACATCTAGTTTACAATTAGCGAAATTAGGAGCTCATGTAACATTAGTAGATTACAGTATGGTAGCTATAGAAAAGATGAAAAAAATGTACAATCGCAATCAAATAGAAGCTGACTTCATATGTGGTGACATAAGAGAAATCGATCGCGCAAGTGATTCTTATGATATCGTTTTCAACTCAGGAGTACTTGAGCATTTCTCATACTCTAAACAAGTAAATATATTAAAGGAAATGACAAGAATTTGTAAAACAAACGGATTAATCCTTACGATGAATCCTAATGCCAAATGTCTGTTATATCGGATATGGAAGCAGACATTAGAATCACAAGACCAATGGATATACGGAGAAGAATACCCTGTTGTATCACTTGATAACCAATTTAGAGATGCTGGATTACACTTACTCAGGGAATATTCTATAGGTTTTGATGTATCCGTTGAACAGTTTGGTTCTCTATACGAATGCACCTATGCAGCAAACATTATTCAAGAATTTTATAATGCTCTTCCTACTATCGACAAGCAATTATTTGAAGGTTATTTATTATGTTCTGTCGGTAGAAAATTCTAACTTCTCATTTCAGAAACAACTGTTTCTTCATAATAAAATACAAAACCTTAATGTGTTCACCACTGCTCCCGCATCTTCATAATTACGTCAACAGTAGTTGTTATAGGGTTAATTGTTTGCAAAACTAATGTAAGCGCAGGAGCAGTCCCCACAAGAGTAGGGGAAAAGGGTAAACTATAGTCAGTTCCTATCACCTTGCTAACGAGGGGTAATGTATTTAATCGAATAATCCCCACTCGAACTACCGTTGTAAGTGAAGATGGAGGGAAATTCATCCTTCCCCCCGGTGGGAGTTTTAATGTTTTCTTATCTTCTGGTAGTGGGGCAACAAAATCAAGCAGCCAGAGTTGCGTTTGGTGGTGGGAGAAGCCTTTAGTTTAGATTAAGAACAGAACAAACATCTAACTCATAGATATTTTAATCTCTCTAGCTGTAACAGAAATTCACTAAATCGCCCTATTAGATACCTAAACTTCACCTGAGGGCTGAAATCTTATATTGAACTCCCCCACTCCACTTAGCAATGTTTGAAATGGAGTTTTTCACACAAAAGATGATAAAAAGAGGCTGGGACATAACTAGCTTCTAATAGTAAAAAAAGGTGAATTTGAGCTTGCTCAAATTCACCTTTCTTATTTTTTTGTGTAAATACTTCTATAATTTAGTTGTTGGCAATGAATTTTCTTAAATTCACTGCCATTAACGCGAAGCCCATTTCATTTTCAACCTTCGATTTTCCTCGTACAGAAAATCGAGTGAAACGCAAATTGGCCTTCAAAAATCCAAAAACTGGCTCCACATCGATTTTTCGT
>NZ_LIXZ01000029.1 GCF_001305855.1 Rossellomorea vietnamensis | reverse complement strand
TGCGCTCGGCGTTCCAAAATGGAAGGCATATGAGTGGGGTAATACCCGAAAGGGTTATTGGAGGATCGCACAAAGTCCAATACTACACAAAACCCTTGGCAATTCCTTCTGGAATCGCCAAGGGCTTCTAAGTCTTATCGTTAGGTATGAAAGTCTTCGTCAATCATCTTGATTGAACCGCCGTATACCGATCGGTACGTACGGTGGTGTGAGAGGTCGGGGATTAATCATCCCCTCCTACTCGATTTCACCCATGTCCTTCAAACACCGGCATCAAGAAGAATACATAGGGAAAGGAGCAAGTCTTGTATGATCAGAGTTCAGAATGTTACGAAAGTTTTTGAGACGAAAGACGGCCCATTCACTGCTTTGAGGGATGTTTCCTTTGAAGTGAAGAAGGGAGAGATTTATGGCGTGATCGGATTCAGTGGAGCGGGAAAAAGCACGCTTGTCCGCTGTCTCAATTTTTTAGAGAAACCATCTTCGGGTGATATTTTCATAGAGGGTCGCAGCCTAAAGGATCAATCGGCAATCGATCTGAGGAAAGAGCGGCACCGCATCGGGATGATTTTTCAGCACTTCAATTTGTTTCAATCCCGGACGGTGGCAGGGAATATCGCCTATCCTCTGAAACTTGCAAAATGGCCGAAAGATAAAATCAACAAGAGAGTAAAGGAGTTGCTCGCATTTGTCGGGCTTGAAGACAAAGCGAAGCATTATCCAGATGAATTGTCAGGAGGGCAGAAGCAAAGGGTCGGGATAGCAAGAGCCCTGGCGACGTCGCCTTCGATTCTCCTCTGCGATGAAGCAACCTCCGCCCTTGATCCTCAGACGACAGAATCGATTCTCAATTTATTAAAGAGAATCAACGCTGAGTATGGCATTACGATTGTGATGATCACCCACGAAATGGGAGTCATCCGGGAAATCTGTGATAAGGTCGCGGTCATGGAAAATGGAGAAATTGTGGAAGAGGGAAGCGTCTTCGATATCTTCTCAAATCCGCAGACACGGACGACGAGAAACTTTGTGAAGAGTGTCATGAATGATCAGCTGCCGGCATCGGTTCTTGATAAATTGAATGACAGCAAGGAAGGGCGCATCTGCCGCCTCATTTTTAAGGGGGATTCGACGGGCACGCCGATCCTTTCTGAAACGGCAAAGAAATTCAATGCTCATATCAATGTATTATTCGGTCAAATCACGGAACTCCAGGGCAAGCCGTTCGGGAATCTCATCGTACAAATCATCGGTAGCAAGAAGGAAACAGAAGAGATCCTGGAATATTGGAAAAACAGATTATTCGTAAGCGAGGTGGAGAAGCGTGCAAGTTAATTGGGAATTATTTTGGCCAAGAATCATAGAAGCGACATGGGATACATTGGCGATGGTGTCATTCTCCCTCCTGTTTGCCACGTTGATCGGGCTTCCCCTCGGCATCATCGTCGTGGTGACGAGGAAGGGGCACTTACTCGAACATAAAGCCGTCTTTTCAGTACTCAGCAGCATCATCAATGTGTTTCGTTCGATCCCGTTCATCATCTTAATGGTGGCCATCATCCCCTTTACAAGATTGGTAGTGGGAACGTCGATCGGAACGGCGGCAGCGGTCGTACCGCTTGTCGTATTTGCGGCACCGTATATTGCAAGACTGGTAGAGAGCTCGCTCCTTGAAGTGGAGCCGGGGGTCATTGAAGCGGCGGAGTCCATGGGGGCCGGGCCGTGGCAGATCATCTTCGGGATCCTTATTCCGGAAGCACTGAGTACACTGGTCTTGAATATCACGATTGCCACCATCGGCCTTGTCGGCGCATCAGCCATGGCCGGGGCAGTCGGAGGCGGTGGCCTCGGAGATCTCGCCATCGCTTACGGTTATCAGCGATTTGAAACATCCGTCATGATTGTGACCGTCATCATTTTAGTCGTGATGGTGCAGGGACTTCAGACAGCAGGAAATACATTATCAAAAATCATCAGGAGACGATAGGAGAGAGGAATATGAAAAAATCAATCAGCCTGGCAAGTTTAGCTATTCTATTAATCACCCTAATATTGAGCGGCTGCTCGGGAAACAGTGCATCCGGCTCAGGTGAAAAAGAAGTTGTGAAAGTCGGAGTGAATGGATCCGGGGTGCCGATTTGGGAGTATATGAAAGAGAAAGCAGCGAAGGAAGGGATTGAAATCGAGATTGTGGAGTTTGCCGATTACGTGAGACCGAACCAGGCGCTGGCCGATGGGGATATCGATCTGAACGCCTTCCAGACGATTTCGTATTTTGATTCTTTCGTGAAAGAACATAATCTGGATCTTGTACCGATCGGCTCGACAATCATCGCACCGATGGGCATCTATTCGGAAAAATATAAATCGGTAGAAGACTTACCAAAAGGCAGCAAAGTAGCCGTTCCTCAAGAGGCGACGAACCTCGGCCGTGCCCTTCTCCTATTGAAGGAAGCAGGTTTGATACAACTGAAAGATGGATTTGATCAGTCACAAGGTCTTGAAGCCATCAAAGAAAACCCGAAGAACCTTGAATTCACACCGGTCGTCGCTGCCCAGACACCGAGGGTACTGCCGGACGTTGCGGCATCGATCATCAATAATGGTGTGGCAGTTGAAGCAGGACTCGTCCCGGTCGATGACAGCATCTATATCGAAGGGGCGGAATCCAAGCCGTTCATCAATATCATCGCAGCGCAGGAAAAAGATAAAGACAACAAGACCTATAAAAGAATCGTTGAGCTCTATCAGCAAGATGACGTAGCGGAACATATCAAGAAAACATACAAAGATTCCCTGATCCCGACATTCGTGCCGGTCAGTGAATTGCATTAGGAGGGAAAAGAGATGAGTCAACCAGCAGTGATTGCCGATCGTAAAAACAACATCGTCTCAGCAGTCGATCAATTGGCTGTGAAACTCGTGTCGACCAGCCATCAGATCCACGACAAACCTGAAATCGGAAACGAAGAGTTCTTTGCTTCAGAGACCTTGACCACCCTTCTTGAAGCCAACGGGTTCTCTATTGAAAGGGGAGTCGCAGGACATGAGACTTCCTTTGTGGCACGCAAACATTCCCCATCGCCCTGTCGTCCGTACTCAATGAAACAGGAGGGGAAGTGGTGGTGTTCGGGACTCCTGCTGAGGAAGGCGGCCCGAACGGTAGTGCGAAGGGCAGTTTTGTCAAGGCAGGCTTGTTTGAAGGAGTGGATGCCTGCATGATGGTCCATCCGTTCAACCGAACAACGCAGACAGGGAAAACCCTTGCGGTGGACCCCCTTGATTTCGAATTTAAAGGAAGATCTGCCCATGCGGCAGCTTCCCCTGAAGACGGGATCAATGCCCTCGACGGTGTGCTCCAGCTGTTCAATGGCATTAACGCCCTTCGCCAGCACGTGACCGATGATGTACGGATCCACGGCATCATCACTCACGGAGGCGACGCTCCCAACATCGTCCCTGACTACGCGAAAGCCCGCTTCTATATACGCGCTGCAACCAGGGAAGCGTGCAATGAAGTCACGAAGAAAGTGAAAGCGATCGCTGAGGGGGCGGCCCTTGCCACCGGGACGAAACTGAATGTCATCAAAATTCAAAATGAAGTTGACCACTTTCAGCTCAACCGACGTTTCGACAAAGTATTCCAGCGCTCCATCGAGTCACTGGGCGAACAATTCGACGATACGGAACGAAAGGGACTCGGCTCATCAGACGCCGGAAACGTAAGCCGGGTGGTCCCGACCATCCACCCCTACATCAAAATCGGGCCCGAATCCCTCGTCGTCCACACGAACGAATTCAGGGAAGCGGCTAAATCCACCGAGGGTGACCGTGCCCTTGTGATCGGGGCAAAGGCACTTGCCTTAACGGGGTATGAACTGTTGACGGATAAGCAGCTTTTAAAGGAAATATGGGAAGAGTTCGGTACAAGTAACTAAGGAAGAAAAGACAGCCACATCATGGCTGTCTTTTTTGTGTATTCGGAGCTTAGTAGAGAATGTTCCAATGTTTAACAAAAACCTTAAGAGGATAATGAATAAATGAGAGATAGTATCGTAGAAACCAAAGAAAGGAGAATGACATGAAAAAACTAATGATAGCAGGAAATCTTTTCTTCGCACTCTCGATACTGGGAGCATGCGGTTCAGAAGAGGCCGAACCCGAAGAAAATAACTCAGGCGATACGGCAGAAATGAGTGACCAGCAGGAAACGCAGGAAAAGGAAGAGCCGGTAGCGGAGTTCCTCAGCAGTGAGAAGCTGCAGGAACGTATCCAAAAGGGAATGGATCTCGATTCCTATTCTGCTGAATTAACAGCGATGGAGGAAAAAGGAAAAACCACCCTCGTCAAAAAATACAATTTGACCGGGAATGAAGAAATCAAAGCACAAGTCCTCCAATCGGCAGACGGGTTTGTTGCAGTTGAAACGGATGGACTTGAAGTGACAGACGTCTCAAACTTCAAATCCATGCAGGAAGTCGAGGATCATTTGAACGAGAAGGATATGGAGGAAGATATGAGCGAGTAAACATTAATAGAGCATTCGATATTTTTCTTAGTGAAATCCGAACTAATTTACCTTAAAGGAGTCAAATTAGTTCGGTTTTTTTTTATCGTTTATCTAAATTAAGTCCTAAGTTGTTTTAATCGTCTCTCCTCTAGAACAAACGTATGTACCTATTACCATTAAACATATCATAGCTAACCCTACCAAAAATAATGGCATGGGTATAAACCGGCCATATATTATACCGAAACATCCTGCTAAGCCTGAAAAAATAAACCATAAAGAGCAATCTTTATTTGGATCTTCCTGAGCATTCAACACACAATCAAACACGCAAAAAGTATAAAAGCCTGGATAAAAAAGGGCAAATTCATAATTTACCTGGTTTAAGGCTTGAAGGTGTTCACCATTGAAGGAAAGCATAATAGCTGCATTAATATGAGAAAGCCGATTCACAATATGTTCTAGTAATAATAATACTATTCCTTTTAAAAAGTCCCGATTATATATTTGTCCAAGACCAGGCATGGTAAATGATAAACAGGCGGCAAAGAAACGATGTTTCAAATATCACACATCCTTATCCGTTCAAATTAAGGTATTCAGTGATCTATTGATGAACACTTCGACATTTTATCCAGAAATAAATTTAAAAAACAATAAAATGGTTATTGTGCTTCTGTAATTAAAGCGGGATAGAGAACATTGACCCAAAAACAGCTGATAAACCATTAATCCTTATTCTTTGGAACAATGGTGTTATCAGATTTTCTAATTAATGCTATAAATGCTCGAGAAATAATTAAAGTCAAATTTAGTGTTATAAAACTTGTATAAATATTCCAACCGTTTTTAAATTTTATTAAGCTTGTTCGTGTTTCGAAAAAATACTCCATTATGCTCATTGGTACACTAAAATAGAAAGATTTAACTATTATCCCCAAGACATTAGATGTCTTTGTAGCTTGGTTATAGGACACACATACTATTGGGAAAAGTAAATAGTCAAAAATAAAGCTAATGTCAAACCATTTAAATAAATTTACAGGATAAATGACTTTATCTTTCGTGACTGCTAATTTATCAAGGATGGAAGCAATATATCCTTTAAATAGAAAAATTAACATCCAGTCTTTAGTGGGAGGTTTCCTTATTAATTTAAAAGACATAAACAACCCTAAAACCATTAAAAACCTTAAAGTATTTTTTTCAAAACGCTGTCTCATTATTCGAGCCTCCCTTATTTATAGATGGAAATAGATTTTTTTAAATTCCATTGTTTGTATTGAGAGCAGTTTTTATTAGCATCACACCAAACATGATAATTTTTATGTTCTACAAAAGAAAAAAATATATGTATTTAAAATAATGAGGAATCACTTCACATGATGGTAAGGGCATCGCCGTACGGTGTGATCATACAAGTTCGACGACACTTTTGAGACCGACCAAAAGAACATTCTCCCTCAGAGCCAAAAAGTAGAGTGAAAATCGTCCCCGGTTTGCAAAAGGCCATTTAGAATAAGAGGATTGCTCAAAATCATAATATTTGAAATAATTGGTATTGGAAGACGGTTATTCATTATATATAGAGGTGGAATCACATGCCCAAAATTGACAATATGCTGGCCATTCTCTGGATGCTACGTTCAGGTGAAAAAGTGACAGCACAGCAAATCTCTGAAAAGTTAGAGATGAATATAAGGACGGTGTATCGTTATATTGATACCATTTCAACAAGTGGCGTACCTAAAAGTGGGGATGGCTCCGTCTCTACCTATTTCTTTCAATTCATTCTCTTGAAAGTCAAATAGTAGAGTGAGAACCGCCCCTGCTTCACTAATAGCAATGGAGGAACCCTCGTCAAAAAATACAACTTAACCGGGAATGAAAAAATTAAAGCATAAATCCTCCAATCCTCAGACGGGTTTGTCGCAGTCGAAACCGATGGATTTGAAGTCACAGACATCTCAAGCTATAAATCCATGAAAGAAGTCGAGGATCATTTGAACGACAAGGAAATGGAAGAAGATATGAATGAGTAAACGTTCCATACCAGGTGTAATCCAATAATAAATATATAGATTAAGGGAAGCGTTGATCTAACAAGGATTAACACTTTTTCCTTTGAAGTTAATGAATTGAAGGGCAGGTTAATACAATCAAATCAAGAATATCTACATCGCCTCCCTAAATGAAACATCCTGTTCCAGCGTAATTTAACAGTTGTTAAGCTTCATATTAATCTCCTTCATTGCTTTTGAGGTTTGTACATGGTTCAACCAATCTTCTACTACCGTTTCATGCCCTTCTATCAAAATTTCGACTAAATCCATATCCTTTAATTTTGTATAAAGATGTTTTGGTTCACCATTTACTTTTGCCCCGTACATCCTTATTGCTATTGAAGGATCTAAAAAAAATGCAAAATCTAAGGCGGTTGAACCATCGGGAAGGGAAACTACGTCCATTTTAGGAGTGTAAATTGTAATATCATTTTGCAGTAATTCGAATGAGATCAATTCATAAAATTGTATAGGATCATTCGAAACAGCCTTAACAGACTGAATTGAATCTCTTAGCAAATCGGAACTGAGCACTTGTATTTCTGCGACAGAAAGTTCATTAAGTAAATGAAATATACTCTCATTCAAAGAGCTTTCCGTTTTGATTTCAAAGTTGACCTCAATATCTTGAACCATGACGGAGGTTTTAAGATGGCTATGGAATCTCTTTCGCTGACCTGAAATCTCATCTCTAAACATATTTGGAACAGTCTGAATGAGTTATGTATGATTCCTAAAAGTGTATAACAGTTTATTGGGGTATCTGTGATGATATGAATGGTGAAAAGTTTAGAGAGAGACTTTCCTTGAAGTTTTGAATAAGAAACGTAGATGGGTGCAGAATGCCATTTCATGTCTACAGTAAGAGGTATTTGGTTATTTTCTAAGATGTGTCTTTTACAATAATGAAAGATGTTGGAGAAAATTTTTTCATAATTAACTTTAAGATTCTTTACACTTACATACCTTTGAGGGTTCAGATACTTAAAAGCAAGTTCCTCGAGTTCCGATTGGAATTCAATTAACCCTAACCGTTCACAAAGAGGAGAGAAAAAGATTAACGTTTCATTTGCGTAAGGAACTTTCTTTCGATTTTTTTAATACCAAGAGTTCTCATATTGTGAAGCCTATCTGCTATTTTAACAATCGCTACCCTAATATCCTTGGATGCGTGTAATAGTAGTTTTTCGGAATTCAAAGCACTATAGAGCTCTTTGTCTATGAAACCTTTTTCAAACTTCGTTAATCCATCTACAATCAAGGCAACCTGGGGACCAAACTTGTTTTTAATATCCTCTAAGGAGCAATCAGTATCTTCAACAACATCATGAAGGAGAGCTGCTATAAGAGTTGTAATGTCCGCTTGATAATCCATCAGAATTTCACACACTGTAAATGGATGACAAACATAAGGTTCTCCAGTAGCCCTTTTCTGTCCCAGATGTGCTCGTTCTGTAAAATCTAGAGCACTTTTAAAAACATTAAACTCCTCGGGTGTTAGCTAAACAGCCTTTTCAATCAAAGAATTTCTTAACTCCATTACCATCTTATCTACTCCAATTTTTATTTTGGATAATTATAACATTTAAGGTGAGTGGGGAGATAATAATTTATGAAAAATGATATGTTAGTTAGTTCGCTTTTATCGTTGAGCCTCTAATCTGAGAACATATTCGCTTTCATAGAGTAGGGACCGTTCCGTTTCTTCTTTTTCTTTCTACTAATTTCCCTAAAAGCAAAGAAGTAGCGTAAGAAACGTCCCCGGTTTTCATTAAGTACAGCTCCTTGCTTAAAGGGCATTCTTCCATAAGGGCCATTTAACGGAACAATTCTTTCTTACAGAATAAACTCAGATAGCCACATTATTCTCTTCCTGATTAAAGAATTAAGAGAGAGTTTTCACTCTCCCTTTGATTTGTTTTTCTTATTATCCAGTTTTAAAGAAAGATCTCTCAGGATACTGTTTCTTTCCTCTTGAATTTTGATAAAGCTTATTAAGAACCAAGAAATAAAGACAATTGGTATCAAATAAGAAAGTAATCCTAGAGGTAGCATGAGATCGTAATAATCCATAAAATTATCTCTCCGATTATTGAGTTTGGATAATTATAACATACTGTTTGAAGTGAACAATTCAGTTTAAAGTTTTTCTTGAGTAAGCTGCTTTATTTTGAAATAATTGGTATTAAGTTAAAGGGCAGTTTAATGGAGTTATTCGAATCCAAAATAACTTGGCTTCGGTCTAATTTAGAAAGGAAAAACAAAGAAAGACTCAAGAGAATTGAAGAGGGGGAATGAAAAGATGAACAAATACGGTCTATTATCAGTATTAATGGTGCTAATTAGTTCAGTTGCATTTCTGATACTAAGAGGACCTAACGCTGATTTATCGTTGGCGATTACCATTTTGGGTATTCTTTCGGTATTAGGAATCGTTTTCGCTGTCCTTTCTAAAAAGTGGTTATCAGGGATTTTAGGTGTAATGACGAATGGAGCAGTTCTTGTTTTTGTATTTTTCTTATTATTAGCAAAGGGCATAGGCGGTTGAGTCAATACATTTTCTTTAATTTTTCTCAGTAAATAAAAAGCTAAATGTTTAAGGGGAGATTGTTGTATGAGGGATTTATTGGGGGATGCTGTAACATCTATGGAAGTTTTAGGTGCAATTGTGATCTTGTTTTTTCTTCATTTTCTGTTTGCAAAGTTTAAAAAATTTTTAATCACTCCTTTCGTCATAATGCTTCTCGGTTACATCGCTTTTATTATAGGGATTGTATATATTAGAGGTTGGACTGGAATGGGATGGATGGTTTGGGGAAATATCATAATGGCAATTGGAATTCTTTTTTACCTTGTGTTGGAGATATTTTGTATCTTCCGTAACCGGGCTTATAAATGGAAATCAGCCGAATGACCAGCTTATAGAAGAGGATTCTTCCATTATCGTTGGCGTTATTTGAAGATGAGGTCAAAATAAGACCCACTTTGTAATTAAGTAGTATTGAAGTTTATATTTTAAACTTCAATACTTTTTTTATGAAAATAAATTAAAAAATGAAACCATAACAAAACCCATAAAGTCTTAATAGAGGAAGGCAGGTGTAAGTAGTTGGAGAAGAAAATTAGCCAATGGAATATTACGAATAAAAAAACATTGCTGGAAGAATTGATGAATAAATACGAGAAGGATGTTTTTTTGCTGGCATATTCTTTTGTGAAGGAAAAATCGCTGGCTGAGGACATATCACAAGAAGTATTTATAAAGTGTTATAGATCAATTGATGGTTTCAGGGGAGAGGCTTCTCTTAAATCCTGGATCTATAGAATTACGGTCAACACGTCGAAAGATATGTTAAAAAGAAAGAGTTTCAACGTTTTGAAGTACCCGAAATGGTTCTTTGAAAATCTGCAGCGCAGTGGGAGTTCAGAGGAAGCAGTTTTAAAAAGGGATTACTTCTTGAGTCTGTATTGAAGTTGCCTGTGAAGTACAGAGAAGCAATAATCTTACACTATTTTCATGATCTGAGAATTAATGAAATAGCCGAAGCATTAAATATTAACCCTAATACAGTCAAAACAAGATTAGTCCGGGGTAGGGAAGTATTGAGAAAAATCCTTCTTGAGAAAGGGGTGTCTCCTTCATGGATAAACAATTAAAAGATATAAAGGCTAGATATGAGAGTGTTTATGATAAGGAAACGTCTAATCGAATTAAAGAGGGAGTCTTTAACCAATTGGAGGAAAAAAGTACACACACTTTTTCTATTAATAAGAAAATTAGTTATCTTGCCAGTGCGGCCATTATTGTAATCGGACTGTTTCTAGGGTCAGGTTTAGTTTCTCCTACAATGGCCAAAGTATTGTCACAAATTCCCCCTACATTGATCAAATATACAAAAGTATGAACGATACTGAAGAAAGAAAGAAAGATGTACAAGGATTTTATCATGATTTGTATAATGAATTGGTCAAGGGAGATACAGGGATTATCGATGTGAGCATGAAGCAAAAGTTCCCAAGTGATCCACCTTTCATGTTAGTTTTGGTAGATGATAAACGAGTAAAGGATCAACGTGAAAAAGAAGTCCGGAATACTGTTGAAAAATATGCACAGAAACATGATATTATTAAGTACAACTTAGAAGTAAAAGTAGGAAAGTTAAATAAGGTGCCTATATCTAAAAAAGAGAAAGAAATAATGAGAATGGTAGAAGAATTCTCGAATATTGCTTTAGAGAAATTAAAACAGAACGGATATGAGTCAGAAGGAATCAGTATAAGTAGAGATAAAAAGATATTTACAATTACTATTGCTGAATCAAAAGATAAATTCGAGAAGATTAAACATGATCTTGAGGATAATATCCAGAGAGCTTTAGACGAAGAGAGCGATTGGTACCCAATATTCGATTCAATCATGAATGAAACCAACAAGAACTTTACCGAAGTAAGAGGATTTGCTTATTCTTTCCATCCCCAACCTTTGCAGATCATTATTAAAACATCATTAAAGAAAGGAAAGGAAGGTAAAGAAAAGGTAGCCGTTATTGAGGAATATGCACAAAGTGTGACAGAAATAAAAAGGATAGAAATGGGTCTGGAGAAGATACCGTATACCATTATTATCAGAGATAAGAAACACGATATATTATATAGTAAAACTTATAAATAGTGTACAAAAGGCCACAGCCATTTATATGGCATAATTCTTAACTGTTAATTTAAATTGGGGACGGGGTGGCGATGAAAGCTCAGAGAAACTTCTCTGAGCTTTTTAAGCTAAAGGGTGCGTTGATCTAAGAAGGATTAACGCTTTTAATCTGAAGCACCTTGTTGGGAAGCGATTTGCAATATACTATTCAGATAATTGGTTGCCAGTCCCTTTCTCCGCATATTATGGATGGACGATTTATTTTTAGATCTTGTTCTATTGCCATCTGGTGAGATAATTGAAAAGGATGCTGAGGAACTAGAAGATGCATTATCAAAAAGAATTATTGATAAAAATCTTTACGATTTAGCCTGGAATGAAGTAAAAACCATTAAAAGTTTAATAAGTACAGCTAACTTTGACTTGATTAAATTGTCAAACACTCACAAGGAAATGTTATCTAAGATTTTGAAGTAGCTATTATTCAAATAACGGGGCAATTGTTGAAGATAATGAAGTGATCTCTAACCATTCCCTTTATTCAATCATCGGGCAGGTTAGCGGAATAAATTCAGTAATATCTTTGGGAAGGCATGGGCATTTAAATAGAGGGTTATGTGTAGTTCAAAATTGTGATTACATAAATTTGGAGGTAGGATTAGATGAATATAAAATTTGATCAAAACAACGTCGTTATTAAACTCTGTATAAGTGGGATGATCATGGAAGATGGCGGAAATGTTGAAGGTGCAACCAAGATGTTTCATCAAGCATGGCACGAAGCAACAAAGGAGAAGGAAGAGAACGCGTTTATAAAATAGAACCAACAGGTGAATTTGAAAACGACCCCAATGTTACTGACAAAAAGTTCCCGGGTAACTTAACACGATCTTATCGTTCTCAAGAACCTTTAAAAATTATCGGTGAAGAAACTGAGTGGGTGAAACTGACAACTACGGAGCGAAGTGAATGGCGCAAAAAATTAGCCAAGAACAAGGGCGAAATTATTAACTGAACATATTTCAATTGGAGTAAAATTTTGTTTGCAAATTACCAATACTCCCCAATTGGGTGCGTTAGTTTAAGATCTACTTCAAAATATCTCAAAACCAATTCTTTATATATATACCTCTTCTATGTAATTAGAAGATAAAGTATGCAAGATAAGTTGAGGCAATTGAAAACCAGGGGGGGACAAAGCAATGAAAACGATTGGACTTATAGGTGGGATGAGTTGGGAATCCTCAGTAAAGTATTACAAAGTAATCAACGAAGAAGTAAAAGAAAGATTAGGAGGTTTGCATTCAGCAAAGTGTCTATTATACAGCGTTGACTTTGAAGAGTTTGAACGCTATCAAGCAGAAGGTGATTGGGAAAGTGCAGGTAGAGTATTAGGAGAAGTTGCATCCTCTTTAGAAAAAGCAGGTGCAGAATTCATCGTCATTTGTACAAATACGATGCATAAAGTCATCGATCATATGGAGGCACGGATCAACATTCCGGTATTACATATTGCGGATGCAACAGCAAAAGAAATTCAAAGGGCCGGTATGAAAACGGTTGGCTTACTTGGGACTACCTATACAATGGAGCAAGATTTTTATAAATCCCGGATTCAATCTAACGGGATTAACGTGTTGGTTCCGGATCAAGAAGAAAGAAACACCATCAATAAAGTTATCTTTGAAAAGTTGTGTTTAGGGAAGATAGAACAATCATCTAAGGAGTTTTATAAGAGTGTTATTCAAAAATTAGTGGATAGAGGTGCTGAAGGAATCATCTTGGGATGTACAGAAATCGGATTGTTAGTTAAACCTGAGGATTCTGAAGTTCCATTGTTTGATACTACGGTTATTCATGCGATTGAAGCAGTAAATACGGCCCTAAAAAAATAGGATTCTTAAAGTAGAGGGGCAAAGATGTGTTAATTGAGGCAACTTAGTAAAAAAGGATAGGTGGAGGGGATTATAATCGAAAACAATAATAGTAATCTCTCAAATGAAAGGTTATGGTTAAGGGAATTTACTACGAGTGATTGGATGGCTGTACATGCATACGCATCACAAGAGATCGTTTGTCAATATCAGCCTTGGGGACCAAATACAGAAATAGAGTCGCAGGATTTTGTAAATCAAACGATTAAAGACTCTGCACAAAACCCAAGAACAAGGTTTGTTTTTGCCATTATCTATGATGAAATGTTGATTGGAGCTGGCGAGTTAAATATAAGGAGTTTTACTAATAAAGTTGGAGAAATTGGCTATATTGTGAATCCAGATTATTGGGGCAAAGGGATAGCGACAGAAGTTGCCACTCTATTAATTGATTTTGGATATGGAGAACATCAACTTCATCGTATATATGCAACTTGTGACCCAAGGAACATAGGTTCATCAAAAGTGCTGGAGAAAGTTGGAATGACCAAAGAAGGTAGAATTCGAGAAGATTTGTTACTGAAAGATGGTTGGCGGGATTCATTACTATACAGTGTTTTGGAACACGAATGGAAATCGTAATAAGCTAACGGGGGCTACAGCTGAAGATTCATCGGACAGCTGATCTTTAGCGTTTTTCTCTGTTCACTCAAGGTTGGCATAAGATTAAAATTGTAAGATGATTACTCATTATATAGAGGTGGAATCACATGCCCAAAATTGACAATATGCTGGCCATTCTCTGGATGCTACGTTCAGGTGAAAAAGTGACAGCACAGCAAATCTCTGAAAAGTTAGAGATGAATATAAGGACGGTGTATCGTTATATTGATACCATTTCAACAAGTGGCGTACCGATCGTTTCAGAACCAGGTCATAACGGTGGCTACTCTTTATTGAATCATTTTATTGAGGCTCCTCTTTTCTTTGATGTTGAGGAACAAACGTCACTTTATCACGCGGCTGTTTTTGCAGAGGAAGCCGGATATTATGGAGGGGAAGCACTTGATAGGGCCATTTCAAAACTCAGTCACCACTCCAATCACGAGCAGGAAACAAAGATCAACCAACATGTAACCAGTCTTGAAGTCATAAGTCGATTACGTCCACCCTCAATGGAACCTTTACTGAAGGAGTTGGAGCAGGCCGTAGCTGACGGGTACTCAGTCAATATTCATTACCAAAAAAGTGGCGAGAAGCCATTAAGTGAAAGATTGGTGGATCCGTACAAAATGATCTATTGGAATAACAAGTGGTATGTGATTGGATATTGTCATCTTCGGAATGATATCCGCAGTTTTAGAGTCGATCGAATGGAACGTCTCATACTGACTGAAAATACGTTTAACCGGCCGGAGAATTTTTCAGCACGTGATTTTTTCGTGAACAACCTTCTTCCAACGATAGAAGATAAGGAAGGGATTATTCCTCTGGTTCTTCATGGGGAAAAAAGTGCATTGGATGATATTTGCCAGCATTGGTTTTTAGGACATTATCTACAAGAACGGACGTCAAACCAAGCCATTTTTCTACTTGAAAAAGATGTGATCCATACATATGTACCTCATATACTTTTACCGTACAATACATCGATTAAAGTGATTGAGCCCATAAGTCTTAAGAAAAGACTAATTGAGGTTCTGACCGAATTAATAGAATTTCATCAAGTATGAGAACTTCCCTGACGATAGCTGTCAGGGAAGTTTTATTATAATGGCTGTATCAATGGAGATTGGAGTGTGATTGAATGCAAATACAAAAAGCATTTCTATATGTATTTAATACAATGTCGGACTGGGAATATGGATATGTAATGGCTGAGCTAAACTCAGGAAGATATTTTAAAAAGGGTGCAGCACCTTTAAAAGTGATGACAGTAGGGGCTTCTAAAGAAATGATTACGACGATGGGAGGACTGAGTTTAAAACCGGATATGTCCCTTGATGAATGTACTCTTGAGAGGGAAGATCTTTTAATCTTACCGGGAGGGAGTACTTGGAGCGAAGACATTCATCAACCAATCTTGGAAAGGGTTGGCCAAGCTTTAGAGCATGGCACGATTGTGGCTGCCATTTGTGGGGCAGTTGAGGGTCTCGCGAATATGGGGTACTTAGATACCAGAAAGCATACAAGTAATAACTTGGAATATACTAAGATGGTATGCCCTCACTACGGAGAGGCACTCTATGAATCGGGACCTGCGGTAGCTGATGGGAATTTAATTACGGCATCAGGAATAGCTCCTCTGGAATTTGCGATGGAGGTACTGAAAAAAATAGATGTGTTTGCGCCGGATACATTGCATTCATGGTATCACCTGAATAAGACTCATGAGCCCCAATACTTCTTTCAGTTAATGAATTCAATAAGTAAATGAAGGTGCTGGAAAGCTCCATTTCTCTATTTTGATTTGTAGAGAAGTTGGGCTTTTTATTTTGGACTTTCCTGACGATAGTCCTATTGGGAAGTTTCATTTGCGTAAGATTGGGAATTTAATAATGAAGTAACCCAACCACCAATAATCGGAAGCAACGTCATATTCGTCACTGATCAATAGACGGAAATATTCCGCCTATTAACTCAAGAAATGCAATAAGGGGTGATTTTTCTGTGAGTAAGTGGAAAACCTCCGCTTATTTTCTTTATAACCTGTTAAGAATACGTATATTAATAACACAAGGCATTCTTTTAGAAACTGCTTCAAGGGATTTTTCTAGTCAAAGTTCGCGAAGAAAAGAGGAAACGAGAATGAAATTATTTGCTCATCGCGGAGTGAGTGGAGAAGCTCCGGAGAATACACTGGCTGGGTTTAAAGCAGCTGCTGAGTCAGGTGCCCACGGGATTGAACTGGACGTACAGCTGTCAAAAGACGGCCAGATGGTCGTCATCCATGATGAAACCATCGACCGCACTACAAATGGAACCGGCTATGTGAAGGATTTGACATGGGAACAGCTCAGAACCTATGACGCCGGAAATTGGTTTCACCCCTCTTTCAAAGGAGAGTCCATTCCTTCACTAGAGGAGGTCCTGGATGTGGTGACCACGCATCGTGACTCGATAATCATCAATATCGAGCTGAAGAACGATCAAATCGACTACCCACGGTTGGAAGAAAAGGTCTTGGAGTTGCTCAAAGAAAAAGGAATGAAAGAGCAGACGATTATTTCTTCCTTCAATCCTGAGAGTTTAAAAAAGGTCAGAGAGCTTGACCCAAATATTGAAACAGCTTTCCTTTTTGAAGGGATTCCAGCCAATATTCTGGATCGAATCAAGCCCTTACAGGTTAACGCCCTCCACTGTGATGCATCATTTGCCCAATCGCCAACGGGGCGAAACGTGATGGACATGGGGATGCCTCTGCGCGTATTTACCATTAATAGAATGGAAGAATTTCAGTTAGTGAAAAAAGCGAGTGTTGAGGTTGTGATGACTGATCTTCCAGGGTTGTTTTTGGATCATCTGTAGAGACCTAAAGGGGACCGAATTGAGGTGCAGTGTCACTCTTATTGACACTCAAACTGGCAGTAATAAAGAGATTCGTCGATTGACGAGTCTCTTTGTTTTGGAATATAAATTATTTACGACATATAAGCGAGTATGCACGAGAACAACTTATATTTCTGAAGGAGTTGTTCTGGAAGCAGCCATTGCAGTTAAAGCCTTCTCAATATAACGATATACTTCTTCTGCAATCCCCAGAAATTCTTCAACATCTACATTGCTATCCAAGTAACACGCATACAGATAGTCAACTAATGCTGAATCAATAGTGCAATAATCTAATATGCCATTCTTCATCTTAGAAATGTCATCTTGCCAAACCCCTGTATCTTCTAAAACCAAGGAGTATAATGCACGAATTAATTTCTTTGAGTAACCTTTGGTATATCTGGATTTCAGCGTGTCATCAGTGGCATTAGATAGAAAACCGCTTACGCGATCCACTGCCTCTTGAGTGTCTGAATTTAAGTCTAATATGAACTCAGGTGAAATAAGAATAGGCGGTACTTCTTTACCAATATCAGTACCATGTATACAAATACAGATGATCTTGATCCAAAATCCCCATTCATTGGGCTTACTTCTTACATCATCCAGTGAACAAATAACCGTATCAATCTTCGTTACGAATCGATATTTTTGTAAAATCTGGTCCTTCAGACATGATACTCTATCATAATCTATATCTTCTGGTCTTTCGCATACTATTGTAAAATCTGCATCAGACTTAAATGGCTTAGCAGTACCTTTAGGAATTGAGCCACACATATAAATACTGTGAATCTTTCCATTGAACTCTGAAAGCAAGCTAGCTGTATACTCCTCTACAAAAGGCATGTACTCACTCTGAATATTAATCTTCTTTATAACCTTCTCCAAAACCATATCTGGTCTCATTTTATCTCCACCTGGTTAAAAGTCATTTTATAAATTTTTCTCTTCTTGTTTTTTTCACTATCCTGCTCCGTTAACCGAAGATGCTCTGACCTATCCAAGGCGGGGCGGCTGCTTGTTCAGCAAACGCCCCGGTTTATGGAATAACCTCCTTATTAGTGTGATGGAGGATGTAGCAGTAAATAAAAAACCATATAGATACTAAAAAATCCTAGTAAAGCGATTATTATAAAAAATACCTTCCTCCATTTTTCGCCTAAAAAATAAATATTCACCAGGAAGTAATATAAAATTCCGCATCCTAAAGTGAAAAGAGCATATTCTAAAAAATCACTTGCACTCATTTTGATTTCTTCGATGTGCGATAACTCTCCACTACTATTTAAAGATATGGGAAGTGTTACACTCTGTAACAATAATCCTCCAAAAAATACAATTCCCATAATGTTTAATACTACCGTTCTTACAGTATATTGTTTTCTTGGAACTGCCTGATAATTAGGGGATGTCTTATAATTCAACTCCAAATTCCCACCTCCCAGAAATTTCATTAAATATAAGTACTGAACATAGCTAGGAAAAGTTTCGAAAAATGCGTTATTCAACTAACCTGCCCTTTACTGGAACAAAGGGAGGCTGGTGGTTTAACAAAGTCCCTTAAAGAAAGGAGCTTTACTTCCGAGCAATATCATATAGGTAGTTCACTACATCTCCCATTCGCCAAGCGATAACAGCCATACTAATGGCAATAACTACTAAACTTCCAACCTTAATCAGTTCTACTGTACCCTTCGCCAATATTTCTCTCCCCTTACATTTAGTTTCTTACACCGTTAACCTGCATGATCATTGAAGAGGGTATTGCCGCATTTAGCTGGTTTTCACTTATTAGCTACTTTCCTTTTTCACCAAATGTTCCGTATCAAGCGAAACATCATTTTTGGTATAAACAATAAGATGTTGAAAACCACTTCAGATATAAACTCTATTAGGGTATCTTTAAAAAATCCTTTTCTGTTTTGTTTTTTATTTTTTTATGTTCTAGCTCCCAAGTAATGAATTAAATGATCATCTCAAATATTTTTTGATAACCAAATGGCAAAATAGCAACGATGAACATACCTACCCCAATACATGAAACAGATAAAATGGAAAACTTCAAAGCCGAAATTTCCTTTCGTTTATAAGCAATACTTAATACTTTAACCATAGAAAAAACAGTAATGAAAATTAGTACCGCCGAATAAATACTTGTCAGTATGACTGGCATTTTAAAAAATCCCCTTTATCACGATGTAAAATCTTCCGAACAATCACTTCATTTACGAATTTAATGGTGAAGAGTTCCTCTAAGGTGCTAACCCATAAATTAAAGAATTGAATTTTCAAAATCAATAAGTGTATTTTACCACATAATGTAATAATCCTTGGTTTTCTTTGGCCATATTAGAGTTGAATCTAAAACTACCATTCTCCAATAGAGGTTTAGATGGTACTTGAACAATCGTGATAGCGGAACATGGAGGGATTTGTTTATCAAATATCGTATTGGCATTTACTCTTATGATAAGTGGATATAACAACGACACCATTTCTCCTGATACTTCAAAGATTGGATTATTATGGTAAAATTATTCAAAGGAGGTTAATGATATGGAACTACATTTACCTAAAAGTATTAATAAGGTCTATTGGGCTTTGTTTCCTGTAATACTTGTTTTTATTGGCTATCATAATATCTTTAACAATTGGGAACTTCCACTTTATGGTTTAAATGAACTTGAAGATTTCGGTAGACTTTTGTTTGTACTTGGCATAAGTGCTTGTGAAAGTGCCTTAGTGACAATATTTTTATGGTGGGTCATAAAATCTGTGAAAAACATCTCAAGGAAACCTAATAGATGATTTATTTTAAGGACCTTACAAAAGGGTCTTTTATTTTTTAGCGAAACTATTGCAAACGATTACAAACCTATGTTACTTTATGTGTAACCGGTTACACACTAACCAATCAAACGAACAGGAAGTGACGTACGTGGCAACAATCAAGGATGTGGCGAGTGAAGCGGGGGTGTCGGTGGCGACGGTCTCCCGGGTGCTGAATGATAACGGCTATGTAGGAGCCGAGACGAGGAAGAAAGTGATGGGGGCGATCGAGAAGCTGAATTACAGCCCGAATGAGGTGGCACGTTCCCTCTATAAGCGGGAGTCGAGGCTGATCGGACTGCTGCTTCCGGATATTACGAACCCGTACTTCCCGCAGCTGGCGAGAGGGGTCGAGGATGAAGTGAGTGAGGCAGGGTTCAGGCTCCTCCTTGGAAACAGCGACGAGAACATCCAGAAGGAACTGGATTATATCCAGACCTTCGTTCAGAACAATGTCGTCGGCATGATTTCAGCGACCAATCATGTGGAGCATAATCAGCTGTATAGTGAATTGAATCTCCCACTCGTCCTCCTTGACCGGACCACGGAGAACTATCCGGCAGTGTATGCGGACGGACGCAAAGGGGGGCGCCTGGCGGCAAAGACCTTAGTGGATAAAGGGGCGAAGCGGATCACCGTCATGAAGGGACCGGCACACGTCAAGCCGGCACAGGACCGATTCCGTGGAGCCGTCGAGTACTTAAGCGGGACAGACGTCGATTTCACGGTGATGAGTACGACCTCGTTCTCCTTTGAAGACGCAAAAGGCTGGGCAGAGGAACTGTTCGCCAACTATCCTGATACGGACGGGGTCATCGCGAGCAATGATATCGTCGGGATTGCCATTCTCCATGAGGCCTTGAGGCTCGGGAAGAAGATCCCGGAAGACTTGCAGATCATCGGCTACGATGACATCCCCCAGAGCAGCCTTTCCTATCCGGCGCTCTCCACGATCAGGCAGCCGGCATACGAAATGGGCAGGCAGGCCGCGGCACTTTTGATTAAACTGATAAAAAAAGAAAAAGACATCGATACAACGGTTCAGCTTCCGGTTGAACTCATACAGAGAAACACAACACGAAAGGGATGAAGGAAGATGAAAAAAGCGAAGATTGCCGTAATCGGCAGTTCATCCATGGATCTGGTGGTCACATCAGCGAAACGCCCCGGTGCAGGGGAAACGGTACTGGGGGACAGTTTTGACACGGTTCCCGGCGGAAAAGGAGCCAACCAGGCCGTCGCAGCAGCAAGGCTTGGGGCAGACGTCTACTTGATCGGATGCGTAGGGGATGATCCGTATGGCAAAGAAATCTTGGAAAACTTTAAGAGCAACGGTGTTCATACGGACTATGTGGAACCGGTTACAGGTCAGAAATCCGGAACCGCTCATATCATCCTCGCTGAAGGCGATAACAGTATCGTCGTCGTAAAAGGAGCCAATGATCTTGTGACACCAGCGTACGTCGAGAAAACAGCTGATTTCCTCAAAACATGCGATCTCATCATGATCCAGCAGGAAATCCCGGAAGAAACGGTCGAGTACGTGGCAGACCTTTGCAACAAGATTGAAGTCCCACTGCTACTGAACCCGGCTCCGGCACGTAAGATTTCACAAGTAGTCATTGATGGTGCCAGCTACCTGACACCGAATGAACATGAAGCAGATGTCCTTTTTAACGGAATGAAACCGTCAGAAGCTCTGGAACAATATCCTGATAAGGTTATCATCACCGAAGGGGCAGCAGGAGTTCGCTACCATAACGGCACCAATGAAATCCTCGTCCCTTCCTTCAAAGTCGAAGTCGTCGATACGACAGGGGCCGGCGATACTTTCAACGCTGCCTTCGGAACAGCCGTAGCTGAAGGACAATCAATCGAAGAAAGCCTCCGATTCGCAAACCGCGCCGCATCGCTTTCCGTGACCGGATTCGGGGCACAGGGCGGAATGCCGACAAGAGACGAAGTGGAAAGGAAGCTGGCAGAATGAAGCGACATGGCATCTTGAATAGTCACATTGCAAAAATACTAGCCGATCTCGGCCACACGGATACAATCGTCGTGGCCGATGCCGGTCTCCCGATTCCGTCAGACGTCGTCAAAATCGACCTGGCATTGAAACTGGGAGAGCCATCCTTCCTTGACGTGGTCGAACTGTTAAAGGAAGAAATGGTCGTCCAATCTGTCACACTTGCAGAGGAAGTAGAAACGAATACAGGGGTACACGAACAGATGACCTCATGGTTCGACGGGATCCAGTATGTATCCCATGAAGACTTCAAAAAAGAAACCCATAAGGCGAAGGCCGTCATCCGCACGGGGGAGGTCACACCGTACGCGAATTGCATTCTTCACGCGGGAGTCATTTTTTAAAACAAAGGGGGTAGTAGCATGCAGATCAGCATGAAGAATATCCATAAAGCATTTGGAACGAACAAGGTCCTTGAAGGCGTCGACATCGAAATCGGGGACGGTGAGGTCCATGCCCTGATGGGGGAAAACGGGGCCGGCAAGTCGACCCTGATGAATATCCTGACCGGTCTTCACAAGAAGGATCAGGGAACGATCACCATCGACGGGAAGGATAGGACGTTCGATAACCCGAAGTAGGCCGAGGAATTCGGGGTTGCCTTCATCCATCAGGAGCTGAACGTCTGGCCGGAGATGACCGTCCTTGAGAATCTTTTCATCAATAAGGAACCGGTTACACAATTCGGTCTCATCAATACGAGAAAAATGAAAGCGGTTGCGAATGAGCAGTTTGAAAAGTTGAACATTTCCATCCCCCTCACAAAAGAAGCAGGACAGTGCTCCGTCGGGCAGCAGCAGATGATCGAAATCGCCAAAGCCCTCATGACAGATGCAAAAGTGATCATCATGGACGAGCCGACGGCGGCATTGACGGACCGGGAAATTGAAACGCTCTTCACCGTCATCCGTTCACTAAAGAAAGCCGGCGTGTCGATCGTGTACATCTCCCACCGGATGGAAGAGATCTTCACGATTTGTGACACGATCACGGTCATGCGGGATGGACGCACGGTGGATACGACGCCGATCCCCGAGACGGACTTCGATGAGGTCGTGAAGAAAATGGTCGGACGGGAATTGACGGACCGCTTTCCAAAACGCCAACCAAAGCCAGGTGAAACGATGCTTGAAGTACGGAACCTGACGAAAAAGGGACTGTTTGAGAAGGTGAGCTTTGAAGTCCGCTCAGGAGAAATCGTCGGCGTATCAGGATTGATGGGGGCAGGCCGAACGGAAATCATGCGCACCATCTTCGGACTCGACGGACGATATGATGGCGAGATAATCGTGAACGGGAAACCTGTCACCATTAAAACACCTGATCAGGCGGTGAAACTCGGTCTAGGATTCATCACCGAGGATCGGAAGGACGAAGGACTCGTCCTCGACTTTTCCCTGCAGGATAATATCGCCCTACCAAGCCTCTACAGCTTCACGAAGAAAGGCTTGATCAATGATAAAAGCGAACAGGACTTTGTGGAAATGCTCATCAAACGGCTGACGATCAAAACCGAATCAGCCCGGACCCACGCAAAGAACCTGTCGGGCGGGAACCAGCAGAAGGTGGTCATCGCCAAATGGATCGGGATCGGACCGAAAGTGCTCATCCTCGACGAACCAACACGGGGAGTCGATGTCGGAGCAAAACGTGAAATCTATCAACTGATGAACGAGCTCACCGACCGCGGCGTCGCGATCATGATGGTATCATCCGAGTTGCCGGAAGTACTCGGGATGAGCGACCGCATCCTCGTCGTCCATGAAGGGACCATCGCAGGAGAGCTATCTAAGGAAGACGCAACACAGGAAAAAATCATGACATTGGCGACAGGAGGTCTCGCACATGAATAACGCACTCAAAACGAATCACGTCGGCAATCTGATGCAAAAGCTTGGTCCACTCCTCGGACTGTTTGTGCTGATTGCGACCGTATCCATCATCAACCCTAGTTTTCTAGAACCCTTGAACTTATTGAATCTATTACGACAGGTCGCGATCAATGCCCTGATTGCCTACGGGATGACCTTTGTCATTTTGACCGGGGGAATTGATTTATCCGTCGGTTCGATCCTCGCCTTATCCAGTGCCCTCATGGCAGGGATGATGGTATCGGGAATCGACCCGATCCTTGCGATCCTGATCGGGTGTATCCTTGGAGCCGTAATGGGAATGGTCAACGGACTATTGATCACAAAAGGAAAAATGGCACCATTCATCGCGACTCTTGCGACGATGACCATGTTCCGCGGTTTGACGCTTGTGTACACCGACGGAAACCCAATCACAGGACTTGGCGACAGCTATGCCTTCCAACTGTTCGGAAGAGGATACTTCCTTGGAATCCCGGTACCTGCCGTCACGATGATCCTGACGTTCGCCATCCTATGGGTGATCCTGCACAAAACACCGTTCGGCCGAAAAACATATGCCATCGGTGGGAATGAAAAAGCAGCCCTCATCTCAGGTATCAAAGTACCACGCATCAAAGTGATGATTTACTCCCTTGCCGGCTTACTGGCAGCACTCGCAGGAGCGATCCTGACGTCACGCCTGAATTCAGCCCAGCCGACAGCGGGTACATCCTATGAACTCGATGCCATCGCCGCCGTCGTACTAGGCGGGACAAGCCTGTCAGGCGGACGCGGACTGATCGTCGGCACACTGATCGGTGCACTTATTATCGGAACGTTAAACAATGGTCTGAACCTGCTCGGCGTCTCATCCTTCTTCCAAATGGTCGTAAAGGGTGTCGTCATCATCATCGCGGTTCTCATCGACCGAAAGAAAGCAGCGTAGGAGGGATACTATGAAAAAAGCATGGTTACTACTAATCAGTTTGTCACTCCTATTCCTGGGCGCCTGCTCCCTGCAGCCACCGGAATGGGCAAAGCCAAATAAAAGTTCGAACCCTGAAGACATCAAAATCGGACTATCCGTTTCAACACTGAATAACCCATTCTTCGTCTCCATGAAAAACGGAGTAGAAGACGAAGCGAAGAAACAAGGCATGGAAGTCGTCGTCGTCGATGCCCAAAACGATGCCGCCAAGCAAATCAATGACGTAGAAGATCTCATCCAGCAGGGCGTCAACGTCTTACTCATCAACCCGACGGATTCAGCGGCCATCTCCACTGCCGTTCAATCCGCCAACAGCCTAGGCATTCCCGTCGTCACCCTTGACCGCTCAGCGGAAAAAGGAGACGTCGCCACACTCGTCAGCTCGGATAACGAAAAGGGTGGCGAGATGGCAGGAGAATACCTCGTCGAACAGCTCGGTGAAGGAGCAAAGGTTGCAGAACTCGAAGGTGTCCCTGGAGCATCCGCCACTCGTGAACGTGGAGCCGGGTTCCACCACATCGCTGATGAAAAGCTTGATGTCGTGGCCAAACAGACTGCGAACTTTGATCGTACCGAAGGATTGAATACCATGGAAAACCTGATCCAGGGGAACCCAGATATCAAAGCCGTGTTCGCCCATAACGATGAAATGGCATTGGGGGCACTGCAGGCGATCAAGAGCTCGGGTCGTGATGTGTTAGTCGTTGGATTTGATGGAAATGAAGATGCGATGACTAGCATTCGGAATGGTAATCTGTCTGCGACTGTTGCTCAGCAGCCTGAGAAGATCGGTCAGCTGGCCGTTCAGGCTGGGGCAGATGTCTTGCAGGGTAAGAAAGTGAAGAAGAAGATTCCGGTGCCGTTGAAGTTGGTAACGGAGGAGAATATAGAAGACTCTTCAGAATAAATAGTGATGGTAAACCTCATTCGTGTATTTGGACGAATGAGGTTTTTTCCTTTGTTGATCAAAGTAGTGGAGGAAAGAATTCAGCTTTTCTTGTTTGCGTTTGCTCCAATTGAGTTGGGGGTCGCCTTGTTTTTCAGATAACTATTGGATGGAGATGTCTGTAAAAAGGAGGTGTGATGATTCTGGGATTGACCGGCTTAATGATAAAAAATCAGGGTTGTACCAATCATTAAGATTTGAACAAAACTACATTTTACCTTGCAATAAAATAGGTTGTCAACAATGAATTTGTATTTTTACCAAAAAAATGCTATAATTACTACCTAGTAATTTTTTGAATTGAACGTTTAGTTAAATACCTTATTTATTCCCAAGGGAAATTCGAACAGTTTTTGTGAGCTTTTTAGGCAATAGTACCCAAGTTATTATACAAGGAGGACTAATATATTGAATTTAATCAATAAGAAAGTTACACATGAGCGGTTTGGTATGGGAAGTATCGTTAATCATAATGATACGGTAGTTGAAATACATTTCGCCTCGGAAAATAAAAAATTTGTTTACCCGGATGTATTTGGACAGCACTTGAAACTACATGATAAAAATGCTGCCAATTCACTTGAAAAAATTTTACACGAGCAGGAAATGGAACTCAAAGAGGAAGAAATGCAGAAGGAAGAGGAAAAGGCAAGGCAAAGAAAATACCAGGAGCTTCGGGTGGGTCATGAAAAACTTATGAAAAATCATAAACTTCATCCCGAATCGCAGATGGTTTACAGGTGCGATACAGAAGAAGAACAGAGTAGCGCCTTTTCAGATTGGACGGTTTCCTCTGGTGAAATAAAAAGTGGTAATAATAAGGGTAAGCCAAACAAGCCCAGTCGCTTACACCAAAACAGTGCGGTCCTGCTGACAGCGGTCGATCCCGGCATGCCTGAAAAAGACAGACGGATATTAGGTGTCTATATGGTGAAGGATAATTTCATCGGTAAACTTTGTGAAGATGGGAATATACCTGCCCATTCCCATTACAGACTCAAACTTACAGACGACGAATCGAAGCAGATGCCTTTTTGGAAGTACTATGTCAATGAAAAATCCCCTCAAAAAACGACATGGAATACAGGTAAGTACCGTTATTTCGATAATTCGTGGATGGCTCAGATTTTGCGCGACATCGTCTCATTGAAAAGTGACACGGAGGAACAAGAGCTGGCACAACAATTTCTGGACCACTTCTCTAAGTTGAATCAAATAGTAGAGCAGGATTTAAAAGAACCAAATGGAGCATTATTGCGTGCTTAGATAAGAACAGCGGGGGAACTGGCACATATAAGGTGAGAGAGTGTGTTAGGTTCACTGCGAATAGTGTTAAAAAGGGACAAGGCGGCCGCCTTGTCCCTTTTAGTGGTTTCTTGGACACCTTACTTGGATATTGGGGTCAGACCCTCGGTACGGTGAAGCGTTAATGAGCTGGGGGTCTGACCCTGTATTTCGTCGAACAGCTAGGTGAAGCAGCAAAGGTCGCAGAACTTGAAGGTATCCCTGGAGCATCCGCTACATGTGAGCGAGGAGGTGGGTTCCATAACATCGCTGATGAAAACTAGATGTCGTGACCAAGTAGACTGCAAACTTTGATCATACCGAAGGATTGAATACGATGGAGAACCTAATTCAGGGGAATCCAGATATCAAAGCTGTTTTCGCTCATAACGATGAAATGGCATTGGGAGCGCTGCAGGCGATTCAGAGCTCAGGTCGTGACGTATTAGTCGTTGGATTTGATGGAAATGAGGATGCGATGACTAGTATTCGTAATGGTAATCTGTCTGCGACTGTTGCTCAGCAGCCTGAGAAGATTGGTCAGTTGGCCGTTCAGGCTGGGGCAGATGTGTTGCAGGGTAAGAAGGTTGATAAGAAGATTCCGGTGCCGTTGAAGTTGGTGACGGAGGAGAAAGTGGAGGAATCGGGAGAATAAAATTGATAGGAAGCCCCTTTCGTGTGTTTGTGCGGTAGGGGTTTTTTGGCAGGAAAAGGAAGGAAGAGGATTGGAAAACCGGTGCCTAATACATTTTTTTATGTGAGCAAAGGAAAGCTTGATGGGGGTTAACCAACCAGAAATTTATTAATTGAGATATTATTAAAATGGAGGATTTTTACAAAAAAGTGTCGAAGTTTGTTATAGATTAAAATTAATTAATGTTTTGTTCTAATAACATCGATTATATGAAGTGGAAATTTATTCAAATCTAAAGGTGGAGTAATTAATGACTCAGCTAATACCAGAGAATATAATCGGGCAATCTTTTACGACTTATGCTGCATTTTATGATGTAAGAATAAATCATCAAATTACTTGGCGTTTTCGTAGACTCCTACAGATTGTACACACTGATACTGATACATTTAATGGTGAAAGTCACTTGCCTGAAAAAGTGGAGGCTACATTTATATTGATGAACCCAGGTAGTGCCGATCCAATTTCTAAAGACGCTCAAGTGGTAAATGCAACCTCATTACATACAGAAGTACCTTATTTAGAATTATCACACCCGGATAAAGCACAATTTCAGATTATGAGATTAATGCAGTTAAAAGGTTGGAAGAAGATCCAGGTAATTAACTTATCTGATATTAAAACTGCCAATAGTGTAGAATTTTATTCTAAATTTAAGGAATTTGAAAAAAAATACAGTGATGTACATAGTATATTTTCCGAACAAAGAACTAATGAATTAATAAGTATTTTAGATTTAAGTAGTAGTGGACCAATTATAGTTGCTTGGGGAACTAACAGTAATTTAATTTCCTTAGCAAGCAAGGCAATTTGTCAATTACCTAATGATAAAGTCATTGGCATCTCAAATAACTTGTACTATCACGCTAGTCCTCAAAAACATGAAGACAAGATTAAATGGCTAGCAATTATCCAGGAAGAATTGTAAAAACTAAATTATTTTAGTCAAATTTGCGGTATTTTTACTTCTGCTCTTCTATTTTTCATGGTTAAATTCCTAATACTGTTCTTTATAAATAAACTTAATTTTTTATTCAACTGGTATAAGGGATTGTGAGAATTTTGCCAATTCTTGTAGTATTATCTTTATAAAGGGATAAAAAGGGAGTAATTACTATGAGAAAAGAATTGAATTCAAAAAAATGGATTGACAAGAACAATATTCAGAAGATACTTTATGATTTTCAAATTGATGCATTAAATTTAGTAACAAGATATTTAAATAGTCACACAACTGATCATGCATTAATTAAAATGCCTACTGGTACTGGCAAAACTGTATTAATTGGACTTCTAAGTCATTTTTATAGTGGTGTGAAAAATATACTAATTGTAACTCCATCTCTAGCCGTTAAGAAACATCTTTTGTTTGAAATTGAAAAAAATATTATTGAAAAATTTAATCTAACTAATTCAAATATTAAAGTTGTGAAAGAATTATTACCAAGCAAACTTGAAAGCTCCTTACAAAATAAACCGTGTGTGTATATATCTACAGTAAAGGGTTTATCGGATATAAAATCTAAAACTAACGATTATCAAAAACTCAAGGAAAAGATTGACTTGGTTATATTTGACGAAGGGCATAGAGARCCAGCAGAAGAGTGGCAATTGGCAATAAGAAATTTAGAAAAAAAAGTTATACTCTTTACTGCAACACCAATTAGGAATGATAATAATAAATTTAAATTCAATAAAGACTTTGTATTCAACTTCCCCTTTGAGGCAGCGGTTGAAAATAATTACGTTAGAAATGTACGGTTTAACTTACTTGAAAATAAGGATGTTAGATCGTTTACTGAAGACATTATCAAGAAATTTGAAAAATTTGAAAATGAATATAAAATAATTTTAAGGTTCAAAAATCCGGAAGAAATTGGCCAGGCTCTTCAAGTTTTAAGAGAGAGGGATAAAAGAGCTATTGCTATACATGACACTTTCAGTAGTGAAGATGCCCATAGTGATATGGTTAAAAATGTACCTGGTGATATTAAATCACGAGCTGAAAGTTATTGGTTGCATCAAAATAAAATGTTAGAAGGTTTAGATGATTACAAAATTGTAGCAGTAGCTATTTATGGAACTTTTAAAGACGTAAGATCATTAGTACAACAAGTTGGTAGAATTATTAGGCATAGCAACTTTGGCAAGGACTCTATATATCAAGAATTTGGTGAAGTTTACTACCAAAGTTCAGATCAGGATCAGGAAAAATTGTGGGAGGAATATATATTTTACGAAAAAAAACTATCTTTAAACAAAGACTTAATCTTCTTTAATTTTGAGGATTATATGCAAAAAATTATTAATGGACATCCTGATATTTTACATAATGAGAAGCGATTTCTAAAAAAAATTGAACACCGAAGCAAGAAAGAGGATATTCTTTATAAATATAAGCTTCCCTTAAGAACAAACATTTATATTTATAACCAAAACTACATTGATTTCCATGTATTGATTAAGAATGTAAAAGAATTTTTTGCTTTGGAGGATTATTATGTAATTAG
>NZ_LIXZ01000028.1 GCF_001305855.1 Rossellomorea vietnamensis | reverse complement strand
CTCCATCTATCCGCCTCATTTACTTTCTGCACCTTCGACAGTTCGGACTTCATCTTGTATTGCAGACTTATCCAGTGCAACAAGCCTTATATGAGATTCGTGTTCCTCGGACCGGAGGTTTGCCGCCCGCTTCCTTCAGATTCCGGGTCGCCCCGGACACCCTTGCGTTAAGCTAACCGCTACAACTGTCTTCACGGCTCGGGACTCTCACCCTATAGATCACACCCATGCCGGGCGCACAATAAAAAGTGCCCCTCTTCATAAGAAGAGAGGCACAAATATGTATATGTCCCGCTCTTCTCATCTTTCAAGTCAAATGACTTGATGGAATTGGCACGGTATTCATTTAAGAACCCGTTGCCGAGGTATCGCAGGGCCAGTCCCTCCACCTCTCTTGATAAGAAGATATCGCTTTATTAAGTTAAAGTTATGATGCGTTTATGCATTAGGGTAATGGTAAAGGATTTTAGTTGGGTTGTCAATCCTGTTTTTGAATTGAAATGTTTTACGGACGAAATCAAAGTGGTGAATCTATTCAGCTTTCAACTGGTGTCCTAACCCACCACCAATAATTGATTGAATACTTTTTCTGATTTTATAAATAATAAACTTAACCTAACTAAATTATTGGAAGGAAATTAAAAAACTATGAATGGCAAAATAATTAAAATTACCTCATCAGAAATTGCTTCTCTATGGACAGCTTATTTAAACAATAGTATGTCCATTCAATTTCTAAACTATTTTCTTAGTACTGTTGAAGATGCAGAAGTCAAATCCATTATTGAATCAGGACGTAATCTTTCAATTGAAGTATTCAACCATATCTCAGAGGTTTTCCAACAGGAAAATATCCCCCTGCCATGTGGGTTTTCAGATAGTGATGTGAATTTAAATGCCCCCAGATTATTTTCTGATGAATTTATAATTTCGTACATAAACCATATGTCTAAAGCGGGGATGTTAGGCTATACTGGATTTTTATCAATGAGTGCAAGAAAGGACATTAGAAAACTTTTCAAGAATGCCTTATATGAAACCTCTGATCTATACGATGAGAGTTCAGAGGTTCTACTTAATAAAGGTTTATATGTTCGTTCGCCTTACATAGATTACCCTCAACAAAATGATTTTGTTGACAGTAAAAAATACCTAAGTGGTTTAAATCCTTTTTCAAATAAACGACCATTAAATGCTATAGAACTTTCCCATTTGAATATAAATATTCAAAACAATCTAATTGGGGCTAAGTTATCAATAGCATTTGCGCAGTCATCCCCAAGGAAAGAAGTAATTAAGCTAATGCTGCAAGGAAAGGATATTTCAGAAAAACATCTAAAAATATTCTCTAAGGTATTATTGGATAATAATACTCAATCTCCTATATCATCCGATGTTTCGGTGACTAACTCAACAACACAGGTATTTTCTGATAAGATAATCCTCTTCCATCATGGATTATTAACCGCTTCAGGAACCGGTAATTATGCAACTTCAGCTGCTGCAAGTCAACGAAGTGACTTAGTGTTAAATTATGAGAGACTCTCAATTGAAATTGCACAGTACGCAAAGGATCTAGCTTATCTGATGATTCAAAATGAATGGCTAGAACAACCTCCTGGAACTTTGGATAAAGTAAAATTAGCTCAACAAAAAAAAACAAAATTAATTTAGGAAAGCTATTTTCACCACTATGATTACTTTTTGGAACATCAAAAGAAAAGCGCCCCCTAAATTACGACTAAAAAAATCGTCTAGGACGAGTCCATTGGCTTATAGACGGACTTTAATGGTACTGCTCCCGTGTGTGAAAAGCTCCTGTATACCCATAATAGTTCTTGCCGAATTATTTGAGAGACATTTACTTTTCTCTGGTTTTAGTATTACTTTACTCCCGAAGCACCTGCTATGGAATATTATTTCGTCAGATTGTTAGGGTTATTATTTCTAACCTAAGAGGAACCCTGACCATTCACATGTCAGGGTTCCTTCATTGATAAGCATACAATACTGTAATTTCTTCATGCACTTGCAATCCCCCCCCAACTTTCTGCGCCTTAAATCCACTATTTCTTATTTTATTTCTTGCAATCAGAGTAAACCAAGGAGTGGCCACATTCTACTTCTTGAATGCTTGTGAGGTATGGCGATAGGAAAAGGTAGAATCAGAACCGTTCCCGTTCCCGCTCCCATCACATGTTTGTGATCGATCGTAACTCTCTTTTCATTCGTTTCAAATGGGCCTTTTCTTCATACTTTAATCGTACAACTTAGTCGCTTACAAGAAAGCTAAGGAAACAACTCTCAACCCCCAAAAACAACTATGCTATACTAAAAGAAAAACAATATTCAGACTATTAAAAGGGGCCAAGTCCATGAAACCAAACATTATCGACATCGTCCAATCCCAGGTCATCGCTTCCATCAAGGAAGAAAAAGACCTTGAAAAGGCCATTCAGTCAAACGCCAACATTGTGTTCATTCTTACGGGCAATTTGATTACGATGAACGGCTATCTGAAAAAGCTGAAAGAAGCCGGGAAAACCACGTTTATTCATATTGATTTCATCGATGGGCTGTCCAATACGAAGAGTGCCATTAAATACATAGCAGAAATTTGGAAGCCGGCTGGCATCATTACGACGAGGAGCAATCTGATCAAGTATGCGAAGGAGGAAGGCCTGATGACGATTCAGCGTCTCTTTTTGATCGACCGGAATGCCCTTGATAAGGGAATTGAAATCTCCCATAACTGCAAACCCGATGCCATTGAAGTACTTCCTGGTCTGATGCCTTCTGTCATTGACAGGCTGACTACGATGACGAGCCTGCCCATCATCGCTGGTGGCTTGATCAGTAATAAGCAGGACATTCTGAATGGGCTGAGTGCCGGTGCCCTCGCTATTTCTTCCGGGGATCCGAAGCTTTGGAATTTGGATGTTTGACTAGAAAGGACTGGAACTCCTCGGAGTTCCAGTCCTTTTAGGTCCCTACCTTTTTTTCTTCATCATTGTCACCTTTTCTTTTTTTCCCGATCCAGGGGAGGCGAATTCGTACGATCGTAATCTCCCGTTCTTCAAAGATGTTTCCGATTTTCGTAATGATGAAGGTTACCAGTGTGGCAAAGATGACGATGGAGTAGAATCCCGCTCCAATGCCGATGCCGATTCCCCCCACGTAAAAAATCATAGCTGCCGAAGTGAGTCCCTTTACCCTCAATCCGTCCTTGAGGATCACACCAGCGCCAAGGAACCCCAGGCCGGATACGATTTGAGCTGCAAGACGGAAAGGATCCATCATCTTTCCGCTCCCCGGTTGACTGAGCATCTCTGCCCCTTCGATTGAGACGATTGTGATCAAGGTACAAGCCACTGATACATACGTATAAGTTTTTAATCCAGCCGGCTTATTTTTGGAGGTTCGGTCCCACCCGATGATGAACCCTAATATTGCGCTCACGACAATCCGGAAATAGATATCATGCTGCCAGAAAAATCTCGATACTTCAACCATGTAATGCCCCATGCCCTCTTCCTCCTTAAATGAAAAAAAGACCGCTCCACAAAACGAATACATGATTTCTCCACACTAGTGTGAAAAAAATCATACCATTCGCTTCACAGGGGATCTCTTTTACTCTTCCTATCAAGCTTCACCTTATTCCTTTCATCATACACCAATTCCCGCTTCATTTCAATGATATATCTAAAAATTCTAAATATACACTAAATTAAACCTAAATGCCCATTTCTTCTAGCTTGGGTACATTGTATGATGGATTTAAACAGTGAATATAGTGGGTAGAGATGAGGAGAACCCTGTGTCAATCGTGTGTACGGTCATCGTACACCCCATTGCCATGGGGTTCTTTTCTTTTTTACATAAACAAGAAAAAAAGGAGGAAATGATGTTGAAAACCAACTCAATCACCCGGATAGCCGCTTTTCTTGCTTTGGCCTTTACAGGACTGTTATGGCTTCAAGTTCACAACGCAAGTGCGAAAGAAAACAACCCGCCACTCATCATTACGGAAATCGTCACCAAATCTGCAGGATCAGGACAGCCTTATGAGTACGTCGAAATCTATAATACCACCTCAGAAGCCATCAACCTGCAAGACTATCAGCTTCAATACTTCACAAGTAACTTCTCAAGCCCTGCCAACCGCTGGCCCATCGAAGAGAAAATCATCCAGCCGAAAGAATCCCTCGTACTCTGGTTAAAGAAGTTGGCTTATCCTGATGTCCCACTCTGGGACTTCAACTCCAACTATGACATGTACCTCACGCCCGAGGACGTATACGAGATCAAGCTGACCTCTTCCGGCCAAGGATTGCATGACAGCAGTCTGCGTCAGGTAGGAATTGCCGACGCCGACGGCACAGTCCTCAGTACCGCTCTCATCAATGATGGGGAAGTCGACGGCATCACGAACCGGAGCACCACCTATCAGGCTACCAGCTCTGCTGCGATGACCAAGATTAAAAACAATGAACAACCGACTCCCGGCGTCGTTCTGGCCGGACAGGTATCTGGCCCTCTGACACCTGCCAACCTGACTGCAACCCCAGCTAACCAGTCGGTTACCCTTGAGTGGGAAGCGACAGATGGTGCCGTTTCCTATAAAATCTACCAATCTGATGGATCGATTACTTCCACGGACGCTGCCACATCAACCTTTACGGGATTGGAGAATGGAAAGACCTATACGTTCAGAGTGACATCCGTGGACGCAGAAGGAAATGAATCCCCTGCAACAAAAGAAGTCCGGGCCGTCCCACAGGAAATTGTGGACAGTGAAGCCCCAGCCACGCCTACCGGATTGAAAGCAACTCCAGGCAAGGATTATGTCAAGTTGGTTTGGAATGCCAATCCTGAAAGTGATCTTGCCGGATACCGCGTCTACATCAACGGTACGCTTTACGGGACCGCTCCTGCTGACCAAAAGAGCATCAACGTATCCCCTCTGGAATTGAACAGGGAGTACTCTTTCAAATTAACGGCAATCGATCAAGTCGGAAACGAATCGGAACCGACCAAACCACTCTTCACAGGACCGAGCGAAAACGTACCGACACCCAACCTGCTGATCACAGAATTGATTCCGAACACAGATAACTACGCAGGCTATGATGCCTTTGAATACTTCGAGCTTTATAACAACAGCCCGGACCCGATCGATTTGAAAGGATATCGGTTCGCGTCCTATAACTGGAATGAAGAAATCGGGGACACTCACATCTTGAAGCCATGGGATACGGTGGTGATCTGGACCAGGAACACAAGCATCAATCCTATCTCACTTGAAGCTTTCAACTATAACTATTTTTATTCGTATAATAGTAAGTATCTTCAGGAAGAGGATACGATCATCCTCGATGATATCGCCGGATTGGTCAACGGTGGAAATACACTGACGGTTTACGACCCTGATGGACTTGAAGTCGTGAGGGCCGATTATTCAGGAGACGACGTTTCCCTGAAACAATCCGTCACATATTCCTATCCAAAGGACAATACCCGGACGATGGAAAAATTGGCAGACGGTCAAAGTCCGACACCGGGATGGGTCGTTGAAGATCAAGCACCGGATCGTCCGGTGTCAGATGAGGAAGCACCGCAAACACCGACCAACGTGGAAGCCACTGCAGGCAACGGAGAAGCCGTTTTAACCTGGGACGCTTCCAGTGAAACCGATCTATACCGCTATCACATTTACAAAGAAGGAGAACTTGAATATTCCGTCGATCCATCTAAGACCGACTTTACTCTTTATACGTTAGTCGGCCATCAAACATACTCGTTACAAGTAAGTGCAGAGGATACATCAGGAAACGTATCGGAGAAATCAAATCCTGTATCCGTCACACCGGAACACCAGCTCATCACCCAGGTTGAACGTTCGGAATATGAGAAAGACCCTGCCTACCAGGACCTGTGGGATATCAGTACCGACGGCCCGGTGATTGCCGGACTATCACAAGGGCTCGTTCCACAAGGATTGACCTATTATCAGAAAAAAGACTGGCTCCTTACCATCGGCTATATCGATGATGGGATCCTGCCGGGTACCATAACCGTTACAGACCGAAGAACGGGAGAATTAGTGAAATCCGTTGTCCTCTACAATACGGACGGCACACCTTATACCGGTCATGCAGGCGGGGTGACCGTCAGTCGTGATCACGGCTGGGTAGCTTCTGAGAATCACTTATTCAGCTTCGATTTAAGCGACTTGGTAAATGCAGAAAACAACGGGGAAATCCAGTTCACCAAACAGATCCCCATCCCCGTCGAAGCGGCTTACACCGTTTATGATGAAGGCATCCTCTGGGTCGGGGAATTCTATGAAGCAAGCTCCTATCCGACCGATCTAACTCATCACATCGAGAACAGGGACGGAGAAATGCACTACGCGTGGATGATCGGATACGATCTAGAACGAAACAATGACATGCTGAGCAAAGACCAGTGGAAGGGTTCACCCGAAGTCAACGCCATACCGGATTGCGTTCTATCCACCACAGGAAAAGTCCAGGGAGCCATCATGCAGAAGGCAGCAAGAAACGGCGTCACCCTCAGCACTTCTTACGGCAGGGCAAACGACAGTGTCCTGTATCGCTATGAATATCCGTTGAAAGAAGACCCTCATGCATTTGTCACAGTCGAAGGAAAACAAGTTCCATTATGGTTCCTGGACGGTCACACAGCCAAACCACGCCAAAGCATCGAAGCCATCCCGATGCCAGAGGGAATAGTGGAAATACAGAAAGAACTCTACGTCGTATTCGAATCCGGTGCCAACAAATACCGCTACACCACCACCTACCCGATGGAACGGATGCTTAAGATTGATATGAAGAAGTTGATGAAGGATGATAAGGGGATAGAATAGCAAATTCGCCTCAGAAAAGGGCTTAGAGAATTTTCATCTCTAAGCCCTTTTTCTATTTTCTTATGGCACGAACGCACCCCTTTTATTTAGGAGAAAAGTATTTCGCCCCAACTTTTATATAAATCTATTTAAATATTCGCCATATATTTTGTTCATCACTTTGGGTGTATTTTCTAAATACACATTGATTTGTTCAATGTTCGATTCGATTTTATCAGCGTTTCTTTCATCTGTTGGAAAATCAGATATTCCTTTAATGATGATGCATTCAACATCATTCTTCCTGCAGGTATAAGCAATAGCACCCGCTTCTGTATCGGCAATTGTTATTTTGTTTTCTTTCAGTTCTAAATAGTCCTTCCACATCACTACTGCTTTATCAGCGGTGGCAATTGTTCCGGTATAAAAATCATTTCCGTATTTTGATAAATCCATCTCAACTATGAAAGATTGTTTAATAAGAGGCTCGATTTCTTTTACCGTACAATCATATTGAACGGCTATATGGGGTACAAACACATCCAAATTACTGAACCGATCATCTATCCCTGCACACGTTCCAACAACGATCACTTTCGTTAAATTAAATGTAGAAATCATATACTGATTCCCACCAACACCATTTACCTTTCTTACACCGGTACTATAAAAAATAAGTTCACTATCACAAATTGTTCTCACAAAATACTCGCCATAAGGATAACCCATACGTTCATTATCTCTTACGCCGAAATACTCCAATGTCGCTTCATATTCCCACTTCGTTGCAATACTTATTCCGATCATTGATTTATCATCCTACAAATATAATTTTTTTAAGTACATTTACAACCTATGAAAACACCAAACAATAAAAAACATACTAACAATTCCCCAAGCTGTGGCACTCACTATCCACCAAATTATGGACTTAGCTTTTGTTGAACTATCCTCTGCTTCCGAATTTGCTTTTATATAAGCAAGCTTATTTTCCATACTTGATTTCATAGAAGTTAGCGCGATAAATCCGATTAATATAAAACCAATAGTTATCCAGAGTAATAAGTCCACATTTTTTACCTCACTTTCTTTGTGAATTAGTTTGCTTTCAATCTTATTTATTCAATTACTTGCCCGATAATGTAATATCCATTTTTTACAAGTGTATCACATAATTCCATACAAGTGGTTGATCTCCTCAAGGTCAAACCCGGGGTCAAGGATGGTTCTGACTCTACTTTTATGGATGAATTCGGGGTGATGGTCGAAAGGAAGTTGGAGAAACAGCACCGTCCCCACTCTCCTCCATCACAGGAAACCGAGTATGAATTCACATAGGTCTCATACTCGATTTTTCATCAACAGATAGATGTTGTGGAAGTTTTGAAGATAACCGAGAACTCTATGATAAACTAAGTTTATTAGAATTAACTGAACATTCATTGTTCCTTTAGCGAAATTCGGAAAATAGCTCCGCGAATCAACCGGGTTTCGGACATGGTGTAGTGATGTGAAGGTATTATAATTACGCTGACATAACGAGGAGGTTCTATTATGACAGATTTCTTTAAACCTATGGCGTTCCAGCTACAAACCGAACGACTTGATCTGAGTATGTGGGAAGAGTCCGATGCAGCCTGGATAAGAAAACTGGTTGGCGAACGTGGTATAGACATGCCGACTCTTGACTCCGCTCGTAGCGATATTATCAAGATGCGCAAGAAAGCAGTCGAAAATGGCATTTCTCTTCTCACTATTCGCCGCCGGGACGAAGGCGATTTTATCGGATACTGTGGCTTGATTATAGGCCGTGCCTCACTTGAAGAGCCGGAGATAGCATATGAGCTGTTCCGCAGTGCTCACCGTAAAGGCTATGCGACTGAAGCAGCGTCCGTTGTCCTGGACGCTGCAATTGCTACCGGACGCTACAGGCTTTGGTCGACTGTAGGCGCTTGGAATGATGCTTCCTTCCGAGTGCTAGAAAAGATAGGATTCAAGCGGCACCACAGCACGTGGGAGGAGCAAGGCGAGATCGTTTGGAACGTACGGGATCTTTAGAGATTTCCAACTGTTCCGAAACTACTATTTTATGCAAATCAGGGGCTAATTTTGGGTGATGGTCGAAAGGAAAAGGTAGAGATAGAACCGTTCCCACTTTTCCCCAAAAGGATTTTAACCAAAGAAAAATCCGAACAATGATTCGAAATTCATAAATGAAAATCGAATTCGTTCGGATCTTTTATTGTTTGTCAAAAATATATAAAATGTACTTTGCAGGTTCAAGCTGTTGATTAGAGTGCAAGACGAAGACTCCTACGAGAAAAGCGAAAATCCAAAGTGAAACTTATACCAGCATCAAATCCCCTTCAAAGCATCCTTATACCGCTGATAATAAGCCTCCACATTATTCAGCAGTAACAACTCCGTATACAAATACACCTTCATATTAAAATCATTAAAATCAATCGCAGTCAGTTCCTGTATCTTCTTAATCCGGTAATTCAACGTATTCGGGTGGATAAACAATTCATTCGCCGTCTGTTTCCCCTTCCCATCATTCGCCAAATACACTTCAAGTGTCTTCAGTAGATCCGTCTGCTTCTTCACATCATTCTTGATCAATGACAACAAATCATCACTGTAATAATCCTTTGACGTATTTTTCTCATAGAGCGTCGGCAAGTACCTGTAAATCCCTAATTGAGCGAATTCCCGGGGCATCGATTCAGGACGCGGGCTGATGAAGTTAGCGGTCTCAATGACTTCTGACGCTTCCAGGAAGCTCTTTCTCATTTGATATAACGTCGTGTATTCCTTCCCAATTCCGATGAGGAAGTTATAGAATTCTTCTTCACCTGTTTGTTCTTTCACCTTTTCGACGAGGTCTCTCGCTAATTCCAGTGAAGAAGACGGCGTATCTGATTTGCCGTAGAGCACAAGGATCACCTGATATTCCGTCCGAAGTGAATAAATATTTGTGTTGAAGCTGGATTCCTGTACGAGCTTCTCAAGTTGGTCGAGCATGGACTTGTATTGCGACGATGCGATCGAATAAACCGCCACCGTGAACCGCTCCGGAAGGGTCAGCTTGACGAGGGATGCATCATGGCGGAGCTGGCTTTCACTTCCGTACTCGTGTTGCAGAAGATGCCACAGTACTTCTTCTTTTCTGTCCTTTTTGATATTGACCTTTGCGAACATGTCATTGATCAGGTTTCCAAGGTGCGAAGAGATTTCTTCAAGGAAAGCGAGCTCTTCATTTTCGAGAAGGCGGCTTGTTTCCTGAACCCAGATATACCCCATCGTGTTCCCAAGGTACTTTGCGGCAATGACGACCCGCTGGTGGAATCCTAACTCTTCCATCGCCTGCACCCGGATCGGATCCGAATGCTTTTCGAGCTGGTTGACGATTCCCTCTTTTTTCAGTCGATCGATGATGAAGACCGGACATTTCTTCGTGAGGATCGTCTTTAGCTGTGTTTGATCGAATTTATTAGAAGAGGAACTGTATGAAATCAGTTCGAAATTTTTGTTTTCTATGATGACGGGATTGCCTAATTTTGAGCTGATCAATTCCGTTGCCTTATGAATGTCTTCTGTTTGGAGGATTACATCAAGTGCTTCCATAGGAATCTTACCTTTCCACGAGTGATTGTGATTCCTATTATAGCGTTAAATCCCCCAATAAAAAAAGAAAAGCTCCCCCATGTCGGGAGAGCTTGTCGTGTTCGATTTATTCTTCATCCATAAATGGATACGTAATGTCTGTTGTTGGCGCGAAGTTTTCTTTGATGATACGAGGACTGGTCCAACGAATCATGTTGAAGACAGAACCTGCTTTATCGTTTGTACCTGAACCGCGTGAACCGCCGAATGGTTGTTGGTTGATCACAGCACCGGTTGGTTTATCATTGATATAGAAGTTTCCGGCTGCACCGGATAGGCGGCGTTCCAAGTGCATGATCGCTTCACGATCCTGTGCAAAGATTGCACCCGTTAATGCATACATGGAAGCTGTATCCACTGAAGTCAGTGTTTCTTCTAATTGATCGTTTTCATATACATAAATCGTTAATACAGGTCCAAAAATTTCTTCAGTCATCGTTTTGAAGTTTGGATTCGTTGTTACGATGACAGTCGGTTGAACGAAGTATCCAACAGAATCATCGTACGTACCGCCGGCAATGATTTCAGCTTCTTCAGAATCAGCCGCGTAGTCGATGTAGCTTGTGATGGATTCAAAGGCAGGTTTGTCAATGACAGCACCCATGAAGTTCCTGAAGTCTCTGACATCCCCTACTTTAAGCTTAGCTGTTTCTTCCACGATACCATTTTTCACTTCTTCCCACATACTTGCAGGGATGTAAGCACGGGAAGCTGCTGAACATTTTTGACCTTGGTATTCGAATGCACCACGGACAAGTGCAGCGACTACTTTGTCTGCTTGTGCCGTTTCGTGAGCGAAGACAAAGTCTTTACCGCCTGTTTCCCCAACTAAACGAGGATATGATTTGTAGTTAGTGATGTTTTCCCCTACTGTCTTCCAGATCGTCTGGAATACGCTTGTAGATCCAGTGAAGTGGAATCCGGACATGCGTGGATCTGTTAATACCACTTCTGATACTTGTGAACCGCGTGATGGAACAAAGTTGATAACGCCTTTAGGCAGTCCAGCTTCTTCTAATATACGCATGAAGTAGTAGTTTGATAGGATAGCTGTTGTTGCCGGTTTCCACACGACTACGTTCCCCATGATCGCAGGAGCTGAAGGCAGGTTACCACCGATTGCTGTGAAGTTGAATGGTGAGATCGCTAGTACGAAACCGTCTAATGCACGGTATTCCAGGCGATTCCAAATGTTTTTCATGCTGTCCGGTTGCATTTGATAGATTTGGTTTGCATAATCAACGCCAAATCGTAAGAAATCAGCTAGTTCTTGTGCCGCATCAATTTCCGTTTGGATGGCTGTCTTTGATTGACCCAACATGGTAGCCGCATTGATGACGTCGCGATATGGACCAGAAATCAGGTCAGCCGCTTTTAAGAAGATGGATGCTCTGTGTTGCCATGGCATATTGGACCAAGAATCCTTTGCAGCCATTGCTGCTTCCACTGCATCGTGAAGCTCTTTTTCACCTGCTTGTGAATAGGTAGCCAATACATGTTTGTGATCGTGTGGCATTACCACTTGCTTCACTGTATCTGTCTTGATTTCCTCACCATTGATGATGACCGGGATTTCAACCTCTAGACCAGCTTGGCGCTCTAATTCAGCTTTTAGCGTTTCTCTTTCTTTCGTACCTGGGGCATATGTATTACCAGGCTCATTTGTAGGTGTTGGGATGTTGTAAATTCCGTTACTCATTCTCTTCACATTCCTTTCTGATTACATTCTGTCTGGATGTTTTTTAAAAGACTACTTGCTGAAAATTCCTTTAAGTGCGAATGCGATGTTTGCCGGTCTTTCCGCCAGACGTCGCATGAAATACCCGAACCAGTCCTCGCCATATGGCAGGTAAATGCGGACGGTATATCCTTTTTTCAGTAACTCGGATTGCAGTTGGTTCCGCATTCCGTAAAGCATTTGAAACTCGAAGCGATCATTCGGGATATTGTGTTCTTTCACTAATCCGATGGTGTAATCGATGATTGCTTCGTCATGGCTTGCGACCGCTGTATAATGGCCGTTCAAGAGCTGCTTCTTGATAAGATGCTTCAGATTCTCATCCACCTTTTTCTTCTCCTGGAACGCCACTTTACCCGATTCATTATATGCACCCTTCACAAGTCTCAAATAAGGGGAATACTGATTGAGATCATCCACATCCTTATCAGAAACATATAGATAAGATTGGATCACCGTCCCCACATTGTCGTACTTTTGACGGAGCTTCTTGTAAACGTCAAGGATGGCATGGCACCTCGAGGAATCCTCCATATCGAGAGTGACCGTGATTCCGCTTTCATTTGCCTTCGACAGAATCAACTCCATGCTTTCCATGACAAGATCTTGACTGATATCCAATCCCAAGGAGGTCAGTTTAACAGAAATTTCAGTGTTCAGCCCATGATACGCGATGGCATTGATACTCTGAATACATCCTTGGACATTCTCCCGGACCACATCTGTGGAATCGACGAACTCACCAAGGTGATCGACCGTTACCTGGAACCCCTCCTCGTTCAATTGCGTAATCAATGGAATCGCTTGTAAAAAGGTTTCTCCACCTACAAGCTTGTTAGCCCCAAATCTCGATCCCCACCGTTTAGCCATTTTATCCAATGCCTTATTGTGTGAAAGAAACAGGAAAAAGCGCTTACTGATTGCTTCCATGATTACAACACCTCCTTATACTTCTTATAGTGACTGTTACCTCAAGCACGGGGTGATTAAACGAAGAAATGTAAATCTTAAGAAAATTATAACGGGAATAGTGGCTCGGAAACAACGTGCTCGGGACACAAATATTTGTGGGTTGAGTTATGGTGGAAGCACAAAAGGGGGGTGTTGGAGATGTAATAATATGACATCACAACGACTATGCAATGTAGATTCGTATTTTTTTTAATAAATTTAGTTGTAAATGAATACATAAAGTGTATAATTACACCATACATATTTTTACAAGCAAGTAAGTGAGTATAAAATAGTACAGTGTAAGAAATTCACACAGGATTTGTTGCAGTCTAATAGTTGGTATTGTGAAACACACTATTATCGGATGGGGTGACTTATATGAATAAAAAACGGATATTCCAAATTATATTAACACTTATTTTTTCGTTTCTTCTTATATCGATTTACTCTTTATTTAAAGGTATTCCTTTCGGTAGTTATATAGCAAAAGCAAAAATCACCGATTATGTAGAGCAAGTATATGGTATTAATAAAAGTGTCTCCAAACCACAATTCAACTTCGAAGATTCCTCATATGAAGTGTACCTCCCTCAATTAGGAAGCCAATTTTCTTATGATCTTTTACATAATCTAATTGTTGATGAGAAACTAGCAAATGAGTTAAATAATGAATTCCAAAGTGATTACAATAAGTTAAAAGATTCATATAGAGACAATATTGAGTTGCCCGATGCACACTTGTTTAGCTCGGTTCTGGCTGATGGTGAATATTCCAAGAATATGTCTCTGTACCAAAAAATTTATCTCTTAGGGATCATCAACCGCGAGAAGATTACTTCCGAGGACAGTTCTAAAACGGCTGCAACGCTTACGAAAGAAATAATAGAAGGGCTTGGGGAAAATTACAATATTACCTCTCTTCAAGTGATATACACTGATTTAAATGGTCAATACGAAATTACATTAGATAGTAAGAAACCCATTTCAATTAAGACATTGGGTAAGAATACATCAAAAATGGAGCAAATTGGTGAAGAAGATAAAGAATTAATCCGTGAACTAAATGGAAATTAATTATGTAACGAAACATCTGTCTTTTAAAGGTCCTTCGCAATCGGAAGCATTTCTGCCATAAGGAATAAGCAGAGAACGAAGACGGTACCGTATCTATCATTTCCTTTCGACCTTCCCCAGTATGCTCAAGTGGAGGTAATAAATTGAAACTTCCTATTATCGGTTTCCGTCTAATTAATAAACATATGTTAAGGGGCGTTGAAAATGGAAAAGAAAAAGGGCATGATACCTTCCATCATCTTCGGGTCTATTATTTTGTTATCTATTCTGGCGTTAACCTTCTTTATCCTTAATGGAGAATCCATCCTTGAGGGTATTAAAGACGGATTCACGGACGAGGGGTATACAGTCAATATAGATAAGGATTGGGTGCTCAAGGGAGTAGATCCTGATTCTTAACCCAGTATTTTCCAAAAGACGCAATTATGTTGGAAAATGACGCAATAAATAAAAAAACGACGCAATTATCCGGAAAATGACGCAAGATCACCCCTGAAAATGACGCAATTCTTTGGATTATGACTCAATGAAGAACAATGGAAGTCCTACCAAATACTTTCCCTTAATGCATTTCCTTTTCACCAGCCTTCTTCATCAAATTCTCACTCACCCAAGACAATCTCCCCCACCGACTCCAACACATAATCCGGCGTCCAGGACAAATCGGGGACGGTTCCGCCTCTACCATTCCCCCCAAAAGTAGAGTAAGAACCGTCCTTGCTTTGCTATAACGTCTTTTCCGACAACAATTCCTTAACCGACTCCAACACATAATCCGGCGTCCAAACCGTCCCCCTCAAATCCTCCTCCGATGTTATCCCGCTCAGTACAAGGGCCGTTCTCATCCCCGCTTCGATCCCCATCCGGATATCAGTCTCCAGGCGATCACCGATCATGACGCATTCTTCCGGCTTCAGTTGTAATATCTTCAGTGCTGCCTTGATTGTCAGGATAGATGGCTTACCGATCTGTACATCAATTTTTCTTCCGACAACCGCTTCCACTGCCCCAATCATCCCCGCACAGTCCGGGACATCGCCCGTTTCTACTGGACAGGTTTTGTCAGGATTGGTCGCAATCATTTTCGCGCCGAGTTTGATCGACTGGTAGGCAAAATTCAAATGGTCATAATGAAAAGCCCGGTCCCATGAAAGCACGACGATATCCACCTCGGCCGGTGTCATTCCTTCCCTGAATCCTGCAAGTGTCAGCTCATCCTTGATGGGCTGCTCACCAATCACATACAATGTCGCTTGGGGATGATGTTCACGTAAATAGTCAATCAGCGTAACCGTCGGATTCAAAATGTTCTCAAGGTTAGCCCGGATATTGAACCCATGTAACTTTTCCACATACCGCTGGCGGGACTCAATGGTCTTATTCGTCAGAAACAGCACCTTTTTCCCTTCATTGAGAAGTGCATTGATGGTGGTGTCTGCTCCCTCTATCAATTGCTTACCAAGATACACAGTCCCGTCCAAGTCAAAAATATACCCCTTTAGATTCTTCATCTGTACCCCCTCCATCCAATAAAAAATTCCTTGAGCATGACGATTTCTCCAATTGAATAATTGGATTTTTCGTCATACCCAAGGAATCTCCTCATCTTTATCCTTGTACCTATTCATTTACATATGTTGTGTCATCAAGTCTTCGCCGATGATGACCTTTGAAGTCCCGAGCTTTTCCACCTCTTCTTCATACGGTTCTCCGTCGGATAGGTGGACAAGAACGATTTTCCCGATTCTTTCCACGTCATATTTTTCAACAATTTCAACAAGACTGCTGTGGTTCCCTGCCACTTTACGGGCAGATGTAGCTTCATGGATTAACATATTTATATGGTCATACTCACCAATCCGTGCGCTGATTTCCGAATCACTGGAATATACGAGTACCCGGCCGGCACATCGTACTTCAAGGCCAACTGTTGGAACAGAATGTAATGCCTTAAAGCAGGAAAATGTCATTCCCCCTCCAGACAGAAGTTCTTTTTCCTCGTCGCCATCAAAGGTCTCGATCTCAACCGCAAAGGCGATCGGCCACTGATCGGCTTCCATCGTCGAGAGCCATTCCTGAAGCTTCCTCTCATTCCGCTTATCACATAGAATCCTTAAAGGCTTTCTCCTGTCCTCAAGCCACATCCCCCATAGCAAGGACGGGAGACCGTAAATGTGATCAATATGAAAATGGGTGAACACGACGGCATCAAGCTCCCTCAAATCCACCTGCAGCTGCTTCAGCTTTCTGCAAGGATTGCCGCTGACATCCACCAGCACATGATAACCATCATTTGAGAAGCAGATGGATGTATTGTCGCGTTCCGAACCGGGATACGCACTCCCCGTTCCTAAAAAATGAATGTCCATCAGATCCCCTCCTATTTTATTCCTGAGTGCATAAAGCTCGATACGAATTGTTTTTGAAAAAGGAAGAATGCAATGACCAACGGCAGGATGACCATGACCGTACCAGCGGCAACCATCCCCCACTGCGCTCCCGTTTCATAGGATTGTGCAAATAACGCAAGTCCGACGGTCAATGGTCGGGACTCCACGGAATCCGTGATGATCAACGGCCACATGAAGTTGCTCCAATGGTGACTCACCGAGACTAGGGCAAAGGCTATATAGGTCGGTTTAGCCGATGGGATATAGACATGCCACAGGGTTTGATACCATTTACACCCGTCCATTCTTGCCGCTTCATCAAGATCAAATGGAACCTGCTTGAACGTCTGGCGCATCAGGAAGACCCCGAACGCCGACGCCCAATACGGCATCATGACGGCAAGTTTGGTATTAACGAGTCCGAGCTGGCTGATGACCTGGTAGTTCGGGAACAGCAGGATTTCTGGCTGGATCATCAGCTGCAGCAGGAACAGGATGAACAATACATTCTTCCCGGTGAAGTTCACCCGTGCAAACGCATAGGCCGCAAGGGTAACGGTGACGATCTGAACAATCAAAACGCCAAATACGATTACGAACGTATTGAAATAGTATTGCAAAAAAGGTGCCGTTTCCCATGCCTGAATGTAGTTATCAAACGTTGGATTCGTGACCCAGAACGGAAAGCCTCCATTAATCACTTGGTTCCCCGGAGAGAAGGAAGTGATGATCACCCAAAGTAGGGGGATGAATGAAAGAATCCCTAGAACAATAATGATGCCGTAGTTCAATTTTTTCATCGTCGCTTCCCCTCCTTAATAATGGATTTTCCGATCAAGGTATAGATAGTTGAAGGCGGTGATACCGAGCATGATGACGATCAGGATCACGGTCAGCACCGCGGCTTTTCCAAGGTCCCAGTTCGTAAACGCCGCTTCGTAAATATGGTAGAGTATTAGATTACTGGCATTATCCGGTCCACCCTTGGTCATTATGTACAGGTGGTCGACGTTTTTGAATGAATTCGTAATCGCCACGATCATGACGAACAGCGTCGTCGGCATCAGCAGAGGGAATGTGATATGACGGAACATCTGGAATGGTTTTGCCCCTTCCATCTCAGCCGCTTCATACACGTCACTAGGCAAATTTTGCAGTCCTGCCAGATAGAAGATCATAAAGAAACCCGCATCTTTCCAGATGATCATGACAATCATCGCAACCATGACGGTACTCGGGTCCCCCAACCAGCTTGTATCCCCACGGCCGAACGTATGAAGAAAGTTATCGAGCAATCCATACTGAGGCGTATAGATGAAAAGCCAAATATTCGCCACCGCAATAAGCGGAACAATCGTCGGATAGAAAAAGGAGGTACGGAGCAAAGCACTTCCCGCCATTTTCTTATTCAACCAGATGGCAAGATACATCGCCAGGAACAAACTCGTAGGTACGGTCCCGATCATGAAGAGGATGTTGTTCAGGATAACCTTCCTGAATATTTCATCTCCGAAGACTTCCTTATACTGTTCCAATCCGGAAAATTGCAGCCTCGTCATCGGACCGCTATAGAAGCTTAACTGAATCGACTTGAGCGTCGGATAAAACGTAAACAAGGTTAAAAAGATAAATGAAGGTAACAGCAACCCGTAGGCGAACAGATTATTCCTTGCCCGGGAACTGAATTTTCTATGCTTCGTTGACATCGATCAGTCCCACCTTTCTTGTGAAAGGAGCTCAAGGGGTCAGCAAACGGTCCACTTGAGCTCCACTCATTCAATGCTTCACCATTTGCCCTTTACTGAAATGGCTCAAGCACTTTCTCTGCTTTCTTCTGTGCGTTGTCCAACCCTTCATCCACAGGACTTTGACCCGTTAAGATCGATTGAATATGATCATTGAAGATTTTCTGCACTTCACCATTTTGATAGGTTGCGAGTTCACTCTCTGCATATTCAAGCTGCTCGCGGGCAACCAGTGCAGGAGGGAATTCCTCTACATACTTCTTCAGCACATCTGTCTCATAAGCTGATTCGATGGTGGCTACATATCCAGTATCGATGGACCACTGAGCTACCCGCTCCGGTTCAGTCAGGAACTTCATGAACTTGACGGCCGCTTCCTTGTTTGCTTTTGGCAGATCTTTGAACAAGTAGATATTTCCGCCTCCTGTAGGGGAACCGTATTGCTCGTTCGCCGGCAGGAATGATACACCAAAATCAAAATCTGCATTGTTCTTCACATTCGTCAGGTTACCCGTTGTATGGTACATCATCGCCGTTTTTCCACTCAGGAAGTCAGATGGAACCGTCGCCCATTCAATGACACCTTCAGGCATGATTTTATGTTCCTGCCCAAGTGATAACCAGAAATCCATTGCTTCTTTTGCATATGGAGCATTGAAATACACTTCTTTTCCATCCTGGGACATGATATTCTTCTCTGTTTGAAGAGCTAACGCCTGGAACATCCAGTACTGATAGCCGGTACTCGGAATCTCAAGCCCCCACTGATCCTTTCCGCCATTCTTCGTCAGCTTCTTCCCGTATTCCACGAGCTGATCCCAGTTTTCAGGTGGAGATTCAGGATCAAGTCCAGCTTCTTTGAATGCATCCTTATTGTAGTAAAGGACGATCGTACTGCGCTGGAACGGCAAGCTGTATACTTTATCCCCGATGGAAGAGTTCGCCATGAATCCATCATAGAAATCATCCAGATACTTTTCATCGAACATCGGCGTCAATTCCTCAATCAGGTCATTCTCAAGCAACGTAAAAAGGTCGATGGAGAATAATACGGCAAGCTCCGGTGAATTTCCTGCCTGGGCCGATGCCATCACCTGGGTCATCGTCTCTGCATAACTGCCTCCGTATTTCGCGTTCACCTTGATGTCGGGATTCTCTTTCTCGAAATCCGCCACAAACCCATCCACGATCTTCGCTACATCCCCGCCAACCGCTACCGGGAACCAGAAATCGATTTCAGTCGTTTCGCCTCCAGCGGTATCACTGCTGCTGCATCCGGCAAACACAACCATCAACACTAAAACGAATGATAAAAGCCTGATCTTCATGTCATTTCCTCCCCTTTTTTTTCATAAAAAAACCCATGAACAATAAACTGCAGCACAAAAATGTGGCATGCATTTTATTGGTCACAGGGATTCTCCGCATCTCTACCCTTAGACTAAAACCTGTCTAATATATATGTCTGATTATTCACAATAATACAACATTAACTAAAAGTTGGCAATGAAATTCTTCACAAAATAAAAAGTGGGAACAGACCATCCGTTCCCACCCTGCATTTATTCGTCTTTCTCATCATTTTTCTTCCGCAGCTTCGGCAGACTCATTGCCTTGATCTCTCGTTCTTCAAAAAAGTTACCGATCCTCGTCATGATGAAGGTGACAAGGGTGGCGAAGATGACAATCGAATAAAACCCTGCTCCGATACCGATTCCGATACCCCCGACGTAGAAAATCATCGCAGCCGACGTGAGCCCTTTCACCCGCAGACCATCTTTCAGGATCACCCCTGCACCTAAGAACCCGAGCCCCGATACTATCTGGGCAGCGAGACGGAGTGGATCCATCATCTTCCCGCTATCCGGTTCACTGAGCATATCGGCGCCTTCGATCGAAACAATCGTAATCAACGTACAAGCCACCGAAACATACGTATAGGTTTTCAAACCGGCCGGCTTGTTCTTCGAAGACCGGTCCCATCCAATGATGAACCCCAACACCGCACTCACCACAATCCGGAAATAGATATCATGCTGCCAGAAGAAGTCTGTAAGTTCATTTATGTAGTGCGTCATGCTGGCGTCCTCCTTAAACCAGAAAAGAGACCCCTCCCAAAACGAATCTGCCTATTATGAAAAAATCATACCGTTCGCTTTGTAAGTGTCCCTTCTATACTTTCCACTAGGATTCGTTCGTTAAAATTTCTTTTTATCGTACACTAATTATTTTATGAATTCAATGATGGAGTTAGTGGGGAGGATGTTCGTGAACTCCCTCTCGCCTCAAATCCAACAGTTATATTTCACCATATAGAACCAGCAGTAGGAAATTTGGCGAGTTTATAAGCGGAGATTTTCCGGCTATAGTCAGCTCGGACCTTGTTTTTGGGATAAATAACCGGAGGATTTCCGCTTATGTACAGAAAAGATCGAACATTTTTGTATTTCTGAGTAAATAGGCGGAATTATTCCGTCTATTTCAGCCTTTTTTAATAGAAAAAACTAATTAAGCGGAATTATTCCGTCTATTCATCAGCTCTGGTGTTTGGCCTGATCTCCCAATCGATAAGTACGACCCTTTTTAAAATTCCCATCATAATCATTAAAGAACGTATACCCATCACACGTCAATTCTTCACCTGAAAACGGAACTCTTAAACTTATCCGAAAAAACTATTGATTCGATATCTCCACAAACGACTTCCCATTCTTCAATAAAAATTCAATCGTATACTCATCATCACGTATCTGCTCTTTCGTTTCAGGTAAAGTCAAATAGTCTTGTATGGCTTTTTCAATTTCTTCAATCTGCTCTTGAGGAAGTGGTTTATCCAGATCTGTTTTTATCCAAACATAAGAGTGTCCATCCTTCACCTGGTACGATAGCCCAGCCAATTTATATGTCGATTTCCCTGCCATGGCATCATAAATATCAGAAGAGATCATGGACCAACGATTATCCTGCAGACGATGCTGTAAATTGAAAGTATTCACCTCAACCTCTTTCACATCTAGATCCTGTCGTTCTATTTCTTTTTCAATGTCTGCAATGATTTCCTTTGATTCATCAATATGGTCCGGCATATCAATGGTGACGACTGTTGAGGCGCCGGTCCCCTTCATACCTGCTAACTCATATTCAGCCTCTTCGGCATATCCATAGGAAGCGAATACTTCCTTCACAATTTTTCGTACTTTATCATATTCCTTGTTTAAGCCATCGCTTCCCTCATGAGTGGGAATTTCAGGTGCTTCCGTTATCTTTAATTCGTAATCGTCATATCCATTTTCATATAAATAACTGGTGATCTTGGCTTCAAGATCTTCTTTCGCTTGCTTTAATGTTGAATCCTCCAACACGAGTGACACTTCAATCGTAAAGGGAGACGGTGTTGTTCCTACTGAACTAACTCTGAATCCTTCCTTTTCGACTAGTTTAAAAAGGTCAGAAGTCAAATTGGGATTAGGTTCTCCGTCTGAAATTTGAGGAGTGATCGTGATTGGTAACACTTTCGCCACAATACTAGCCATGGTCGTTGAATAGAACGGGGATGTGACAATAAAGAGTATACACGCTGCAGCAATCCAGACATATTTTTTAAAATGGATCTTCTTCTTTTCATTTGTGCTCTGCATAATTTTACTTCGAAGCTGATCTTTCGATTCGTCTGTTACCTTTAGCTGTTCTTCCAATTCTTTAAATGGATCGGTTGATTTCATTGATGGTCCCTCCCCTCGTCAATATCTTTTCCAGTTCAACCAGCGCTCTTCTTAACGTCATTTTCACTTTACTCTCTGACCAGTTCAACACATGGGCTGTTTCGGATGTTGAAAATTCTTTCAACTTTCTTAAAATGATGACATGTTTGTACGTTGGCTTTAATTGTTGAATGGCTCTATATAATTCTTCCGATTCTTCATTCATCTCGACGATTTGTTCAGGTAACGGCATGCCGTCTTTTTCCTCCATCGTTAAGCCCAGATAGTGTTTCATCGGGTGCTTCTTCCTAAAGTGGTCGATCGTCACATTATGTGCAATGGAAAATAGCCATGTTTTCACAGAGGCTCTCTCTTTAAATTGTTGTTTACTTCTATAGGCTTTTAGAAAGGTCTCCTGTGTTAAATCCTCGGATTGTTGGTAGTCCCGTACCATTAAAAGTATGTATGTGAGGATCGATTCTCCATATTTATTAAACCATTCATTTAATTCTTGTTGGTCCAAAACTGTTCCCCCTTTCCCTATACACTTAGACGTAATTGAAAGGAAATCGGTCACGTTCAAAGTGAATTTTTCAAAATAAAAAGCACGAGACGGTTCCTACTCTACCATTCTCCCAAAAAGCAGGGTATTAACCGTCCCTCAAAAAAGAGAGGTCACCTCGGATGATAACTCACCTGTAGGCAACCTCTCTCCTTCTATTATTTCCCTTTCACCAGCCTAAGAGCATTCAGAATCACAATAATCGCTGCTCCCGTATCGCTTAGGACTGCCAGCCATAGTGTCAGGATCCCTGGAAAAATCAGGACCAGTGCGGCAAACTTCACAATCAGCGAGAACCAGATGTTCTGTTTGATGATCGCCAGTGCTCTTCGGCTTAACTTGATGGTATGCGGCAACTGATCCAGATTATCGGCCATCAACACAATATCAGCCGTTTCCATGGCCGTATCGGTCCCTGCCCCTCCCATGGCGATTCCGAGATCCGCAGTGGCTAAGGCCGGCGCATCGTTGATCCCGTCACCGACCATGGCTACTTTATGTCCTTCAATCTGTAAGGTCTTCACCACGTTCACCTTATCTTCTGGTAAAAGTTCGGCAAAATAGCGATTCACATTGGCTTCCTTCGCAATCATCTCTGCCGTTCCTTCATTATCCCCTGTCAGCATGACCACATCCCGAATCCCTGCAGCCTTTAACCCCTCAAGGGAGCGGACTGTCGTCTTCCGGATCGAGTCAGCAACGGAGATGACTCCCATGACACCTTGATCCGAACCGATGATCACGACAGTTTTCCCTTTAGTTTGGAGCTCTTTGATCATCTGTCTGGCTCCACCCAGGGATATACCCTTCTCATCAAACAGTTTGGTGTTTCCTGCATAATGGGTGACTCCACCAACCTTTGCCTGAACACCTTTCCCCACAATGTTCTTAAACGATTCACCACTTTTTGCTTGAATTCCTCTTTCATGCGCAGACGTCACAATAGTCTTTGCGATGGGGTGAGTGGAGTACTCTTCTAACGTCAGAGCGATGGATAACAGTTCTTCTTCCGTTGCATCGAAGGATTTGATATACGCCACACGCGGTTTCCCTTCCGTCAGGGTGCCCGTTTTATCAAACGCAATGGCGGTGATGCTTCCCGCTTTTTCAAGGAAGGTGCCGCCTTTGATCAAGATTCCGTTCTTTGCCGCATTTCCAATCGCCGAGACGATCGCGACAGGTGTGGAAATGACAAGGGCACACGGACAGGCCACCACTAACAGTTCAAGGCCTTTGTAGAACCATTCTCCCCACGTGCCGAACCCAACGAGTGGAGGCAGTACCATCATCACGAGAGCCAATACAAAGACGATCGGTGTATAAATCGCCGCGAAGCGATCAATGAACGCCTGGGTCGGAGCTTTCTGTTCCTGTGCTTCTTCCACAAGGTGAATGATCTTGGAAATCGTCGTATCTTCCACTAGCTTTGTCACCCCTACTTCAAGAGATCCATTTTCATTGATGGTCCCGGCGTACACTGTATCGCCTGGTTCCTTGTCAACAGGGATGGATTCACCTGTGATCGGTGCCTGATTGATGCTTGATTCACCCGATAGGATTTCTCCGTCCAACGGGATTCTGTCTCCCGGTTTCACCACGAGGACTTCACCAACCGCCACTTCCTCGACCGGCTTTTTCATTAATTGATTCCCGACTTTTATCCACGCCTCCGATGGTGCGAGGTTCATCAGGTTCCGGATGGAGCTCCTCGTTTTCTCGATGGACATCGTCTGAAGCGTCGTTCCGAGGGCAAACAACCAAACAACCGTTGCCCCTTCCAGCCATTCACCAATCAATGCCGCCCCGATGGCAGCCGCTGACATCAGTACATTCATATCCAGGGAACGGCTCTTAACGGAATAAAACGCACTTTTTACCGGCTTGTAGCCGCTTATGATCATGGCAGCTGCGTATAGAAGCGTGACCACTAAAGGGGAAATGCCCATAAATGACCCTGAGAATCCAAGTGCGATCAAGACTCCTGAAGTGATGATGCTCCCATATCCTTCTTTGATAGAGGAAACGTCTTGCTCACCTTTAGCTGGCAGCGATGCACGAAATCCTATCTTGGACACTTCCGAGATAATCTCTTCCACACTATTCTCATGGTCCACTTTCATTTTTCCGGTTGAAAAATGAACATTTACCTGCCGGACGCCGGGAATGGTGTGGAGATGGTTTTCTATGCTCTTGGCACAGCTGCTGCAATCCATCCCTTCGACCATATAGGTTCTGATGTCTTTCCTTTCGTTGATCGGTTCGATTTTAAATCCAAGCTTTTGTACTTCCGTTTCTACTCGATCAAGTGAGTTCCCGGTTACGTGAAGCTTCGCTGTGTTATAGTTGACTTTTGCCTCGCCGATTCCCTCCAACTTGACGAGAGATTTCTCGATGGAGAGTGCGCAGGATGGGCAATCCATGCCATATATCCTGTATTGAGCTTGTTCAGATGCGAGGTAATCTCCGGAACAGCATGCTCCTTTACCCATCTCGACAGCTTCGCTGGTGCAACATGAGTTTGTCTTAAGATCCTGTTCAGCAGAAGCTTCATTGGCGCTACAGCAGCTTTTCGTGTTCTCTGTTTTATGTTGAGCACTTCGGTTTTCGTTGTCTTTCGAGTTGCAACATGACTCTCCCATTTCCTTCACCCTTTATTCAATATGATGCCTACAGCACGCCACATCGTCATCTACTTCATCAAGTACCACATCGAACATCGTCAACAAATCGTGCACATGCTGGTTGCTGAGGCTATAGTACGTAAACTTTCCTTCCTGTCGGCCAACAATCAGGCCGCATCCCCTCAAGCAGGCAAGATGCTGGGATACACTTGACTGACTCCCGTCCAGTTCACTGACAATCTGAGAAACCGTCTTCTCTTCTGTCTTGATACTTTCCAATATCTGAATCCTGATCCTGTGCGCAAATCCCTGCAGGAACTTCACTTTTGTCTCTAAATCAATTTTCTTATCCATTTAAAGGTCCACCCTTCATATTAGATTTTTCTAATATGTATCTCCATCATATTAGCAGTTCCTAATATGTGTGTCAAAAATTTTTCAGAACTTTCAGGTGTAATAAAAATAAGGTCAATCCCCAGGTATCAAGGACTGGAATCACTTGGTATTTGCCACGACATACTTAAGATCATTCAAAGACAGAATAAATCAAATCTTCCATGTAAAACATCCAAAACTTCATCTGGCACTTTCCTTATGCTGATATCTTCACCGAGGAACATGATCCAATTGGCCATTTCCTTTACTCCTTCAGATTTAGTCGCATCAACAAAAGTCTTTAGAACTCCAGTACTGTGGTATGGATTGGTATAAGAAAGGGAAACGTTTTTAGGATGGTATTTTTTGAACTGAGCAATCGCTTCCGGACCGAGATCGATGATCACATTCATGACTTCTACCTGTTTTTTCAGATGGTCCAGAATCTCTTGTTCACTTCTTCTTTTTCTGTTTGGGTACGGTTGGACATCGGTGAGTTGGTCAACTGAAAAGACCTGTTTCTTATCATCATTCAAATTGAACCCTTCGATATGCCAATGGCTTTTTTCACGATAGAGCTGCAAGAGATAGATGGGGTAGGTTTTCATGACATTCTCTTCAATCGTTATTAATAAACACCTGTCCGACAGCAGAGTCTGTAACAGTTTTTCCAGCATGGGATGGGGAAGGTCCGAAAGATCAAGGATGTCAGGATTATGGGGATTGGTTCCTTCAAAGAGCAAGATCTTATTTAGCAGAACGAGGGTATCCTGTTGTTGTTCTGAAATGAGACTGAGAAGTTTCTCTGCCAGGGACTGGCGACTCTTCAAATAAGGAAGCTGAAGATTTCTTGTCGCCATAAACGCGATAAATAGAGCTTTCACCTCATTATCGGTAAAGCGGACCTCAGGCAGGACAGAATTGTGCATGACAAAATAACCGCCATCCCGTCCAACTTCAGAAACGAGGGGCATCCCCATGGACTCAATCTCCCTGATATCCCTCATCGCCGTCGACCTTGAAATATCAAACTCACGCATGATCTCAGCAATCGTAAAGTGGGCTCGATTATTGATATAACGCATGATCACATTTATCCGTTCAACTTTTTTCATGGGACCTCCTAAACAGTATCATTTTTTGACACAATTAAACGTTAGTATATACATATCAATTGTTGAAGACAACAAATCATTGAAAAGGCAGGTTTTGACAATGTCAGATTATACGTTAGAAGAAAAAGAATCCTTCACCGTTGTAGGCGTGGGAACCGAACTGAAGAGCCACTACACGGATATGGCCGGTTTAAACAGGGAAAAGGCAGACTTTTGGAAAGAAATCATTCAAGATGGAACACTGGACTCGTTAAAACCCATCGCATCCAATGATTACATTTTCGCCGTGAATGAAGCGATAAATGGAAAGATGATGCATCATGGCGGGGTCATGGCAAAAGCATCGGCTGCCCCTGAAGAAGCCAAAGCCATTCAATTTCCCAAGGGAACCTATCTCGTTATAGAAGGAGAGGGACATACTGCAGAGGAACTGGATCAGACGGTTTCCGGCATCGCCTTTGGACGTGTCCTGCCGGAAGCAAAGGACTTTGCCTATGTTGGAGGGCCGAATACAGTGGTAGAGATGGGGCAGCGAAACGGAATGGTGTATGGAGAAATGTGGATTCCTGTTGTGATGAAATAAAGAAACAAGGAGAAATGATTATGTCCTATACAGTAGATTTCAAGATGTATAAATTTTCTGAAGATATGGAAATACCGAAGGAGCTTGAAGGGAAGTTTAAGTTTGCGAGGCAGAAATCCAAACTGGCCGGTACCATCCGGGGATCATATTTTGTGATAGGGTGAGTATTAAAATAGGCAAGGGGATAGGAGTACCTTCCTGTCCCCTTGTTTCATTTACCATTCAAGTGGTCAAGCATTAAAGGGGCCAGCCCCCACTCAATCCCCCAAGATCGGCAGCACTGTCGAATCCTTGATCTCCCTCAACGCCAAACTCGTCTGAATCTTCGTGATCCCCATCTCATTCAACCTTCTAATAAAGTGCTCCAATCCCTTGCGATCCTTGCATGCCACTTTCAGTAGATAATCATATTCCCCGGTCAAACAATGACATTCAAGGACTTCCTCCATCGATTCCAATGTCCCTTCCACTGCTTCCAGCTTTTCGGTTCTGTGTTCATTCGTGCTCATAAACACGAAACATAGTAAATCAAACCCCAGTTTTTCGTGATTCAGAATGGCTACCTGCTTCTTAATATACCCTTCCGTCTCGAGCCGCTTGATGCGTGCGTGAACGGCCGGTGCCGATAGGTTGACCCGTTTTGATAATTCAAGATTGCTCAGCTGCCCGTCCTTTTGCAGCAAATCCAAAAGCTGAATATCCATTTGATCCAATACCCTGCTTACAACTGATTCCATGATTCAACCACCCTTTTCAATTGTTCCGAAAACCACTGATAAAACGATGTATAAATGAATTTTTATAATCTGATAATCTATTATACTTTCAATTATTTCGAATAACCCTCATTATACAATATGTTCTTTTGTAAAACGGATAAAATGTTAAAATTATTCTTATAGTAAATGTCATTGTGCACAGTGGCTCTGTGAAAAGGGGCTGAATGACGTGAAATATCATTATCTATTATTATTGACCAGTCTTCTCTGGGGAGGCAATTTCATCGTGGGAAAATCACTTGTGGAACACGCATCTCCGGGAACGTTGACGATATTGAGATGGGCTATTGCCGTCGTCTGCCTATTCCCGATGGTCTGGTGGAAGGAAAAGAATCTCGTTCCACCCGTACGATCGATTCTGCCATTATCCCTCATGGGGCTGACAGGGGTAGCCCTCTTTCAGGGACTGCAATTCATGGCACTTGAGAAGACCTCCGCCACCAATGTTGGCCTGATTTCTACGTTAAATATGTTTTCCATTGCCGGAATTTCTTTTATTTTTCTGAAGGAAAAGATGAACGCCTTTCAACTGTGTTCCATGTTCTTGTCACTCTTTGGCGTGTTGCTTGTCCTGTCCAAAGGAAACATAGAGATGATCTATTTTCTGCAGTTTAATGATGGGGATTTGTACATGCTTGCTGCCGTTGTGATGTGGGGTTTCTATTCCGTTTGCAGCAAGTGGGCGATGAAGAGCGTCACTCCGATGATGTCCATTCTTTATTCAGGTATATTTGGACTTATTATCCTGCTTCCTTTTAATCTTCATGATTTCCGTGTGACCAATGTCGATGCTTCCTTCGTGCAGTCGATCCTGTATACCGGCGTGATTTCCACGGTTGTCTGCATGGTGCTTTGGAATGTCGGGGTGAATAAGCTCGGGCCTAGTACATCAGGGTTGTTCTTGAACTTTAATCCTGTATTCACAGCTTTGTTGGCGTTCTTCTTTTTGGGAGAGAAGATGAATAGTCTTCAGGCTGTTGGGAGTATCATTGTTTTGGCGGGGTGTGTGTTGTTTTCGTTATGGAAGACGAAGCCTCGTATTTTCAGGAAAGTTCCATCAGGTGTACTGTCTAATGAGCCAGTGAAGACTTCATAAAGAAAATAAAAATGCTTGGAGACAGATGCTCCAAGCATTTTTCATTTAAGTAACTGGTTCGCTATCATAATAAGCGGACATATTCCACTTATTGAGTCAAGTCCACTTTATTGTGTAAATTCATATACTATGTCTTCAACCAATATTAGTTATTGTTCTTAGGGGGTCCTCCAGCTAGCTGGAGGACCCCCTCGAAAATTGAAAATTCAATAGAGATATTTTCTGTTCCCTGGATCAAGGTCTTTTTCCTGCTCCATCAAAACTGCTCCAATTAGTCGAAATGCTGATTGCGTATTTGGAAAAATTCTAATGACACGTTCACGTCTCCGTATTTCAGAATTTAATCTTTCCAAATTATTTGTGGTTCTTAATTTTTGATGATATTCCTGAGGCTCATTCATGAACTGAATCGCGTCTTCAAATCCATCATCTAAAACCCTTATAACCTTTTGATAAGAACTTCGTTCTTCGAATAGAGTAATGAATCCATCTTTGATTTCTCTGGCTTCTTGTGGAGTAGAGGCATCAAAAATTTTTTTGATGATTTGTTTGGCTTCACGAGAGTCTTTTTTAGGCATCACATCAATGATATTTTTCTTGAAATGAAAGGTGCAGCGCTGCCAACTTGCCCCTATAAAAGATTCTCTTATAGCGCTTTTCAAGCCCTCGTGAGCATCAGAAATTATCATTTGAGGGGATTGAAATCCTCTGGATTTTAAGTGATCAAAGAATTGAATCCACCCAGATTTAGACTCTGCATGATTCACGCTGAGGCCAATAATTTCTCTTTTATTCTTCTCATTGATTCCAATCGCAATATAGACCGCTTTGGATACCACTCGTTGATGCTCTCTCACCTTAATGTACATAGCGTCAACGTATACATATTTGTAGTACATGACATTAAGAGGGCGTGTTGCCCACTCATTTACAATCGGATCTAATTTTTTTGTAATGTTAGAAACCAGTGATTTAGATACACTTTCACCACAAAGCTGTTCCATTACCTTAGTAACTTTTCGAGTAGAAACTCCATTGACCACCATTTCCATCATTGAAAGCACAAGTGCCTGATCTACACGCTTGTATTTTTCAAATAATGAAGTGGAGAATGCCCCATTCCTCGTACGAGGAACGGTTAAAGTAAGCTTGCCGATTGAAATGACAAAATCACGATTGTAGTAGCCATTTCGGTAGTCTAATCGTTCATCTGTTCTCTCATAAGCCTTAGCATTTAAGTAGTCATTACGTTCTTTTTCCATAAACTCATTAAGCACTAAGACGAGGGAAGATTTAACAAGGGCATCGAGATCAGAGTTAGCCACCTGGTCTTTTAAATCTTCAATATTTAAAGTAAGATTAAGTTGGGTCATTTTTAATTCCTCCATGTACAGATTTTCTTGGTCGAAAACATTGTATCATGGGAATTAAAATGGCCCTTTTTTATTTACACAATTATATAGACTTAATCA
>NZ_LIXZ01000027.1 GCF_001305855.1 Rossellomorea vietnamensis | reverse complement strand
ATTTCAATTGTATATGGGAGGAAATAATGTTATTTCCACCCGAAAATCCTCCTTTTGAATAAACCCAAGTTTTCACGAAATTTATAATAAAGATCAATTATAAAGTATTCTACCCACATAAGTCTCTCGTTTTTTAAGAATTTTCTGATCTTTATTTTTAAATAGTCTGGAGTGAATTCACTATCTTCAGCTGACTGTAATATACTGTAATAATTTTTTTGCAATAAGAATTTTTTAATTTTATATAAATTTTTTCCGTTTCTACAAAGAAGAATTATATTCTCAATAATAGCTTCAGGTAATAAAATTTGAGTGTACAACTGTTCTATATTATGTTTCTCTGGGTGCCTTTCTCTTATATAATTCAAGGTTCTACTCCTTGCCTCGAAGGAGTCAAATCTTCTAAAATTGACCTTCCCAATCGCAGACTCTTCGTGAATATTGTAATTAAAAAATGGATTAGGAATTACTTTTACCTCTTTTGAGTTAATCAAACAATAATTAATAAACTCAACATCTTCCCCATATAAAGTATTTTCATTAAATGAAATTTTATTGTTTATTACTACAGCTCTTTTTACTACAAATGATCCCATTAAAATTTTCACTTTCCACAAACCATATTCTGGTACTAGACTAACCCCCTCAGTAGAATAGTATCTGTTTTCAATGTAATCTATACTGTACTTCCTTACGTAATTAAAACTTCCCAATATCATGTCATATTGATTATTTGTTGATATACATTTATTTATTATATCTATTGTATCCTGTTCTATATAATCATCACAGTCTAAGAAAAACAACCATGATCCCCTCGACATACTAATTCCAATATTTCTTGCAATGGATACTCCACTATTTTGTATATGTTTAACTGATATACTTTCGTCTTTTTTAGCAAACTCATCACAGATTTTTCCACTATTATCAGTAGAACCATCATTAATTAAAATTATTTCGATGTTTTCACTTGCTTTTTGACGAATTGAATTAATACATCTAGATAAATATCTTTCCCCATTAAATACTGGAATTATAAAACTTATTAATTGACTGATAATATCACCCCCGTGCGTGTATTCCCAGAATTTCTATTCATTAAATATATAATTCATGCATCTTATGCTGAACCCTTGAGTGAATGGAAGAATACTGAAGTGCATAGAATATACTCCTATATCTTTAGTATCACCTTGAGAAAAGTCTACTTCACCGTTCCTTCGAGTGACCCTCCTTAAATAATCTAATGCTTTTTCAGTACTTGCTGCACATTCATTTGAAATGACTTTAATATGAGATGCATTAGCCATAAACCATGCTAGGGTTGCCGTTGTTGAAGAATCTCCTCTAGTTTCATCTCTTGGAGCAGCCCAATTCCACCCCCCATTGGGCTGTTGGAATTTTATTGCATCTCGAGCAAATTTAATTACACTGGCCTCCAACGCTTTTTTATATTTATTATTATTAGGTAACTCACTCCATGAATCTATTAATCCAATCGCATACCAACCCATGCCTCTCCCCCAACCATATAGCCCTAGTGGAATTTTATTGTCTATATTGTAAGCATGAAAAGGTATACTACTTTGATCTAACATTCCATGTAGTTCAAATTCCTGAATTTGCTTCATAGCTAATTCTATGCACTCACTTTTTTTAAACTTGATGCCATAACATATTAAAAATGGACATATAAATCCAATGGTATCTACATACCTGTTTTTTTCCATCCCCCTTCTGTATTGCACTGTCCCATCTTCACCAATATGCTCTTTTATCATACTCCAAGTGTAATCTAAAGCGTTCTTAATATTATTTGAATCAATAAAATCTAACTTCATGATTGCGTATGCTAATATAGCAGCATCGACATTATTGGGCTTGTGTATCCATTGACCACTTTTATCTAATTTTGAAAAAAGGTATTCATTGATTTCTTGAATAACTTTTTTATCACCACTTTTTTTAAAGTACTCATTTAATCCTAATAATATCGCAGCTTCTTGCCAATGTTGAATTGCTCTATGTGAATAATTACGTTTTAGTATTTCAATAATTACCAGCCTGTTGTTATCAGTAACCTTAATCTTTGGAGTGTTATTTAACCACCTAATACCAATGCTAGTAATCATATCATTCCATCTTCTTTTATCGTTAATTCTCCCTATATAAATTCTCCCCAACCATTCTTTCAAGACAGGATAGAAATCAAAAAAAGCTATTAAACCTATTAATAAAAATATACATAAAAATACAATTATGGTTATTGGCATTAGAATATACCCCCTTTTCTATCCAGCTTCTATGAATTCATATAGTTTAAGAATTTCTGATTCAGTCCCAAGATCCGCTTGTGATAAATTGTGTATTAATCTACTTCTTAAACTTTCATCGTTACATAATCTTTTTATTCCTGCTACAATTGAAGGACCATTCATTCCTACAATTAATCCGTTCTCTTCGTGATTAATTTGATCTTTTGCAGTACTGAAATTAGTTACTATGATGGGTTTGTTTAAAATCTTAGCTTCGTCAATAGCAATCGATTTCCCTTCAAATCTTGAAGGCTGAACATAAATATCAGACTCTCTAATATAAGGATAAGGGTTATCTTTAATTCCTAACAAAATAAAACGCTCTTGGAGATTATGTTTTTCTATTAAGTTTTCTATTTTTCTTCTTTCATTACCATCCCCAATTACATACCATTTTATATCGTACCCTTCTTCTACTAAGGTTTTGCATGCATCTATTGCTAATTCAAATCCTTTTTGTTGAGTTAACCTTCCAACAGATACTATTTTAATGCCTCCTTGCATAATACCTGAATGTAAATAAGACATTTTTTTAATAATATTTGGAGAAATTATGTTATGCATGACCTCTATTTTATTGCTGTAAATTTCAAACTCTTTTCTTAAAACAGTGGCGCACTCTTGTGAAACAGTAATAATTTTATCTAACTTCTTAAAATATTTATTATCAATTGTTGAATCCATTCCAAGTTTATTGTAGTCATTGTGTATAAATCCTATTTTCCTTTTTGCGTCTACCTTATCAATACAAAAATAAATAGGGCTCTTTTCAAGATACCCTACTGCTGCTTCATACTTTTTATTGATCCTACTTAAAGATTTAGATATATATTTCCATACCTTTTGTTCGCATAAAACTCCATTTTTCTCTTTTTTAAATACATATCCTGCAAGTACTCTTAAAATAGCAACGTCAAATTTACCTTTCTTCAAAGAATCTATGATGGCTTGTTTAAACGACATGTCAAAGAACCTATATTCTTTAGGTTCTTCTAGTAAGCATACTCTGCTGGGTATTCTTTCAAGGAATATCCCTTCATGTTTAAATAAAAACAAGTCCACATCATACTCATTATAGTCTATTGATTCTAAAAGGGAGATAAGAGCTTTTTCTGCACCTCCACAGTTTAAGTTATTCATAATGAACAGGATGTTTTTTTTCATTTAGATCAATCCTCCAAGAGTTCATATAACTTAGAAATTTCTTCTTCAGTACCTAATTTTTCTTTTGACAAATTAAATATAAACTTATCTCTAAGTTGTTTATTGTTTAAAAGTCTCTCTACTCCCGAAAATAACCCTTGTTCACTTATATCCACCAATAATCCATTGACCTCATGTAGTATCTGATCTACAGCAGTTTCAAAATTAGTTGTAACTATTGGTTTATTTAATATCTTAGCTTCATCTAGCGCAATTGACTTGCCTTCATATCTAGACGGTTGTACATAAATATCTGAATTTTTAATAAAAGGATAGGGGTTTTCTTTATTGCCCATTAATTTGAAATTTTTAGTTAGACCTTTTGCTTTTATTAATTCTTCTAACTTTGACCTTTCTTTCCCTTCTCCCAACACCATCCATTGGACTTTATACCCGTTAATTATTAACTTTTCACAGGCACTTATTGCTAAATCTAAACCTTTTTCATAGCTTAATCTTGCCACCGTTATAATATTTATACTTTTGTTTTTCGTTTCATCTTCAATGTAAATCTTCTCATTTGAAAGTGTTTTAATAACATTTGGTGATACTATATTTTTTATAACTCTAATTTTCTTTTCGAGTTCTTTAAAGTTTTCTTCAATTGATTTGCGACACTCCTCAGATACAGTTACAATAGTATCTAATTTTTTAAAAAATGAGTAATCAAAATTGCTATCCATTCCTGAACTTGAATAATTAGTATGGATCCATCCAACTTTCTTCTTAGCTATTACTTTATCCACTACAAAATAAATTGACGACTTTTCAAGATATCCTATTGCAAGGTCATATTGTTTTTCTAAACCATTCAGAGATGAGCTCAAATTCCGCCATGAATATTGTTCAGAAATTGCTTTATTTTTTAATATTCTATTTTTAGTAGAAAACATTAATCTATTAAATGCCATATTCACCTTCCCTTTTAATATAAAAGAACATATTGACTTAATAAGGGATTGTGTAAATACATGATAATTATTTTGCATACCCAAAATTCTTACTGATTGCGGCACTAGTTTAAGAAACAATCCAGAATGATTAAAGAGAAATAAATCCACATTATATAAATCATAATCTATTTGTGCCAATAAATTGACAAGGCTTTTCTCTCCGCCACCGACTTCCAGACTAGGAATAACAAATAGAAGGTTCTTTTTCATAGCATACCTCATTTAAATATTCTACTGCTTTATTAGACATTATCTGAATATTCGGAATTGATTTAATTAGTTTTTCTTTAAGTTGAGTTTCTTCAATCATTAATTCATTAAATTTGTTTTGCAATACGTCACTATCGGATATTTCCCCAATACCTAATACTAATTTTTCTTCCCCGAAAATGTCCTTAGATATCCCTCTAGATTTCACGCTGTATCCTAACACCATTGTGGGAACGCAACTGGAGTATGCTGCAATAGTAGAATGTGTCCTTGCCCCAATAAAGAATCTCATTCTAGCAATATACCCTTTATACTGCATTGCATTTAAATCATTGGGTAAAATTATCACTCTATCTGTATGCTTGAAGTATTCATAGAAAGAAAGAAGTATTTCATAATCGTTATTTCCATTTTCTATCACATGGGGAGTAAGAGCAATTGTCATATCAGTATCTGTAATTATATATTCAATAAGGTTGATCAAGGCTTGCTTTGATTCTTTATTTCTTTTCCAAACAAGAGGACTATAATTTATTCCAATTGTATTCCCTTTTTTCCACCCCTTTGGTAAAGGTAATTCTTCTTTCTGCATTGTAAATGCTGAATCTGCACATAACTTCACACTAGTTAATCCTTTATTCTTTAATAGATTATATGTAAGGGTTTCACGTGCCAAAATAAGATCAAATAGTTTTAAGTCTTCAAGTTTTCTTTGAGATAAATCCTCTTCCCCAATAGAGCATCCCCATAAAACTAACTTCTTTCCTTGAGCTTTAATCCTCCTATCTATTTCATACCAACCTGGTTGTTCACCATAACAATAGTTATCCCCACCTATTGATAAACATACATCAGCCTTGTTAATATGTTTTATTATGTTTTTATGAATTTTCCCAAAAGCAAATGATTCGTCCTTTAATAATTTGACCTTAAGAGAAGAGAATATCCAACTATAAGAATATTTAATCAATGGAGTGTCTACTCCATTATAAATTCCGTCCAGACATGATATACATTCATCCGTTTCAGGTTTCCCAGAGACCAAAAATACTTTTGAGTCTTCAATATTTTCTTTTATTAATGATGTCGATGAACGTACAATTGCTTCACACCCTCTATTTTGACTTCCCCCATGAAATAACATTAATATATTCAAGTTTATTCCTCCTTTTTATTTTGTGTTTATTTCTAGCAAAATTTTACTCGCTATTTTGTATATTACGTTCCTAATTCTTTTTTATAATTTTTATCAATAGTAATATACAATTTATCTAATTCTTTATTATTTCTATAATCTTGCATTAGTAGATATTCTCTAAGACTATCTCTTTTAAATTTATCTTCATACATACTTAAAATACCTTTAGATATCCCCTCAACGCTTAAATCACATATTATACCTTCAATTCCGTTATTCAACTGACTCTTGGCGGTTGGAAAATTAGTTACAAGTATTGGTTTACCTAGAATTTTTGCTTCTGTAACGGTAACTGCCTTACCTTCATATCTGGATGGTTGGACATAAATATCTGCTTCAATTAAATAAGGATAGGGATTTATTTTTTTTCCTAATAAGAAAAAATTATTTTCAAGTTTATTCTTCTTTATTAGATTTTTAATTTTCTGTTCATCACCCCCATTACCTACAACATACCACGCTATATTCTTATGGCCTTGATCTATAAGCATTCTCAAAGCTTTGACTGCGTTATCAATCCCCTTTGCATGAGACAAACGAGCAATGGTAACTATTTTAAACCTGGGGTCTCTTATCATTGGGTTATCAACTTTTTCTCCTGCCAATGAGGTGATAACTTCTGGAGAATTAATATTTTCAATTACTAAAGTCTTTTCTTCTAAACATGGGTATTTTTTAACAAATGCTTCTTTACACTCATCTGATACAGCAATGATAAAGTTGAACTTATCCCACATTAACACATCAATTTCTTTATCTGTGTCTATCGTAGAATAATCGGTGTGGATCCAAGCTATCTTTTTTTTAGCTTTTACTTTCTCTGCAACAAAATAATGTGGCCATAAATAACTAATAGCTACATCATATTCTTTTTCTAGCTTTGGTAAGTAAGAAATTGAATACTTCCACATATACTGCATTTGTCTATATCCATTTTCAGATGCTCTATGCAAGCTTGCCCTATACTTAGCCATTAACCTAGACATTGCTAATCTTATTCTTCTGTTTTTAACCAATGCTAATATAGGTAACCTGAAACTCTTATACTCAGGGTTCTCAGGTAGAAGATTAGATTCTTTGGGAAGCTGATCTAAAAAATCGCCGGTATGACTATATAACATTAAATCAATTTTGTGACTTTTATAATCAAAATTATTTAACATGCTAACTAAACTTCTTTCAACTCCACCAACCTCCATATCAAAGGAGGCAATCAGTACATTTTTCATCAATTTCATCCACCTAATTAGTTAGACGTTAACTTTCTTAGTTTTTCAACGCTATCTCCGCCTATAATTTTAGAAATTAATTTCTTAACATTGTTTTTAATTTTAGCCCTAAACGGTAACCAGCTTTTATAAAAATGATGCATAGCATACGTATTTTCATTTTTCATAGATCTACAATTGATGTAATCGTAGGGAGAAAAAAAAGATTGAGGATAAAATGCCCCTATATCTTTAATTTCTTGATAGTTCCCGTCCCGTTTCAGTCCCATATCTTTTAAAATACTTGTTACGGTAGCTACATTAGTCAACTCATCAAAACTTCCGTCATCTCTAATAAATGTCCTTGATTCATATGAATCTAAAAACAATTTGATTAAAGGGTTCTCTTTTGTTGCTCCAATTGTGCTAGTTGCAACAAAGTTGCCTTGCTCGAACCCCCAGAAAGATTCATGGTGTAATAGATCGTCGAATGATTTAAAAACTTCTACATCTGTATCTAAATATATCCCCCCGTAATTGTACAGCGCATACACTCTTACATAATCACTGACAAATGCATATTTTCTAGAATCATAAGCTTGTTTTACATATGCATTTTGAGTAATGTTAAAATTACTTTCATTCCATTCAATTATTTCGTAATCATGCAAGTGCTTTTTCCAACTATCCAAACATCTTTTTACTATGTCCGGCTTTTCCTTTCCTCCAAACCAGCAATAGTGAATCGTATTAGGTATATTATTGCTCACCAGAGTATTCTCCTCCTCCCAACATATTATTTTTCCTCAACCTTATGATTCTGCCACTTTATAAATTCAATCACCGCTTTATATTGTTGTAATTGCTCTTTCTCAATTCCTGAATCCTTCAATTCATTTATAAAGTCCAGCCATTCGCTCTCAAGGAGTTCCCTGTTTTCTTCAGGTGAATTAAATTGAAGAATGGTTGTTAAATCCACGTCTAATACAGTCGAGATTTTCTCTATTACTTGAATAGAGGGATTCTTATTTAAGTTCCTCTCTAAATTACTCAGATAGGATTTAGAGACATTTGCCCGATCTGCAAGTTCGGATAAAGTGAGTCCTCTGCGTTTTCGAATCGTACTTATATTTGAACCTATCATTCATCTTTACCTCATATTTTTTGACATCATATTATATCCTGCCTTGCGTACACACCTTCAATCGTATTCATTAAACACTCAATAATTCTCATTTGTTCTTCTTCCGTCATGCTTGATCCTGATGGAAGACAAACACCTCTTGAAAACAATTGCTGAGCGACATCTTCATCTTCACTATGGGAGAAGTAAGTTGCCTCCTTAAATAACGGCTGCATATGGAGAGGTTTCCATACTGGACGTGCTTCAATATTTTCTTTTTCCATTGCTTCAATTAACTGAGATGATGTTATTCCTGTTTCTATCTCATCAATGGTAAAGGTAGTAAGCCACCTGTTTGTAATACTATTATCTAATTCCGGCATGAATGAGATACCCGGGATATGAGATAGAGATTGCTGGTAACGATCAAAAATGAGCCTTCTGGCTTTTACCCTTTCATCGATTACCTCCAATTGGGCTCTCCCAACACCGGCTAAGATATTACTCAGTCTGTAATTGTGACCCACCTGGCTATGCTGATAATATGGGGCCGGGTCTCTTGCCTGGGTGGCCAGGAAACGTGCTTTCTGCAAAGACTCAACATCGTTGGAAACCAGCATGCCCCCGCCGGATGTTGTGATAATTTTATTTCCGTTAAATGAGTAGACTCCAAAATGCCCAAATGTCCCGCTAGGTTTTCCCTTATAAGTGGAGCCCAGTGACTCGGCTGCATCTTCTACAACTGGAACCTGATAGTGTTCACAGAGAGTAAGAAGTTCATCCATTTTCGCATTTTGACCATATAAATTCACAATGATGACCGCTTTTGGAAGCTTTCCTTGAAGAGCAGCGTCTTGTAATGCCCGTTGAAGCGCCTGGGGAGACATATTCCATGAATCGTAGTCCGAGTCTATAAAAACCGGCTCTGCCCCTTGATATAGAATGGGATTCGCACTCGCCACAAATGTCAGTGTTGAACAGAAAACGGTATCCCCCTGGGTGACTCCCAATAAAGAAAGAGCCAAGTGGATCGCGGATGTTCCCGAATTAACGGCCACCGCTTCACTGGCTCCTACATAAGAGGCTAACTCTTTTTCAAATGCGTCCACATTCGGACCTAATGGGGCAATCCAATTGGTCCTGAAGGCTTCCTTAATATATTCTTGTTCCCTTCCACTCATATGCGGAGGGGAAAGGTAGATTCTCGGCTTCTTCATCTAACAACCACCTTTTCTCTACATGATATCTTTCACTACTCCAAGGCCCCTATCGATGATCCTGGCTGGTGTCCCCACTGCCTTACTATGAGCAGGAACAGATCGAATGACTGTCGCCCCGGCTCCAATGATCGACCATTCCCCGACTTTCACACCAGGAATGATTGTAACAGCAGCTCCTATATGTACACCTTCGTCGATTGTTACGTTTCCTGTTAATGTGGCTTGAGGGGAAATATGTGAGTAATCCCATACTGAGTTATCATGTTCAATGACAGCTCCGGTGTTGATGATACAGTGATCATGGATATGGGCATCTGCATTGATCACAGCTTTTGGCATAACAACTGTTCCATTACCAACTGTTGCCGAATTACTTACTACTGCAGTAGGATCAATGACGGTTAAATACCGCTCACCAGGAAGCTTTAACTTCCTTACAACATGCTTTCTCACCATATTACTGCCAATCGCTACGACGACTTTCATCTCTTTTTCCAGTATTCTATGAATCGATGTCAATGGAGCATAAACAATCCCGTCAACGATCTCCTCACTTTGGTATTTGTCATCTACTATGGCATGAACCTTGTATTCGCCCTGTCTGGCAACCATCTCTTGAACGACTTTACTATGCCCACCATTTCCGATCATCATGACCTTCAAATCAGACCACTTCTTTCGATCCTCTGAACTTTTCCATCGTCACATGACCTTGTTGAGTGATTCCCTCTTTTTTGATTACTTTGATGAGTGTTTTGGCAAGAATTTTCATATCGAGAAGGAAACTTTGATTTTTCACGTACCAAACATCCAACAAGAATTTTTCTTCCCATGAGATTGCATTCCTCCCGTTTACCTGAGCCCATCCTGTTATTCCGGGCTTCGCGTGATGCCGAATGTATTGTTCTTTAGAATAAAGTGGCAGATACTCCATTAACAATGGCCTTGGGCCTACTAAACTCATATCACCTTTCAGTACATTAATTAGCTGGGGGAATTCATCAAGACTATATTTTCTAAGAAACCTTCCAAGCGGAGTCAATCTCAGTTCATCAGCTATACCCTCTCCATTTAACATGGTTCTGAATTTATTTAGTATGAATGGTTTTCCGTATAGCCCTGGCCGTTGCTGACAAAACAATAGAGGTGAGCCCATATTAATCTTGATCCCTATAAGGATCGGAACCATTAATGGAATCAAGACCAGTAGCAGAATCAAAGAAACACTAATATCAATCATTCGTTTGATCATTTGAAATCACTTCCTTGATATCAGTTATCTATCTTATTTGAAGTACAAAGGGTGATGATGCTTTCTTTTATTTCATCTAAAAAGTCCCTGGTATTCACTTCTTCTGATTGAATACCTTTTTGATACACTGTTTTTAATAGTTCCTGAAGATCTTCTACTGTTAGATTTTCAGTTATATTCATGGTTCTTCTCCTTAATTTGAACATTAAAAAAGCAGCTGCTTATGAATAGCACCTGTGCCTAGTTCTTCACTAACATTTGGGTTTGTTTGTCGTATCCGAGTGGATTAATCTCTTGCCATCGCCATGCATCCTTACACATCTCGTCTATCCCTTTAGCCGCTTCCCAGTTTAGTTTTTCTTTCGCTTTTAATGTATCAGCATAACAAATGGCTACATCTCCCGGCCGTTTTTCCACAACGGTATATGGAATGGATTTCCCTGCGGCTTTTTCGTATGCAGATATAACTTCAAGAACACTGTACCCTTTACCGGTACCTAAATTATAGGCATCGATTCCGCTAGTAGTAAGAAGTCTTTCCAGGGCTTTGACATGACCAAGGGCCAAGTCTACAACATGAATATAATCTCTTACCCCGGTGCCGTCTACTGTTGGATAATCGTCTCCGAACACTTGGAGTTTTTCCAGCTTACCAATCGCTACTTGAGAAATAAATGGCATGAGATTGTTCGGAGTTCCATTTGGATCTTCCCCAATCCGTCCACTCTCATGAGCTCCAACAGGATTAAAATAGCGAAGCAGGGCAATACTCCAATGATGATCTGAGTCATAAAGGTCCTGCAATAGCTCTTCGGTCATCTGCTTCGTACGACCGTATGGGTTTGTAGCTTTTAAAGGGGTTCCCTCGGTAATCGGTACCGTATCGGTCGCACCATATACAGTGGCTGATGAACTGAAAACTAGCTTATTTACATTGTACTTTTTCATTACTTCACAGAGGGTGATGGTGCTATTCATGTTATTTTCATAATATTTCAGTGGAAAATGAACCGATTCCCCAACCGCCTTGGAGCCTGCAAAGTGAATAACAGCCTCAATCTGGTTATCTGTAAATACCTTTTCAAGTCCTTCCCGGTTTTGCAAATCCAAGCAATAAGTTCTAAAATATTTTCTCGTTATCTCTGAAACCCTCTTGAGTGCTTCAGGTTTGCTGTTTGAAAAATTGTCCACTACGATAATGTCATAGCCTGCATTCAATAGTTCAATGCATGTGTGGCTGCCGATATAACCAGCTCCACCAGTAATCAATATAGCCATATTGATCCTCCATTCTATTTACCAACTTAAATAGTCACTTTCATAAAGAATGTTTAAACTTATAACATTTTCATAAAAGTAATACAGAAAATAACAACTGACTATCCCAAGATAAATAATTTTTCGATCCTTCTTTTTAAATACTTTAATAATCCAGGATATCAGGATTAATTGATATAAACTAAAGTAAATGGAAAACCGGGCAAAGATCCAATTTTGAGTAGAAATCAGCATAAACACTAGTCCGAGCAGTGCCATATTGACAATCACATCACTATCGGGAAAGATTTCTCTTAACTTATCCCTACCAAGATAAGCAATAATAATAGGTACCAACTCCACGGCTACTCTGAGGATATTTGCCCCTCCTTCAGCAAAGTCTTTGTAGTGTCCGTATTGAGTATCTTCTATAGCTGTAAACAAAATAGAAGAAAACTGATCAAATCCGACTACAATAATTAAAGCAAGAATGATAAGCACTGAAGTTGATTTTGACCATGCCTTCGACCGAACTAAGAAATATATTGGAAATAAAATAAGAGCACTTTGATGAAAGAATGAAGCAATAATGACAATGAGAAAATATTTAGGCCAGTTACCATCAATTAAATACTTTGTTGCAGTAAATATTATGGAGGCTGCTAGAAGTTGTCTAATACCATTCATTGAGACTAGATATAATCCACCTGTAATATATACATATAGGCTCATTTCAAGCATTCTAGAGTATTTATAAAGCACGCTTACAATAAGTAAATTAGTTATTAAGGCTGTAGTGAAAATGAGAATTTGTGGATCCATTGAAATATAATTTTTTAACATCATTTGCAGAATACCAAATCCAATATCATGTTGGCTTATTACTGAATCCCATGTGAATTGGCTGATATTATAAGAATGCATGTAGAAGTAAGTATCTCCTATATTTGATCTTAACCCTGATACAAGCACTATTGAAAGTAAAGACCCGAAGACCAAAAGTTTATGTGGCTTAATACTTACTGGAAATGTTGTTGCTCCATTTACAGCAGTTGAATACCTTCCAAAAAAAGCAAAAATAAAAACTAAAAATAGATTTATCCATAATACTGTCATAAATAAAACCCTTTCAAATTTTGGCTAACTTGCTACGATTTTTCCTTTTCTAGAAATATATATATATAATAAAAATCCAAAAGGAAGAGCTAGTAGAGTTAACGGTTTATTAGAAGAATCATTAATAAAGTTTTTATTTTGACATAAAAAACTACTGGAAACATAATGAATGGCTTGCCGATATTTATACTTCATATTGGCAAAGGGTAGTTTCATCAATTCTTTTCGAAAGAAAGCAAACCCTTTTGGGTTCTTTTTATACTGATTTAGCATATTTAGAGATGATCCGTCAGGAAGGTACTCTACATAGCATAAAACTTCATTTAAAAGTAACATTTCATACTTTTTATCTAACATGAAATATTTATAAGTAAGGCCTACATAATTTTCTCCTTTAAAAACGGGATAAGGGTATTTCTTTGTCAATTCACTTCGGTAAACAAGTTTTTTATCCCCCTTAACCCCATGTTTCTGATAGAGATTAAACAATGTAGATTTTTTTATTAACCCTGGTAACTTTGTTCCTACCACGCGACCATCGCTAAAAGCATCTAAGGCTACAAAACCACTGACTTCACTACTACCATTTTCACTCCAAAAATTAAGGATTTTTTCTACCGCATTATTTGGCATATAGTCATCAGAGTCTATACAGACATTTAACTCAGTATTAATTAACTTATATGCCGTATTATGGGCTCCATGCATACCTTGGTTTTCTTGATAAGAATAAACAATTTTAAAACTACTCTCCTTTTTCCAGATATCCACCAAATCTTTTGTATTATCAGTGGAGCCATCATCTATGATGAGCCAAATAAAGTCATCATTCGTTTGTCGCCTAAGGCTTTCATAGCATTTGTGTAATGTATATGCTCTATTATATGTTGGAGTGAAAATAGTAAGGATACACAAATAGAACACCTCCTAGTTAATTATTATTGGTAATGAGAAACGTATAGCTTACTTAACCAACTAATATTTGTAGAGACATCATATCCTTTATTAATGAGCTTTTTTGTATCTAAATTCCGGTTATATATTTGTGTATTTCTTAAAACTTTTTGTGCCCAGTACTCTGCAGGTTTTTTCAAGTCCAAAAACTCTACAGTTTCTGTAACATCCGCCTCCTTTGGAGTACCTGTAGATGTAATACATTTCAAACCAGCAGCCTGCGCTTCAATCAGAACTACTCCTAGCCCCTCATAGAAGGATGGAAATAAGAATACATCCATCGCTTGCATTAGCTCTGGTATATCCGATCTTAGTCCTAGAAAATGAACTGACTCACAAAGATTCAGTCTTTTAACTTTTTGTTTAATTTCCCTTTCCAAGTTACCTACTCCTACTAACATCAAAACAGCTTTATTATTTCTTTTGTATACCTCACTAAATATATCAATTAAAAAGGAATGGTTCTTTTGGCTATTAAACCTTCCGACATGACCTATTACAAATTTATCTTCAATTTTAAATGCTTCTCTTACTTTTTTCCTAACTGGTGGGTTAAAACTAAATTCCTTGCAATTAATTGCGTTTTTAAACACTTTAATTTGTCTATCGCTAGTCTTTTTTGAACCAAATAACCAGTCCCCTGCTTCTATAGAACAAGCAAAGAAATGGTTTGTATTTTCATTTAGGTTCATTTTTGCATATAACCTAAAAGGTAATTTAAAATCTAGCGGCAGCCCCGCCAAATGACTATGAGCAATCCTACCAGAAATATTTGCTTGTTTTGCGTACTTTAAGACAAATGCACTGTTTTCATTTATATGTGCGTGTACGACTTTATAATTCTTATTAGTATAAAAAAAAGCTTCTAACTCCTTGAAGTATTTTCTATAATTCCCAGGTCTAATAGGAGGCATTTTAAATATTTTTCCTCCCATTCTAATTATTTCATTGTCATAATCTCCTTCTTCCTCTCGATGAACCATAAAATCAAATTGAACCTTTGTACGATCCATTTGTCTATAATAATTCATAAGCATTGTTTCTAGCCCACCACGATTCATAATCGTAACTACTTGAAGAACACGTATTGGCTCCAATTGCCTTCCCTCCCTATCTGACAGTTTTCCTTAAAACATCGATACTGATTAACATAAAATAAAAAGCTGAAGCAAATCTTAGTTTTGCACACAAATAAAAAGCCCTCCAAACAATCGGAAAATGAGATAAATCAAATTGTTGGAACGAACGCTTAATCCTATAATCTTCTAACAATAATTTTATGTTCTTTATTTTCTTATGAGGGGTAAATTTCTTTCCTTCACTGAGAGAATTGAGTCCAAGTCCCAATAGATTAAGGCAGATACGATTATTAAGGGCTATATAATACTCTTCACCCATTTTCTTGTTTTCTAAGAAGGTTTCAATTATTTTATATAAATGAAACCATTGATCAACCAATTCAGGTTTATACCCTGAAGTAACAGAGGTAGTGTTTGCTCGCCAGTAGTGATATAAAGGGGAATTAAGAAAAGTAAAGGAATTTGAATGGTAGATTGCTTGAATGTTAAATAAGGAATCCTCATTCGTACCTATTTGCTTAAGATCTTCGAATTGAAGATGATTCGATTTAATAACTTCAGCTCGATATAGTTTTGACCAGACAGTTCCCCAAGCATCAAGTAATTCAGGATTTCCTATTTCTTTATTCAAGGGACCGACGATTCTTCTCAAGACGTTTTTCTTCACTTCTTCATTTATATAAGTGACTTTATGAGGTGAATTAAATACTTTTTCTCTTGAATGAGTTCCAAATTCACGCATATAAGAACACATCACTGTATCTGATTGACTACTCACTGCTGTACGGTACAAGGTTTCGTACATCTCATAGTCAACCCAATCATCAGGATCAACGAATCCTATGTATTCACCGGTCGCAGCATGAATCCCTGCATTTCGAGCAGATGAAACTCCGCCATTTTTCTTATTGATTACTTTTATTCGCCTATCTTTACTAGCATACTCATTTAGGATCTTCATAGTGGCATCTGTAGAACCGTCATTGACTGCTATTATCTCAATATCTATTAAGCTTTGAGACACAAGGCTGTTTAAACAGCGGGTTAAGTAACTTTCCATATTATAAATAGGCACGATAATACTTACTTTGGGCTTCATTACCATCCTCCACCATAAATCTTAAATAAATCTCACTAAGCTCTTTAGTAATTTGGTCAAGAGAGAAATCTTTTACCATTGTTCTACTTTCCCTTTTTAGCTGCTGATAAATTTCTCTAGAACGCGAAATTTCTTTTAATCTATTGGAAAATAGCATGTAATCATTTGAACTTACTAAATAACCATTTCTATTCTCCTCTATCAATTCCCTGTGCCCTCGATTCCCACTAGCCACCACCGGCAACCCACAAGCCATCGCTTCCAGAATATTAACCGGCAGTCCTTCACGAAGACTTGAAGCGACCGCTACATCACACATGGGAAGAAGTTCGGGTATATCCTTCCGAAAACCCAGGAAATTGACCATGTGTTCAACTTCTAACGTTTTTGCCAGTTCCTTGCATGTATTCTGTAAGTTTCCTTCCCCTGCAAGCAACAGCTTTGCGTTTGGAACCTCTTCTTTAATGGAGGCTAACGCTTTAATCAGCATTTGTTGGTTTTTATTTTCGTTGAATTCAGCAGCATAAAATAATAAGAAGTCATCTGGTTGATATCCAAATGACTTCTTTCTTTCTGCTTTATCCTTTTCAGAAATAGGTTGGAAGGTTTCTGTGTTCACTCCCACTCCATGAACATGTTCAATGGAGGGAATATTGAATCGTTGTTTGGCCAGGGTATAGTCTTCTTCGTTAATCGTAATAAGACAGTCTGTATACCGTGACAGCATTTTTTCAATTGGATAATAAAGCATCCAGTTTTGAATGGGCGCACCTTCACAAAAATGAAAACCATGTGCTGTGTAGATAACCTTTGTACCATTTTTTCTTACCCCTCGAGCTGCCAATCGTGCCAGCACCCCTCCCATAGGTGTGTGGCAATGAATCAGCCTATACTGATGTTGATCTATGATATCTTTTAATTCTTGGTAGGCCTTTATGTTAGTCAGAGCAAACGGTGATCTTTGGATTGGAATCGTAAACTTCTTATCCACATAAGGAAGCTCGATTCCCCCACTTGCTGCAACATGAACGTCCCATCCTTGTTCCTTGAACCATTTCATATAAGGTAAATGGAAAGCTTTAAAGTGGTAGTCAACGGTTGCGCAAAACAGTATTGAATGAACCATTCCCTTCACCTCATTCCACTTTCTTAGCTACTTCCCTGTCAATGACATTTGATAGGTAATCCAGCAACCCGGCTTTCAAATCGTCCCGCTGTAAAGCGAATTCAATCGTCGTTTGGATAAAGCCCATTTTCTCCCCCACATCATAACGGGTCCCTTCAAAGTCATAGGCGTATACCGCTTCGTGATTATTCAGTTCGGCAATGGCGTCCGTCAGCTGGATCTCTCCTCCTGCTCCCGGTGGCTGATTTTCAAGCACATCGAAGATTCGCGGACTAAGGATATATCGACCCATGATCGCCAGATTCGAAGGTGCTTCTTCTCTAGCCGGTTTTTCTACAAGCCCGTTCACTCCATAGAACCGGTCACCGATTTGATTAGAGTCAACAATCCCGTAACGGGATACTTCTTCTTTATTTACTGTTTGAATTCCCAGAATAGACGATTGATATCGGTTGTATTGATTGATCATTTGTTTGAGGCATGGGGTTTCAGCTCTGACGATGTCATCACCAAGTAAGACGGCGAACGGTTCGTCTCCCACAAATTTGCGGGCGCACCAGATGGCATGCCCTAATCCTTTTGGTTCCTTTTGACGGATATAGTGGATGTCTACAAGTTTCGAAGACTTTTGAACTTCAGATAATAGTTCAAATTTGCCTTTATCGAGGAGATTTTGTTCCAGTTCGAATGAATGATCGAAATGATCCTCAATGGCTCTTTTTCCCTTTCCCGTGACGATGATGATATCTTCAATCCCCGACTCAATGGCTTCTTCGATTATGTATTGAATCGTTGGTTTATCGACAATCGGCAGCATTTCCTTTGGCATGGCCTTTGTAGCTGGAAGAAACCTTGTTCCAAGTCCAGCAGCGGGGATGATTGCTTTTCTAACCTTCATTGATTCTCACTCCTATTAGCTTGATATCGACATGACTGGCTTCGGTTCAATGATTTCTTTTGTATTGGCTAGCGTAACTAATTTTTCTCTTAGCGCAGCTCGCTCCATATCATTAAAGGTTTCGATGATTTCATCGATTTCTTCTAAATAAAGATGTGCGGTTTTTCCTATATAGATGTTCGGATAGATTTGCTCTTCGTGAATCTCTTCTTCCTTTAGAAGTTCTTCGTATAGCTTCTCCCCTGGTCTCATTCCTGTAAACTTCAGTCCGACTTCTTCGATGGAATGCCCTGAAAGTTTGATCAGATTTTTTGCCAAATCGACTATTTTCACTGGTTCCCCCATGTCCAATACGAAGATTTCCCCGCCTTGGGCCATGGCCCCCGCTTGAATGACAAGTCTTGATGCTTCAGGAATGGTCATGAAGTACCTGACCATATCGGGATGAGTGACCGTTACGGGACCACCTTTTTCAATCTGTTTCTTGAATAAAGGAATGACGCTACCCCTGCTGCCTAATACATTTCCAAATCGGACTGCGACAAAACGCGTTGAACTTGTTTGATCCATGCTCTGAATGACCATTTCAGACAATCGTTTCGTCGCACCCATGACACTGGTGGGGTTCACCGCTTTATCGGATGAAATCATGACGAAGGTTTTGACTCCACTCCAGCTTGCGGCTTTGGCTATATTCGTTGTACCGATAAGATTATTTTTGACAGCTTCTTCCGGATTTCGCTCCATGAGAGGTACATGCTTATGGGCCGCTGCATGATAGACGACATCCGGAGTGTGTTCATTCATCACTTGAATCATCTTCTTCTCATCCTGGAGATCAGCAATGACAGGGATGAATTCAATATCCTTTCCGGCAAATACTTCTTTCAGCTCCATCTCAATGGAATAGATACTGTTTTCCCCATGTCCAAGAAGGATTAGTTGTTTCGGATTAAACTGAGAAATCTGGCGGGATATCTCAGATCCTATTGAGCCCCCTGCACCTGAAACAAGGACCACTTTGTTTGTTACATATTCAGAGATGCTGGACATATCGATTTCAACTGTATCCCTGCCTAATAAGTCCTCTACCTGTACATCCCGGAATTGATTGACAGAGATTTTACCGGTAATCAAATCCTCCAACATTGGAAGGGTTTGCGTTTTCGCCTTGGTTTTCAAGCATTCCTGGAAGATGGTATTCAACTCTTGTTTGCTAAGAGAGGGGATAGCGATAATGATATGTTCAATATCATATTGGGCTACCGCTTTTTCAATTCGATCCACGCCGCCGACGACCGGGATGCCTAATATGTCCAGTTTCTGTTTTCTAATATTGTCATCAATGAATGCAACAGGGACCAGATCCCCGTCGTTCTTTAGAAGCTGTCTCGCTACCATTGTACCGGCTGCTCCAGCTCCGACCACCAACGTCCGTTTTCGATTATCCACCATGGATATAAAGGTGTCCCGGTAGACCCTCCATACAAATCTTGAACCTCCTATGAGCATCAAGTGAAGCATCCAGGTAACGGCAAGAAGTCTAAATTGAATTTCCTGAAGTGCGACTTGTTGAACCATCGCTCCTGATAGCACGGAATAGCTCACTACTTTAAAAATGATTAATAATTCCCCAATGCTTGCATATTCCCATGCTTTTTTATAGAGTTTGTGTTTCAGTGAAAAAATTTGGTGACTGATGAGCATTGTAATAGAGCTGATGACGACAGGAAGGGTTATGACTTGGATGGTGGAGCCGGTCAGCATTTTGCTGACGAAGACAGCGGTCAGGACAATAAGTGAATCAACTAGAATGAATAGAGATAATCTCTGCCGGTAGGTCATGTTATGCCTCCTTTCCTTCATTCATTGCTTTACAGTTTCTTGGATCGAGTACCTTCAATCTTTTATAAATAGCATAGTCTAATAGTTTTCTTATTTCTCTAAGCTGTTCTTTTGAGGCATCCTGCTTTATATGCCTGATCGCTTTCTTAATTGATTTAGGTTGTTCATCTAATAGAATCATATCTTCATACCATCTCCTTTTATTAATTAATGTCCTTATGTACGCTATCTTCCGAAAGAAAGATCTCCTACATAAAAACATTAAAATGTGGGCATCTAACCCATCCTCACACCACACCATCGACGACTTAGCGTCTAAGGTTCATTCAACCCACAGCATGACCGAGTGCCTCCATGGATAACGGAAAGGAGACATCACCGATAAAATATTAACGTACAATAAATTCTTAATAACGAACATTTAAGTTAAAAAATTTTTATCCTTCATTTAAAATGGCTCCAACAATCTTGGCATGGGCCAGTTCCAGCACTTTTTTCGTTTCAATCGCCAGTTCGATCTCTGTTTTCCCTTTATTCAGCACCAGTACAACGCCATCGCATTGATTGGCTATGACTCTCGTTTCAGTGGACTTTATTGCAGAGGGAGCATCAATCAGCACAACATCATATAACTCAGCCAGCTTCTTAAGAAGTTCCTTCATTCCCCGCGTTTCTAATAATTCAGCCGGATTAAAGGAATAAGAACCGCTTGTCAATACTTCCAGGCGACTGACCTCTGTTTGATAGAGTGCATCTTCTAACGCCGTATGACCGGTTAATACATTGGTCAGTCCTTTTTCGTTCGGGATTTTAAAGATCGAATGGATGATCGGCTCTCTCAAGTTGGCATCAATGACGAGTATCTTCTCTTTTTGCTGCGCCATGGAAACGGCTAAGTTCGCGACCATGGTAGATTTCCCTTCCCCATCCTTGGGAGATGTAACGAGAAAGATTTTGCTCTCACTTTTATTGATGAATTTCATATTCGTTCTAATTTCGCGAAACTGTTCAGAAATAATCGATTCTGGATGAGAATACGTGACAAGATGCCTTCGTTTCATCTTACTTACTTGTTTCTTCCTATTTAATGCCAACTGTGTCACCCCTTAACTCCATTTCAGGTTGAGATTTCCGCTTTACGACAAATTTCTTCTTATTCATATTAGACACCTTTCCAAGCACGGTAATATCCAAGTACTCTTCGATATCCTTATTCGTTTTTATCGTCTGATCCAGTGAATCTAATAAAAATACCAATCCAATAGATGTTATCATTCCTAAGACAAAAGCTATGATTGTCATCCGATTCCCTGATGGATTGATCGGGTAGGGATTTTCTTTTGCTTCGGATAATAATTGAACCTCTTTGAAATCTAATATAGTAGCAATTTCGCTTTTAAAAAGTTTGGCAGTGGAATTCACAATCGCCATGGCTACTTTAGGATCGGCATCAACGGCTGAAATTTTGATGACTTGTGAATCATCAATTTGAGCCACCGTAATTTGATTGGCGATTCCTTCCGGTGATCGTGAAAGTTTCAATTCATCCCTGACCTTCTCCATAATGATCGGATCCTTAATCATAACCATTAATGTGCTCATATTTCCGCTGTCTGAGCCGATGATTACCCGTCTGGAAGATTCATAAAGATTCGTTTGTGTATAGGAGTTGTAGACATAGCCGGCAACCGTGGTAATGAATGTGATAAGAATGATAAGCCAAATACGTTTTTTTAGGACCTCATAATACTCTCTTAAATTTATTTCTCTCGCGACATTGTTCACCATATAGTTTGAATGCTTTGAACTTCCCATGGAAACCACCTTTATTGAAGTAATTTTAGAAACAATTATGAGAGAATACCTAATTCTTTATAACGAACAACCGGATCAAAAAAAGAGTCCTTGCTGGAAAATCGATGTATAAATTTATAATTCGAGCTAATTCCGCTTTTTATTTCTCTTCCAATCTATTCCTCTTTCATTTTAGTTCTGTATAAAGAACATGTCAACCATTATTTTCAGAAAATACAAATTCCTTAGGTATCAAGTAGCAGTTAAAAGTATAGATAGCTGAATGTATATGCTACTTTAGATATAACTAGTACTAGTTTTACCTATAAGAATATAAAAAACCGGTCGGCCCTTTAGGACCAACCGGTTTTCTTCTATTCAATCCTTACTCAACCGTAACTGACTTAGCCAGGTTACGCGGCTTATCTACATCGCAGTCGCGGTGCAGGGCAGCATAGTAAGAGATTAGTTGTAATGGGATGACAGAGATAAGAGGTGTTAACAATGGGTTAACCTCCGGGATGACGAAGCGATCTTCTTCGTCTTCTAAACCTTTCATGGAAATGATACAAGGGTTGGCTCCGCGAGCGACGACCTCTTTCACATTTCCTCTGATACCAAGGTTTACTTCTTCCTGTGTTGCAAGGGCAACGATCGGTGTACCTTCTTCGATAAGGGCGATCGTACCGTGTTTAAGCTCTCCTCCGGCAAATCCTTCTGCCTGGATGTAAGAGATTTCTTTCAGTTTCAAGGCGCCTTCAAGACCTACATAGAAGTCCAGTGAACGGCCGATGAAGAAACAGTTGCGAGTAGTAGCAAGATATTCGCGCGCGATATCTTCAAACTCTTCTTTCGTGTCACATAGTGCTTCCATCGCAGTAGCCACAATACCCAGTTCTTGAACAAGGTCAAAGTCCTGGTTGGTTCCGCATGCTTTACCTGCGACATGTGCAAGGATTGCAAGCACTGCCAGCTGAGCTGTGTAGGCTTTCGTTGAAGCAACCGCAATTTCAGGGCCTGCATGTAGAAGCAATGTGTAATCCGCTTCACGTGACAGGGTAGAACCCCCTACGTTTGTGATCGTCAATGATTTATGCCCGAGCTCTTTGATCTGGACAAGCACGGCCCGACTGTCCGCCGTTTCGCCACTTTGTGAGATGAACACGAATAATGGCTTTTCAGAAAGTAAAGGCATGTTGTAGCTGAATTCGCTTGCTACATGAACTTCTACAGGAATCCCTGCGCTCTTCTCGATGAATTGCTTTCCAACCAGACCAGCGTGGTAGCTCGTTCCACATGCAATGATGTAGATACGATCCGCTTCTTTCATCGCGCCGACGACCTGCTTATCGATGTGAAGCTCGTTGTTCTCGTTTTGGTAAGCCTGGATGATTTTACGCATCACTAACGGCTGCTCGTCGATTTCTTTCAGCATGTAGTGAGGGTATGTTCCTTTTTCAATATCACTGGCATCGATTTCAGCCGTGTAAGGAGCACGCTCCATTACTTCACCGATCAGGTTTTGAATTTCAACCTTTTCTTTCGTTACGATGACCATTTCTTTATCCATCAGCTCAACGTATTGATCCGTTACCTGAATCATCGCCATGGCATCACTTGCTACAACATTGAAGTCTTCTCCAAGACCGACAAGAAGTGGACTTTTGTTTTTCGCTACATAGATCGTTTCATCGTTTTCAGAATCTAAAAGGGCAATTGCATAAGAACCTTTTAGAAGCATCAGCGTTTGACGGAACGCTTCTTCCACTGTATTTCCTTCTTCTACAATCTTCTCGATCAGCTGAACAATGACTTCTGTATCCGTATCACTCTTGAACGTCACGTCTGTCAGGTATTCTCGTTTAAGCTGGGAGTAGTTTTCGATTACTCCGTTATGAACGATTGTGAAGCGGCCTGAATTGCTTTGATGAGGGTGAGCATTCACCTGGCTTGGCACACCGTGGGTAGCCCAACGAGTATGACCGATTCCTGTGTTGCTTGATACACTATCATCAACGATACCGCGAAGATCGGCAATACGGCCTTTCTCTTTGAAGACATGGATCCCTTCATCATTTTGAACGGCGATGCCTGCAGAGTCATAACCGCGGTACTCAAGCTTTTCAAGACCTTTTAAAAGAATTTCCTTTGTATCTGAACTTCCGATATATCCAACAATTCCACACATAATTACGATATCCTCCCTGAACATGCAAGGGGGCAAGAACTCTTTTGGGGACAACTTGCCCCCTTATCTCTGTTTGTCATTAGTATTTTAGGTCACTTTTTTCTTCCCTTTGTACATTAAGTTGCCTTAACGTTTTAAGAAAGAAACTTTCGGTCCGGTGACACATACGAACCGGGAGGCATCCGCCGAACACTCGATAAACCTCCACCTCGTCAACTAAACGATCCTTTACGTATCCATCGCTTAGTCCTGGCGCTTTATAGGATTTTTACCCTCAATCCACCTTTCCTTCTTGAATCACATTTCCATTTCATCTGAAAAACGAAAACAAAATCATCATACACCAGCGGGTTTCCCTTCGTCAATATAAATCTGACAACATCAAGAGGTTGTTATCCCTTTGTCATGTTCCCGACACAGAACAGTGATAAACCCTTTCAAAGGACTCTACTAATTAAATATGCACAAGAGACACGTATTGACCCCTTGTGCATGAAAAATCAACTATTCGTTCAGACCCATTTCCTGGTCGACGACCTGTACGATTTCATTTACGTACCGCTCACAAAGTTCTTCAGTAGGTGCTTCCGCCATTACACGCACCAATGGTTCTGTTCCGGAAGGACGTACAAGAATACGGCCATTTCCGTTCATTTCTTCTTCCACCTTTTGAATGACGGTTTTCACCGTTTCGTTATCCGTGACATGGTGCTTATCCGTCACTCGTACATTCACAAGCTTCTGAGGGAACTTCTGCATCTCCCCGGCAAGTTCGGATAGTGATTTACCCGTCACCTTCATGATGTTCACAAGCTGAATGCCTGTTAAAAGGCCGTCCCCTGTCGTATTGTAATCCAGGAAGATGATATGGCCTGACTGCTCACCGCCGAGTGTATAGCCGTTTTTCTTCATTTCTTCCACGACATAGCGATCCCCCACGGCTGTCTGGATGCTTTGGATGCCATTCTCTTCAAGTCCTTTATGGAACCCTAGGTTACTCATCACCGTAGATACGACTGTAGATTGTTTTAATTGCCCTTGTGATTTTAAGTACTTGCCGCAGATGTACATGATCTGATCGCCGTCGACGATCTGACCGTGCTCATCAATGGCGATGATCCGATCTCCATCTCCATCAAAGGCAAGTCCAAGATCCGCACCTTTTTCTTTTACCATCTCAGCCAATGTTTCCGGGTGAGTGGATCCGACACCTTCATTGATGTTCAATCCATTCGGGGATGCTCCCATTGTGGAAATATCGGCATCCAGATCAGCAAACAGGTGAGTGGCAAGAGCGGATGTAGCACCGTGTGCACAATCTAACGCAATATGTAAACCATCGAAATCCTCATCTACTGATTGTTTTAAATACTGCAGATACTTCTGACCGCCTTCGAAATAGTCACTTACCTGCCCAAGGTCCGCGCCGGTCGGACGGGGAAGCCCGTCAGCGGTTTGATCCAACAGATCTTCAATTTCACTTTCCTGGTCATCGGAAAGCTTGAAGCCATCCGGGCCGAAGAATTTAATTCCGTTATCGGCTACCGGGTTATGAGAAGCTGAAATCATGACCCCTGCCTGAGCTCCAAGCGCCTTCGTTAAATAAGCGACACCAGGAGTTGAAATCACTCCTAAGCGCATCACTTCAGCACCTATTGAAAGAAGTCCCGCTACAAGAGCCCCTTCCAGCATATGTCCGGAAATCCGGGTATCCCGTCCAATCAATATTTTGGGACGTGTAGCATCCTTTGTCAGAACATATCCACCAAATCGTCCGAGCTTAAATGCTAATTCCGGTGTCAATTCTGTATTCGCTACACCTCTTACTCCATCCGTTCCAAAATACTTACCCATTGTCATTCTCTCCTTTTCACAGCTCTTATGCTGATGTGTTCTTTTCTTTGATTTCTACTTTTACCTTTTTTTGCGAGAGGGTCCATTCAACATTCTCAGGCCCATCTGCTTCTATTTCTACCTCATGTTCTCCGGGTTCGAGCCCTGTAAGATCGAGAGCGAGTGAGAAATCCTCTTTCTTAACATTACTCACTTCCTCGTTCTCACCTTTCAGTGCCACATCCACTACACCGTTTTCCGGTTCCATGATGGTATATTCATAATCGTCAGCCAATCCTTCAGGTTTGATTTCGATTCCAGATAAGCTTTTTTCCTCGGTTGTGTTTACATCGACCGTGACTTTCACTTCTTCGGGAGCCACTTTATTCAATCCATCCTGGAGGGCGAGTGGCACAGTAATGGTCGAATCCTTCGTGATCTTGGAAAGATCGACTTCTGCCAGGAGTTCTTCCACTGTGTCGAGTACATCCTGCCTTCCAAAGACCGTTGCCTCTTTAGGTTCTACTGAAATCGACTCAAGGGTAGTACCCTTCGGAAGGCTTCCCTTTTGTTTAATGGTGACTGGTACGGCCTTACTCGGATTCACAACTGACACGGTCACATCAACCACTTCAGGATCTATCTGGACATCCAGTTTGTTGTATTCACGGTCAAGCACCTGCACCCTGGCTTCCCTGGTCACATTTTCATTGATCTCTTCGTCTACATCAAGTGTTGCAATCACATAGGCAATCCGCTCTACCTCATCCTTCGAGCCTGTCACCTTCACAGATTTCGGATCAACGGCCAGCCCTTCTGCCTCATATCCATTCGATAGAATACTCTCATTGAATTTAGGTTCGACTGTGAATTCTTCCGTGACCTTTTCCTGTACGGAAATATTGGCAAATTGAGGATCAAACTTCACTTTTAATTTATCTGAAATATTTTGAATCTGGATTTCTACTTGATGTTCACCGATCCCGATATCATTTAAGTCCACATACACTTGGAAGTCCTTCAAGGTTTTCGTTTGCTGTACAACAGCTTTAGGCCCTTCTACGGTCACATTCACCGTATCCGGCAAACCTGACACTTCCAAATTCTCACTATCATAGAAGACTTCAAGCGGGACATCCTGAATCGTTTCAATCGCATCCTGGGACGTTCCATTACTATTGTTGGCCGTCTTCTGAATATCGTCAAAGTTCACGGATAGATAAAGAATGAAGGCTAACATGAGTCCGACGATGCGCATGAACCAACGGCTTTCCATGAATTTATCCATTTTCTTTCTTCCCCCTAAAGCTCCATTTTGTCGAGGAAGCATTCGTCTTATCGCCAATGAGTTCTAACGTAAGAATTTCCCTGAAGCGCTCCAGAGAGAGGTCGCGATGCAACTCCCCATTCTTCGTAATGGAGATAGCTCCCGTTTCTTCCGATACAACGATGGTGATGCTGTCTGTCACTTCACTGACACCAAGTGCGGCTCTGTGCCTCGTTCCCAGTTCCTTAGAGATGAAAGGACTTTCTGACAACGGAAGATAGCACGCAGCGGCTGCGATTTGATTCTTCTGCACAATCACCGCTCCATCATGGAGTGGTGTATTCGGGATGAAGATATTAATGAGCAGCTGGGACGAGATTTTCGCATCAAGGGGTATACCTGTTTCAATATAATCACTCATCCCCGTTTCCCTCTCAAGAGTAAGGAGGGCCCCGATCCGGCGCTTTGCCATATAGCTTACGGCTTTTGTCATGGATTCAATCATCTGCTCCTGCTCTTCTTCCTCCTGCATACCTGTCCTTGAGAACAAGCGGCCCCGGCCAAGCTGTTCGAGGGCCCGGCGGAGTTCAGGCTGGAAGATGATGATGATCGCAAGGAACCCCCATGTGAGGGCTTGTTCCATCATCCACCCCAGTGTATCGAGACCAAAGATACTACTCAGGCCCCTTACAATGATGATGACAAAAATACCTTTTAATAATTGTACTGCTTTCGTTCCTTTTATCAGCATGATCAGTTTATAGATTACAAACCATACAACGAGTATATCTACTATATCAGAGACATAATCCAGCGCGGAGTAATCCGAAAAAATATCGATAAACGGCATATTACATCCTCCAATAGCTTAATCGAAAGCGTAAGCCGCCATGTGTGGCTTCTCCATTTTCGTAACGTTCCTATTATAGCATATTTATCACTGTCAAATGAAAGACACCCACGGCTTCATGATTCTTTCTTTTCTATTCATAAACTCACGTTTTTGCATAAAAAAACTGACACGAACATCACAAGTGTCAGCCCTTTAGGGACGGACCTTACATTCCATCCCCTCTATTTTATCCTACTTTTCTTCAAGTTGCGAATTTCCCCAATCCAACGTGTCTTTAGCCCCTTTTTTGATCTGGTACCAAAGCCACTCAAACGCCTCATCGATTTCATGGATCTCTCCTGTCACACTGCCTGCAGAAGCCAAATATTGCTTACCGTTGATGACGGTCACGTTCCCTGTGACTTTTCCTTCTATTTTCACATCACCATTCCGGACGGTCAGATCACCCTTTACGACTTCCCCTTGAGGTACGACAACCGTATGATCCTGAACGACTAATTTAGTATTTTTCGTAAATGAGAAGTCTTCATCATTCCAGGAGGTAAGGAAACTTCCTGTCATAAAGAACAGGAACAGAGCCGCAGCCGTAAGTAGCGGATGGTGACGGAACCACCTTTGTACCCCTACCTTCTTCTTCTCTTTCGGTAATCCCGCCATGACTTTATCTGTAAAGTCAGCAGAAGCACTGATATGAGATGTGCTTTGTACAAACGCAATCGCTTTTTTCAATTCATGAAAATGATGCTGACACTCGCTGCATTCCTGCAAATGATGTTTCAGCGTTTCCTCTTTTTCCCTATTTAAGTCTCCATCTAAATAATCGTGCATATAGTCGATGATTTCTTCAGGACAAGGCTTCATGTTCACTCACCCTCTCTACAGTGATCGTAATTGTTTTCTGAGGGCTTCCCGCCCTCTATGTACTCTCGTTTTAACCGTTCCTAACGGTAAATCCAGGATTTCGCTGATTTCTTGAAGCGGGAGCTCTTCAATGTATTTTAAAACGATGACCGAACGATATTTCTCCGGTAACTTGGAAATTTCTATCTGTATGGTCTCCTGCAACTCCATATTCTCCACTTCATCTTCCGGAAGCTGAACATCAGCAGCCACCTGTGAGTACATCGTCAATCCTTCCGTTCCTGACACCTCTGCATCCAGGAAGTAATCCGGCTTCTTCTTACGGATCCGGTCGATACAAAGGTTCGTCGCAATTCTGAACAGCCAGGTTGAAAACTTTCTCTTTTGATTAAAAGTCTCAATATTTACGTATGCTCTTATAAATGCCTCTTGCGCGATATCTTCTGCTTCATGACGATTCCCAAGCATCCGGAAGCAAATTTGGAACACTTTATCTTTATAAAGCTCGACCAATTCTGCAAAGGCATTTTGATCACCTTTCAATACTTGTTTTATCCGTTTATTCACTAACGCTTCCATTTCACAACCTCCGCTCTATGCGGCTATATTTATATACGTAGTACCCTATCAAAAGGTTTCAATTTTTTTTATATTATTATCCTAACAAATTTTTAGGGAAATGTGTTTACATTTATTAGAAAAGGGGTATAAAGGAACTAATATTTCTATTGCGGGAGGATCTCGAAATGAGGAGAAGAATGAATGATTTATTATTTCAAATTGAAGACTGCCGTCGCCAAATGGTCGAACTAGCATTAAAGTCTTCCTTTGCCGATGAGCAAGTAGTTGATTTGAGTACTCGTCTTGACGATCTGTTAAATCAATATCAAGTGGTCAAGCACCATTGAAGGGAAATAGATGAAGGCTGGAACCCATAGAGGGTTTCAGCCTTTTTTGAATTTTTTTATAGTAACTTTTCTCCAAAAAGAGAGCCCATTAACGCAACGGCAACCGTAGCCGTTTTATTCTTCTCATCCAGGATAGGATTTACCTCCACGAATTCAGCAGACGTAATCAATCCGGATTCCTCAAGCATCTCCATCGCCAGATGACTCTCCCGGTAGCTGATCCCTCCAAGGACAGGGGTTCCTACTCCAGGGGCATCACTTGGATCCAGCCCGTCTAAATCAAGTGATAGATGAACTCCATCCGTTCTTCCCTTCAAGTAATCAATGGACTCTTCCATAACCCTTGTCATACCCAGACGGTCGATTTCATGCATCGTATACACTTTGATGCCTTTCTCCTTAATTAACTCTCTTTCTCCATCATCTAAAGAACGCGCTCCGATGATGACGATGTTCTCAGGCTTGATCTTTGGAGAACTTTGCCCGATAGCAGTTAACTCCTCGTGGCCGATACCGAGGCTCACTGCCAGCGGCATCCCATGGATATTTCCGGACGGAGACGTATCTCCCGTATTTAAATCACCGTGGGCGTCATACCAAATCACCCCTAAATTCTCATAATGAGGAGAAACACCTGCCAATGTTCCAATCGCAATGCTGTGATCCCCGCCAAAGATCAATGGGAAATCCCCGCTGCCAATGACATCATTCACCTTACCGGCAAGCGTTTCACTCGCTTCAGCAACCGCTTTCAAATTACGTAAATTTGTATCAGGATTATTATGTACACGCTCAGCTTGACCAATCTCGATATCACCCAGATCTTTGATGTCGTATCCGAGATTCTCAAGTCTCTCAACGATACCTGCATAGCGAATGGCACTCGGTCCCATGTCCACACCTCTTCGCATTTGACCTAAATCCATTGGTACACCAATAATTGAAATATTTTTTTTCATCAAAAATTCCCCCTATTCAAAATTTACGTCCTGTCCCTATTGTATCCCTAGTAGGACCGATGACTCAACTGGACAGGATTGTGCATATATATGCGTGGACAGAGGGATTTTGGGTGATGGGATGTAAGAATATTAGTTAAAACAAAAAAACCTCGAATCTCCTAAAAGATTCAAGGTCTAATCATGTCGTATGTATGATGATTTTTTCGCTTCGTTAGCGGATAGATATTTCTGCATATGCAAAATATCTATGGTGGAGCCTAGCGGGATCGAACCGCTGACCTCCTGCGTGCAAAGCAGGCGCTCTCCCAGCTGAGCTAAGGCCCCATATAGAGAAATTCCCACACCAAAAGATGTGAGAAAATGTGTGATGAGCCATGAAGGATTCGAACCTTCGACCCTCTGATTAAAAGTCAGATGCTCTACCAACTGAGCTAATGGCTCGTAATGGCTGGGCTAGCTGGATTCGAACCAACGCATGTCGCAGTCAAAGTGCGATGCCTTACCGCTTGGCTATAGCCCAATAATTACGTGAATGGCATAAAAAAGGGACATTTATAGGATGTCCATTTTACACTGAAATATACAAAATGGTGGAGGGGGGCAGATTCGAACTGCCGAACCCGAAGGAGCGGATTTACAGTCCGCCGCGTTTAGCCACTTCGCTACCCCTCCAGCTAGAAAACAATGGTGCCGGCAAGAGGACTTGAACCCCCAACCTACTGATTACAAGTCAGTTGCTCTACCAGTTGAGCTACACCGGCATATATAATTGGGTTATTTTAGAATGAATACTACTTAATGGTAAGTTGTATCACTGTGGTATTTTAAGGAAAGATATTTTGCTGGCGCAAAAATCTTTGGTGGAGGATGACGGGATCGAACCGCCGACCCTCTGCTTGTAAGGCAGATGCTCTCCCAGCTGAGCTAATCCTCCGTTATGTAAAGGTAAATTATTTTGCTTTCGCAAAAAACTTTGGTGACCCATACGGGATTCGAACCCGTGTTACCGCCGTGAAAGGGCGGTGTCTTAACCGCTTGACCAATGGGCCGGTTTATTAAAAAAATAAAAGCTTCCAACCGGGCTCGAACCGGTGACCTCTTCCTTACCATGGAAGCACTCTACCTGCTGAGCTATGGAAGCAATGGCTCCGCAGGCAAGATTCGAACTTGCGACCGATCGGTTAACAGCCGATAGCTCTACCACTGAGCTACTGCGGAATGATTTGGCCTGGCGACGTCCTACTCTCACAGGGGGAGATCCCCCAACTACCATCGGCGCTGAAGAGCTTAACTTCCGTGTTCGGCATGGGAACGGGTGTGACCTCTTCGCCATTATCACCAGACATATTGCTTACAATGACAAATATTATTATATAATATTTTGTGTGAAAATCAAGGGATAAATGAAAATTTATTCCCTGAAAACTAGATAAAGAATTGATGTCAAGAAAGCCGAATATCGACCAATGTTGTATCTACTATTACAAGTAGACAGCAATCCAGCTCCGGCGGCTAGAGACTCGAGGTCATTTCAGTTCAATCAGCTGAGGGTAAAAGGCACCCTCTTCTGATTGCCCAGAAATGCTTGTCGTCTCTGTTCAAGCCGCCTCCGCTTTATAATGTGGTTAAGTCCTCGATCGATTAGTATCAGTCAACTCCACATGTCGCCAAGCCGCCTCCGCTTTATAATGTGGTTAAGTCCTCGATCGATTAGTATCAGTCAACTCCACATGTCGCC
>NZ_LIXZ01000026.1 GCF_001305855.1 Rossellomorea vietnamensis | reverse complement strand
TTCAGTTGGTTAGAATGCCTGCCTGTCACGCAGGAGGTCGCGGGTTCGAGTCCCGTCCGGACCGCCATTTTTAATTAGAATATTGTTTCTTGAAAAGGAAAAGGGTTTCGATAAGCGAGAAGGTCGAGGAAGCGATCGAAGGAACACCGGAGCGTATTTTACATACGTGAGGATGTGACTGAGTGAGCTGACGAAGAGATTCGAAGCTTAGCGGAAGCCGAAAACTATTTGGCTCAGTAGCTCAGTTGATAGAGCCCGGTGAATAAGCTTCACCCGAGTAAACATCAGCGTACAGCTCGAGCAACTTCTTGATTCAGCTTCCTGAGAGCTGGACGATGGACTACAACATTCTAGTTGTAGGCTGCATACTTAATACGGCTCAGTAGCTCAGTTGGTAGAGCAATGGACTGAAAATCCATGTGTCGGCGGTTCGATTCCGTCCTGAGCCACCATTTATTTACTTGATGCCGGTGTAGCTCAACTGGTAGAGCAACTGACTTGTAATCAGTAGGTTGGGGGTTCAAGTCCTCTTGCCGGCACCAGTCAAGTGATTTAGCTGGAGGGGTAGCGAAGTGGCTAAACGCGGCGGACTGTAAATCCGCTCCTTCGGGTTCGGCAGTTCGAATCTGCCCCCCTCCACCATTTATTCTAGGGGTATAGTTTAAAGGTAGAACGAAGGTCTCCAAAACCTTTGGTGTGGGTTCGATTCCTACTACCCCTGCCAATTTTAACATGGCGATTGTGGCGAAGTGGTTAACGCACCTGATTGTGGTTCAGGCATTCGTGGGTTCGATTCCCATCAGTCGCCCCATAAAAGTCTCATTTTTATTTCCATGACATATACTATCAGTGGGCTATAGCCAAGCGGTAAGGCATCGCACTTTGACTGCGACATGCGTTGGTTCGAATCCAGCTAGCCCAGTAGTGCGGAAGTAGTTCAGTGGTAGAACACCACCTTGCCAAGGTGGGGGTCGCGGGTTCGAATCCCGTCTTCCGCTCCAATATTAAGGCGGCATAGCCAAGTGGTAAGGCATGGGTCTGCAAAACCCTGATCACCGGTTCAAATCCGGTTGCCGCCTCCAAATGTAATGCCGGTGTGGCGGAATTGGCAGACGCGCACGACTCAAAATCGTGTTCCTCTGGAGTGCCGGTTCGATCCCGGCCACCGGTACCACATCGCGGGTGTAGTTTAGTGGTAAAACCTCAGCCTTCCAAGCTGATGATGAGGGTTCGATTCCCTTCACCCGCTCCAACTTACATACGACAGACTTTCTCAATATGAGGAAGTCTTTTTTGTTGTTTAAATTTCAGCATTTTATTTTCAAAAAACTAATTCACCGCCCCTCACTCAAATCGAACCGTACCAACCCAAAACACAAAAATCCAACCTTTTTATTTACCCACCCCACGTCAACCCAAAACCCATCTAGTCAAAATATTGCACCTTCTTTGTCAATTGAGTTCCCCTTTTAAGAAAGCGCTACCATTATAATAAAAGAAAGCGATTACACAGTTAGGGTGGTGATACGGGTGGAACCAAAGATTCAGACAGGACCGGTAAGCAGAGAATTACAAATGAAGCCAGTGACGAAGAAAAAGTTCAAGTATAAGAGCTTGCTGACGTACGCTGCCTTTGTTGGACCGGCACTTTTATTTTTCTTAGTGATTCAGATTCTTCCATTCTTGATGGGTGTGTATTATTCCTTCACCTCATGGAATGGTGTCAGTTCGGTTGTTGAGTGGGTCGGATTGGATAATTATAAGAAAATCTTCACTGATGATAAGACGTTCTTTAACTCGTTCATGTTCACGACGAAGTTTATGTTTGCGGCAGTCATCATCAGTAATTTGATTGGTTTCGGATTTGCTCTGTTACTGAATGCCGCATTGAAGACGCGCAATATCCTGAGGACGGTATTCTTTATCCCAAACGTCATCGGGGGATTGTTACTCGGATTCATCTGGCAGTTCATCTTTGTGAAAGGATTCGCGTCACTCGGGAATATGACGGATATCGGATTCTTTAAAATGCCATGGCTTGGTGATGAGAAAACGGCTTTCTGGGGTATTGTCATCGTATTTGCCTGGCAGATCTCGGGGTATATGATGGTCATTTATGTAGCGGCGTTGCAAGGTGTGGACAATTCACTTCTTGAAGCAGCGAAGATAGATGGTGCATCCAATTGGACGCTCCTGACGAAGATCATCATTCCATTGATATTACCTGCATTCACGATTTGTTTCTTCTTGACGATTTCGATGGCCTTTAAAATATTCGATCTGAATATCTCGCTGACAGGCGGCGGGCCGTTCAATTCTACTCAATCTGTAGCGATCAATATTTATCAGGAAGCTTTCCAGAATAACCGTTATGGACTTGGTACGGCGAAATCTATTCTGTTCTTTGTGGTAGTGGCTGTGTTTACGACGGTTCAGGTGATGGCGACAAAGAAGAAGGAGGTTGAGGCATAATGGGCCATCGCTATACGAAGAGAACATTTGTATTAGAAATCATCGGGATTGTCATTGGGCTCATTTTCCTTATCCCTTTCTACTTCGTACTGGTCAACTCTGTGAAACCATTTGCTGCGATTTTGATTGATGCGGCCGCATGGCCGGAGGAATTTATGTTTTCCAACTATGCCAAGGTGTGGGAGGTTATTAATTTCCCCCGTGCTTTCTGGAATTCACTGATCATCACAGTTTTCAGTAATATCGGATTGGTGATCATCAGCTCCATGGCAGCATGGAAAATGGTACGTACGCCTGGGAAGTTCAGTAAAATCCTATTTGTCATCTTTGTGTCAGCCATGGTGATTCCGTTCCAGACGGTGATGATTCCCCTCATGAAGGTTGGAGGAACGTTAGGGCTTACGAATAGCATACCGGGCTTGATCATCATGTACTTCGGATTCGGGGTTCCACTTTCCCTCTTCTTGTTTCACGGGTTTGTGAAAACCGTCCCGATTGAAATCGAGGAATCAGCGATGATAGACGGCTGCAGTCAGTTTGGCGTGTTTTGGAGGATCGTCTTCCCATTGCTGAAACCTATTACAGTTACGGTGATCATTTTGAACACATTGTGGATTTGGAATGATTACCTGCTTCCACTCCTTGTATTACAGGATGCGGAACTGCGGACGATCCCGCTTGCAGCCAGTTCGTTCTTTGCACAGTATACGAAGCAATGGGATATGGGCCTTGCAGCATTGGTGCTTGGTATAACACCAGTCATCATTTTCTTCTTATTTCTACAGAAGCATATCATCAAAGGGATTGCTTCAGGTTCGATCAAGTAGATATAAAGTTTCTGTCGAGATGGTCTATCATTGATACAGAAATTTATATAAAATATTTTATATCAGGGAGGTCAATCCATTTATGAAACGTATTTTATTACTTTGTATGTCTTTGGTTTTAGTATTTGGAATTATTGCAGGTTGTTCTTCTAAAGACAAAACAAGCAGTTCAGGCGGGGAGTCCGGTTCAGGTGATGATGTCGTGACACTGAATTTCTTCCAGTTCAAGGTTGAAATCGCCGACCAGCTTCAAGAAATGATCAAGGAATTCGAAGCAGAGCATCCGAACATTAAGATCAAGCTTGAAACCGTTGGCGGAGGTGCCGATTACGGTGCGGCCCTTAAAGCGAAATTCGCGTCTGGTGAAGAGCCGGATATTTTCAACAATGGTGGATTCAAAGAGTTAGAGCTATGGAAAGAGAAGCTTGCGGATCTTTCAGGTGAGCCTTGGGTTGAGCATGTCCTTCCAATCGGGAAAGTTCCGATGACGGATGAGGACGGCAAGCTTTATGGTATGCCAGTTAACTTGGAAGGTTATGGTTTTGTTTACAACAAAGATTTATTTGAAAAAGCAGGCATCACTGAGGCTCCTAAAACGATTGATGAGCTGAAAGATGCAGCGAAGAAGCTTGAAGCGAAGAAAATCACTCCGTTCTCAGCTGGTTACGGCGAGTGGTGGGTAATCGGTCAGCATTTACTGAACATTCCATTTGCACAGCAGGAAGATCCGGATAAATTCATCGCTGGACTTTATGACGGATCTGAGAAGATTGTTGGAAATGAGAAGTTCAAACAGTTCAAAGAGGTATTGGACACTGAGCTTAAATATGCAAACGATAATCCTTTAACGACGGATTATAATACGCAGGTTACACTATTTGCCTCTGGTGAAACAGCGATGCTTCAACAAGGGAACTGGACTGAGAACATGATCACCGAGATCAATCCTGATATCAACATGGGCTTCCTTCCGATTCCAATCAGCAATGACGAGAATGCAGATCGCCTTCCTGTCGGTGTGCCGAATAACTGGGTTTTGAATAAGAACTCTAAGCATCTTGAAGAAGCGAAAACATTCTTGGAGTGGATGGTTTCTTCTGAAACAGGTAAGCGTTATATCACAGAAGAATTTGCGTTCATCCCTGCATTTGACAACATCGAGCCGAATGGTCTTGGTGACTTGGGTCAATCCATCCTTGACTACTCTAAGGACGAGAAAACGATTCCTTGGACTTGGTTTAAATGGCCGGATGGAGCAAATAAAGAATTTGCTGCGACAATCCAGGAATATGCAGCCGGAAAAATTGATTATGATACTGTACTTGAGCGATTCCAACAAACATGGGATAACTTGAAGTAAACAGAATAGTAGAAAGCATGTCTATTAAAGGCATGCTTTCTATTTTATAAGTTTAGTAGGAATATTTCGAAAAAACACTTCCAAGAGCGGGGAATAACACTTTATACTAGTGTATAAGTGAGACCTGGGAGGTCCGTCCCTCATGTTAAAGACAAGCATTCGGAATAAGTTGATTGCACTTCTTATGATTACGACGATTGTGCCGTTTGGCAGTTCGATCATTATTACATATTTGTATACGAAGGATTCGATTGAGGAGCAGGTGGTGAAGGAGAGCAGTAATCTCCTTTATCAGGGGAAGGTGAACCTGGAGAGTTATATCAATGAACTCAACGGGTTATCGCTGTCACTCTATAATAATCCCGATTTCATTAATTACATGAGGTCACAGGATAAGGAGAATAATTACCTGACGATCGGCATCGTGAAGAGTATTGTGCAAACGATTCTCTACACAGGGGACACGATCAACGGAGTACGCATTTCCTTTGCCGATGGTGACCGGGTCATTTCGGCAACGAAGCGTTCCACCGTTGTGTTCTCCAATAGAATAAAAGATTCACAGTGGGAATACTTCAGAAAAGCAGAACGAAGCCCGTACAATATGTACATTGAACCCACGTATAGCCAGGAAGAAGAGAACATTAACCGGTCGAAGGAAATCATCACGATTCACCGGGCATTCCGAAATGTCCCCGGGGATGAAGTGTTGGCCTATATTTCCCTGGACATCTCCCCTGATAAAATCATCGATTTGAGCAGGAATCTCTATAATCCAGAATCAGAGGAATTTTATTTATTATCTTCAGAAGGGGAAATGATCTACAGCTCGGATCGCGATGTATCGGATGATGGTAACAATCAGAAGTGGATCAGGAGGATCATGGAGTCAAAGGATGTCTCTGGGACCCTTGAGTGGAAGGAAGATACATTCAACGGGGTGATGATGTACGATCAGCTTCCAGTTTCCTCCGGCGGATGGTTCCTGGTGAAGAGGGTATCGTATGCGAACCTTTATGAAAGCGCATTTAGTGTGGCGAAGATCAATATTTTATTCGGGGTCCTTGGATTGACCCTCGTGGTGCTGGCAACTCTGTTTGTTTCCTTTAAAATTACATCTCCCATCCGGATACTGCTTTCAAATATCCAGGAGGTGGAAAAAGGAAATATGAAGGTACAAGCCGAATCATTCGGCTTTGATGAAATCGGGATCCTTGGGAATCGTTTTCAGCAGATGATCGAGCGGATCAATCATTTGATCAACAGGGAATATAAGCTGGAGCTTGAAAACAAAACGAATCAATTAAAGGTTCTGCAGTCGCAGATCAATCCCCATTTCCTCTACAATGCGCTGCAGTCCATCGGGACGATTGCCCTTAAGAACAAGGTTCCGCAAATATACTCCCTGATCACCCATTTATCTAAAATCATGAGGTATGGGATGAACATGGAGGAGGATGTGGTTCCGTTAAGCAAGGAAATCAACTATACGAACGCTTATCTCCTTTTACAAAAGGAGCGGTTCGGTGAAAACCTGGAGTACAGTGTCGAAGTGGACGAAGAGGTTAAGGAGGTCCTTGTTCCCAAAATGATCCTCCAGCCCCTTATAGAAAACTACTTTAAGCACGGGTTCGACATCCGTGATGGAGTGGGGAGGATTGAACTGACCTGCTTTCAGGATGGGACAGAACTCGTGATGATTGTCCGGGACAATGGAGCAGGGGTGACAGAAGACAGGCTCAGGGAAATAGAAGAACACTTCAAAGCAGATGCATGGAATAAAACCGGTGAAGAAACCAACATCGGGCTGAAGAACGTTTATGTAAGATTGAAGCTTTACTATGACCATAAGGCCACTCTGCTGCTTCAGAATCATGAAGGTGGAGGCTTTATGGTCACCATGAGGCTGCCATTACGAATGGAGGGTGAGGCAAATGAAAGCAATCATCATTGACGACGAAAAGCATGTGCGTGAAGGATTACTTTTGTTGGCAGAATGGGATAAGCATGGAATCCACACCATCCTCGAGGCGGAAGATGGAGACGAAGCCATCGAATTGATCAAAAAGCACAGGCCTGAGATCATCTTCACGGATATGCGGATGCCGAAGAGGGACGGCATCAGCCTGTTAAAGTGGCTTCATGCCTCTGAACTGACAAGCAAGACCATCGTCGTAAGCGGATATGATGACTTCGAATATATGAGAAACGCAATCCATTATAAGAGCTTTGATTACATTCTGAAACCGATTGAACCGGATGTACTGAATGAAACGTTGGATAAAGCGGTGAAGGAATGGGATGAGCAGGCACGCTCAAGAAAATCTCAAGTAGAGGAAAGCCGGGTCATGAATGAGGTGAAGCCCCTTTACTGGGATCGATTCTTCTCAACCCTCTGTTCGAAAGAGGGCATTACAAAAGAGATGGCAGAAAAAGTTGAAAAAGAGTTCGGTGTGTCCATCGAAAAGCTGCATAAGACTGTAGCACTCCTGCCGATCAAGCCGATCGTAATGAAGTCCTTTCAAGGAGACCGGGATCTTGCCTTTTTTACCATCATCAATATTTGCAATGAGCTTTTACGAAAGCAGAACGATGGGGTTTGTTTCAGGAATAGCAACAAAGAAGAAGAACTTGTTATTCTCTTCTGGAATCATAAACACGTAACATATTTACTGGAGGAAATCCACTCATTGATCTATCAATATGGAAGGGTTTCCCCGGTCATGGCTCTTGGCAAGAAGTCGAGAAAAGTGAAGGAAGCTTATGAATCCGCTCTTGAAGTGTACTCCAGGCACCCTCTCCTTGCCCAAAAGAAGTTTGTCACCCATCAGGATGTGTTGGCTGGGTCCCATCTTCATTTATTGGATCACTCCAATGAATTGAAGTGGGCGATTCGTTCGGGAAGCAGGGAGCAGGTCCAGTCCCAGCTGGAAGGGATCTTTTCCAAATTAGAAAACAGTCATATTCTTACCTTGGAGCAGATTCAGGTGTGGGAGGATCAGTTTGAGATCCTGCGGAATAATTGGTTGAAAGAATACGAGATCAGGAGTCAAGAAGCCTTTTACCGGGGCAGGGATTATTGGAGGGAGGACGGCTCGTTTTCGTTCAGGAAATTTAAAGAGGAAAAGACGAAAGAGTTTATCGAACTCATTCAGACGCTGACACAGGCTAAATATCAAAAAGAAAAAAACAATATGCAGTATATTGAGGAATATCTGCAGCAGCATTATCAGGAGGATATCAATCTTCAGGACATTGCCGACAGGTTCTACTTAAGCAGGGAATACATTTCCCGAAAGTTTAAGCAGGATTATGGAGCGACCATCACAGATTATGTCACGAATATCCGTATGGAAAAGGCAAAGAAGCTCCTTGAGAATCCTTACTTGAAGATTTACGAAGTGGCCTACGGTGTAGGATATGGAAATGAAAAATATTTCAGTAAAGTATTCAAAAAACATGCCGGCCTCACACCAAATGAATACCGGCATGCACAAACTTAACTTGGAGGTTTTACAATGATAAACGTAACAGTATGGAATGAAAATCGTCATGAACAAAAGAATCCGAAAGTGAGGGAAGTGTATCCTGAAGGAATTCATGGTGCCATTGCCTCTTTCCTCGGAGATGCGTCCTATAATGTGAAAACCGCTACATTAGATGAAGGGGAACACGGATTAACGGAAGATGTACTGGAAGGTACGGATGTATTGGTCTGGTGGGGCCACATCGCCCATGAGGAAGTGAAGGATGAAGTGGTGGAACGGGTAAAACAACGGGTTCTTGACGGAATGGGCTTGATCGTCCTTCATTCAGGTCATTTCTCTAAAATTTTTAAAACCTTGATGGGGACATCCTGTGACCTTAAGTGGCGTGAAGCCGATGAGAAGGAACGAATCTGGATCGTGGACCCGAGCCATCCGATCACAGCCGGTTTAGGGGAATATTTCGAGCTTGAAAAAGAAGAAATGTATGGGGAGCATTTTGACATCCCGGCTCCTGATCAGCTCGTAATGGTAAGCTGGTTCGAGGGTGGCGAAGTGTTCAGAAGCGGATGTACGTATCAGCGCGGGAATGGAAAAGTATTTTACTTCCGTCCGGGACATGAAACCTATCCAACTTATTACAATGAAAATGTCCAAAAGGTCATCACCAATGCAGTGAAATGGGCAGCACCGGTGGATCATGCAAGACCTGTATATGGTAATGCAAAACCGCTCGAAGAAATCAAAGGATCACACTGATTATAGAGGAGGAAAAATCATGAATACATTAAAAATCGGGGTTATCGGATGTGGAAGCATCGCTCAGCACCGTCACCTGCCGGAATATGCAAATAATAAAAACGTTGAAGTAGTCGCAGTGTGTGACATCGTCGAAGAACGGGCATGGAAAATCGCCGATGCAGTCGGAGCGAAAGCCTATACCAATTATAAAGAACTGCTGGCGAACGCTGATGTAGAAGCAGTGAGCGTATGTACACCGAACTACCTGCATGCAACGGTTACCATCGGTGCCCTGAACGCAGGAAAGCATGTACTATGTGAAAAGCCGATGGCAACTTCAAGTGAAGAAGCAGAAAGCATGATCGATGCCTCCGTTAAAAGCGGTAAAAAGCTGATGATTGCTCACAATCAGCGTTTCGTCCCTTCACATCAAAAAGCGAAGCAGCTGATTGAAAGCGGTGAAGTGGGGAAAATCTACAGCTTCCGTTCTGCATTCGGCCACGGCGGTCCTGAAGGCTGGAGTGCTGACGGGAAGGACAGCTGGTTCTTTAAAAAGGATGAGGCGTTCATCGGTGCCATGGGTGACCTTGGTGTTCATAAAACAGATCTTCTTCGGTACATCTTAGGGGAAGAATTCGCCGAAGTCGGTGCCTTTGTGGAAACAAGTGCAAAGGAAAATGCCGATGTGGATGATACGGCCGTATGCGTATTGAAAACGGAAAGCGGTACAATCGGTACCCTGGCAGCAAGCTGGTCTTATGTGTCCAAAGAAGACAACTCGACTATCATATATGGAGAGAAAGCGATTCTCCGTTTGGAAGATGATCCGGTAAACTCCCTTATCGTGCAATATTCGACGGGAGAAGTAGTCAAGTATGAGCTTGGGGGCATTCAAACGAATGACGAGGGTGGACAGACGAATTCCCGCGTGATCGATCAATTTGTACACAGCATCCTTCATGATGCAGAGCCTCCCGTACCGGGTGAAGAAGGAAAGAAATCACTTGAGGTTGTTTTGGCTGCTCTTGAATCAAGTGAAACAAAACGAATTGTAAAGCTATAAAGGGGAATGCGAGCGATGACCAAACTTCGGATGGGAGTGATTGGCGTCGGGGGGATCGCCCAGACGCGTCACATCCCTACTTTTATTAAACTATCAGATTCAGTATCTATTGAAGCAATCAGTGATATCAATCCCGTCACGGCACAAACCGTGGCAGAAACCTTTCACATACAGCACGTATTCAGTGATTATCGGGACATGTTCGGTCATGTGGATGCCGTAACGGTCTGTACTCCGAATAAGTTTCATGCTGAAATCACGATTGCCGCCCTCAAAGCGGGTCTACACGTGTTTTGTGAGAAACCGATGGCCATGACTCCTGAGGAGTGTGAAAGAATGATCAATGCCGCCGATGAATCAGGAAAGGTTCTGGCGATCGCCTATCATTATCGTTTTATGAGGGACTCTCGTGCGGCAAAGCGGGTGATCATGGAAGATGAAATCGGAGAACCGATGGTCGCGAGAGCAAGGGCGATCCGCCGTCGCAAAGTACCGGGCTGGGGAGTGTTTACCAATAAGGAGCTTCAAGGCGGCGGCAGCCTGATCGACTACGGATGTCACTTCCTCGATTTATCCCTATGGCTTCTCGGAAATCCGGCACCTGTTGAAGTAACGGGGACGACCTATAACAAACTTAGTACAATGCCTGACCAAGTGAATCAATGGGGAGATTTTGATAAAGAGAGCTTTGAAGTCGATGACCACGTGACCGCTTATATCAGATTCGATAACGGTGCATCCATGCTCTTTGAGACGTCATGGTCTGCAAACGTGAAGAGTGACGAAGAAAGCATGAGCATCTCTGGGGAAACAGGAGGAATCGATCTATTCCCGTTCCAAATGAATCAAATGAAGCACGGCATGCTTCTGAATAGTGATGCGGATTGGGTACCGGGAGATGATGACCCGAGTATTCCTCAAGCACAAAACTTTATTAACAGCTGCCTCGGTTTAGAGGAATTGGTTGTGAAACCACAGGAAGCCATGCAGGTATCCCAAATTATAGATGCCATTTATAAAAGCAGTGAAACCGGACAAAGCATCATATTGAAATAGGAGGAAGCACAAATGAAACTAGGTGTATTTACCGTATTATTTTCACAAAAAAACCTTGATGAAATGCTTGATTATGTAAAAGAAGCCGGACTACACGCAGTGGAAATCGGCACGGGGGGATATCCCGGAAATGCCCATTGTGAACTGGACGCTCTTTTAGATAGTGAAGAAAAGAGGAACGAGTACTTAGAGAAAGTATCGTTCAGAGGCCTTGAAATCAGTGCCTTCAGTTGTCATGGAAATCCGATCTCACCCGATGCTGCCTTTGCGGAAGAATCCCATATGGCGCTTCAGAAAACGATCAAGCTTGCAGGATTGATGAATGTACCTGTCGTGAACTGCTTCTCTGGAACAGCAGGGGACCATGAAGGAGCCAAGCATCCGAACTGGCCGGTATCTCCTTGGCCGAATGAATACGGGGATATCCTGAAATGGCAGTGGGAAGAAAAGTTGATTCCATATTGGAAAGAGATAGGGAAGCTTGCAGAGGATCATAATGTGAAGATCGGTCTCGAGCTCCACGGGGGATTCCTTGTACATACTCCGTACACGTTATTGAAGCTTCGTGAAGAAACATGCGAGGCGATCGGTGCCAACCTTGATCCGAGTCATCTGTGGTGGCAGGGGATTGATCCGGTTGCCGCGATTAAAATCCTCGGGAAAGAAAATGCGATCCACCATTTTCATGCGAAGGATACGTATATCGACCAGGATAACGTCAACATGTACGGTCTGACGGATATGCAGCCATACGGCAGCATCCAGACAAGAGCGTGGTCCTTCCGTTCGGTGGGCTGTGGACACAGCTTGCAGGAATGGTCGGATATGATGAGTGCCCTGCGCACATTCGGATATGATTATGTTGTCAGCATCGAGCATGAAGATCCAATCATGTCGATTGAAGAAGGTTTCGGCCGTGCCGTGAAGAATCTGAAGTCGATCTTGATTGAAGAGCAGCCGTCGGATATGTGGTGGGTGTAGGTTTTATGAGGAGGGGAGTCCATTGGGCTCTCTTTTTTTTGAGGCGTAAGTGAGGTGTTTGTTGTTTACATTTATTGTGAAACGGCTGGATTATTTGCAAAAACGGCCGGATTTTCACAAAAAATGGCCGGATTCACCGTGATTTCGGCTTGATTAGCGGCAAAAACGGCTGGATTAGTGTGAAATTCGGCCGGACTTGACTCCGGCCGCAGTCAATATTGAGTTGGAGATTCCCGGGTATCCTGCAAAGTCCACTATCCACCAACCACTTCAAAGGACCCTTCCCCACCATGGATCCCGATGAACATGTCCATCAATGATTTCGTCAGTTTCTCACTTTCATCTAATGAAAGTGAGGGCTTCAAAAAGATGATTTGTACGGCATTTTTGGTTTCCTCACCGACAGGGGCACGGTCAGAATCGACGAATGGACTCCCGAAAGGTCCGTCCCCGTCACAGGCGACGATGAGGTTTTCCAGGGAGTTTTCCCGGCCGTTGAGCCCTGTGTAGGTTTGTCCTGTTTCCCCCACTTTTAATTCGATGTAATTCCCATTGAGCCCCGCACTGTCGTAGATGCCGATTGGCACTTCGTATTGAAGGGAGAAGAAGTTATTGAGATCGATGGCAGAATTAATGGTAGTCAGATAGTTTTGTTTTTTGACACGGCGGAAAAGGGCCTCGGCTGAATGACGGTAACGGTTCGGATCTTTTCCTGTACTCTTGAAGATTTCCCTCCATGCGGCAATCCCTTCAAGTTCGGTCACACTCTTATCGTGAAGATCAAAGAAGATCGATTCCTGAAACAGCTGAAGTCTGCCTTTCAGCATTTGAGGAGAAGAGCCGACTTCGATATGATGATATTGAATGAATCCGACTTTGAAATCGGGGATTTTACTCGTAATGGATGAATCAATTGTGATTTCCACTTATTTTCCCTCCACATTTGTTTTAAAATAGTTTATCATAATACACATTGCTATTTCACGGATGCTTAGTTAAAAAAATTCAGAAAGGAGGTAAGGTCAATGGATATGGATCAATTAAAACAGGATATCATTGCTTACAGTAAGGAGATTGGGATAGATAAGATCGGATTCACCACTGCCGATACGTTCTCTGAAATGAAGAACCGGCTCCTTCGTCAGGAAATGCTCGGGTATCAATCCGGGTTTGAGGAGAAGGATATTGAGAAGCGGGTCGATCCTTCCTTGATATTTGGTCAACCGAAGTCAATCATCGCCATTGCCCTTGCCTATCCTTCTAAAATGAAAAATGCCCCCCAAAGCAAGCGGGGAGAAAGACGGGGGATTTTCTGCAGGGCATCATGGGGGACGGATTATCACCATGTGCTCAGGGATCGTTTTTCAAAGCTTGAGGAGTATATTGTCTCCAGAGTCCCACAGGCACGTTTCAAATCCATGGTGGATACGGGGGAACTCGTGGACCGGGCCGTGGCGGAGCGTGCAGGGATTGGCTGGAGCGGAAAGAACTGTTCGATTATTACACCTGAATTCGGCTCTTATGTGTATTTGGGGGAAATGGTGACAAATCTGCCATTTGCACCGGATACACCGATGGAAGACCAGTGCGGGACATGTAATAAATGTGTGGACGTATGCCCGACAGGAGCCCTCATAGAAGGCGGTCAGCTGGATTCCCGGAAATGCATTGCCTTTTTAACCCAAACAAAGGGTTTTCTTGCTGATGAGTACCGGGTGAAGCTTGGCAACCGCCTATACGGATGTGATACTTGTCAAACCGTTTGCCCGGAAAATAAAGGGATGGACTTTCATTTTCATGAAGAGATGGAGCCGGATCCGGAAATCGCAAAGCCGCTCTTAAAGCCGCTATTAACCATCGGTAACCGTGAGTTCAAAGAGAAATACGGTCATGTATCTGGTTCCTGGAGAGGTAAGAAGCCTATTCAGCGAAACGCCATCATTGCTCTTGCTCACTTTAAAGATGAGACGGCCGTAGATGACCTTATCCACGTCCTGGAAAAAGATGTGAGGCCCGTCATGCGGGGAACCGCCGCATGGGCCCTGGGGACAATCGGCGGAGAATCAACAGAACAAGCACTCCTCATACAGCAAACGGTTGAGACGGATGAAGAAGTATTAGAAGAAATACAAAAAGGTCTTAACTTAATACGCCAGAAAGGATAAACTCATCATTTCCCTTGAGTTTATCCTTTTTTGTTTTGAACGGTATGAGTGGCGCATAACAATTAGTGAGGAGGGAAGACGATGATCCGAAAGCTGTTATTGGAAAAAGTCCAGCATGTTATCGAAGAATATACTTCTCGCAGTCAATCAGATTACGAGAGTGACAAAGTGAGAAGGAAAAAAGCATCTTGTCAGGAGCGCCACGCAGAGATTGTGAAGGTGGATGCAACCGGAAAGGTCCTCCGTATTACACAAGAAAGCAATGAGACTCAGACCATTTTATATGATGTTCATTATAAATATCTCATCAAACAGGGATCCCTGCTCTATTTGGAAGAAGAAGTGGAGAATCGAAGGGCGGTCTTTTACAATGATAAAATGTATGAAGATGGAGAAATCCAGATTCAACGTGAAGAGAGTGTGGAGGAAGAGGAGACCGTCACTCATGAAGAAGAAGAAAGAGTGACGTACCGGTATGACCGGCTCAGTGCCGTTCAATATGCAGAACGGTGGTGGAACAGCTATAACCCGGCATTCAAGAAGTTCGAGAATGATTGCACGAACTATATTTCGCAGTGCCTTCATGCAGGAGATGCTCCGATGCGTGGATATCCAACCAAGGGGAAGGGCTGGTGGATGCGGAATCAGAACTGGAGTTACAGCTGGACGGTGGCGAATTCCTTGAGGTGGTATATCCCTAATTCGACGATCGGTCTTCGCGGGAGGCTTGTGGATGATCCGAACGAATTAAAGCTTGGGGATGTGATCTGCTACGACTTTGAAGGGGACGGTCGTTTTGATCATACGACCATTGTCACTGGGAAGGATGCCGGGGGAGAGCCCCTCGTGAATGCCCATACCTTCAATAGCCGGATGAGATATTGGAAATACGAAGATTCCACTGCCTATACACCTAATATCAAATATCGTTTTTTTACGATCGTAGATGACCGTTAAGTCTTGTTCTATGGGGGAGAAATGGTATAATGTCACTTAGAGTTTTATGAATGAGGTGACATTGACATGGGAGTACATGTTGTATTATATCAACCAGAAATCCCTGCTAACACAGGGAATATTGCAAGAACGTGTGCAGCGACAGACACCACCCTGCACTTGATCCGACCACTTGGATTCTCAACTGACGATAAAATGTTAAAGCGTGCCGGCCTTGATTACTGGCAGTTTGTAAACATTGTCTACTATGATTCCATTGAAGAGTTCTTTGAGAAAAACGACGGCGGTGAATTTTTCTATTTAACAAAGTACGGGAAAATCCCTCACACGAACTTTGATTACAGTGTGGAAGACAAAGAGTACTTCTTTATTTTCGGCAGGGAAACCTCCGGGCTTCCTGATGACATCATCCAGAATAATCTGGACCGGGCACTCCGCATCCCTATGAATGAAAACGTCCGTTCTTTAAACCTTTCCAACACAGCGGCGATACTCATCTATGAAGCATTAAGGCAGCGGAATTATCCGGGTCTGTTATAAAAAGCAGGAATGAAAATCAAATGATTTTCATTCCTTTTTTTATTTAGCTTATACTAAGAGGATAATGAGAAGGGAGAGACTACATAATGAATGAAACCATCGAAACCATCCTGAAACATCGATCCATCCGCGAATTTAAAAATGAATCACTGTCAGAGGAGCAGATCCATACGATTGTCTCCAGTGCACAAGCTGCGAGTACGTCGAGTTATATACAAGCTTATTCGATCATTGGCGTGAAGGATCCCGCAAAAAAGAAGAAGCTTGCTGAGCTTGCCGGGAATCAACGTTATGTCGAAGAAAACGGTCATTTCTTCGTATTCTGTGCTGATTTATACCGTCATGAAAAAATCGGTGATTGGGAAGAAGCAGATGTGATTCCTTCTTTGGAAAGCACGGAAAAATTCATGGTGGCCCTCATTGACGCTTCCCTTGCGGCCCAGAATGCAGCCATCGCTGCTGAATCAATGGGACTTGGGATCTGCTATATCGGCGGGATCAGAAATGATCTGGAATCAGTGAGTGAACTGCTGGGGCTGCCGGACCGGGTCATCCCTTTATTTGGACTCGCCGTCGGTATCCCTGAGAATTCTTCGGATGTTAAACCGAGATTGCCGATGGAATCGGTTTATCATGAGGATTCTTACAATGTAGATGAGACGTCCATAAAGGAAGGGCTTGAGCGCTATGATGAAACCATTTCTGCTTATTATCATGCCCGGACCGCGGGGAAACGCTCGGATCGCTGGACCGCCCAAATGGCGAAGATGCTGTCAGGTAACAAGCGGATGTATATGAAGGAATTTGTAGAGAAGAGAGGGTTTAATAACAAATAAGGTGAATGAAAAGAACTGACCAGCATTGTGGTCAGTTCTTTTTCATTTTTTTTAGAATCATCCAGCTCCGGCGGCTAGAGGCTCGAGGTCATAAGTTAAACCTGCCAAAAAGGCAAAGAGCGCCTTTCCGGCAGGTTCATCTTATGCTTGTCGCCTCTGAACGAGCCGCCTCTGCTTTAGTTTTAGTTAGAGCCCGGTTTATCGTTATATCCAGCAGTGAAAATCGCTACTAAGAATACTAAAGATACACCTACGATCATGACAGTACCCATGTATTGCAACCTCCCAATTAACATATTCCACAGTCTGTCTTTAGTATAGCCTATTTTTAAATTGATGTGAACGAAAGTTGGATTTTTTTTGCTGTTTTGTGAAAGATTGAAGACAGGGAGAGAAAGCGTTTCATATTTATCCCCTATTTCAATGAATGAAGCGAATATCGACCGTTTGTCTTTAATTAAAATATCTTCTTAACATGTTCGGGTGAACAAGCGCATAGAGTATATTAATCGTCTCTCATTAAGCGACAGGGGGAGGTCCTTATGGATATTTTAAAAAGAATTGAACATTACCGAGAAGAAGAAGAGAAACTGAAATGGGAAGGGACGTTTGCTCAGTATTTAGACCTGCTGAAAGAGAAGCCTTGGATCGGGCAGTCTGCTCATTCAAGAGTCTTTAATATGATTAAAGATGCCGGGGTCGAGGAGGTCGAGGGGAAACGGAAGTATAAATTCTTCAGCAATCAATTATTTGGCTTAGAAGAGGCGCTGGAAAGACTCGTTGAAGAATACTTTCATCCTGCTGCGAAACGATTAGACGTGAGAAAAAGGATCTTATTATTGATGGGTCCTGTAAGTGGAGGGAAGTCGACACTCGTTTCCATGCTGAAACGGGGACTCGAGCAGTATTCACGGTCTGAAAGAGGAGGCGTGTTCTCCATTAAAGGCTGTCCGATGCATGAAGACCCGCTGCATTTGATCCCACAGCATTTACGTGAAGATTTCTATGAAGAGTATGGCATCCGAATTGAAGGAAATCTCTCTCCGTTGAATACGATGCGGTTGGAGAAAGAATACCATGGCCGCATTGAAGACGTCCAAGTGGAAAGAGTCTTCTTCTCAGAAGATAAACGTGTTGGGATTGGTACATTCAGTCCATCTGATCCAAAGTCACAGGACATCGCCGATTTAACAGGAAGCATCGACTTCTCCACAATCGCTGAATTTGGTTCAGAATCGGATCCGCGCGCGTACCGGTTCGATGGGGAATTAAATAAAGCGAACCGTGGTTTGATGGAATTTCAGGAAATGCTCAAATGTGATGAAAAGTTCTTATGGCACTTATTATCTCTTACCCAGGAAGGGAACTTCAAAGCAGGCCGGTTTGCCCTGATTTCAGCCGACGAGCTGATTGTTGCGCACACGAATGAAACCGAGTATCGCTCATTCATTTCGAATAAAAAGAATGAAGCCTTACATTCACGGATCATCGTCATGCCGGTTCCGTATAACTTGAAGGTCACCCAGGAAGAGAAGATATATGAAAAAATGATCAATGAAAGTGATGTTTCGAACGTCCACGTGGCTCCTCATACATTAAGGGTGGCAGCGATGTTCACGATTCTGTCCCGGTTAAAGGAACCGAAGCGTGGTGACATCGATTTGATCAAAAAGATGCGCCTGTATGATGGAGAAAATGTAGAAGGCTTTAATTCTGCCGATGTGGATGAAATGAAGAAAGAATACCAGGATGAAGGAATGAGCGGTATCGATCCGCGTTATGTGATCAACCGTATCTCTTCTACGATTATTCGAAAAGAAGTACCGACCATTAACGCGTTGGATGTTCTCCGGGCTTTGAAGGAAGGGCTGGATCAACATCCATCGATCACAAATGAACTACGTGAGAAATATTTAAACTTTATCTCCCTTGCCCGGAAAGAGTATGATGATATTGCGAAGAAAGAAGTTCAGAAAGCCTTTGTGTACTCGTATGAAGAGTCTGCGAAAACGCTTATGGATAACTATCTTGATAATGTTGAAGCCTACTGCAACAAAGCAAAGCTTCATGACCCGTTAACGGGTGAAGAAATCAATCCGGATGAAAAGCTGATGCGTTCCATCGAGGAGCAGATCGGAATCTCTGAAAATGCTAAAAAGGCATTCCGTGAAGAAATCCTGATCCGTATCTCTGCCTATGCCCGAAAAGGAAAGCGATTCGATTACAATTCACATGATCGCCTGAGAGAAGCCATTCAGAAGAAGCTATTCGCTGACTTGAAGGATGTTGTGAAAATCACGACATCATCCAAAACGCCAGACGAACAGCAGCTGAAAAAAGTCAACGAAGTGGTTGCCCGCCTCATCGATGAACATGGCTACAACTCAACATCCGCCAACGAATTACTGCGCTATGTGGGCAGCCTGTTGAACCGTTAATAGAAGTGCAATCGGGAGGTGCTATGCATCTCCCGATTTTTTCAGGGTTGTTTAAATCTCTCATCTAAAGGGAAAAGTAGTATCCAAGAGGTGAAGAGATATGAGTAAAAGCAAACACGAACTAGATAAAAATTATGAACCGGAAAACGGTTCAATGGCACATGATATGGAAGAGATGGAGCAGTTGGGGAAGCAGATGGATAAGCTCAGAACGAATGAAGAATTGAAAGAGGATGAAAAGCAGCCCGATCCTGTTCAATATAAAGAGAAAGACAAGGAATAGTTGACAGAAAACTCTGAATACCATAATCTATAGATAGAGAGCCGTACCCATATCGAATGAAGGTGGGTTGATAGGATGTCTTTTACACCGAAACCTCGGGAAGAAGTGGAGCCTCTTAACGGAAGCATGGCTTCCAATATGGAGGAAGTCATTAAACTGGGAAAGCAAATGGAGAAGTTACGTTCCAGTGGCGAATTAAAGTTGCACAATCGAGTTTCAGACCCGGCTCAATATGAAGAGGAAGCTTAATCAGGTGATCGTGCCTGATTATTTTTTTTGGAATTCGATCAATCCGGGACAGGCATTACAACCTGTCAGAAAAATAGGCTCGTCCAAATAGAAAAGAACGGTTAATTGTCGAAATTATTTGTAAATTTATCAATACTTCTGCATAGGATAGAGTAATCCCCGTTTCACTTCATGGGATACGTGCAGTTTAGACAGTCAACATAGTGTATGCAGGAAAATGAAAAAATGTGAAAAAAATTAAGGAGGGGAATAATTTGAGTCAAATGGATAATCATCAGTTTGTCATTTCCAAGGAAGATTGGGCCCTCCACCGCAAAGGTCACGATGATCAGCAGAGACATCAAGAGAAAGTACAGGATGCCATCCGCAATAATTTACCAGACTTGATCACAGAAGAAAACATTGTCATGTCCAATGGCCGAGACGTCGTCAAAATCCCGATTCGTTCGTTAGATGAATATAAAATACGTTACAACTATGATAAGAATAAACACGTCGGGCAGGGAGACGGTGAGAGCCAGGTAGGGGACGTCATTGCAAGGGACGGCTCGCAGCAGCAGGGTCCAGGAAAAGGTCAAGGGGCCGGAGATAAAGCCGGTGAAGATTATTATGAAGCAGAAGTATCAATGCTTGAAATCGAAGAAGCCTTATTCAGCCAATTGGAGCTTCCGAACCTTAAGAAGAAAGAGCAGGATGTTCAAACCGTCGAGCATATTGAATTCAATGATATCCGTAAAACCGGTCTAATGGGGAATATAGATAAAAAGAAGACGATGATGTCTGCCTTCAAACGAAATGCCATGAAAGGAGCACCAAGCTTTCATCCGATCTTTACAGAAGATCTGAAATTCAGGACGTGGAACGAAGTATTAAAGCCGGAATCGAAAGCCGTAGTACTTGCTATGATGGATACGAGCGGCAGTATGGGAGTTTGGGAGAAGTATATGGCAAGAAGCTTCTTCTTCTGGATGACCCGATTCTTGCGCACAAAATATGAAACCGTGGAAATCGAATTCATCGCTCATCATACAGAAGCCAAGGTGGTGTCAGAAGAGCACTTCTTCTCGAAAGGGGAAAGCGGGGGGACGATCTGTTCATCAGCTTATCGAAAAGCTCTGGAGCTCATCGATGGAAAGTATCCTCCAAGCCGTTACAATATTTATCCTTTCCACTTCTCCGACGGGGATAACCTGACGAGTGATAATGTGCGATGTGTCAAGCTTGTCGAAGAATTGATGAAAGTGTCCAGCATGTTCGGATATGGTGAAGTGAATCAGTATAATCGTCACTCCACGTTAATGTCAGCCTATAAAAACATTAAAAACGACGATTTCCGCTACTACATCCTTAAGCAAAAAGCCGATGTATTCCATGCCATGAAGAGTTTCTTCAACAAAGAGCAGGAAAAGGCATTCGCGTGAGAAAAACCAGCCGGCGAGGCTGGTTTTTCATTGTCATCTATTTATCTCGTTACATATGAAATCATTAGGTTATTCTGTATCTAAAGTGCTAGAATAGAGAAAGGTACTATAAAAACATTCTATAAGCGGTGAGGGTTGTCATGACAAGTGAAAGTCAAGAAATTAAGCAGCTAAAGCAGGAAGTTAAAGAATTGAAAGAACAGCTGGTTCAATCAGAGCAGCTCATCATGGAGATTTCAGCACCGATTATTCCGTCCATCATCCCTGAAACCATCCTGATCCCCATTACGGGCAGGTTGAGTCCGGAACGCTTTGAAAGGATCATTACAAAGATATTGGACGTCTCTTATGGAGAGGACATTAATACCATCATTGTCGATTTCTCAGCGATATCAGAGAAGGAAATCGGTGAAATTGATATTTTCGGCACGTATATTGATAACATGGCGAAGGCCATCGGGTTAATGGGAATCGAAACTCTTTTTGTCGGATTCACTCCTTCTCTTACTCAAATCATGATCAATTCAGGAGTAAGAGAGCTTCAAGGGATTAAAACCTTCCTGACATTCCGAACAGCATTACAGTATTTGATGAGGGAAAAAGACATGGAATTCCAAAAAGCCAACCAATAAGGTTGGCTTTTGTACTGAGTGCCATCATGTCAGGTTCTTCTTCGGTGAGACAACCTCCACGCCATCTCGTTTCCCGACAATCATCAGGGTTGTCAAGTCAATGAAAAGACCTGTTTCCACGACACCTAATAATTGTTTTAATCGGGAGTGAAGGGAGGCAGGGTCATCAATGCCTGTGAAATGACAATCCACGATATAGTTACCGTTATCGGATATAAATCGTTCATCATTTCTTTTTCTTAGAACCGGGGTACAACCCAATTCAGCGAGTGATTGGCACGTCACTTCCCATCCGAAGGGAATGACCTCAACAGGGAGTGGAAAGGAGCCAAGCCTTGAGACCAATTTGGACTCGTCCACGACAATGATGAACTTGCGGGTGAACGTATCTATAAACTTCTCCCTTACCAATGCCCCACCTCCCCCTTTGATTAAATTGTACATTGCATCCACCTCATCGGCGCCATCAATCGAAAGGTCCAACATATCCACTTCAGCGAAGGTGGTCAATGGAATACCGGCCTTTTTTGCCAGGCGTTCTGTGTCCACTGAAGAGGGGATTGCCTTGATCTGTAATCCTTGAGAGACAAGTTCACCCAATTTTTGAATCGTCCAATAAACGGTTGAGCCGGTACCTAATCCGATTGTCATTCCGTCTTTTATATATTCGGTTGCTTTTTCACCGGCTAACTTCTTTTCCATGCTGTCCACTGCATAGCCCCTTTCCAATGTAATTGTCGTTTTACTTAGCATTCTATACTAGAATAAACATGAATGAAAGAAGGAGAGATCATATGATTAGATTCGGAATCATCGGAACCAACTGGATTACTGATCGTTTTATTCAAGCGGCAGGAGAAGTGGACGGCTGCCAATTAGGAGCTGTTTATTCAAGGACGGAAGAGAGGGCAAGGTCATTCGCTGAAACCCATGGGATCAGGGACTGGTTTACGGATATAGATGTGATGGCGAGTAAAGAGCATATTGATGCCGTGTACATAGCCAGTCCCAATTCCTTTCACTGCAGTCAGGCCATCCCTTTTTTAAGGAAAGGCATTCACGTATTATGTGAGAAGCCGTTAGCTTCGAATGAAAGGGAGGTTCAAGAAATGATTGCTGCTGCTAAGGAGAACGATGCCTTTCTCATGGAAGCGGTCAGGACAACATTCCTGCCCAATTTTCAGCTGCTTAGAGAGAAACTGCACACCATCGGGACCATTCGGAAAGTTAATGTCAGCTGCTGTAAGTATTCATCCAGATACGATGCGTATAAAGATGGGACGATTCTGAATGCATTCAATCCCGCTTTTTCCAATGGTGCCCTCATGGACTTGGGCGTCTATTGCATTTATCCCATGGTTGTCTTATTCGGAGAGCCGAAGGAAATAAAGGCGACTGGCACCATGCTGGATTCAGGTGTCGATGGTTCAGGGACAGTCATCATGAAATACGATGAAATGGAAGTAGTGTCCATTTTCTCGAAGATCTCGAATACGCACATCCCGACTGAAATTCAAGGAGAGGACGGCACCGTCACTATCGACCAAATAGGTGAATTCAGTACATTGACGTTTTATTATCATAATGGAGAAAAATGTGTTTATACTCAAAAAGAGGACTTTCCATACATGTATTACGAAATAAATGAATTTGTTTCCATCATCAAAAAAGGAGGGGAATACGAATCTGCCATTAATTCTTACGAGCATTCTTTAATCAGCTCCAGGGTGATGGATAACGCCAGAAAGCAGATCGGATTGGTTTTTCCTGCAGATCGGATTTGACGTTCAGAAAATGATGTCTTATTGAGTGACTATGAAAGGGAGAGAGCCAATGAAAAAGCTATTAAAATGGGCCGGGGTTGTTCTTCTGTCGGTGATTGTTGTAGGTTTTCTCGGATTTTATCTTTGGTCAGAACAAACGTATCCAGCTACGGGAAAATTGACGAAGACAGTCCATATAGAGGATGACCCACTGATAGAAGAAAAAAATGACTGGCTTATTTTTAAAAGTGAAAATTCAAATGGGAAAGGCGTAATACTATATCCCGGAGCAAAGGTGGAAGTGGAGGCTTATGGGTATATCGGTAAGTCTCTATCCGATAAGGGGTATACCGTCGTCATCCCCAAGATGCCACTTCATATCGCTTTTCTCGGCATTAATGAGGCCGAAAAGATTATCAGTGATTTCGATGAAAATCTTGATTGGTATCTGTCCGGTCACTCATTGGGAGGTGTGGCTGCGGCATCGTATACCTATGATCATCAAGATGAAGTGAAAGGTGTCATATTCCTGGCGTCCTATCCAACCAATTCAGCTGATTTCTCCAAGAGTGATATGCCGGTCCTGAGCATCTACGCAGAGAACGATGGTCTTACCACAGGGGAGGACGTTGACAAAAGTAAGAAACTGCTGCCGTCTAAAGCGTCCTTCCAAAAGATTGACGGAGGCAACCATGCAGGATTCGGAGTTTACGGTCCACAAAAGGGTGACAAGAAAGCGAGTATTTCCGTCTGGGAACAACAGGATGAAATCATACAGGTGATGGACGATTGGATGAAGGAGAACTAACCCTTTTAGTGCCGCTTGAGACAAACTCAAGCGGCCTTTTTTGATTACTGAATAAAGGATTATGGACGTGGCAGGTCGTATATGTCATGGTGAAGGGAGAGATAGAAATGGAATTTATCTATGTATTAAAGTTGATTCCACGATTGTATCAAGAAGCAAATTGGACGGCAGGGGATGAAGAAATTGTACAACGCCATTTCGAACGGTTGAAAGAATTGACGGACGGTGGGACGGTGATCCTTGCAGGTAGAACATTAAATGAAGAGGAAAATGCTTTTGGAATCGTCGTATTTGAAGCGGATGACGAGGAGCAGGCAAGGGCTATGATGGAAGGGGATCCTGTCGTGAAAGAGAGGATCATGACAGCAGATTTATTCCCTTACCGGGTGGCTCTTCTAAGGAAAAATTAACATGTCATAGACTAGGAGATATAAGATGGAAAAGTGGATTCAAGAACTATTTACAAAGGATGTATTAAAGGATGCAGCTTCACGTTTCGGCTGCGACACAAGTCATGCGAAAAAGCTAGGTGACTTCGAAAACTATGTGTATGAGGTGCACAGAGGAGATATTCCTTATATCCTCCGCCTGACTCACAGTTCCCATCGTTCTAAAGTGGAAGTGGAAGCTGAGTTGCAATGGATCAATTACTTACATAAACATGGGGTGAATGTTTCACTCGTGAATGATTCAGACGAAGGAAATCTGGTAGAAGTGATCAAAACGGGGGAAACGTATTTCTTTGTCTGCTTATTTGACAAAGCTACTGGGAAACCCGTGATGATGGATGATCCTTTATTTGATGATGAACTTTTTTACAAATGGGGAAAGCTCACTGGTCATATGCACAGGGTAACAAAGGGGTACGTGCAGGATGAAAACAGGCGTGAGCGCTGGGATCAGGATGATGTGCTGGACTACGACAAATATTTAACATCTGTTGAAGACAGGGGTATCATTGAAAAAGGCCGTCTAAATAAGGAAAGCATCCGGGACTTTAAAGAGACACAGGATTCGTTCGGCCTCATTCATTCAGACATCCATCCGGGTAACTTCTTTTATGACGAAGGTGCTCTCCATGTGTTTGACTTTGATGATAGCATGGAATTCTTTTTTGTAAGTGATGTGGCCATTCCCCTCTATTATTCGGTGTGGTGGAAGTTTCGGAATGAGACGCTGGAAACCCGGAGTGGGTTCGGGGAGAGATTCCTCATCGCGTTTCTTCAAGGTTATTTGACTGAGTGTGACATCGATGACGAATGGGTCAAGCGCATTCCGCATTTCCTGCTTCTCAGGGATCTGACTCTGTACACAGTCTTCCATAAAAAGTGGGATCTTGAGAATTTATCTGATGGAGAGCGGTCATTGTTGTCCCAAATCAGGGAGAGACTACAGGAGGATGAACCAATCGTCGACCTTGATTATGAGAAGATCCTTCGTGAAGTCCGAACAAGATGATCTGGGCTTTACTGATTACCGGAGGAATCATCGGGCTAATAGTCCGACTGATGAAGGCGACTTTCAAGAGTGGATACGGCATGTCGGAAGACTTGTTCGAGCAGCCGGTTTATGTGAAGACGTGCAGTCATTGCTATAAAAAAATTCCAAAGGATTATTCCAAATCCCTATGTCCTCACTGTGGGAATCTGGTGGAATGAGGGAAAGGCTCGGGGAGAAGTAATCTCCCTGAGCTTTTTTAGTGCAGCCTCAACCATTTTAAATAAGAGTGAAAGTTTGGTATGATGCTAAAGACTGTTTACATACAAGCGAGAGGTGAAGGAAATGGATAAAACCATTGGATTTATAGGATGCGGAAATATGGCGCAGGCCATTATGGGAGGAATCTTGAAGTCGGGGCTGGTGACTCGGCAGTCCGTACGCGCAAGTGCCCGGACTCAAGCAACCCTGGATATGGTCAGCGAGAAATTTGGAGTGAAGACGACGGCTGACAATCAGAGTGTAGCGGCTTTTTCAGATATTGTGTTCCTTGCAGTGAAACCGGATCAATACAGGGAACTGATCGAATCAATCAAAGATTCCTTGAAAAAAGACAGCATCATCATTACGATTGCCGCTGGCATCACAATCCAATGGATGGAGGAGCAGATTTCCACTACTGCCAAAATCGTACGGACGATGCCGAATACTCCGAGTCTTGTTGGAGAAGGAATGACCGCATACTGTGTGAATGAAGAAATAACAGAAAGCGACTTGGAACATGTACAGGCGATCCTTGAAAGCTTCGGAAAAGCGGAAAAGATTGAGGAAAGCTTGATGGATGCGATACCGGCAGTGAGCGGCTCATCTCCTGCCTACGTATTTATGTTCATCGAAGCACTCGCCGATGGGGCCGTCCTCCAGGGGATCCCAAGGAGTCTTGCCTATCAGCTGGCATCACAGGCTGTGCTTGGGGCTGCGAAGATGGTCCTTGAAACCGGCACTCATCCCGGAGAACTGAAGGATGCCGTCTGTTCACCCGGAGGCGCAACGATTGAAGCAGTGGCGGCCTTGGAGAAACATCAGTTCAAGGGGGCTGTATTATCAGCTATGGAAGCCTGCGGGCGGAAGTCGAAGTCATTGGGTGAATAGAGTTTGAAGAGAGAAAAAGCTTTTTGAACTTCTAATTTCATATGAAAAATAAAAAATAAAAATTTTTAAGATAGTGTTTGTATGTACAAATGAACCTGTGTTATTATTTGTACATACAAATAAGGAGTGAGAGCATATGAAAACATTAGTGTTGGTTGGACATCCAACCATTGAAGAATCCAGAATGAACAAAGCGTGGGCAGGTCGACTGGAAAAGGAAGAGAACGTCACTGTCCATCGTTTATATAACGAATATCCCGATATGAAGATCGATGTAGAAAGAGAGCAAAGCCTGCTGTTAGCCCACGACCGCATCGTGTTTCAATTTCCATTCTACTGGTACAGCACACCCGCCATTTTAAAAGAATGGCAGGATCAAGTGCTTCAATATGGCTGGGCATACGGTTCGGAAGGGACTAAGCTCCATGGTAAGGAGTTCCTGGTTATCACTTCAACGGGCGGCCCTGCTGGTGCTTATCAATCAGGAGGCTATAATCACTATTCCATGAGTGAACTACTGAAACCATTACAGGCGATGGCTAATCTTACGGGGATGACATTTCTGCCTGCCTATGCCGAGCATGGTGTCAGGATGTTGAGTGAGGAAGAAGTCTCCAATTCTGCAGATAAAGTGGCTGCCTATGTGGTCGATGAGGATTTGAAGAGAGGTCGGTAAGAGGCCTTTCTTTTAGAGAGACGTAGTGGAATTTATTGGATTATGACGCAATCATCATGAGAAATGACGCAATAAATTCAATAATGACGCAATAATGAAAAAAACGACGCAATCACCAGCCAAAATGACGCAATTCTTTCCCACCCGCCAATTTTTTATAAGGTAAAGCTGGGGGCGGTTGATAATATAAGCCTTCTTTCACCCATAGGTCCGTACCTCCATAAAAAACTGCCTCAGTAGTCATCTACTTTGGCAGTTTTTTTAATGTGTCCTGAATTCTACTGTGATGATGGCTGTGACGGCTATCTGGCCAGGCTGAACGGCCGTACTTTCGTCGGCTGCTTTTAAATAGGCGGTGTTCATGAAAGGGACGGCTCCGGGTCGGGATTGTTCCGTAATGGATTTGGGCTGCGGATTAAGCTGCTGATTCGACTGGGCGGATAATGTGAGTGCCTTTTGATATGCTTCTTGATAGGCTAAAGCAAGAGCCTGCTGGTAGGATTCAATGGGATCAGACTGGACAAATTGAATGTTTTCTACACGGTTTGCCCCGCTCTTTATAGCATCATCAATGATCTTCCCGACTTTTTCGATCGACCGAACAGTGACCTTGAATACTTGTCGAACTTCATAACCGGTGAACGTTTGTTTTCCATCCTCAAATTGGTACTGCGGAGATACTTGATAGGTGGATGTCTGGATATCCTGTCGGCGCACTCCATTATTTAAAAGGGATTGTACGACCCGATTGGAAAGTTGCTGATTCTCGTTTTGGGCAACTTCAAGCTCCTTATCATTTGTAACAATACCTATCGATAGGATGGCTTGATCCGGATCGACATATAATGTATGTTCGCCGCTGACGGTAATGATGCCGTTCGATCGATTGGTTCTATAGTACGGATAGGAGTGCATGGCCACACACCTACACGCACGTAAACGATTCAATTTTATTCAAGTCGATGCCGAAGTACACCCATGTGAATCCGGTCCATCTCCATCCTGCAATGGAACGGCGCCCGACAAAGACAGGGTAGAACCAGAATGCATCTCTCCTTAGCCATATATACGTGTAACGAAATAAGCATCTTCTGATGGAACCGGGGTCGACTGCAAAGGTGCTTGGTCCGCCCTGGGTCCCTTGCAGTGCCGTTTTCTGCGGTTGGAAGTTCGGCGGTGGTCCGGGTGGTGGTTGATTTTGTCCGCCCTGCCCGCCTGTGGGTGGTGGTGAGCTTGGTGCTCCCTGTCCTCCACCGGGAAAACCGGGAATGCCTGGGAAACCGCCGCCACCGGAACTCCCACCGCCGCCTGGAAATCCAGGAGGGCCGGGAAATCCTCCTCCGGAACCCTGTCCTCCCCCAGGAAAACCAGGAAATCCGCCGCCGGGCAAGCCGGGGAATAATTGTCTGTGATCATACATAGAAGAACCTCCTCATAAAGAATTCTCTTTATCTTATGAGGAGGGGGAGTGGGCGTGCGTGTCTAATCTGGTTTGATAAGGAGCCGGATCAAGATTCCAGCGCTTTTTTCATGACGTTTTTCAACGTTTGTGCAGAATGGGAGAACTGGGCCTTTTCTTTTTCGTTCAAGGGAAGTTCGACCACTTTACGGATCCCATCCCGGTTGATGATGGCAGGGACGCCGATATACATATCCTGTTCCTGGTACTCTCCTTCGAGAAGGGCAGAAACGGTCAGGATGCTGTTTTCATTATTGAAGATGGCTTTGGTAATCCGGGCAAGTCCCATGGCGATTCCGTAATATGTTGCCCCTTTTCGTTCGATGATGTGATAGGCTGCGTCCCTTACGTTGACAAAAATGTCATCGAGTTCTTTCTGGACATTCTCCTGCTTCATATCAATCAGTTCATTCAGCTGACTTGCACCAACCGTCGTATGGCTCCAAACCGGGAACTCCGTATCACCGTGTTCCCCCATGATATAGGCGTGGATATTCCGTGTATCAATATCGAAGTGCTGCCCAACCAAGTAACGAAGTCTTGCGGTATCCAGTATCGTCCCTGAGCCGATGACTCTTTCCTTCGGCAGTCCGGAGAATTTCCATGTGGCATATGTTAAGATGTCGACTGGGTTGGTCGCCACAAGGAATATCCCGTTGAAACCACTATCCATGACAGAGTCTACGATGTTTTTGAAAATCTTCACATTCTTCTCTACAAGGTCCAATCTGGTTTCACCAGGCTGCTGGTTTGCTCCGGCAGTGATGACAACCAAATCCGCATCCTTACAATCACGATAATCCCCGGCTGAAATCTTCATAGGGGAAGCAAAAGCAAGGCCGTGATTTAAATCACGTGCATCTCCGTCGGCTTTCTCCTTATTCAGGTCGATCATCACAAGCTCATGGGCAATTCCTTGATTGAGAAGAGCGAAGGCATAACTTGAACCAACAAATCCTGTCCCGATTAAAGCTACTTTGTTTGTACATTTGATTGTCATACGTCATCACCTATTCTTTCAAAATTTGTTCTAACGATTCGTAACATGCATTCCCTGATGATTCGAGGGGATGACAGGATTGATCATGTTGATATTGTGAAGTAATTCACAAGTAGATCATAACACGTTTCACACTGATATTCTATTGATAAACGTATCATATCATACATATTTGTGAAATTATTCACAAATATGTCAAAGTTATCGGAGAGGGACGGACCTTGATTCCTAGGACCAGGTCCTAGGAATCAAGGTCCGTCCCTCTAAAAGAAGGGTTTTTCATTGGCTTTGATGAATGTATATAGGAAGAGTTTTGTTTATGGAGGTGTGGGTGTATGAATGTGAGAAGTGGGGAGTTGAATGTCCGGCCGATAGTGGATAGGGATAAGTACACGCTCTCAAGGTGGTTATCGGATCCTGTGGTGCTGGAATATTATGAAGGCAGGGATCGTCCTTTCACCCCCGTGATGGTGGAGGAGAAGTTCTTCTCGGACAGAGGTGTCATGAGTTGTCTTGTTGAGTATGAAGGAATTGAGATCGGTTATCTTCAATATTATCAGCTCGATCATGAGACGATGATACGCTACGGCTATACGAATCTGGATGAAGTGATTTACGGAACGGATCAATTCATCGGGGAGGCGGATTATTGGAATAAGGGAGTCGGAACACAACTCATCCGTGCTGTGGTACAGTACTTGCTACAGAAAGAGGGAGTCCACCGCCTCGTGATGGACCCGATGACATGGAACACGAGAGCGATCCGCTGTTACGAGAAATGTGGATATAGCAAAGCAAGAATATTGAGGGAGCATGAGCTTCATGAAGGGGTATACCATGATTCCTGGTTGATGGAGTTCATTCCAGAGTAAATGGAAGATATTGAAGAATCTTTTGCATTTAGAGAGTACCCGGTAGTTTTGGATGAACATGTTTGCAACTGTCTAAATGTTTGTAGTACATAACGAATAGTCAAGGGCTGTTCAAACAGAGCAGTCCTATTTATTGATGGCGAAGAGAAAGGAGTGAAGAGATATGACCGTGACGAAACTATATCTGGTCAGGCATGCCCATTCGGTTTATACCGCGGAAGAGCTAACGAGGCCACTGTCTGAAAAAGGAAGGCGGGATGCTGTCTCAGTGACCGAACGACTGAAGAAGGAAAAGATCGATGTGGTTTGTTCCAGTCCCTATAAAAGAGCCGTGGAAACGGTAGAAGGAATAGCCCGACATATCAATCAGGAGATCACACTGGTAGAAGAGATGAGAGAACGTACCCTATCCTCCGTGCCTGTGGGAAACTTTCAGGAAGCGATCTCATCGGTTTGGGCGGAGCCGGCCCTTTCATTAGAAGGGGGAGAGTCGAATCTTATCGCTCAAAAGAGGGGCGTGAATGGGATATTTAAAATATTGAAAGAATATAATGGGAAAAACGTGGTCATTGGGACCCACGGCAATATCATGGTCCTCGTCATGAATTATTTTGATGAAACGTATGGAGTTGAATTTTGGAGAGAGCTTGAGATGCCGGATATATACTGTTTAACATTCGATGATGCAAATCTGAAGAGTGTATCGAGAATATAATCGCAGCCCATATAAAAAAAGACCGTTCACTGTGAACGGTCTTTCAAGTATCTATTCTAATCAATGAGGCAGAAATGCCAGTTGGTAAAAGAACAGGACAGCAAAGATATACACAAGTGGATGTACCTGCTTCCATTCTCCTTTCACTACTTTAAGTAAGGGATAAGAAATGAATCCCAGTGCAATCCCCGTTGCGATGCTTGATGTTAGCGGCATGCTCAGGATGATTAAAAACGCAGGGAATGCTTCATCCAACTGATCCCATTTGATCTGCGAGATGCTTCCCATCATCAGGCTTCCCACGATGATCAGGGCAGGAGCCGTAATGGCAGAGATCCCTGATACGGAACTTACGAGTGGCCCGAAGAAGGCTGAAGTGATAAACAGGATCGATACGGTCAACGTTGTTAATCCCGTTCTTCCCCCTGCAGAAACCCCCGCTGAAGATTCGATATATGCGGATGTCGGGCTAGTACCGAACATCGCACCGATCGTGGTCGCGATGGAATCGGCCAGCAGTGCCTGGCGGGCTCGCGGAAGGGTGTTTCCTTTCATCAGGCCAGCCTGCTGTGCCACTCCGATCATCGTTCCCGTCGTGTCAAAGATGGTGACCAGAAGGAAAGAGAAGACGACCGCATATAATCCATACTGGAAGACGTCAGCAAATGCCGCTACCGGGTTTGCCACCATCAGTCCTTCAGGAAGATGGGGAATGGCCACAAATCCTTCTTTAAAGGAAAGATCTCCTGTAAAGTACGCAATCAACCCTGTCACGATCATCCCGATGAATAGGGCACCATGGACATTCAGTACCATGAGAATCAGGGTTACGGCCAATCCGGTCAATGCAAGGAGTGCTGAATGGGAATGAAGATCCCCGAGCTGTACTAAATTTGTTGGATGTGCCTGGATCAATCCTGTCAGACGCAAACCGATAAAGGCAATGAATAAACCGATCCCCGCTGTAATTCCGTGCTTCAGATTTTGAGGAATGGCTTCGATCAATTTTTTTCGTAAAGGTGTCAATGAGAGCAGGATGAAGACGATACCTGCTACGAAAACGGCAGAGAATGCAACAATATATGAAATGTCATCATGTGCACCGACCACTGAGTAAGTAAAATAAGCATTCAATCCCATACCAGGAGCAATGGCGATCGGGTAATTTGCAAACAATGCCATCCATAATGTACCGGCTACGGCCGAAATGATGGTTGCTAAGAATACCTGATCAAACGGGACACCTGCATCGGATAAGATGATGGGATTCACTACTACTATGTACACCATCGTCAGGAATGTTGTGATCCCGGCTAGTATTTCCGTTTTAGGATCCGTACCGTGTTCCTTTAATTTAAACATCGTAAAACCTCCAATAAAAACGAACATTAAAAACACACAACTTCTATAATATTCGGTAATAGAACGAATTTCAATAGAAAAGACCGAATTATTTTTAAGAAAATATCTTGAAACCCCTTCCAAACCCCATCCTTTTTCGATAAGATGTTATCAATTATAGAGGAATCAGTTTCTATAATGCCCATGCATTGAACGATTTACCACGCATAGGCTCATATTTCTTTAAGATAGGGGCGGTACTATGTATACTCAATTGAAAGACAAGTCAACTTCTGAACAGATTGAACTCATCACACGATCCTTAATCGCTCTGAAAAGTTATAACGGTACAATCGGCGAAAGTGAGAAAGCTCTATTTATATATAAATTGATCTCTTCGTTTCCTTATTTTCAGCTCCATCCCGATAGAGTTTGGCTCCAGGAAGTCCCTAATGATCCGGTTGGAAGGAAGAACGTTTTTGCCCTTGTAAAAGGGACGTCCTCTAAAACCGTTGTCTTTCATGCCCATTACGATACGGTGGGAACCGATGATTATGGAGCCCTTCAGGATATGGCCCATGATCCGGATTTCCTGCAGAAATACTTCATGGATTATGAAGGGGAAGAAAAGGTTAAAGAAGATGCCCTTTCAGGAAGCTGGCTGTTCGGGAGGGGCGCCTTGGATATGCAGAGCGGAATTGCCGTCCATTTAGCGAACCTTTTGTTTCATTCAGGGGAGAAACAGCCGGGTGGGAATTTACTCTTCCTGTTCAATGGGGACGAGGAAAGTGAGCATGGCGGGATGATTGCGGCTTTAAGTGATCTACACCGCTTGAAAAACGAAGGCATGGACTATTTGGCAGCCATCAACACGGATTTCATTTCCCCTATTTATGACGGCGATTGTAAAAGGTATATTTATACCGGAGCGGCGGGAAAGCTTCTGCCAAGTTTCTATATATATGGAAGAGAAGCACATGTCGGAGATGTCCTGACTTCGATTGATCCGACCGTCATCGCCTCCAAGATCAATCTTGAGATCAATCAGAATCTTGACTATCTAGAAGATATTCCGGGTGAGTTCACACTGCCGCCTTCATGTCTCTATTTTAAAGATGATAAGCATACGTATAATGTTCAGACCCCTCTCAGCGCGTCTCTTTATTTCAACTATTTCGTATACGAAAGAACGGCTCGGGAAGTTCTATACGATATGAAAAAGGTCGCATTGAAGGTAGTAAGTGAAATGGAAGAGCGAAGCAAAAAGCAGTTTGAACAGTACCGGAGCTATCACGGATTCCCTGAACGGGAATTTTCTTGGGAAGTGGAAGTCCTTACGTTAAGGGAGTATATATTCTGGCTGAAAGAAAGGGGCTTAGATCCGGATCCCGTCATGAAGAAAATCTTTCATGATATGGAAGGGGAGGATAGACGGACGATTGCTTATACAATGGTGGAAGCCCTGCAGCATCTTGATCCCGACCGGACACCAAGGGTCATCCTTTTCTTCGCTCCACCCTTTTTACCACATAATTTTGTCAATGAGGAAAATGAGTACGGCAAAAAGGTGAAAGATGCCCTCGGAAACTGCTTGAATGAGATATCGAATGAGACAGGGGAAGAGTTCGTCATCAAACGGTTTTTCCCTTATCTAGCAGATGGAAGCTTTCTTTCTCTTCATGAAGAAGATGAAGATATCGACGTGTTCAAGAAGAATCTGCCCCTGATCGATCACCTGTACCCGGTGCCCATCGACTTGATCAGAAAGCTGAACATACCCTCCATTAATATAGGAGTCTACGGGAAGGATGGTCATCAGTGGACCGAGAGAGTGTATAAACCTTATACGTTCTCCGTCCTCCCGGAAATCATCAGGCGGGTGACGAAGGACTTATTGCAAATATGATAGGGAAGAAGGAGGCTGGGACAAAACCCTCCTCTAAAATGAAGAAGCCGGTAAAATTTTACTCCTCGTAAAATTTTACCGGCTTTAATTATTTTTTAAATTAAAATAAGGACCACTTCTGATAAAATAAAGTTACCACACAAAATTTTAATCGAAAGAAGGGTCCTTATGTTTAAAAATTATATCATGAATCAAGTGGTTTTGCCTTTAGATTTAGAAGTGAAGTTGCAAAAAAATGATGTTGCATTCCATATCCATC
>NZ_LIXZ01000025.1 GCF_001305855.1 Rossellomorea vietnamensis | reverse complement strand
CAGTTGTCTTGCCAAAGGCATCGCTGGGTAGCTATGTGCGGAAGGGATAAGTGCTGAAAGCATCTAAGCATGAAGCCCCCCTCGAGATGAGATTTCCCATCACGTAAGTGAGTAAGATCCCTAGAAGATGACTAGGTAGATAGGTCAGAGATGGAAGCATGGCGACATGTGGAGTTGACTGATACTAATCGATCGAGGACTTAACCACAAAGAGTCATTATTTTAATGAACAACAATTGGTCGATATTCGGCTTTCTTGACATCAATTTTTTATCTAGTTTTGAAGGAATAATCCTTCAATTGAATATTCGTCTGGTGATAATGGCGAAGAGGTCACACCCGTTCCCATGCCGAACACGGAAGTTAAGCTCTTCAGCGCCGATGGTAGTTGGGGGATCTCCCCCTGTGAGAGTAGGACGTCGCCAGGCGAAACAATTCTTTTTTGTACAATCACTTTATTTGTGAAGGTGCATATAGTATTATAGAAGATAGTAACATTTTTTTATCGTCGCGGGGTGGAGCAGTTCGGTAGCTCGTCGGGCTCATAACCCGAAGGTCGCAGGTTCAAATCCTGTCCCCGCAATACCATTTTTGATTCAGTAGGATATTCCTTGATGGGTCACGTATGGATAGTTATTTTTGCTAGCGCAAAAAAACTTTGGTCCGGTAGTTCAGTTGGTTAGAATGCCTGCCTGTCACGCAGGAGGTCGCGGGTTCGAGTCCCGTCCGGACCGCCATTTTTGTTCATTCAAACGAAACGATGTTTCGTTTTTTTTATTGTCTTTTTTCAGAACCTTTACTCTCATACCTTAAAAAGGGTAAACTACATATATACATTCTCCCTTAGGGTAACAAACATTCCTAAGGTTTTTTTATACTCTAAATGATGATTGAGGAGATTAACATGAATCAGTTTGAGATTATGACAAACAGTCCGGAGGAAACAGGCCAATTTGCAGAAGAGCTGGCAGGACTTTTAAAGCCTGGGGCTGTGTTAACGCTGGAAGGTGATCTTGGGGCAGGGAAGACAACGTTTACGAAAGGACTTGCCAAAGGCCTTGGTGTCACTAAAACCGTGAACAGTCCCACTTTTACCATAATTAAAGAATATAAGGGGCTTCTGCCTCTTTATCATATGGATGTATACAGGCTGGACGATTCCTGTGAAGATTTGGGATTCGATGAATACTTTGAAGGAGAAGGTGTGACCGTCATTGAGTGGGCTCACTTAATAAAGGATCAGCTTCCGAAAGAATTATTAAGCTTATCGATTTACCGGGAAGGCGACTCCAAAAGAAGGATCGTGTTAACGCCGCATGGAAATCGATATAGTGAATTGTGTAAGGAGATTGTGTCATGACGATATTATCGATAGATACTTCCAATTATCCGTTTGGAGTTGCCCTTATCGAAGAGGATAAGGTAATTGGGGAATATATCACGTATATGAAAAAGAACCATTCTGTAAGAGCGATGCCGGCTATCGAACGGTTGTTAAAAGACTGTGGAGTAGAGGCAAAGGAGTTAATGAAGATTGTTGTTGCAAATGGTCCCGGTTCCTATACGGGCGTACGAATCGGGGTCACATTGGCCAAGACCCTGGCGTGGTCATTAAATATCCCTCTAATCCCTGTGTCGAGCCTTGCCACTCTGGCTTCATCCGGACGATATTTTTCAGGATATATTGTTCCTCTTTTCGATGCGAGAAGGGGGCAGGTGTATACAGGCCTGTATGAGTTTCAGGGAGATCGATTAGTTTGCGTGGAAGAGGATCGCAACATCATGCTCGACGAATGGGTAACTACGTTAAAAGAGTCAGATAAAGATCTATTATTTGTCGGTAATGACGTTTCCATCCATCAGAATATGATTAAGGAAGTACTTGGAGATCAAGCTAGAATCGCCCCTTTTGTCAGTCATAATCCCCGTCCTTCTGAACTGGCTTATATCGGACTGGGTTTAAAAGAAATGAAGGCACATGAGGTGCTTCCTAACTATATACGGATGGCGGAAGCGGAAGTGAAATGGCTGGAGTCTCAAAAAAAATCTGAATAGATGATAAAGGATCGTTTAATATGAACATACGGTTTATGACGGTTGATGATTTAGACGCTGTTATGGAAATTGAAAATCAATCTTTTAGCATTCCTTGGAGCCGGGACGCTTTCTTGAATGAAATCGAGCATAACCACCTGTCCACCTACCTTGTTGCAGAAGATGAAGACAAGCTTGCAGGTTACTGTGGCGTGTGGCTGGTCGTGGATGAAGCCCATATCACAAATGTAGCCGTGCTCCCTGATTACCGGGGACGTGGCTTGGGGGAAGGTCTTATGCGTAAGATAATGGGTATAGCGATTGAATTTGGCGCACGCGTGATGACGTTAGAAGTCAGGGTATCGAACAAACCGGCACAACATTTATATCGGAAGCTCGGTTTCAAAGACGGCGGGATCCGTAAACGATACTACTCGGACAATCAAGAGGATGCTTTAGTAATGTGGGTGAATTTATGAGAAAAGATACATTTGTATTGGGAATTGAAACAAGCTGTGATGAGACAGCTGTGGCGATTATAAAAAATGGAACAGAGATTGTGACGAACATTGTTTCGTCTCAAATTGAAAGTCATAAGCGATTCGGTGGAGTGGTCCCTGAGATTGCATCGCGTCACCATGTGGAGCAGGTTACGTATGTACTGGAGGAAGCCCTTGAACAAGCCGGGATGACGATGGAGGATATAGATTGTGTGGCTGTGACGGAGGGACCTGGTTTGGTAGGTGCACTTTTAATCGGTGTCAACGCGGCCAAGGCTCTCGCTTTTGCCCATGATAAACCGTTGGTGGGAGTCCATCACATTGCGGGGCATATCTATGCAAATCGCTTAGTGAGGGAGATGAGGTTCCCCCTTCTTTCCCTGGTTGTTTCCGGGGGACATACGGAGCTTGTACTCATGAAAGATCACGGTTCCTTTGAGGTCATCGGAGAAACACGCGATGATGCTGCAGGCGAAGCGTACGACAAGGTAGCGCGGACGTTAGGCCTTCCATATCCAGGAGGGCCGCATATTGACCGGCTGGCACATGTTGGCGAACCGAGTCTTAATCTGCCTCGGGCCTGGCTGGAGGAAGGTTCCTATGATTTCAGCTTCAGTGGTTTGAAGTCTGCGGTTATCAACACGCTTCATAATGCTAAACAAAAAGGAATGACCATTCATCCACAGGATTTGGCCGCGAGCTTTCAAGCGAGTGTCATTGATGTGTTAGTAACTAAAACGGTTAAGGCTGTAAAGGAGTATGGAGTGGAGCAAGTCTTACTTGCCGGCGGAGTTGCGGCCAATAAAGGCTTGCGTGCTGCCCTTCAGAAAGCCTTTGAGGGATTGGAAGCGGAATTGGTCATACCTCCGTTATCCCTTTGCACAGACAATGCTGCTATGATTGCCGCTGCAGGAACGGTGCTATTTGAACAAGGAAAAAGAGGAAGCATGGATATGAATGCTCATCCAGGACTTGATATCGAGAATTTCTAAAAAGGAAAGCTTGAACGATACGTCGTTCAAGCTTTTTTACTGTTTGTTGATATCTTGTGAGTAACGTTCAGAGTGGGACAGGTGAAAGAGAATGGAGAGGGACGAACATACGTTTTATCAACAGGTTGTGGATAATCTGTTAGTAACTACATAATTATTGTGTATATAATGTGAAAAAGACCTGCATTACTAATCCTAAATAATGGAAAAGATTGTGGATAACATAAGTTTTTTATGTGGATACTGTGGAAAACTTCTGTGAATAACGTTTTGTAGATGTTTTGACTGTGGATAATATTGTGGAGTAAGAAAGGATTGGGGAGTGATAGTTATCCCCAATCCTGTGGATTACTGCTCTTCTTGAAGTAGTTCTTCCAGTTCTGTCCACTCTTCCAATAAAGAATCCAGTTCTTCTTTAGCTTTGGTGAGTGATTCATTAATATCCTGTACTTTTTCGTGATCTTGAAAGATATCAGGATCGCAGAGAAGATCTTCTTTTTCCTGTATGTTTGTTTCGAGTGATTCCATCAGTCCTTCGATTTCTTCGACTCTGCGCTTTCGTTGTCGTTCGAGTTTTTTCGCTTCTTTATCCAGCTTGTGGGAACGTTTTTGAGTCGGCTCCTGTAATTGTTTACCCTGTTCCATGCGTTCAAGTGCCGCCAGTTCCTCCTGCTGTTGTAGCTTTTCTACATAATAATCGTAATCGCCGAGATATTCCGTAGATCCTTTCTTGGATAGTTCAACGACTTTTGTTGCAATTCGGTTGATGAAGTACCGGTCGTGTGACACAAAGAGGATCGTTCCGGGATAGTCTATCAGGGCATTTTCCAACACTTCTTTGCTGTCCAGATCAAGATGGTTCGTCGGCTCATCCAGAATCAGGACGTTACCTTTTTCCATCATCAGCTTGGAAAGGGCTAATCTTGCCTTTTCTCCACCACTGAGTGTGGAAACGGGCTTTAATACATCCTCCCCTGAAAAGAGGAAGTTGCCGAGGACCGTCCTGATTTCTTTCTCCATCTTCATCGGGTATTCGTCCCACAGTTCATTTAATACCGTCTTATTCGAAGACAGTTCGGCTTGTTCTTGATCATAGTAACTGATGGTCACATTCGAACCGAATTTAAATGTACCATCTTGTGGCTGCAGCTTATTGACCAATGTTTTCAATAGCGTCGATTTCCCGATTCCATTCGGTCCGACCAGTGCGATACTGTCTCCTTTTTTGACAGAGAAATCGATATGGGAGGAAATCGTCTCGTTTTTCCCGTATCCAATCGTAAGATCCTGGACGTGCAGCACGTCATTCCCGCTTGGGCGGTCGATTTGAAACGCGAAGCTGGCAGATTTCTCATCCCCGAGTGGTCGGTCCATCCTATCCATACGCTCCAGTTTCTTTCGCCGGCTCTGTGCCATTTTCGTGGTAGAGGCGCGGGCGATATTCCGTTGAATGAAGTCCTCGAGCTTTGCGACTTCCTGCTGCTGACGCTGGAACATTTTGAGGTCTTTTTCATAGTCTTCCGCTTTTTGTTCAAGATATCTGCTGTAGTTCCCGAGGTATTTCTTACTCCGGTTCCGGGAAATTTCATACACTTGATTGACGACGCTGTCTAAGAAGTAGCGGTCATGGGAAACGATCAGGACGGCCCCTTCATAACTTTGAAGATACGTTTCAAGCCATGATAAGGTTTCGATATCCAGGTGGTTGGTCGGTTCATCAAGGATAAGGATGTCAGGCTTGGTCAGAAGAAGCTTCCCGAGGGCGAGCCGGGTTTTCTGACCACCGCTCAACGTGGATATCTTTGTTTCGTAATCAAAATCGGCAAAGTTCAATCCGTGAAGGACAGAACGGATATCCGCTTCGTACTGATAGCCGCCGGAGTCCTTGAAGAGAACCTGGAGTTGATCGTATTCCTTCAATACCCGTTGATAGACATCCTCTTGCTCATATACCGAAGGGTCAGCCATCTGTTGCTCCAACAATCGTAATTTCTTTTCCTGCTGTTTCAATTCTTCAAAGACGGTCAGCATCTCAGACCAGATGGACAGCTCGGATTCGAGACCCGTGTTCTGCGCAAGATATCCGATGGAGACACCTTTTGGCTTGGTGATCTCTCCGGAATCGTATGAAAGGTGACCTGCAATTATTTTTAGAAGAGTCGACTTCCCTGCACCATTACGGCCGACAAGGGCAACTCGATCTCTAGTCTGTATTTCAAGCTTAATATTTGATAGGATATTATCTGCACCAAAGTTTTTCGTTAGTTGATTCACTTGTAATAGAATCATGACGTTTCACCTCTATTTCATAGTGCTAGTGTACCGTATAAGAGAGGGGAACGGCAATAAAACACCTATTAATCTTCGTACACTTAGGATAAAATATAGTGTATGATGAGTAGGAGAGTTTAATAAATTCTGGATGCTTTCTATTTTGGAAGCGGTATCAGAGGTTTTGAATAGATGTGGGGGAATACAATATGAACCAGGATACAACGAAAATTCCACAGGCAACGGCCAAGCGCCTTCCGCTATATTATCGATTTATCAAGAACCTGTACTCATCCGGTAAGCAGAGGGTTTCATCGAAGGAATTAAGTGAAGCGGTGAAAGTTGATTCTGCTACAATCCGCAGGGATTTTTCTTATTTTGGGGCATTGGGTAAAAAGGGATACGGCTATAATGTCAATTATCTGCTATCCTTCTTCCGTAAGACCCTTGATCAGGATGCCCTTACGAAGGTTGTGCTGATCGGGGTGGGGAATCTTGGTACAGCGTTTCTTCATTATAATTTCATCAAGAATAATAATACGAAGATCGAAATGGCTTTTGAGGTAGATGAAAAGAAAGTCGGGACTCAAATCAGCGATGTACCCGTTTTTCATTTAGATGATTTAGAAGAGAAGCTTGTAGGGCATGATATTGAAGTAGCGATTCTGACGGTGCCGGCTTCTTCTGCTCAGAATATCACAGACCGATTGGTTTCTTCGAATATAAAGGGGATACTGAATTTTACCCCTGCAAGATTGACGGTGCCCGATCATATCCGCGTCCATCATATCGATTTGGCGGTGGAACTTCAGTCACTCGTTTACTTCTTGAAACATTACTCAGAGGATGACACGGAAATGTCACAAGATGGAATCATAACAGAATAGAAAAATCTTCATATTTACGTTATGATAGAAGTGTAAAAGAGGAGGTGTCTCATTATGCCAGGTCCAGGTAGCCTCGTATTAATAGCAGTCGTTGCTTTACTTATTTTTGGTCCTAAGAAACTTCCGGAATTAGGGAAAGCCGCTGGAAATACATTGCGTGAATTTAAAAATGCAACAAAAGGCTTAGCAGATGATGAAGACGAAAAAAATAATAGTGCTAAGTAGAGTAGGATGAACGCCATGAGTCAAAGAGACATGACAGTTTATGAACATATAGGAGAATTGCAAAAACGACTCATGTTTGTAGTCGTTTTCTTCTTGTTAGCCGTTGTGGTAAGTTTCTTTCTTGCAGAACCGCTGATCAGATACTTACAGCATGCCGATGAAGCGAAGGAATTAACCATGAACGCCTTTCGCATCACAGATCCTCTGAAGATCTATATGGAAATGATCATGTTCATTGCTTTAATCATGACATCCCCTCTCATTCTCTTTCAGGTCTGGTCTTTTGTCAGTCCGGGTTTATACGAAAGAGAAAGAAAAGTGACGCTTAGTTATATTCCAGTTTCCCTTATCCTTTTCTTAGGTGGATTGTCATTTTCTTATTTTATTTTGTTTCCATATATCGTGAAATTCATGATGGGTTTATCAATGAATCTAAATATAGAACAAGTGATAGGGATAAACGAATATTTTCATTTCTTATTCCAGATCACGATTCCTTTTGGCTTTCTCTTTCAGTTACCCGTAGCCATGCTTTTCCTTACACGGTTAGGTATCGTGACACCGATGATGATGGCAAAGATGAGGAAAGCGGCCTACTTTATCTTATTGGTCATCGCTGCCCTTATCACGCCACCGGACATTGTGTCTCATCTAATGGTGACGGTACCGCTGTTCATATTATATGAAATAAGCATCTGGATCTCTAAGATCGGATACAAAAAGGTGTTAGAAGCAGAGCAGAAGCTTGAAATGGAACAGTTTGAGGAAATAAATAAGGATTGATCAACCGATCAATCCTTATTTTTTGTTCTTTATTTGCTTTTTGATTTTGAAATGCAGCATGATCATCCGTAACCCGGAACCGAAGTCCAGGGTGGCAAGAAAGATGAGCATATACGTGAAAAATCCCCAACCTTCATCATTCTGTACGTTTTGTACAGCAAAGTATGTGAAGAGCACACCGAGAAGGAGATAGATCACTCCAGAGAATAATGGTGATCTCTTCATAGAAATAATCCTCCAATAAATCCTTGAATTTTTTCAGCTTCATTCATCATTTTTTCGATTTCGTCCTTATAGATAGATTGCATTAGAACGACCGTTGTATTCATGGCCACGTGAGCAAATATTGGCACCAAAATCCGCTTCGTTTTCACATAAAGAAATGCGAAGGTGAATCCCATTGCTGAATACAGGATCACATGCTCAGGCTCGAAATGGGCAAGAGCGAAGATGACCGAACTGATCAGAGCGGCAAAGAAGAAATGCATCTTCTCGTATAGAACGCCAAAAATGATCTTTCTGAATACGATTTCTTCCAATATAGGGCCGATGATGGCCGCTACCAGCATGGATAACGGAACCTTTTCAATGATGCCGATGATCATCTGGGTGTTTTCAGATCCCATTTGAATTCCCAGCGCATATTCGACTTGAATCGCAACCGATTGAGCGATGAATGCCATGAAGATTCCGAGTACCGCCCAAACAATCGAACGGCCGGCGCCAATCGGAGCGCTCCGTTCAAGCCGGGTGCTTGTTTCGCTTTTCCTTAAAATGCCTCCCACAATGAGAAGGGTCAGCGTAAAGCTGATGACGAGCCAATATCCAGGGACAAGGCTCCGCACGGTCTCATCGGGCTTACCGAGGACGTCAACACCAATCTTATATAAAAGGGGTACCCCGACAATGCTTGAAAGCTGCATGACGATATAGGCAATTAAAATAAATCCGAAATGTTTTTTCAACGTTTGATCTCCTTTAGCACCTGTAAGATAACGACCAGCTTTACTTTACTCCTGTACAATTCTACTAAGAAAAGCGGAACTGTTCAAATCTAAGGGTTTCTTTTACCCTGGAATATATGGGGAAAGTAGGGCATAGGATAGGAGGGTGTGAAAAAAAGAGAAATATGACGAAAAAAATTTTAGGCAGGACTCTTGCAAAATGAAAACGAATTAATTAATATAATAGTTGTGTTAGCACTCACAGTGAGCGAGTGCTAATAAAAAACATTTACATAATTCAAGGAGGTTGTTTCACTTGTTAAAACCACTAGGTGATCGCGTCGTTATCGAGCTAGTTGAGTCAGAAGAAAAAACAGCAAGCGGTATTGTGCTACCGGATTCCGCAAAGGAAAAGCCACAAGAAGGTAAAGTGATGGCTGTAGGTACTGGTCGCATTCTTGACAACGGTGAGCGCGTTGCTCTTGAGGTAGCTGTCGGCGATCGGATCATTTTCTCTAAATACGCTGGTACAGAAGTGAAATACCAAGGCACAGAATACCTGATTCTTCGTGATAGCGATATTCTGGCTGTAGTTGGCGAATAATTAAATTTCCGTATAGTAAACCATACATTATCTAAATAAGAGGAGGACTTTAATAATGGCTAAAGATATTAAATTCAGCGAAGAAGCACGCCGTTCCATGCTTCGCGGTGTCGATCAATTAGCAAATGCAGTAAAAGTAACTCTTGGACCAAAAGGACGTAACGTGGTACTTGAGAAGAAATTCGGTTCACCACTTATCACAAATGACGGTGTAACCATTGCGAAAGAAATCGAACTTGAAGATGCATTCGAAAACATGGGTGCAAAACTGGTTGCTGAAGTAGCAAGCAAAACAAACGAAATTGCCGGTGACGGTACAACGACTGCAACGGTCCTTGCTCAAGCGATGATCCGTGAAGGTCTTAAAAACGTAACAGCTGGTGCAAATCCTGTTGGCGTACGTAAAGGAATCGAAAAAGCGGTTCAAGCTGCTATCGAAGAATTAAAAGTGATCTCCAAGCCAATCGAAGGCAAAGATTCCATCGCTCAAGTTGCAGCAATCTCAGCGGCTGACGAAGAAGTCGGTCAACTGATTGCAGAAGCAATGGAGCGTGTTGGAAACGACGGCGTTATCACAATCGAAGAATCTAAAGGGTTCACTACTGAACTTGACGTTGTAGAAGGAATGCAGTTCGACCGTGGATATGCATCTCCATACATGGTCACTGATTCTGATAAAATGGAAGCTGTCTTAGAAAATCCATACATCTTAATCACTGACAAAAAAATCGGCAACATCCAGGAAGTACTTCCTGTCCTTGAGCAAGTCGTTCAACAAGGTAAGCCATTACTAATGGTAGCAGAAGATGTTGAAGGTGAAGCTCTTGCAACGCTTGTTGTGAACAAACTTCGCGGAACATTCAACGCAGTGGCTGTTAAAGCTCCTGGCTTCGGTGACCGTCGTAAAGCAATGCTTGAAGACTTAGCCGTTCTTACTGGTGGAGAAGTGATCACAGAAGATCTAGGCCTAGACCTTAAATCTGCGAACATCACTCAACTTGGCCGCGCTGCGAAAGTAGTCGTAACGAAAGAGAACACGACTGTCGTAGAAGGCTCCGGGGATCCAGAAAAAATCGCGGCTCGCGTAAACCAAATCCGTGCTCAATTAGAAGAGTCCACTTCTGAATTCGATAAGGAAAAATTACAAGAGCGCCTTGCTAAGCTTGCTGGCGGAGTAGCAGTTGTGAAAGTCGGAGCTGCAACTGAAACTGAGCTTAAAGAGCGTAAACTACGCATCGAAGACGCCCTGAACTCTACTCGCGCAGCAGTAGAAGAAGGTATCGTATCCGGTGGTGGTACGGCACTCGTGAACGTATACAACAAAGTAGCATCAATCGAAGCGGATGCAGATGTAGCAACTGGTATCAACATCGTGCTGCGTGCTCTTGAAGAGCCGATCCGTCAGATCGCTCACAACGCTGGACTCGAAGGTTCTATCATTGTAGAACGTCTGAAGAAGGAAGAAGTAGGTGTCGGATTCAACGCAGCTACTGGTGAGTGGGTCAACATGATCGAAAAAGGTATCGTAGATCCAACGAAAGTAACTCGCTCTGCGCTTCAAAACGCAGCGTCTGTTGCAGCAATGTTCCTGACTACTGAAGCAGTAGTAGCGGACATTCCTGAAGAAGGCGGCGGCATGCCTGATATGTCCGGTATGGGCGGCATGGGTGGAATGGGCGGCATGATGTAATCTGCCCCCTCAACCCTTGATATAAAAGGATTTGTTGGTAAGGTGAGAGTGGTTTGCTAACATTTTGCTAACATTGAGGATATTAACGGAGGCTTCTCATGAGTTCGCTGAACTTTTGGGAAGCTTCTTTTTTCATTTCTTGGGTTACGTGGAGGTACACATTTTTTGTAATTTGATCGTCAGTATGTCCAAGACGATCCATGATTTGTTCTAGTGATACACGAGCTTCCGCAAGAAGGGATGTATGAGTATGTCTTAAACTGTGCGGAGTTAAATCTTCGTTAAGGTCGGCTATTCTTAGTAGCCTTTTCATACGATCTCTAACATTCTTAATCACGATTGGATAGCCGTATTGTCGCTGCATTTTGGCAAAGATAAAATCTTGGTTATTGTAAGCTTTACCTAATTGTCCAATTACCTCATCTTGAGTCTTCTTATGTTCCATCAAAGCGTCAATCACTTCTTCATCGACAACAATTTTCCGTCTAGACTTTCGGGTTTTTGGTGGGACTAATTGATACTCAACCGTATTATTATTTGGATTATAATATGTCTTAGTAATACTGATTGTATGGTTTTTGAAGTCAATATCTTTCCACTTAAGAGCAATAAGTTCTCCAACCCGAATTCCTGTATAGGCGAGTATTAAAAACACCAAGTAATCATGTTCAAGACCATGTTGTTTTGCTGTCTTTAAAAACAAGGCAAGCTCTTCTTTTTCTAAGTAATTTGGAACTTCCTCTTCTTCTAATTGTTCAATCGTTTTTTTGTCTTTTTTTACGTAAGCGAATTCTGTAGGATCCTTCTTTAATAGTTCTAATTCTAATGCCTTTCGAAAAATCATCCTCCCAGTTCGATTTATCCCCTCCCTTGTGCTATCAGCTAACCCTTGAGCTTTTAAATCGTTGAGAGCATCTTGGTACATCTTTCTTGTGATGTCCTTCAATTTTAATTGAGCAAAGTAGGGTAATAACCTCCCAATTTCATGAAGTCGAACACGAATAGTACCTGGCTTAACCTCCTTTGACTCACTGTAGATAGGCAGCCACTCTTTAGCAAAGTCGCTGAAAGTTTTGTCTGTTTCCTCTAAATATGTCCCTTGATTTAACTCGTAAATGAGAGTATTAGCTGCCGCTTCAGCTTCTTGTTGGGTCAGAAAACCACTTTTAGACTTCTGTTTTCTTTTTCCAGTGATTGGGTCTATTCCGACATCAACGACATATGCCCATTTTGCACCGCAAGTGCATTTATTCTTTTTGCATGTGCAGTTCCTTCTATAAAAATGTCCTTTCATAGGCATCCTCACTTTCTGAAATTATTTTATTGCTAAAAATACATTATTACCAACTGTAATCCCAGAAATTCATTTTCTTTATTCGATACATTGATAAGGAGAGACTTAAAATTGGAGGAAATGACTAATAAGGGAGAGAGTTTATGCCTAGTTGACGACATATTCATCAACATTTTTTTCCATAAATGTAGTAAATATGAACAACAATCCGATATCTTCTGTTATGATTTTAATATTAATATTTCAGACATTGTGAGTTTTTCACTTGAACTAAAGAGCAGGTATTTTTAACAAGCAAACTACAGTAAAATATTTTATTTTCTTAGTTTAAAGTATAGGATTAACACCCAAGAAAGAGTATTGTTACCAAAATTCTCATTGAACTTATTTAAAAGGACTGATTGATCTTATGGCTAATAAGAATGCAAATCAAAGTATGGAAATTTATAATATTGAAACTGAATTTGATTTTGAAGTTGTAGAAGGTGTCTTATCAAAACAGTTGGAAGAAAGCTTTTCTGATTTAGAGCTAGTGGAAAGAGATAGAGCAACCATTTCTAATCCTGATTCTTTAGGAAAAGTAGTCTTGGGTGAAGTTTGGAAACAGTTTGGGAATCAAATTGGACTCGATATGACAAATGAAACGTTGATCCAAAAATATGGTAGAGAACATCCTGAGCAGTACAAGGATATTGCTGACTCGGTTATGATAGACAAACAATACAAAGATGCTAATAAGGCAATGAAGGAGCAACAAAAAGCTGGAATACTAAAGGATGAATACACAGGGAGAGACTTAAGGCCAAATGAAAAGGCTAATTTAGACCATGTAGTAAGTAGGAAAGAATTATTTGAAAATCAAAGAAGAAAGCAAGCTAATTTAGATGTATCTGGACTTGCTAATAAAGAAGAAAATCTAAAACCGACAAATGAGAATTTAAACAAAAGTAAAAAGGAAAAGAGTAATAAAGAATATGTAAAAACCCGTGAGGCTAGGGAAAAATTACTTATTGAGGAAAACGAAAAGGCTAATAAAAAGGTTGATAAATCCAATATGTCAGATGTCGATAAACGTTTGATAAAGGAAAAAAACGACAGATATTTGAATAATAAGCTTGCTGCTGATGATGATCTTATGATGCAAGCGGATAAAGAAGCCAGAAAGGCAATTAATAAGGATATTCGAATTAATGCAGCAAAAGAAGTTGGAAAAAAAGCCGGAAAAGATGCCTTGAAGACAATGGCTATCTCAGCACTCTTTACGTTGTTGAAAGAGATCATGAACGGCCTAATCCGTTTTTTAAAGGCGAAATCTAAGTCGTTTAATGGATTCTTATCTGAAATGCGTGATTCGATGAAATCGTTCTTTACCAAAATTATTAGTTTTGTTCAGAAGGGAGCATCAACATTAATTGGTACAATTGTATCTGAAATATTGGGACCAATTGTAAGTCTTTTTAAGAAGTTGGCAAGTTTAATTAAGCAAGGGATATCTTCTGTTAGGGATGCAGTCAATTACCTTCGAGATAAGAAGAATAAGAGCAAGCCTTTTACTGTAAAGGTAGCACAGATCGGAAAAATAATAACTGTTGGATTAGTTGGAGGCAGTGCGATTTTCTTAGGAGAAGTTTTTGAAAAATTCTTATTAACAGTTCCTGGAATGCAGATTGAGATACCTCTAATTGGCTCTCTTGCTAATATGATTGGCTTATTTTTATCAAGTTTAGTATCTGGCTTAGTTGGTGCCATCGTGCTAAATCTTATCGATAAGTTTATCGCCAAAAAGATAAAAGAAGAAAAGAACCAACAAATTATCGGTAAGAAAAATGGGATTATGAATCTTCAACAAGTACAACTTACCGTAGCTGAAAATCGTGTAGTAGCATTGAAAGAAAATGCTATGAGCAAAATCTCAGAGAATCATGCCTTGGCGAAGGACAAAATGCAACAATCTCTTAATAAGATATTTGATGATAATCATGCTAGTGGTTCTAAAAACAATAAAAATATTACTAAAAATCAGAGTGAATTACTTCAAATGCAAAAAGATTTAGAAGGCTTACTTTAAAGGTGATGAAAAATGACAAAGGTAATAATGAAAGAGGAATCCTCAACTAATGACCAGACAATCATGGTGTCTACCAGAGGTGAGGGTTTCAATAGAAAGAAAAATGAGTTAAAAGCATTCAGTCAGAAACTGCCTAAAGAAGCAGAATTACCTAGTGTACCAGTTACGGGAGGCTTATTTGGGTGGTTTAATTATGATGTGACGGGTAGTGACTTAAACAGGCTTACTGAAAGTATTCAAGATAAAATGATTGAGCAGAACAAAGTTCTGGTTAGAACTATTCAAGAGTTTAATACTATCTACGATACGTTTTCTGCATTAGATAAAGAGTATATCCAGGGAATCTTAGTCTCATTGAAAGCAGCTGAAGAAGCTAATGCAAAAGCATTAAAGGGAATAGAAGGCGTTGAGGTTAATCAGAACGATATCAAACAAATGATCAATCAACAGAAAAAGGTAATTCAGGTACTGCAGAATTTTAAAGAAAAGATTGAGAGAATAGAACACTTAACAGATGTGGATGCAATCTTTGATATCTATTCAACCATGCAAGAGAATGTTACTGCAATCGAAGCAAAGATTGAAGCACAAGAGCAGATAGTAGATGATTTGACTGTTGAAACAAAATCATTATTATCCTTGCAGTCAGGTTTTCAAGATCACCTGAATCAACTAAAAGAAAATCAACTTAAGCAATTTCAAACAGTAAATCAACTGGTATCACATCAAAATAATAATATATCTAAAATCGAAACTCTAAATAAAGAAGTTGCTAGACAGGGAGAGAAATTCGGTGATTTACAACAATTATTTCAGGACGATATCCAGACTCTATCTGAAGAAATCGTTCGAAACCATTCAGAGATTGATGCAAAACTAGATTTAACAACTAACGGAGTCAGTAAAAACAAGACAGATATCGAATTTCTAAATAAAGAAGTTGCTAAACAGGGAAAGAAATTCGGTGATTTACAACAATTATTTCAGGACGATATCCAGACTCTATCTGAAGAAATCGTTCGAAACCATTTAGAGATTAATGCAAAACTCGATTTAGCAACTAACAAAGTCAGTAAAAACAAGACAGATCTTGAAAATGCTATAAAGGAACTCAACATTGGAATTGAGCAAAAAGCAGAAAAAATGTCTTCGTATTTTGAATCTGAATTGTTAAAGGCAAAAGATGAAATTACAGCGCTTAATCAGTTGACAATAAACTTATCAAAAGGGTTGAAAACCACTAAAGTTTTTTCATTTGCTAGTATTGCGATAACATGTGCTTTAGTGCTTTTAATACTAAGCGGGGTGCTATGATGATTTCTGAGCATTACAAACGTCAGCTGATGAAAGAAGCGAAGCAGTTAGATGTTGCTTTAGGACAAGCATCTGAATTGGGGAAATTAGTACAAGAAATAACGGACGAGCAAATAGATAAAGCTGCTTTAGAGTTCATTAAAAAACTAGGTATCCTAACGAAGAACCAAACTTTAGCCAGTATGGAGCAAAAGCAAGAAAAAGTTATTGAAACATTATATAAATATCTTGGAGCATCAAAGGTTGATGGTCTTATCCAAGACTTAAAAGAGTCTTCAAATGTGTCGCTAGATGCACTACTTAACCAACTAGACGAACTGGTTGGTCTGGAAGATGTAAAGCAACAAGTCCGTGACTTGATCGACTTTAATCAAATCCAACAATTACGAGTGAAAAATGGCTTGAAGAAGTCAAATAAAACGATGCATATGGCATTCCTGGGTAATCCCGGCACAGCGAAAACGACAGTGGCTCGAATTGTTGGGAGGATGTATAAAGCTATAGGGTTATTAAGTAGAGGACAATTTGTTGAAGCAAGTAGGACTGATTTAATTGCTGAGTACCAAGGACAAACAGCAATCAAGGTAAAAAGGTTAATTAATCGTGCTAAAGGTGGAGTTCTATTTATTGATGAAGCGTATAGTCTAACTGAGAATGATCATAGTGATAGTTATGGGAGAGAAAGTCTTACTGAGCTAACAAAAGCCCTAGAAGATTATAGAAATGACCTCGTAGTAATCGTAGCTGGATATACAGATTTGATGGACCAGTTCTTTGAATCCAACCCAGGATTAAAGTCAAGATTCAATACTTTTATTTCATTTAATGATTATTCACTCGATGAGCTCGTTCAAATATTCAGTTACACATGTATTCAAAATGACTATGTTGCCGAAGACCAAGCTATTAAAAAAGTTCGTGAATTGTTGCAAACGATATTAAATGAACAAGACGATCACTTTTCAAATGGTCGTCTTGTTCGGAATTTGTTTGATGATATAACGGTGAATCAGTCGAAGCGGCTTTCCAAATTGACAGGCCATATTACCAAAGAATCGTTGATGTTAATTACTAAAGAAGATGTTCCTCAAGATGGTGAACTTGTTTTCATAGAGCAATAAATCAACATTCAAGAAAGGAACATTTTATGAAGGATACAGAAGCTATTATTACTTCGCTTGTGAAGATAGTATAGAAGTTGGGTATTTCAACAATCTTATATAAGTGAAAGCAAAATGATTAATTTTGCTTTCACTATAATTAATTACTAAGCGCTTTCCATGAAGTTATCAAATTTATCAGATGCTTCTCTCTTCACAGGGTCTGTAATATGAAGATATATCTTCCTGGTTATTTCATCATCAAAATGACCTAAGCGATCTTTTATGTCTTCTAGTTCTACTCCAGCTGCCGCAAGTAGTGAAGTGTGGGTATGACGTAGGCTATGAGGAGAAAGCTTCGTATTTAAATTAGCTAATCTAAGTAATCTTTTCATCCTATTTTCCACTAACTTTGTTAAGATAGGGAGGCCATGATGGATTTTTACATTTGTAAAAATAAATCCCTTATTATTGTAAGAATCCCCTAATCTAACAATGATTCTCTCTTGTTCTTCTTTATGCTTTTTTAGCATTTCAATCACAAGACTTGATACCATAATTTTACGTTTGGATTTCTCTGTCTTAGGTAGTACTAATTCGTATTTAGCGATATTGTTATTTTCGTTATAGTAGGATTTGTTAATGCGGACAGTTCGCTTATTAAAATCAATATCTTTCCATTTAAGTACTACTAATTCACCTACCCGCATACCAGTGTAGGCTAATAGAGTGAAAATGAGATCATCCATAAACAGTCCATTTTTCTTTGCTGCATCCAAAAAGCTTTTGAGTTCTTCTTTTTCAAAGTAATTTGGTAGGTCCTCATCCAAATTCTTATGATCTTCCTCATCTGTTTCTTTAATTATTTTAGGATCCTTTTTAATATAGGCTTTTTTTGCTGGATCTTCTCTTATGAGTTTTTTATGGACGGCCATATCAAATATCATTTTACCTGTTGCTAAGATGCCCTCCAGTGTACTTTTGGACAAATTTTTAGCTTTTAGATCATCTAGAGCATCTTGGAACATTTCCTCTGAAACGTTTTTAAGCTTAATGTGAGCAAGGTAGGGGAGTAATTTATTTATGCCATATTTTCGAAGGCGAATTGTTCCAGGTTTAGGACATGTTCGGTCAATATACATAGGCAGCCATTGAGTAGCAAAATCCTTAAACAAGATATCGGATTCCTTAATAAAAGTACCTTGTTTCACATTATTGATTATCGCAGATACAGCATCTTCTGCATCTTTCTTTGTTTTAAATCCACCTCTACTTTCCTGTCTTCTTTCCCCACTTTTAGGGTCCGGTCCAATGTCTACCCAAAACGTCCAGGTTTTACCACCGCAAAAGCATTTCTTTTTAGGGTCGCACTTGCAATTTCTTCTTTTATAATGACCTTTCATACTTATTTGTTACCTCACTTCCAAGTTTAGTTAAATGTAGAAAGGTAGGAGAAGGCTCCACATAAAGTTTACTTGAGCCTTTCCAATATACTTGCTTCCATCAGTCGTTATGCTCGTTTCTTATCCTTCAGTCGTTTAATCCACTGCATTAAATCATCTTTTTCCACTCTTTTTGAAGCACCAATTTCATAGTTGGGGATTCCCCCATGATCAACATGCACTTGAAATAGCTCATAAATCCTTCTTCTAGAGATTCCTAGAAATTCAGAAATTTGTTTTGCTGTCAGAGTATCGGGTAATGAATCCCAAGTTTTGTGTTGAGTGTTTTTTTCCATAAATGTTGCCTCCTGTAAAATCAAACAGAAAAACCCCACAGAAACGGAAAGAAAGATAGACTGCACCCAAGGTAGTAAGATCATAAGTTGAAAACATATAATCTTATACTTGGATTGGCAGGTCCTTCCTGATCCAATCTGTGGGGTTTACCCAAATGATTTATGAAATTTGATTATGTTAAACATCTTAAAGTGAGATATATTGAATTGTCAAGAATAAAATTGCGATATTTTTTGAACACTAATTGGCTCTGGAGAGGATTTATACTCGCTGAACTTATTCCAAAATGGATTAAAACTAAAATGTATAGAGCTCTAACGCGAAACTAAAATTCTTTTACACAAAAATGTTACTTATAGTTGCTACCCAAAAGAAATTATTATAAAGTTTAGTCATAAGCACTTCAGTTTATTGTTGGAGTGATAATAGAATAATTTTTTTCTTTTCAAATAGATCTAGAGCGGAAGCACCGTCTCTATATCTGTAGAAACACGCAATACGTGTGTTTTCTCACAGATATAGGACGGTGCTTTTTTTGTTGCTCAATATAAAGTGGTGAAGAAGATTAGTCATTAATTAAAGAAGTCAAAAAGAGAGGAGAAACAAGATATGCAAAACCAGGATACAGTACAGCTGTCTTTATTTGATTTTAACTTTGATAAAGCTGACGAGTCAGGTGGTATAGAGAATTTGTTTACCGAAAAAGACATGAGCCTTTTTGGAAAGGGTAGGAAAGGTTGGTATGAGAATGATATTTCTCGGAAAGGGTTCTCCGAAAAAAGAATAAAAATGTCATCATTTGGAAATTATGTGAATGGGAAAAACTCACATCTCATTGAAAGTTGGATGGATGACATGATTGAAAAAATGTATGACCTGAATTTAAACGTAAAACAAAATTCTTTAGAGTCGAGAAATGTAAACGAGTGGCTTTATGCCAATATAGCTAAGGACCTTTTAGATTCACGATTTGTAAAGAAATTCATGAGGACTAAATTTGGTTCTTCAACTAGAGTGTATAACCTCAATATGGCTATGTTTGAAAAGGTGTTAACTAAAATGGAGGAATTAACTAAGAAGAAATCAGGTGAATTGGAGCGAAGTGATTTTTTAAATACTGAATACCTAACTAACGTTGTTAAGGTTTTAAGTTCCACAGAATTAAAATATTATCAAAGCTTCCTTAATAGCTTAAAGCCATTCACGAAGATACGTCTTAATGATTATGTGGAAAAAATAGAGAAGATCAAATTTAATCATCCTCTAGTTCGAGTTGTTGAACGTGTCTTGAAGAAAGAAAGAAACATTAAACCAGAGAGTTTTATTAATAATTATTACAATTCAGTACAACTCTTTGTAAATTGGGCAATAAATACGCTGGTTAAGTTTCAAGGTCAATCCGTTAACACTTTTATTTTCAATATGGTAACAAGTGAAGACCTTGATGATTATAGATCTTACCTCATTCAACAAGTTAAAGAAGAGGTTTTAGCGGAAATTACGGCTAAAAGAAATTTACAGTATGTACGTGGCTTTTTTCAGTTATTATTTCGTAAAAAGAAAATAGTCAAAGAGGTTACGACAAAGCTAACAAATATTGAAACAGACGAATACTTCTACAGGCGACTTCCATCAGATAAAGAGATACAAGATCTTATAAATACTATTGGATGTTATTCATCTGACCCGGTAGGGGATAAACTGGCCCTTTCTTTAATGATACTCATGGGATTTCGCGGATGTGAGGTTGCAAGACTTAGTTGGGAGGATATAAACTTCAGTACAAAATCAATCTCTATAACGGATACTAAAGGAATGGATGCTATTTTGCCGATACCTTCGAAAGTGTATGCCTTGTTGATTGAGTATAAAAGGTCAAATGAAAAAAAATACATTTTTTGCGCTGATCCCAGGATGTTTCTCCAAGATTTGAGGCTATTATTTAACACTTATCAGTTAATTGCCGGCTGGGATTATGGAGGCGGTCTACACCTGTTCAGACACATATTTGTGACAAGATTAATTATGCATTGTCCACCGCAAATTATTAAAAGCTTAACAAGGCATATATCTGATGACACTGTTGCTAAATATGTTCATTTAGAAAGGAAGTTCGTTAAAAATGAGCTGAATAAATTAAGTTACACAGGGGGACGAATAGATGACTTTTAACCAAGAAGTTTCTAAGCAAGGTTCTGCTCAAGTTGCTATCCAGCAACTATTAGAGTTCCATAACATGGAAGAACTCCAAATGGCTGCATTTAATGTTTTAGATCTAAGTGGAGATAGAGGGGCAACAGAACAAGGAGATTCCTTTCAACAATTAACTGTCGAAGAAAGCTTGCACTTTTTTTATGCAAGCTCAAAATTTAAAAGTTTAGCGGATACATCTAAGGTTACCTACCAATCTGAAGGAAAATTATTTGGTGATTTTATCATCAAAAAATATGGAACCTTAGATTTACAGTTAACGGAAGTAATATATCCAACAACTGCTTTGCTTGATTATTTTGGTCAAAGTGATTTTTCGAGCAATACAAGCGCTAAAAAAGCAGCATTTTTTAGAACATTCATAAAAACAGTAGTTCAAGAATTTTATTTATTGAACAAAGATGATTTCGATGGGACTTTAAGGGTGGACTGGAACAAAGATGGATTGCCAAGGTTTTACAATATTAAACAATTAAAGGAATTACTCCTTTTAAGTAAAGAGACAGCTTTTGGACTTCGAAATTATACGATTATTAGTGTATTCCTTGGATCAGCATTAAGAGTAAGTGAACTTGTTGGTATCACTTTATCGGACATTGATTTGGAAGAAGAAATGATTATGGTGAGGAGAAAACGTAAAAAAAAGAAGCTTCTCCCTGCATATATTCAACGTGACGCTTTACATGTCTTAATGAAATATATTGATTTTATGTATGGGCACCTCGCTGAAGATTGGAAAACACTTAAAGCTAATTGTGGAGATTTGTATGTTTTTTCATCAACGGGAGGAGAAACTGCGATAACGGACCGAGCAGTTAGAGGGATGGTTAAAAGTTTAGCAAAGAAAGCAAAATCGATTAGTGACGATGAAGTAGAGAAACTAAGCGTTCATAATTTTAGACATAGCTATGCTGTGTACGGTATTCGCTCTGGGATCAATTTGTATGCAATGATGGACCTGATGGGTCATTCCACTGTTACATCATTGAAACCATATGCAAAACAAAGCAGGAATCAAATTAAAGAAGACATGGAGAAGAATCCAATTGCGAAGCTTTTATGAGAGGAGGTGAAAAAGATGGAAAGCAATATTATTTTGGATTCACATTATTATAAGGAATGGTATAAACATACTCATATAGCACAGTCAACAAAAGACAGTTATAAGTATCTTCTTAAAAGGTTTGGAAGATATATGATGTCCTTGGGCCCTGTAAGGGAGTTGGATTTTGATAAGTTTATGTTTGGAAAATTAGATTCGAGATATGATCCAATAAATGAAGAGTTTATAGATGATTACGTGGAATTCCTCATAGAGGATGGAGCCAGTCATAAAACTCTTTATAATAGTATTGAAGCACTTAAATGCTTTTTCAAGTTCTTGAAAATGGTAGGCTTGATAAAGTCAAACCCAACAACGTATTATCCGAATCCATATTATAAGCTTAAAAAAGTAGATCGTGCTTTCAGTAAAGAAGATGCGGATAAGTTGCTAACAGCCTCAAAAAAAGTAGATTCGTTTTTTAAACAATCCTATGTACTAATGCTTTTGTTTTTAACGTGCGGATTACGTTCACAAGAGGTTTGTTTGATGAAAAAGTCACAAATAAATCTGGAGTTTCAAACAATAGATATCATTCTTGGCCAGAAAACATCCGCAGGGGTTGTCTCAGTAGTAGACAAATTGAAAGAAGCTCTTGAACAATACTTTAAACACCCCGAGTGGCTGAAGTGGTCTAACGGACAAGATAAAGAAGTATTCTTCTATAAGGGTAAGCCATTGAATAGAAGGAGATTAGTTTCAATGTTACAACGGATTTATGATGAAGCTGGGATTGATAGGAAGGTACGTGTCCACGATTTACGGCATACGATGGCCCAACTGCTCCTAATAAGTGGAGCGAACGAGTTTTCTATACAGGAGCAATTACGTCATGAAAGAATTGAAACAACGATGCATTATCTTAACTATAATATGAATTATCGAAATTACTTGGAGGCAAATTCAGATCAATTTTTATAACACTGCCATTGAGAAGGACATCTTGAAGTTCCTAACGAATCCATGAACAAAACTCTAAATGCACTTCTTAGAGGACATTAAAGTGAAAGTTCTTGATTCAATGAAAAAAATTTATCGCTTCTATTTGAAATGCAGCAATACCACTAATATAATGAAGTTAATTCAATATAGTAGCCTTAAGTTAAATGCATTGTGGCTGGAAGGACCAGGGCGATGGATTAGTGATCTCACTATCCGTCTGCCCTTTTTTATTTGCTAATTTAATCTTGGAAAAGACTCGAAAGGAGGACGTAAGAAAACAAATTTTAAGAGTACAGCATTAGTTAGGTTATAGAAGTAGTGATACGGTCATTAACTTCTTAGGTCCTCAATCTAGAATCTCGAGCACTAAAAATGACCCTTTTTCTAAGAGTAGGAATAAAAATGATTTGGTTGTGAGTAAAAAGGACAGAAGTGATATTAGGAAGTACAATGTGTGTTCTGTTCGTTCCACCAGTTCTAAGCTCTTGTTGAAATGGGAATTAAAAATGAATAACCAATGAAAGGTATGATGAAAATGAATAAAAAGCCAGTACGAAAGTTTGTACCGTGGAGTAATAAAGAGGTGATCGAGTTTCTCAAAGTAGCAGAACTAGAAGGTAGCGGGGAAATGTATAAATTTGTACTCTCTACAGGGGTGAGGCTAGGAGAACTTTTGGCCATAACATGGGATAATATCGACTTTGATAAGGAAACTTTAACTGTTAATAAGAATGCTCTCTCAACAGGAAGTGGAGAAAAACAAATTGAACCATTAAGAAGTGGATCCCATACCATAGCTTTGCCTTCTAACCTGGTGATTACCCTAAAGGAGTACAAAGAAAAGCAGCGGAGGGAGATGGATAAGCAAAATCAGCATAAATTAAATCTGGTATTCCCCGATAAAACTGGAGGAGTCCGAAAACCTTCTACCATAAGAATAGAATTTCATCGATTAATCGAAAAAGCAAATGTTAGGAAAATAACATTTCATGATTTAAGAAGAATGCATGCTATCTTACTAGTTAATGCGGGGGCATCCCTCGACTTGATAAAGAATCGCTTGCGACATAGTAGAATTGAAACAACCCAAAACTTATTATATAAATAAATCTCCAAATGCTGCACTAAATAAAAGGGTGCATAACCATCCTAAAAAGGAGTTCAACCAAATGTTGAGCTCCTTTTTTAGTAGAAAACCAAATCATTAACTATTTTATCATTGGTGCGTATTTTGTTTAGTTCACTTAAAATAAATTTCACTGGAGTGTTGACAGGAGATTAATTTGGTGGTTTAATGTAAATATAATAAAACGCACCAATGAATATAACGAAATAAAATAATAAGGAGGTAATCGCGTCAATGGATGAGTATAAGTATTGGAGGGTGGTATGTCGGTATGGTCATGTAGGTAAGAAGAAAGAGGTTAGTGTTCCTCGCTACCTTCAAACGGATAACAATTGTGTATTAATGGATGTACTGGAAATTGTGTCAGAAATGCCTGGTGTAAAAAAGAACAATACTATCTTATATAGTGTTGCCAGTGCCAAGGCAATAAATAAGAAGGAATATGAAAGTGGCAAAGAGGCAGAAAAAGAAAACTTCTACTTGCAGAAGTTGATGAGATTTAATAAAAAAACAGAAGCGATTATTGCTTAATAAAAAAGGAGTGAGATACAGTGGGATTATCTTTGGAGAAAAAGTTGTTAAATCAAACTGAGAAAGAATTAAAACAAAAAGGATTACCTATCGTTAAAAGCGGTGTAAAAATAGGTCGGAGTGGTCCTGACTTGGTTGGTTATACACTAAATGATGAAGGTAATGAAGAGGTTCAAGTTGTTGTTGAAATAAAGGAAAAACCAAATCCAAGTGCCCAGCAACAATTAATGAAATATGTTCAAGGAATAAAAGCACCTTATGCGTTATTAGTATTTCCTGATAATCAGTACTGGTTCGATGGAAATACATTTTTACCAACTGATGAGCCGGAATTTGAAAGTAAGCATTTATATCTAACAAAGGACGATTTGATTGAAAAAACTGCCTGGGAGGCATTAGAGGGGATTAGAGGATATCTTCCAAGTGAGCAGTATGGGAAAGTTATGGCCCATACATTATTAGTAAGAACCTATTTAAGTGAACATGGTGATCTCGATAAGTGGGTAAAAATTGAAGAATTTCAACAGTTTAAAGAATTGCTATTTGAAGCATCAAAATTTTATGAGATTGATATCCAACAAGTTAACTATGATCTTCAGTCAGAGCAGCTTGTGACCTTTCTAAACAAAATCAGTGTACTACCACCGGTCCATTCTGCATTAAGACAGATAATAATGAAATGTTTAGAGGTTAACAAACCAATCATAGGTCAGTTCAATGCTCCACCACATTTACGTGAATTGTATGTAGGATTAGTTCAGCAATTAGATTTTAAAAAGGATAGTGTTGTTGACTTAGCCTCTGGATATGGCTCAATTGCTTTTGATGTAATTGGAGCCAATAACATCAAAAGACTAATCGGTTTTGAAATCTATCAAGATACTTGTACCATTTCAAAAATAATGTCCATTGTAAGCGGGATAAATGCATTTGAAGTGAATTGTAAAGATTCGATACGAGAGAATGAGGAGTTACAAGCTAATACCTTTTCTCTCACTTTGCTGGATCCACCATTAGGCTTAAAATATAACCTGCCTGAAGAGTTACACATCAATTATAAACTAGCACAAAAAAGAGTTGATGCATCTGATTTATTCATTGAAAAGGCTATAACCGTAACGCAACCAGGTGGGTACATTGTGATGTTGGTTCCTGAAAGTGTTTTGTTTAGTGAGAAGTTCAGTATTACAAGAGATTTCATAAAAGAAAAAAGTATTATAGAGACTATAGTAAGTTTACCTACGCACACCTTAAAGCCATACGCTAGTGTGAAGGTAAGTGTACTAGTCTTACGTAAGAAAAAAGAAGCTAATGAGTCAGCTGATGAAATATTCCTAGCAAGAGCAGATAGCGTTGAAGATTTTAAGGAAATTGTTGGAGGATTTTCAAAATGGAAAAAAGGGGGACTGCCAAATGGCTGAGATCAGTACACTTCCATATAACGTTATTAATAATGATGAATGGGTTGTAACTTCATTATTATCAAAGCAGGATTTGGCAGTTATAAAAGGTACGCCATTAAATGAGGTTGTAGATTTTAATCCTGACAGATTAAATCAAGATCAGATCATAAGTGATCGCGAATACAGCTATATAGATTCCAATTGTATTACAGAAGAAGGAATACTTTTGTCAGCAAAAAAAATGCACGGAGAAGAATTACCGGCTAGAGCCAGGTTAATCGTCAGACAAGGGGATATTCTTATTTCAACAGTTCGACCCGAGCGAAATTTAGTTGCGGTTGTTACTAAAGAATTTGAAGGGTGTGTTGTAAACACAACTTTTGCAGTATTAAGACCCAAAAGAATATTAGCTGAAGTCCTTTACTTTGTTTTAAGGAGTAATTCTTTTAATAAACAAATTACAGCTTTGTCAAAAGGGATGACAGTTCCAACGGTTAAGTTAAAGGACTTAAAAGATTTAGAGGTTCCTGATAACTGTTTTAATGATGCTATTGAAAATAAAGCTAACGAATATTTCTCTCTTTGGATAGAACGAAATAATAATACTAAATCAACTGAACAGGTTGTAGAAGAAGTGTTTACTAAAAATGATATTCTAATTATAGAAGAAGAGTTGATAAAGGAGTCAATACTATATCAACCTTATCCATATGATAAATTGAAAGATAGGCTTGATGTTGGCTTTTATATGGATAACAAGAGTCAAGCGTGGTCTGTGGAAACTAAATCTTTAGAAGATATCACCATTAAATTCAGATCTGGTGCAGCCATTCCTTCTAAGGAATATAAAACTGAAGGTATACCATATGTACGCATTAAGGACCTTAAAGGAAACCTCATCTCAAAAGAAGAACTGGTCTATATTGATGAGGAATTTAAGGAGATAAATTTAAAGAGTACACTTTTTAAAAATGAGGTGCTTATCTCCAGGGTCGGTACTATAGGTAAAGCTGCATTAGTCGATGAAAAATTTGAAGGGGCAGTGGCCAATCAGCACCTTACTATTGTAATGCCCGATGTTAATCAAGTTTTGCCGGAGTTTTTGGTCTATTATTTCAATACAACATGGGCCGAAAAGTTTTTTGAAAGCCGGTCAGGAGGTGCTGCTCAACAGTTTATAAAGCTTGGAGCAATCAAAACAATCAAAGTACCTGTACCGACTATCCAATTACAACAAAAGATAATCGATGAAATTAACAAAGAACTAAAATTAATGGATCTCAGAGCTGTCAGAAAGCAGATTGAGGAATTTACTAATTTATTATTTGACTAAGGCAATTGCTTTTTAAAACAATTAGGTAGGAAGTTATTAATAATTTCACGTATTAAGTTGGTTGGATTTCAATTGAACTAATTTAATGGTGGGGGTAAGAGTTGTAAATGATTTTTCCCCACTTACTATCTGGATATTTTAGATAGTGATATAATAACTAATGGAAAATTCAAGGAGGAAACAAAGTGATTACAGGAGAAATTAGAAATAAAGTAGATAAAATATGGGAAACATTTTGGTCTGGGGGAATTACAAACCCATTAACAGTAATAGAACAATTTACTTACCTATTATTTATAAAAGGACTAGATGAACAAGAGACAACGAAAGAGCAGGAAGCAGAGTTTCTTGGAACGGAACATCAAGGCCTGTTCCCTAAAGATAAGCAGCATTTACGCTGGAGTCATTTTAAGCAGATTGGATCAGCTGAAGAAATGTATGAAGTCGTATCAAAAGAAGTATTCCCTTTCATTAAGAACCTACATGGCAAAGAGGATTCTGCTTACTCAAAATACATGAATGACGCAATGTTTATGATACCTACGGCTAATATGCTTTCTAAAATTGTTGATGGTATTGATAACATTCCTATGAAAGACCGCGATACAAAAGGTGATTTATATGAGTATTTACTATCAAAAGTAGCAACCTCTGGGACAAATGGACAATTTCGCACACCACGCCACGTTATCGATATGATGGTGGAACTTATGAAACCAACCCCGGAAGATGTCATTATCGATCCGGCAATGGGATCAGCTGGCTTTCTTGTATCAGCAGCAGAATATTTACGAAAAAACCAAAGTGATCTGTTTTTAGTGCAAGGCTTAAAAGAGCATTTTAACAACACGATGTTCTACGGAAATGATATGGACAGAACGATGTTGCGTATTGGGGCAATGAATATGATGCTTCACGGCATTGATAACCCTAATATCGATTACCGAGATTCTCTAGCAGAAGTAAATAAAGATAAAGAACAATATACTCTTGTACTAGCAAATCCTCCATTTAAGGGTTCATTAGATGAAGAAGGAGTTTCAAACGAATTATTAAAACTTACAAAAACAAAGAAAACCGAAATCCTATTCCTATCACTATTCATCCGTATTCTAAAAGCTGGTGGTCGTGCCGCTGTTGTTGTACCAGATGGTGTCTTATTTGGAAGCTCAAAAGCTCATAAAAAAATTCGAAAAGAAATTATTGATACTCATAAACTAGAAGCGATTATTAAAATGCCTAGTGGTGTTTTTAAACCCTATGCTGGAGTATCTACCGCAATCATGGTTTTTACTAAAACAGGGGCTGGTGGTACTGACAATGTTTGGTTCTATGATATGAAAGCAGACGGCTATTCACTCGATGATAAGAGAAGTCCTATTGAACAAAATGATATCCCTGATATTATTGCTAGATTTCATAATCTACAAGATGAAAAAGAAAGAAAACGAACAGAGCAATCCTTTTTGGTTAAGGTTGATGAATTGCGTGAAAATGACTATGACTTGTCTATTGATAAATATAAAGAAATTGAGTATGAGGAAGTGGAGTATGAGTCCCCACAAGAACTAATTCAAAGAATAAAAGGTTTAGAGGATGAAATTTTATATGGGATAAAAAATTTGGAGGAAGTGTTGAAGTGAAAATAATTAAATATAAGATTTCAGAACTTCTCAAGTTTCTACCCAAATCAAATATAAAAGCTAGTGAAGGAAAATTGAAAGGTGAATATCCATTTTTCACATCTAGTAATAAACAAAATAAATTCTTAGATTATTTTGAGGTTGACTGTGAAAGTATAATAATTGGAACTGGTGGAAATGCTAATATCCATTTTTCAAAAGGTCAATTTTCTGTATCGACGGATTGCATTATTTTACAAGCTCTCAATCGAGATTTAATAAATATGCAATATATATATTACTATTTAAGAGGCAATATTCATATATTAGAAAACGGATTTAGAGGTGCCGGACTTAAACATATCTCAAAGAAATATATCGGAGAAATAAATATACCTGTTCCTCCTTTAGAATATCAGTTAAAGGTAGTAAATATTCTAAATGAAGCTAAATCCTTAATTGACAAACGTAAAGTACAAGTGGAGGTATTAGACCAACTAACACAAAGTGTGTTTCTAGAGATGTTTGGGGACCCACTTCGAAATACTAAACAATGGACTCTGTTAGAGTTTAGTGACATATGTGATACTCGTTTAGGAAAAATGTTAGATAAGAAAAAACAAAAAGGGCAAAACACAAGACCATATTTAGCAAATCGAAATGTAAAATGGGGACATTTTATATTAGATGACCTGCCTCAAATGGACTTCCTCGATGAAGAATTAGAAACACTATCTCTCAAAAAAGGAGATTTACTTATCTGTGAAGGCGGGGAAGTTGGTAGAACTGCAATATGGGAATGGGATAATAAGAGCATCTATTTTCAAAAAGCTCTCCATAGAGCAAGAATAAAGAATAACCTTGCAACTCCTGAATATCTACAGAGTGTGATGCAATATTTTGCAGGTAACGGGGGGTTCAAAGACTTTACTTCAAAAGCAACTATCGCACATTTAACTGGGGTCAAATTAAAGAGAATCCCAATTCCTAATCCACCTTTAAATAAACAACAAGAATTTACAGCAATCGTTCATAGGATACGTCAAGAAAAGTCTTTACTGCTAACTACCCTTAGAGAACTAGAAAACCTATTTAATTCGATAATGCAACGAGCCTTTAAAGGAGAATTATCAATCCAAGAAAAAATTTTAAAGACTAAATAAAGGAGGGGTAATATTGGCAACAAACTTTGGCTTTCTTAAAGAAAAACCTAAGTATAAAAATTTCAATAATGCCTGCCTAGAAGCAGAGAAAGCTCTTATTGTTAGCCCTGCGACGTGTGCGATTTTGTCACGTCGCGCACTTGAGCTTGCGGTAAAATGGCTTTATAGCTCTGATAGTGAATTAAAAGTACCTTACCAAGAGAATTTATCAAGTTTAATTCACGATTCTAATTTTCTAGCTATCATTGATGATGATTTACTCCCTTTGTTGAAGTACATTGTTAAGTTGGGAAATGTATCAGTCCACTCCAACGCAAGCATCAATCGTGATGAAGCAATATTATCTCTGCACAATTTACATCAGTTTGTAGCTTGGATAGATTACTGTTACTCAGATGAATATACTGCGAAGGAGTTTGACGAGTCCTTACTACAACATGGTAAAGAGAAACGTGTAAGACCAAAAGAGCTACAAGACTTATATGACCAGTTAAGCTCTAAAGATCGTCGTTTAGAAGAAATGATGAAGGAAAATGAAGAGCTTCGAAAGGTAAATACAATCAAACGGGAAATAAATACAGACCAATATGATTTTGAGGTTGATGAAATAAGTGAGTTTGAAACAAGGCAGAAGTATATTGATCTTGATTTAAAATTAGCTGGATGGGAATTCGGTACGGATGTTGCAAAGGAATTTGAAGTGACAGGAATGCCGAATAATCAAGGTATTGGTTTTGTTGATTATGTACTGCTTGGTGATAATGGTAAACCTATAGGTGTAGTCGAAGCAAAACGAACATCAAATGATCCTAATGTCGGTAAGCAACAAGCGAAACTATACGCCGACTGCATTGAACAAAAATATGGGCAGCGTCCTGTAATTTTTTATACCAATGGTTTTGAAACCTATATCTGGCATAAACCCTATCCACCAAGAAGGGTATCTGGATTCTATAATAAAGCCGATTTAAAGCTTGTTATAGATCGCCTCACAATGAAGCGTGAACTGAAAAATATTGAAATTAACGATGATATTACAAATCGTTACTATCAAAAGGAATCAATATTAGCGGTTTGCGATGGATTGGAACGAAATCAGCGAAAAATGCTGCTAGTTATGGCGACAGGTAGCGGGAAAACAAGAACAGCTATCTCGATTGTAGATGTCCTTTCTCGCCATAACTGGGTGAAAAATGTTTTGTTTCTAGCAGATCGTAAAACACTTCTACTTCAGGCAAAGAAAAACTTTAATAATCTTTTACCTAGCTTATCGTTATGTAACCTCTTGGATAATAAAGATAATCCTGATGAAAGCCGTATGGTCTTCTCAACCTATCCAACTATGATGAATGCCATTGATGAAGTCAAACGTAAAGATGGCAAGAAGTTATTTACTATTGGTCATTTTGACTTAATTATTATTGATGAATCTCATAGAAGTATTTATAAGAAGTATCGTTCAATTTTTAATTATTTTGACGGCATGCTGCTGGGACTGACTGCCACCCCAAAAGATGAAATTGATAAAAATACGTATGAGGTATTCAACATGGAAAGTGGCACTCCGACGTATGCTTACGAGTTGGAAAAAGCGGTTGAAGATGAATATCTGGTTGATTACAGAACCATCGAAACAAGAATGAAATTCCTTGAAGAAGGTATCCGTTACGACGATTTAACAGATGAGGAAAAAGAATTATATGAAGAAACATTTGAAGATGAGGTTGGAGACGATATTGATAGTGGAGCGTTAAATGAGTGGCTTTTTAATGCAGACACAATTGATACCGTTCTCAAGAATTTAATGGAAAAAGGAATTCATGTTGAGGGTGGGGATAAACTGGGCAAAACAATTCTCTTTGCGAAAAACCACCAACATGCGTTAAAGATAGTTGAAAGATTCGATGCTTTATTTCCGGAGTATGGAGGAGAATTCGCCAAAGTCATTGACTATAGCGTGAATTATTACCAAAGCCTAATTGAAGATTTCTCAACAAAAGAAAAAATGCCACAGATAGCTGTGTCAGTTGATATGCTTGATACTGGTGTAGATATTCCTGAAGTGGTTAACCTGGTATTCTTTAAGAAGGTCCGCTCAAAATCAAAGTTCTGGCAAATGATTGGTCGAGGAACACGTTTATGTCCAGATTTACTGGGAATAGGGCAGGATAAAACCCATTTCTTAATCTTTGACTATTGCGGGAACTTTGAATTCTTCAGAGAGAATCCGAAGGGCATAGAAGGAAAAGCTACTGAGAGTTTAACGGAAAAGCTGTTTAATTCAAAAGTTGAAATCATTAAAGAGCTTCAAGGGATGGAATATCAAACGGAAGATTATATTTCACATCGTAACGAAATTATTAATGATGTTTTTGCAGACATCAATGCATTGGATGATGAAAACTTCCGAGTTCGCCAGCACTTGCAGCATGTTCATAAATATAAAAATAAGGCTAACTGGAATTCATTAACAGTAATGAAAGTAAATGAAATTAAAGAACATGTTTCTCCAATCATCGTACCATTTAATGATGACGAATTTGCTAAACGTTTTGACTTAGTAATGTACACTATTGAGTTAGCTAAACTACAAACAAAGAATGCTACTAAGCCAATTCGAAGTGTGGTAACAACTGCAGAAGCATTATCTAAATTAGGAACAATACCCCAAGTTGTTGAACGAAAGCCTATTATTAATAAAGTTTTAACTGAAGAGTTCTGGGAAAGTGCGGATATCTTTGAACTAGAAAGTGTTCGTGAAGCACTACGTGACCTGATTAAGTTTATTGAAAAAGAAAAGCAAAAAATGTACTTCACAAACTTCAAAGATCAAGTATTAGAGGTAAGAGAAAGCGGTCCAATTTTCCACACAAATGACTTAAAAAATTATAAGAAGAAAGTACATCACTATCTTCAACAACATAGAGATGAAATAGCAATCCACAAGCTTAGAAACAACAAGAAGCTTACTGATCAAGATATAAAGACGTTGGAAAGTATTCTTTGGAACGATTTGGGAACTAAAGAAGATTACAAAAAGGACTTTGGGGATACTCCTATTACTAGGCTGGTAAGACAAATTGTAGGATTGGATCCTCAAGCAGCAAATGAAGCTTTTTCGGAGTTTCTAACCAATGAAAAACTTAATATCTATCAAAGTAGGTTTGTGAAACTTATTGTGGATTATGTCGTGAAGAACGGAGTAATAGATAAGAAAGTGTTACAGCAAGACCCATTTAAGTCAGTCGGAAGTATTGTTGAGTTGTTTAAGGATAATATGGACGATGCCCGTAAGATTATTGGGGTTATTGATGAGATAAATAGGAACTCGGAAGAGATTGCTGGCGCGTAAAATCCAACTTTGACCTGATTACATTTAAAGGCACTTAAGGATCCTTAAGTTGCCTTTTTATTTCATTTAGAAAGAGAGGGAGGTCAAATGGACAATGTTTTGTTGTCAACCTTGGAAGTGGAGAAGTTAAAAGTGAAGTACGGAGAATACTTCGAGCCGATCAAAAGTGACAATGACTTTATGACAGTTCTCGTTAGACTAAAGGGTATTGGGGTTGAGGGGGATAACCCAAGGGAATTCTTTGATACTGTAAAAAGGTTATTAGAATATATTTATAGAACTGAGAACGGAAAACAAGCTTTAATACTTACGCAATTAATACACAAGATACGTATTCAGAGTAAGTTTTTTCTAACGGATAATGCTACAAATGTACATCAGTTATGTGATCTAATACTGATTCAATTCAATCATTCATTAAAAGATAGAGTTTATTACAATGTTTTGAAGCTACTAAACTATTGTGACGGATCTTTAGGCAAATTTAATATTGATTCAGTACTTACCCCTAGAATAGATAACTTGGAAGGAAATATCTACGAATGCTTTAATATAAAATTATCACTAGAGCTTCTCCATACATATTTAGTTTTGAATATAAAAGATGAATTGTTGAAACTCTTTTCGGATATATGTGTTGATTGGTATAAGTTTGATCACCAGGTTAATGAAAAAATTTTTGAGAAGCTACTTTGGTATGCCTTTATATTAAATAGAGACAAAGAGATTAAAGAACAAATAACCCAATATGATAGTTTAATAAGGAGTAACCGTTGGGGAATCAAATTTTTCCGTTATGTTACGAAATCATTCTCAGAAACCGGCTATATAAATAAAGAAAAACTATTGCTTCTTATTAATTCTTTTAAAAAAGTCAAAGGTTATTCTGCAATTGAGAAAGAAAGCATTATTGAGCATATACTCAAAAGAGTAAAAGAAAAACAAGTAATGATTGGAGTAGAAAGGTTGGTATCATATAACCTTCCGCCAGGTGATAAATTAAGTGACATAAATCAAGAGATACTAATTAATTTAGCGGTCTACGAAAATAAAAAAATGACAAAAATATATAAAGTAATCCAAGTGGAAGCCTTTAGCCATCCAAAGAGAGAAGATATTTATATGAATAGACATTTTTTAAAGAAATTAATAGAAGAAAATGAACCTGGTTATATATATGTTAAAGAAGACAGAAAAGCTAATCCCAAAGAAGAAATAGAAAGTGAAACCGAATGGTTTAAGTGGCCCTCGACAGATGTTATTAGCAACCCCGATGACTCGAATGATTCTATAGGATTAAATGAAAAGAGTGAATTGCGGAAAAGAGGCTACCAGATTACAGGGACTACAAGGGAACAAAGATGGAGGATATTGCAGCGTATAGTTCCTGACATTGGGTTGAAAAAAGTAGCTTACACCATTGCAGGAAATGTTAAATTAAGAAAAGGTCAGAAAGACGGATCCGAAAAATTCCGTTTCGCTATAACAGAGTGGGAGTATGACTTAGCAAAGCTAAAAAAGAAGTACTACAAAAAAGATTTTAATTGGCCAAAAACCTAGCGACAACTAGGTACGGGTTTCAGAAATGACTGGAGTGCATTGATTATCAGACAAGATACTCAGGTACCACGGTCTTTTTTGTTTGTCTCAAAACTTATAATCTATTTTGAGAAAAGATAAATTAAAGTCTTTTCTCCTTTAAAAAGACTGATAATTGTAAAGACAACTGGTATAATTTTAGTTGGATTGAATTGGAAAAATTATTATAGAAGAATTAAAGAGTAAAATATATAGTTTCTTGAAAAGACGGAAGGTGAGATGATGAGTTTAAGAAAAGGAAAGACAAAGACAATACTTGAGAGCTCTATCGACAGCGCTTTACTGGCTGTTGAAGTTTACAATAAGCCAAGGACAACGTTTAGGGTAGAGAATTATATAACATTGATGATTATGGCATGGACTCGTTTATTCCATGCGCATTTTAATAACACCATAGGTGACAAATATTATTATAAAAAGAAAAACCGGTATGAACGTGTTGACGGCGAACGGAAAGCCTGGGAGTTAAGCACTTGTATTTCAAAGTACGGTGAACTAACCGAGGCTGAAGAAAGGAATTTAAGATTCTTTATTAAACTTAGGAACAAGATAGAACATAGACACATCGAAAAAGAAACACTTGATACTCTTATTTTTGGTGAGTGTCAGGCGCTTTTATACAACTTTGAAAAAACACTTGTAAAACTTTTTGGTGAAGAATACGGTATAAATGAAAATCTTGCTTTCTCACTTCAATTTTCAAGGATAATGACAAAAGAACAAAGACAAGCACAAAAAAACTTATTATCTAATGAAGTGCAAAATCTCGTTGATTATATAACTAAATATAGAAGTGAATTATCTGAAGAAGTATACAACAGTCAAGAATTCAGCGTTAAATTGATAGCCATTCCTAAAGTTGCTAGCGCCAGTAGAAACGACTTGTCGATAGAATTTTTGAGGTGGGACACATTGAGTCCAGAGGAGCAAGAGGAGGTACAGCGGTTGACAGCCATTGTCAAAGATAAAGTTGTTCGAGTTGAAGGTGTTAATACTGGAAGACATAGACCAAGCATAATTGTCGAAAAAGTAATAGAGAGTGGGGTTACTGACTTTACAATTAATAACCATACAATAATGTGGAAGTTGTTTAATGTGAGACCACCCATAGATGCTGAAGATCCATTTGATACAAATACTAAATATTGTTATTATGACCAAGCTCATAATGATTATTTATATACAGATGCATGGGTTGATTTTATAGTTCAAGTGTTGGATAGAGAAAGAATAAGAATTTCAGATTTAAATAATTCACTGTTATCTAGGAGAATATTGGATATTAAGCAGTATGAACAATGACATGCATTTTATTAGTATTTTTCTATTCTTAAATCAAAATCTAACCTGTAATCTACTTGAAATGCAATCATATCACATTATTGTTGAATGAAGGTATTCACACGATGGGGGTAATTGTAGTTTATAGTGAAATGTGTGGCTTTTGTCTGTATTGTAATGAAAACTGTTAAATGAGGGATTAAGTTGGCATTAGAATTATTATTACATAAAAAGAACGATACACTTAGCGATAATTTAATTGTATTAATACATGGACTTGGTGCTTCTGAAAGCACATGGAGACACGATGGAGTCTCCTGGATAGATTTGTTCTTGACAGATGAGACGTTTAGTAATCTTGATATAGCGGAAATAAAATATGAAACTTCACATTTGGCAAATGGTTTATTGGCTTCAATGGGATTAAATAAAATTAAACTAGGTAGATTCAAGAGTTTTACTGTAGGTAAAGGTAATTTTACTACTATAGAAATTTTGGCTAGAGAGTTAAAAAGAGAAATTGACTCTAGAAAGATTAAGCAGTATAAGAATGTATTACTTATAGGTCATAGTATGGGTGGCTTAGTAGCTATTAGATATATTCTTGAGGAACTTGAGAATAATCAAACTCATAATATAAAGGGTATGATTAGTTTGGCTACACCATATAACGGCTCTTCAATGGCTTTGTATAATCAATTGATAAAAAATATAAATAAGCATGCTCAAATTCCATCTCTAGCACCTAATAGTAACTTCTTAGATGAAACGATAAGGTTATGGCAAAAGCATCTTGAAAATATGAAAATAAATTTTAAATTTTATTTTGGAACAGAGGACACTATTGTTACAGAAAACAGTGCTATTCCACATATTATAAGGTCAAAATGGGTAGGGGGAATTCCTCTTCCAGGAGATCATAGCAGTATTTTGAAAGTGATTGACCATAGTTCTACAAATTATAGCCATATTAGCGAAGCAATAAAAGAGATGTTTGAGAAAGGTATTGAACTAAAAAAAAAGATAGTAGAGGAACAAAGAGGAAGAACCTTTGAATCACTACCTGTAGAGTTTGATAAAATGCTTGCTATATATGAAGCAAAAATTGAATCTTACCTTAAAGAAACAAGGGATAATATGCCTTTCAATGCTAAATCGGATGATGATATATTAACAGACCCTTTACTTAAAGGTTTCTTCGAAGACTTTACATGGAGAACTAAAGTACAAAAGGGAATAAGTGATTTTTCAAGAACCTATAACAACGATCCGTATATAAAAGAGAAAAATATCATTCCAACCCTACAAAAAATTAGAGAATTGAATTTAACATATCCTGAATTCAAAAATAAATTAAGGAAAGAAATACAAACATTTATTTTAGATATACCTGAAACAAGAAAAACAAGTAGCTATAAAGTAGCTCTAATTGAAATACTAAAATTAATGGAAGACAGATATAATAAAATTTTGTTAATTACTGGAGAATCAGGAACGGGTAAAACTCAGCTAATCAATAGTATAATTGAAAATTATAGTTTAGAAGATAGTTTGAAATATTTCTCCTTAAGCATACCTCTAATATTTAATGGTTTTAATATCGAGAAAAATATAATAAATTCCCTTAATAATTTCTTTGATACAGATTACCAAACTCTTCTTGAATTTAATCAATTAATTACCAGCTTAGCTGATGAGTGCTCGCTTAAAATCTTTTTTATAATAGATGACTTGCAGAAGGTTTGTCTTACTGAAGCTTCTTTTTATAAAAATTTAAAAGAATTTGTCGAGAGAACTACTGTTTTTGAGTGGATAAATTGGATAATCTCAATTAATGAATTTGATCAATATTTAATCTTAGATGACAGCCAGTTCTTAGA
>NZ_LIXZ01000024.1 GCF_001305855.1 Rossellomorea vietnamensis | reverse complement strand
GTTATCCCAGTCTTACAGGCAGGTTACCCACGTGTTACTCACCCGTCCGCCGCTGATATCAGGGAGCAAGCTCCCATCAATCCGCTCGACTTGCATGTATTAGGCACGCCGCCAGCGTTCGTCCTGAGCCAGGATCAAACTCTCCGATAAAAGTTTGAATAGCTCTTTAAAAATAAATCTAGAATTAACGTTGACGTATTGTCTTGTTTTGTTCAGTTTTCAAGGTTCAATGTGTAAGCGCTTCGTTTGAAGCGACCTATATAATATATCATTTAAAGCGTTTATCGTCAAGGTGTTTTTATTATTTTAGAAAAGTTATTTTCTTGATAATTATGTAATGCCTTTCGGACAACAAATAATAGTATACACACTATTAAACAAGTTTGCAAGAGGTAAATGTTAAAAAGTCGCACGTCACTTTACTGACCTGCGACTCTCTTCATTCGGAAGCCAAATCGTAGACGACCTTAAATAAAAACCTCTGTAATATAGATGTCCTTTTGCTGAGATAAATCTACTATTTCTTCTGTCTTTAGTTTAACAATCGGACTGGTGAAGTCGTTCGGTTTGGTATATATGACTTCTCCAAATTCTCCGGACGATAACTTTACCGGGGTGCCTGTTCTTAAGTCTCCCATTAATTGAAGGAGTCCTTCCACTACTTTTATATCAAATTTGCCAAACAAGTCTTTGCTGATCATATCCAATACTTTGAAGATCGGCTGCTTGCTTCTGTATATTCTTTCTGATGTCATGGCATGAAACATGTCTGCAATCCCGACAATCTGTGAATAGAGGTGGATACGTTCGCTCTTTTCTGATGCAGGATATCCTGTTCCATCAAAGCGTTCATGATGCTGAAAGATCGCAAGCTTCGTTTCGGTTTTTAATAAGGGAGTGTCTTTGACCATCTTATACCCATTTGCCGTATGCAGCTTCACTTCTTTAAATTCACTTTCTGTCAGTGGCTGATCCTTGGATAATATGCGGGGGCTCACCTTAGCCATCCCACAGTCAGCAAGCGCCCCCGCTAATGCCAGTTGATTGATCTGTCCCGACTGTAAACCGATCTTCTTTCCTATTAAAGCACTGATGATACTGACTGAAACCGCATGATGATAGAGATAATCCTTCTTCGTTGAATAGTGGTGAAGGGAATAGATATAAATATGGTTTTGTTCCACCTGTTGAATAACGGGGAGTATGAGTTCTCTCACTCTTGCCACGTTAACAGCCGTACCCGACTGCCAATTCATAAATTCCTTCTTGTATTCTTTTACTGTCGTTAAATAAAGATCTACAAATCCTATTGTCTCCTTAGAATCCGTCTCTTCCTGAGTGGATGCCTTATCAGAAGAGAGCGGTGACCTGAATGGATTCCCGTCGGCTTTTGTTTTCTCTATGTATAACTCGTTGATATGGAATGCTTGAAGGATATTAAAATGTTCTTCTTCAAGCACCGTATTCTTTGGAATGATCGGGTTTGCTGCCATTCCCATGATATCTTCTGCAACGATGCAGCCTAATTGTATTTCCCCGCGATGTACCTTCAACTATACACACCTCACGTCTGTCCTTTTAGTTTATTTTACCAAATTCAGTGAAGTATGTTTGTTATTTTCAAAAAATAAATAGGTCTCCTACAAAAAATAAGCTATTTCCAGAATGGATATCCATTACTGAAAATAGCTTACTCTATTATTTATTCTTCTGTATCTTCATTAGCCTCATCTGAAGCCGGTTGTTCTTCCATGTCATCCTGTTCCATTCCTTCAACAGATTCGACAGGGGCTTCCGTTTCTTCTTCATCTTCTTTTTCAACTTTGGCGACGGTTGAAACGAATTCACTTTCTTGAAGACGGATCAGCTTGACCCCTTGAGTGTTACGTCCCGTTGTGGAAATATCATTTACGTCCATACGGATGAGGACACCATGGGCCGTGATGATCATTAAGTCTTCTTCGCCTGTGACGGCTTTGACAGAGACGAGTTCTCCATTACGCTCAGTCACATTACATGTCTTCAATCCTTTACCACCACGGGTTTGGACTCTGTACTCACTGGCTGGAGTACGTTTTCCGTAACCATTTACCGTGACAACCAGGACATCACTCTTGTCTTCAAGGATTTCCATACCGACAACGATATCATCATCGCTGAGGTTGATTCCTTTAACTCCAGTGGCTGTTCTTCCCATGGAACGGACGTCTGTTTCAGGGAAACGGATCAGCATACCCTGCTTCGTTCCGATGATCATATCTTTTTGGCCATCGGTCAGTTTCACGGAAATCAGCTCGTCATTTTCCCGAAGGTTGATGGCGATCAGCCCGTTCGTCCGGATATTGGCGAAATCCGATACCGGCGTACGTTTTGAGATCCCTTGCTTCGTCGTAAAGAATAAGTACCAATCGTCCACAAATTCTTCGACCCGGATCATGGCGTTGATCCACTCATCTTTTTCTACTCCGAGCAGATTGATGATCGGAAGTCCTTTTGCAGTACGACTGAACTCTGGGATTTCATATCCTTTTGCACGATACGCTTTTCCTTTGTTTGTAAAGAAGAGGATCGTGTCATGAGTAGAAGTCGTCAACAGGTTTTCAACGAAGTCTTCACCATTGGTACCCATACCCTGGATCCCTCTTCCGCCACGTTTTTGACTGCGGTAGGTAGAAACCGGGAGACGCTTGATGTAACCATTATGGGTGAGGGAAACGACGATGTTCTCTCGAGGAATCAAGTCTTCATCCTCGATGTTCTCGATTCCACCCGCTACAATTTCCGATCTTCTTTCATCATTGAAGCGATCTTTGATTTCGATGAGCTCTTCTCGGATGATTTCCAGAACTTTTTCGTCATCTGCAAGGATCGCTTTAAGTTCAGCAATCAGCTTCACCAGTTCCTGGTACTCATCTTCAATTTTTTCACGTTCTAAACCGGTTAGACGCTGAAGACGCATATCCAGGATCGCTTGGGCCTGTTTATCAGATAAGGAGAAATTCTCCATCAAACCTTGTTTCGCAAGCTCTGTTGTTTGTGAGCCGCGGATAAGGGCAATGATTTCATCAATATGGTCCAGGGCAATCCTCAGACCTTCTAAAATATGGGCCCTTGCTTCCGCTTTACGCAATTCAAATTCCGTTCTGCGGCGAATGACTACGCGTTGATGCTGAAGATAGTGAAAGAGACATTCTTTTAAGTTCAATACCTTCGGCTGGCCGTCTACAAGTGCCAGAAGATTGATCCCGAAGCTTGTTTGAAGTGCCGTTTGTTTATATAAATTATTTAGCAGTACGTTCGCATTGGCATCTTTTCTTACTTCAATGACGATGCGCATACCATTCCGATCCGATTCATCACGGAGATCCGTGATACCATCAATCTTCTTATCCCTGACAAGATCCGCGATCTTCTCGATGAGTCTCGCTTTGTTCACCTGATAGGGGATTTGATGGACGATGATCGTTTCTTTTCCATTGCTCTTTGTTTCGATTTCCACACGGGCGCGCATGGTGATGGAACCTTTACCCGTTTCGTAAGCACGGCGGATCCCGCTTCTCCCAACAATCAAACCGGCAGTAGGGAAATCAGGACCGTAAATGAATTCCATCAGCTCTTGGATCGTAATATCAGGATCTTTACTTAATGCAAGGATTCCATCGATGACCTCTCCAAGATTATGGGGAGGGATATTCGTTGCCATCCCTACGGCGATTCCTGAAGAACCGTTTACCAAAAGGTTAGGGAAACGCGCAGGCAATACTTCCGGCTCCCGCTCAGTGCCATCATAGTTATCTTTATAATCAATTGTGTCTTTATTAATATCACGAATGAGTTCCATAGAGATCTTGGACATACGTGCTTCTGTATAACGCATGGCCGCTGCAGCGTCACCGTCCACAGAACCGAAGTTACCGTGACCGTCAACCAGCATATAGCGATAGTTGAAATCCTGTGCCATACGAACCATGGTGTCATAAACGGCAGAGTCACCATGAGGGTGATACTTACCGATTACTTCACCGACGATACGGGCTGATTTCTTGTACGCTTTGTCAGACGTCATGCCGAGGTCATTCATCGCATATAAAATACGGCGATGGACGGGCTTAAGGCCATCACGTGCATCTGGTAAGGCACGTGAAACGATGACACTCATCGCGTAATCCAGGAAAGACGAGCGCATTTCACTGCTTATATTAATCTCTTTAACATTCGATCTTGGTGTTTCTGCCATAGTAAAAGGGACCTCCTTTTAAAGAAAGATTTAGACCTTTCTCACTCTTTACCTTGTCCGCTATGTAAAAGACAGGATAGCACCCAGGTCTATCCTGTTTATTTTATTTTAGATATCCAAGTTCTTGACGTAAGCTGCGTTTTCTTCGATGAAGTTACGTCTTGGCTCTACTTTGTCACCCATCAGGATATCAAAGGTTTCGTCAGCTTCGATCGCATCTTGAAGACTTACTTGCAGTAATGTTCTTGTTTCTGGATCCATTGTCGTTTCCCATAACTGCTCAGGATTCATTTCTCCAAGACCTTTGTAACGCTGGATGCCAGGTTTAGGTGTTGGGGAAATCTCTCCAAGGATGCGATCCAGTTCTTTATCATTATAGGCATACTCAATTTTCTTCCCTTGTTGTACTTTATACAAGGGTGGTTGTGCGATGTAGATGTAACCTGCTTCAATGATGTTTCTCATGTAACGATAGAAGAACGTTAATAATAGCGTACGAATATGAGCGCCATCGACGTCGGCATCGGTCATGATCACAATTTTATGGTATCTCGCCTTAGCTAGATTGAAATCTTCACCGATCCCTGTACCGAGAGCGGTAATAATCGCACGGACCTCGTTATTAGAAAGGATCTTATCAAGACGCGCCTTTTCTACGTTGATGATTTTACCACGTAGAGGAAGGATGGCCTGGAAGTGGCGATCCCGACCTTGCTTGGCAGATCCACCAGCTGAGTCACCCTCAACCACATAGATTTCGCTGATGCTTGGGTCTTTAGAAGAACAGTCCGCCAGTTTACCAGGTAAGCTCGAGATTTCCAGGGCACTCTTACGACGGGTAAGCTCCCTTGCTTTTTTCGCAGCCAGTCGGGCACGGGCAGCCATCAGGCCTTTTTCCACGACTTTTCGTGCGACAACCGGGTTTTCAAGTAAGAATGTTTCCAGATGCTCTGAGAAAAGGGAATCTGTGATTGTCCTTGCTTCTGAGTTCCCGAGTTTTGTTTTCGTCTGACCTTCGAACTGAGGGTCAGGATGTTTGATAGAGATGATGGCTGTCAATCCTTCCCGGACATCTTCCCCTGAAAGATTCGCATCATTCTCTCTGAATACATTATTTTTACGGGCATAATCATTGATGACCCTCGTCAATGCCGTTTTGAATCCAGACTCATGGGTTCCACCTTCATGGGTATGGATGTTATTGGCGAATGAGTAAAGGTTACTTGCGAAACCGTCATTGTATTGAATGGCGACTTCAACAGTTATATCATCCTTCTCACCCTCAATGTAGATCGGCTCTTCATGAATGACTTCTTTCGAACGGTTAAGGTGCTCAACGTAGGACTTGATTCCACCTTCATAATGGTAGTCCCTTCTTTTCCCTTCACCGCGCTTATCTTCAATACTGATCTGGATCCCTCTGTTCAAGAAAGCCAATTCGCGAATACGATTTGCTAGTATGTCATATTCGTATTCCGTTGTTTCAGTAAAGATTTCAGGATCTGGAGTAAAATGAATGATCGTTCCTGTCTTATCCGTTTCTCCAACCACTTTAAGGTCGAAGCTCGGGGCACCTTTTTCGAATTTCTGATAGTAGATATTTCCATCACGATGGACATGTACCTCAAGCTCCGTGGAAAGGGCATTAACAACCGATGCCCCTACTCCGTGCAGACCTCCGGATACTTTATATCCGCCGCCGCCGAACTTACCGCCGGCATGAAGGACCGTCATGATGACCTCTACAGCAGGTCGTCCCATTTTTTCGTGGATACCGACAGGAATACCACGTCCATTATCTGTCACCGTGATACTGTTATCCTCTTCAATGATGACTTCGATTTCGCTACAGTGTCCGGCTAATGCTTCATCAATACTGTTATCAACGATTTCCCACACCAAGTGATGCAGACCTCTGCTGCTTGTTGATCCAATATACATACCCGGTCTTTTCCGAACGGCCTCTAAACCTTCTAAAACCTGAATCTGATTTTCATCATAGGAGCCGCCTTGCGCTTGATTTTGCTCTATAGCCATACTGATTCACCTACACTTTCTAACCTTCAGGGCTTTATATTTCTATAATAAATTCTCATAGTTTGAGTATTTCTTTGATCGCTTTTTCAACGTACTTGATGCCAGTGGTGAAAGATACAACTGGCCTGTTGTGATAACAAGAGATTTATATGAACCCTTCGCGAGATTGCAAAGGTTTTTATCTTTCGTTTTTAGGAAATGTTGAATTTCCTCTGAAAATTGAACGGTGTCTCGATCAATAATGGCGATGATTTCATCTGTACGTACCATGACATCTTCTCCAACATGTATGTACAAGGTAACACCTCATTTCAATCTTTTCATGGATCCGGCTTCTACTTCGAACGTAGTGGCCTCATTTAAGGTTTGATGATCAATTCCGTCCACGTTGGTCGTGGTGACGAAGGTTTGAACTTTCCCCTGGATGGTATTTAATAAGTGAGACTGACGATAATCATCGAGTTCAGATAAAACATCATCCAGAAGTAAAATGGGATACTCTTTGATTTCAGAGTGGATCAGTTCGATTTCTGCAAGCTTCACCGAAAGGGCCGTTGTCCGTTGCTGCCCCTGAGATCCGAATGTTTGAACATCCCGTCCATTCACAATGAATTGAAGATCATCCCGGTGCGGTCCCACCAGGGTCACACCCCGATCAATTTCCCGTTCACGGATACCATCAAATTTCTGCTCATATATATCTACCATTTTTGACCATTCTTGATTATCTGATACATCCAAAGACGGTTTATATACGATTTCCAACGTTTCTAAGTTCCTTGAAATCCCTGAATGGATCGGTTTCGCCCAACTTTCCAACAATTGAACGAACTCAAATCGTTTCTTCGTAATTTTTACCGCCATCTCGATGAACTGTTCCGTCAAGACATCAAGCATCGTCTGGTCTTTTTGTTTTCGCGTTTGCAACTGTTTTAAATAATGGTTCCGTTGCTGTAATATTTTCTGATAAAGGCTGATATCATGTAAATAAACAGGAGAAACCTGACCAATTTCCATATCGATAAAACGGCGCCTGACTTGAGGGCTCCCTTTTACCAAATGAAGATCTTCAGGTGCAAACATGACCACATTCATATTCCCGACATATTGACTCAATTTAGATTGTTCAAGGTGATTACTCTTCGCCTTTTTTCCCTTTTTGGACAGGATCAGCTCCAAAGGCAATCCACCGTTATATTTCTGAATCCTACCTTTTATTTTAGCATATTCCTGGTCCCAACGGATTAAATCTTTATCATTTGAGGTCCGGTGGGATTTAGCCATTGCCAGGACATAGATAGACTCCATGATATTCGTCTTCCCCTGGGCATTTTCTCCAAGGATGACGTTCACCTTATTTTCGAAACTCACGTCTATCGATTCGTAATTACGGTAGTTTCTTAATTCTAATTGTTCAATGTACATGGACATAACACCCTTTATTATTCTCCAGCAACCACAAAGACCCCTACTTCAGGAATTTCAACTTTGTCACCAACCGTAAGTTTTCTCCCTCTTCTTTGGTCTTGTTCCCCGTTTATGTATACTTCATATTCACTTAAGAACCATTTCGCCATCCCGCCGGACTGAATCACTTCAGCAAGCTTCAGGAATTGACCCAATGTGATGATTTCTGTTTCTATGGTGATCTCTTTTGCCACTAAAATCACTACTTTCCGTATAAAGTCTCTAATATCTTATTTTACTCTAAATGGAGTTAAGTCACAACTAACGAAAAATGGAGAAAGATCTGGAGGTAATTTCCGCTGCAGATGCTCGGTTTCTGCGGGGTTAATAATAAAAGCCAACACCTGATCTTTTTCTAAGGTGTTGGCTTTTTGTCTTTTAGTACGTCCTTACCGGAAGGATCAATTGAAGAATGGAATCATCATGAAGGGGCTTCAATACAAACGGTCTCATCGCTCCCGTGAAGTTTACATGGATTTCGGTTCCTTCAATGGCTTTTAGTGCGTCCATCATATATTTCGCGCTGAAGGAGATTTTCAATTCTTCCCCTTCCACCGATTGGCTTTCCACCTGCTCGATGACCTTCCCGATTTCAGGCGTGTTCGATGAAATTTCAATGATTCCGCCATCCAGCGTCGAAAGTTTCACGACGTTATTTCTTCCTTCTCTCGCCAGTAGTGATGCACGATCGATCGCTTGTAAAAATTCTTTTGTATTAAGGGTCAATTCTGTTTTCGTATCAGAAGGAATCAAACGGCTTGTATCCGGATAGTTCCCTTCTAATAATCTTGAGAAAAATAATAAATGTTTAGCCTTGAACAGGACCTGGTTTTCCGTAATGACGATTTCAACGGCTTCATCCGTATCATCAAGGATCTTGTTCAACTCATTTAAGCTCTTCCCGGGTATCACAATATTGTAAGACGCATCATGATTGGTCTCAATCGGTGCTTTTCTCATCGCAAGTCTGTGACTATCTGTTGCAATACAGCTCAACGCCCCGTCTTCGATCTGACAGTTTACACCTGTCAAGATGGGGCGTGTTTCTGAGGTGGACACTGCAAATACGGTTTGTCTAATCATCGTTTTAAGAAGGTCCGTTGCAACTTTAATTCCATTTCCTTCTTCAATTTGTGGAAGATGCGGATATTCTTCAGGATCCAGACCGTTTAAATTGAATTCTGCCTGTCCTGAACGAATGACCGTTTGGAAATGACTTTGAACTTCGATTTCAACCGTATCTTTCGGTAACTTCTTTACGATCTCACTAAAGAATTTAGCCTGGAGGACGATTCCTCCTGTTTCCATGATACCAACGATCTCAGTACCTTCTTCCTCATTTGGAATAAAGGATTCAATCGAGATATCCGAATCACTGCCGGTCAATGTGACTCCATCTTCCGTTGCAATGATTTTGATCCCTGTCAGGATGGGAATCGTTGTTCTTGATGTGACAGCTTTCATGACGTCCTGGACGCTCTGGACAAGATGGTCCCTTTGAATAACAAATTTCATGATTTATTCCTCCAATTTGCACATAATTTTATGGACTGAATCATATACTAATAATTTATTTAGAAAATAGTAATAGAAGTAGTAGGGCCTGTTGATATGTGGATAAGTGTGTGAATCGAACGTAAACACAGCCTATCCACATGTGGACAGACTGTGTGCTAGTTAGTCGTAGTTATTCACATTATCCAATTTGGTTGTGTGTAAAATCAGGCCTTTAATGTTTCACGAATTTCCTTTAATTGCTGCTGAAGAAGGGCATCCGTTCCGAGCAATGTACTGATTTTCTCATGAGCATGAATGACAGTCGTGTGATCACGTCCTCCAAACTCTTCCCCGATCTTCGGAAGGGAGGAATCCGTCATTTCCCTGGATAGATACATAGCGATTTGTCTAGGGAATGCGATGGACTTTGTTCGTTTCTTCGCTTTAAAGTCCTCAAGCTTCACATTGAAGTGCTCACCAACGACACGTTGAATTTCCTGGATGGTAATCGCCCTTGGCTTCGAGCTCGGGATGATATCCTTCAACGCTTCGGCGGCAAGATCTGCATTGATGTCTTTATTTATAAGAGAAGAGTACGCGACGACACGGATCAATGCGCCCTCTAACTCACGAATATTGGAATCAATTTGATTTGCTATATAAAGCATGGCTTCATTTGGAATATCCAGTCCTTCAGCCTTTGCTTTCTTTCGTAAAATCGCAATTCTCGTCTCGAGATCCGGTGGTGTGATATCTGTAATAAGTCCCCATTCGAAGCGGGAACGAAGTCTATCTTCAAGTGTCGGGATTTCTTTCGGTGGCCGATCACTGGAAATGACAATTTGCTTGCTTTCTTCATGTAAGGTATTAAAAGTATGGAAAAATTCCTCTTGTGTTTGTTCTTTACCGGCTAAAAATTGAATATCGTCAATTAATAAAACATCAACACTACGGTATTTATTGCGGAAATCGACTGCTTTATTATCCCTGATGGAGTTAATGAATTCGTTTGTGAATTTTTCGGATGATAGATAAACCACTTTTGCAGCAGGATTATGTTCGAGTACATAATGGCCGATGGCATGCATCAAGTGAGTTTTTCCAAGGCCGACTCCCCCATAAATAAACAAGGGATTATAGGCTTTGGCAGGTGCTTCAGCCACAGCCAAAGAAGCGGCATGGGCGAACCGGTTGCCCGAACCGATAACAAACGTGTCGAAAGTGTATTTAGCGTTCAGCATATTTTGATTGATATCCTGCTGATCATCATCTTTCATCGACTTTGGCGGTATTTGAATATCAAACTCTTCCGGCTCCTGGTTTTGAGGAATGATAAATTTAACGACTAGTTCTTCGCCTGTAATATCATACAAAACCCCTGAGATTAGCTGAGAGTAACGACCTTCCAGCCAATCTCTTGCAAATTCATTTGGAGCTGTAATCACAAGGGTGTCCCCTTGAATGGAATGGGCCTTAGTTGATTTCAACCAAGTATCAAAGCTTGGTTTACTGATCTTTTTTTCGATATTTTCTAAGGCCTTGCTCCAAAGATCCCCGATATTCTCCAATCCTGATCCCTCCTTTTCTTAGTTTGTATAACCTCTGTACAATCATTACGCATTATACATTCCTTAAACTCACGCTATTTTATAAAAATACAATTCGTTGAATGTGGAAAAATATATAATAAGGAAGGAAAATGGTTTTTCGACATTATCCACTACTTGTGGACAACGTTTTACAAACCCTTTGTATAAGTTACCCACATGATATCCACATTTTGTGGATAAGTTATTTCCTTGAACACAGTTATCAAGAGTGAAAACACAATAATCATATCAAAATATCCTTAGAGGTGCAATGCTTTTTATATTTTATCCACAACCCCCCACACCTTGTGGAACAGAATTGTCCACAACCCAAGAACTTGTGAAAAAGTTGTCAGTATGTGTTGTGGATAATTTAAAACCATGTCGAATCCTATCCACAGGCACCTTGGATAGGAAAATCGGATAGGGTTTGTAGAAGGAAAATGATAATGAGGATTTTGAGTGTTCTTGGAGATACCCAACGATCATCAGAGGAAATTTTGTAAACAAAAGATTGGATGCTTTAAAGAGGATACCTTCATAATGAGAGGCATTTAATAAAGCACATTAATAATGGACGGTGTATTGTTAATTGAGCTTACTCGGTAAAATTTTTAAATAAGACTAATAAAGTTGATTGGAGCGGAAGGTGCTCGACTCCTGCGGGAAACGCTGGACAGGTGAGACCCCGCAAGGCGAAGCCTGAGGAGGCTCACCGCCAGCCCCGCGGAAAGCGAGCACCTGCAGCGGAAATCAATCACCACTCGCTAGTAACAAATGAGAAAAGCCGACTGAATCAACACTTTAAAAGAAAAATAATCTGAGTGTTGACTTTTTATGGGTAGCGTCTTTATAATAGTGAGGAATGTCTTTAACTTTTTAAAGATATCCTTCAGGGAGGTGTCATAGATGAAAAGAACGTTTCAACCAAATAACCGCAAAAGAAAAAAGAATCACGGTTTCCGTGCACGCATGAGCTCTAAAAACGGACGCAATGTTTTAGCTCGCCGTCGCAGCAAAGGAAGAAAAGTATTATCTGCCTAGACCACTGAACTGACTCAGTGGTCTTTTTTTTCCTCTCAATAATGAGATAAGACGATTTGGCTCGTTCGTATTTCGGTTTACGCGAAAAAGTACTTATAATTTCATATGAATGAGCCAATAATGTCGAGGTTAGATCAAGACAAAAATGAAAATTAGGTGTGGTCCATGAGGAAAGAGCAAAGAGTAAAGAAAAATAAAGAGTTCCAGGAAATATTCAAAAAAGGAACATCCTTCGCGAATCGTCAATTCGTCTTGTATCTATTAAAGAAGGAAGAGCCACAGCCCTTTCGAATCGGAATTTCCGTCAGCAAAAAAATCGGGAATGCTGTTTGCCGTAATCAAATCAAGCGTTATGTGAGGCAGGCTTTCTTAGAATTACAAGAAGAGGTTCACGATCAGTACGATTATCTTATCATCGCCAGGAAACCGGCGGCCGACATGAATTTCCATGAGGTGAAGGGGAGTCTCACCCATGTTTTAAAACGAGGAAAAGTATTGAAAAGGTCTTCTTATGGCAAATATGATAGGAAGAAGTCATAACATTTTGAGAGAATGACAGGTTTCGTCATCACAAGCCTCAAAAAAGATGTTACAATACGAGGGATTGTACTTTTTTAGTACGGAATGATGGTACTTGTTTTACATTTTACTTGAAAGATATTAGTTGGGAGGAAAATAAGGGTGAAAAAGAGAATTATAGCCCTGGTGGGAATCATTGGGCTAATGGCTATTCTATCAGGTTGTACCGATTACAATAAGCCGATCACATCTGATAGTAGCGGAATATGGAATGAATACATTGTCTATCCTTTATCACAATTAATTACAATGGTTGCGGAGTTCATGGGTGGATCTTATGGATTGGCGATTGTGATTGTTACATTGCTTATTCGTACAGCGATTCTGCCATTGATGATCAAACAAACGAGAAATTCAAAAGCCATGCAGACATTACAACCTGAAATGAAAAAACTGCGTGAAAAATATAGCTCGAAAGATGCACAAACTCAGCAAAAGCTTCAACAAGAAACGATGGCTTTATTCCAAAGTCACGGGGTGAATCCTTTAGCGGGTTGTTTCCCTTTGATCGTTCAAATGCCGATCTTAATCGGTTTCTACCATGCGATCGTCAGGACACAGGAAATTAAAGCGCATAACTTCTTATGGTTCGATCTCGGGAACCCGGATCCATACTATATTTTACCTTTAGTAGCAGGTTTAACAACGTTCATCCAACAAAAATTAATGATGGCGGGTACAGCGAATCAAAATCCGCAAATGGCGATGATGCTTTATATCATGCCGGTCATGATCATCATTTTTGCGATTAACTTCCCTGCAGCTCTATCCTTATACTGGGTAGTCGGAAATCTATTTATGATCGCTCAGACATACTTTGTAAAAGGACCTGAAATCAAAGAGGCGCAAGCAGCTAAAGCTGGTGGGAATTCAGGAGGAAAGAAAAAGTGAGAGAAGTAGAAGCGACTGGTCAAACGGTGGAAGAAGCCATTGAATCAGCCTTGTCTCAACTGAATATCACCAAAGATGAAGCAGAAATCGACGTCATTGATCAAGGTAAAAAAGGTTTATTCGGATTGTTCGGTGGAAGGCCTGCAATTGTCAAAGTAAAGAAAGCGGTTGATCCAGTAGAGGAAGCAAAGGATTTTCTTCTATCCGTTGCACGTGAAATGGGCGTGGAAGCGACCATAGAAGTGAAAAGGGATGGAAGAGATGTGGAATTCAACATTTCCGGTGAAAAAATGGCTCTATTGATTGGAAAAAGAGGACAAACGTTGAATGCTCTTCAACATTTGTCTCAATTGGTCGCCAATCGGGTATCCGGTCAGTTCATTACGATCCTGTTGGATGCCGAAAACTATCGGGAAAGACGGAAGCAGACGCTGACAACGCTTGCGGAACGGTTGGCAGAAAAGGCACTGCGCACCAATCGCTCTGTTTCATTGGAACCGATGCCCTCATATGAACGAAAAGTGATCCACTCCGCTTTAGTGGATTCCAAAAGGGTCGATACCCACTCAGAGGGAAGAGAACCCAATCGATACATTGTCATTGCACCAAAATAATGAAAGACGATTCCTTTCGGGGGATCGTTTTTTTTATTGCTTCACCCGTTTGAATCTTATTTTCACCCCGGTTTATTGTTATTCACATGTGGATAAGTTAAAATGATAGAGATAAGATGTTATCTTTGTGGATAACATTATTTGGTGACGAACAAAGGGTTTCCTTTCTTTAGTATTAAAACGGATTGTGATATTCTATTAATTTGGGGAAACGTTACTTTCTACAATACATTTCATATAGATAGATCAGCTATAAGAGAGGTGAACATAATGGAATTTGATACAATTGCAGCCATATCCACGCCGATGGGAGAGGGAGCGATCGCCATCGTCCGTTTGAGCGGTGACCAGGCATTCGATATCGGTGATAAAGTCTTTAAGGGAATGAAAGGAAGTTCCATGAAGGAATTTGCATCCCATACCATTCATTATGGAAATATCGTTGATCCAGACACCGATCAAGTGGTGGAAGAGGTCATGGTTTCCGTGATGAAAGGGCCGAAGACATTCACCCGGGAAGACATCATCGAGATCAACTGCCACGGTGGACTTGTGTCGGTGAATAAAGTTCTGCAGTTGGTGTTGAAGAACGGGGCGAGACTTGCAGAACCCGGTGAATTCACGAAGCGGGCTTTCCTGAATGGCCGAATCGATCTCTCTCAGGCAGAAGCAGTGATGGATCTCATTCGGGCTAAAACCGACCGGGCTATGAATGTAGCCCTGAATCAAATGGAAGGCCGTCTTTCCAATTTGATCAGAAAGCTCCGCCAGGAAATTCTTGAAACACTTGCCCATGTCGAAGTGAATATCGATTATCCGGAGTATGATGATGTAGAAGAGATGACGCACAACGTCCTTCTGGAAAAATCCAAGCACGTGCGGGATGAAATCGACCGGCTGGTTCGCACTTCAGAACAAGGGAAGATTTTAAGGGAAGGTCTTTCTACGGTAATTATCGGACGGCCCAATGTAGGGAAGTCCTCCCTCTTAAACAGTCTTGTTCACGAAAATAAAGCTATCGTGACGGATATCCCCGGGACAACACGTGATGTGATCGAGGAATATGTCAATGTAAGGGGTGTACCGCTCCGTCTTGTGGATACGGCGGGGATTCGTGAGACCGAAGACATCGTTGAACGGATTGGCGTGGAGCGCTCGAGACAGGTGTTGAAGGAAGCCGATTTAATTTTACTCGTGCTCAATTATGCAGATGAATTAACCTTTGAGGATGAACAGTTATTCGAAGCGGTGAAAGGAATGGACGTCATTGTCATCGTGAACAAAACCGATCTTCCTCAGAAGATTGATATAGATAAGGTAAGGAAACTATCCGAACATCATCAGTTGGTGACAACGGCTTTACTGGAGGAACAGGGAATCGATGAACTGGAAGAAGCCATTTCATCCTTATTCTTTGCAGGATCCATTGAAGCGGGGGATATGACATATGTATCCAACAGCCGTCATATCGCTTTGCTCAACCAGGCATCCCTTGCAATCAACGAAGCGATCGACAGCGTAGAGATGGGGACACCGATTGATATAGCTCAGATCGATCTGACGAGAACCTGGGAACTATTAGGTGAAATCATCGGGGACAGCGTTCATGAAAGCCTGATCGATCAGCTGTTTTCTCAGTTCTGCTTAGGAAAATAAACACTATTATAATGTGGACGTGATTTATCCGTCCTACAAGGAGGAAATAACAAACCATGCAATATGACGCAGGGCAATATGATGTCATTGTCATTGGTGCTGGCCATGCCGGGGTGGAAGCGGGACTTGCTTCTGCACGTATGGGAGCGAAGACGTTAATGGTCACCATTAATCTTGATATGGTCGCCTTTATGCCGTGTAATCCATCTGTTGGTGGACCGGCCAAAGGGATCGTTGTAAGGGAAATCGACGCTCTCGGTGGAGAGATGGGGCGTAATATAGATAAAACACATATACAAATGAGGATGTTGAATACAGGGAAAGGTCCTGCCGTACGTGCATTACGGGCACAGGCAGATAAATTCCTCTATCAGAATGAAATGAAGCGGACAATCGAAAACGAACCGAACATGACCTTGATGCAGGGAATGGTAGAGGAATTGATCGTGGAAGATGATGAATGTAAAGGTGTCGTCACGATGACAGGTGCTGCCTACCGTGCCAAAACGGTCGTCATCACTACAGGTACCTTCCTTCGTGGTGAAATCATATTGGGAGACCTGAAATATTCAAGCGGTCCCAATAACCAACAGCCTTCCATCAGACTATCTGATCATTTGCATGAGCTTGGCTTCGATACGGTACGGTTTAAAACCGGTACACCGCCGCGGGTCAATAGCTCGACGATCGATTATTCGAAAACGGAAATTCAGCCTGGTGATGATGTTCCACGTGCATTCAGCTATGAAACGACAAAATACATCACGGATCAACTTCCATGCTGGCTGACGTATACGAATGAACTGACTCATCAATTAATCGACGACAATCTTCATCGTTCGCCAATGTATTCAGGTATGATCAAAGGAACCGGACCTCGTTACTGTCCTTCCATTGAAGATAAGGTCGTGCGTTTCCACGACAAGCCGCGTCATCAAATCTTCCTTGAGCCGGAAGGAAGAAATACTCAGGAAGTATACGTACAAGGATTATCGACAAGCCTGCCTGAAGATGTGCAGCAAAAAATCCTGCAGACCATTCCGGGTCTTGAGAAAGTCCAAATGATGCGTGCCGGTTATGCAATCGAGTATGATTCCATCGTACCGACGCAATTATGGCCGACCCTAGAAACGAAAAAAATTAAAAACCTTTATACCGCTGGTCAAATCAACGGAACATCGGGCTATGAAGAAGCGGCTGGTCAAGGTTTGATGGCCGGAATCAATGCTGCGTGCCGTGCTCTTGATAAAGACGAGGTGATCTTAAGCCGATCAGACGCTTATATCGGGGTACTGATCGATGACCTTGTGACAAAAGGGACGAACGAACCGTATCGTCTTCTGACTTCCCGCGCGGAATACCGCCTGTTGCTCCGTCATGACAATGCCGATCTTCGCTTAACGGATATCGGTCATCAGATCGGATTGATCTCAGAAGATCGTTTTGAACGATTCACCACAAAGAAAGAAGCGATATCAGCAGAGAAGAAGCGACTTGAAACCGTCCGCATCAAGCCGACTGAAGAAACTCAAAGGGTTATCCGAGAAGCAGGCGGAAGCGAGTTGAAAGACGGGATAGTGGCTGCTGATCTCCTGAAGCGGCCAGAAATGAATTACAGCCATATTAAGACACTCGTCCCAAGCGATATCGAGCTTGATCCCGACGTAGAGGAGCAAGTTGAAATCCAGGTGAAATATGAAGGTTATATTGAAAAATCTCTTCAACAGGTCGATAAAATGAAGAAGATGGAAAATAAACGAATTCCTGAGAACATTGATTACAGTGCGATCAGCGGGTTAGCTTCTGAAGCAAGACAGAAATTGATCGAGGTCCAGCCTCTTTCTCTTGCACAGGCCTCCCGCATTTCAGGCGTGAATCCTGCAGATGTCTCTATATTGATGGTCTACATCGAGCAGGGGAAAATCGCTAAAGTATCCGGTGATCAATAGAGGTAAAGGAAGGAAAATTTCATGAACGTAAATGAATTTCAATCAATGCTTGAGGAGAAGGGGATTTCCCTTTCTTCCAGGCAATTAGATCAGTTTGAACGCTACTATGAATTGCTTGTTGAATGGAATGAAAAAATGAATTTGACGGCAATCACGAACAAGGAAGATGTCTATTTAAAGCATTTTTACGATTCCATCAGTGCAGCATTTTATGTTGACTTCACGGAAGTTCAATCTCTGTGTGATGTTGGGGCAGGTGCCGGTTTTCCAAGTATTCCGCTTAAAATATGCTTCCCCCATCTACATATCTCGATTGTTGATTCCTTGAACAAGCGGATCACATTTTTAAATCATTTGTCGGATGAGCTGGGACTGGAAAATACCCATTTTTATCATGATCGTGCAGAGACATTTGGAAAAAATAAGGCTCACCGCGAAAAATATGATATGGTTACAGCAAGAGCCGTAGCCAGGATGTCCGTTTTAAGCGAATTATGCCTGCCGCTTGTGAAAAAAGGTGGAGCGTTTGTCGCCATGAAGGCTTCGAATGTTAATGAAGAGCTGTCTAATGCTAAGAAAGCCATCGGAACGCTTGGTGGACAAACGGATAAAATGTATTCCTTCGTTCTTCCTGAAGAGGAAAGTGAGCGGAATATCGTGAAGATCAATAAAGTGAAAGAAACGCCTAATAAATATCCCAGAAAACCCGGGACACCGAATAAATTACCGTTAGAATAGTATGGTCACTCTCCTGCCTTTATCGGTCATGGTATAATCGGCATATGCAGAAGGCAGGAATTTGACATATTTTAGAGAATATTAATTAAGGGAGTTTCTTAAAGGTGGTGTAGGAAGATGAAGCATCCTTTCTCTCGTTTTTTTGGCCTAGGTGAAAAGGAGCAAGATGTTGAATCTGAAGAGTCAAATGTAGTGGAAGAAGTTCGTGATGAAGTGAGGAAAATACAGGTCTCACAAATCATCCCTAATCGATTTCAACCAAGGACTGTGTTTAATGATGAAAAGATAGAAGAGTTATCCAGAACGATACACACTCATGGCATCATCCAGCCGATCGTGGTGAGACAATACGATGATGACCAGTTTGAAATCATTGCGGGTGAACGGCGATACAGAGCTGTTCAAAAGCTTGGCTGGGAAACCGTACCGGCGATTGTGAAGAATCTTAATGATACAGAAACAGCTTCTGTCGCATTAATTGAGAACTTACAAAGAGAAGAGCTCTCTCCTATAGAGGAAGCAATCGCATATGGAAAACTGTTGGAATTACATGATCTAACTCAAGAAGCCCTTGCTCAACGCTTAGGAAAAGGACAATCAACCGTGGCGAACAAGCTTCGTCTCCTAAAGCTTCCAGAAGAAATTCAATCGGCTCTACTAGATAAACAAATCACTGAACGTCACGCCAGGGCTTTGATTCCTCTGAAGAATTCTGAAAAGCAGATCCAGCTCCTTCAAGAAATCATTGAAAAGAGTTTGAATGTCAAACAGACCGAAGACCGGGTTGTGAAAATGCAAGAGGGAACGACTCAAAAGCCGAAGCCTAAACGGAAGGCATTCAGCAAGGATATGAGAATTGCCGTGAATACGATCCGACAATCGCTGTCCATGGTATCCGATAGCGGGATCAATCTCGACTCAGAAGAAGAAGAGCACGAGGAATTCTACCAATTCACCATTCGTATTCCGAAAAAAAAATAGATTCCCAGACTAAAAGTGAGAAACATATCCGAACCGTTTCTCACTTTTTTTATTGGGAAACGAAGCTAGTAAGGGAGCAACTTTCCTTTCCTATTTGTGGAAACGTGTCTCTTTTTGAAAAATTGACAGACAATTATCCGGGAATTTTGATAGAATAAAAGAATACTGTGAAAAAATGAAATCAATCTTAGGAAGTCAAAAGGTAGGTGACAACCTTGGGCAGAATCGTAGCCGTTACAAACCAAAAGGGCGGAGTGGGAAAGACCACGACATCCGTCAATTTGGGGGCTTGTTTAGCTTATATAGGGAAAAAGGTTTTACTCGTAGATATCGATCCTCAGGGAAACGCCACTAGTGGTGTCGGCGTTGAAAAAGGGGATGTACAGCAGTGTATCTATGATGTGTTGGTGGATGATGTAGACGTAAAAGACACGATTAAACAATCAAAAGTGGAGAACTTATCGATTGTCCCTGCAACGATATCACTTGCCGGAGCAGAAATTGAACTGGTCCCGACCATCTCCCGTGAAGTCCGTTTAAAGAAAGCGTTGGAGAAGGTGAAAGACGAATTCGAATATATCATTATCGATTGTCCCCCTTCATTGGGTCTGTTGACGATCAATGCGTTAACGGCTTCTGATGCTGTCGTCATACCGGTCCAGTGTGAATATTATGCCCTCGAGGGATTAAGTCAGCTGTTAAGCACGGTCCGTTTAGTGCAGAAGCATCTGAATCATGACCTTATGATTGATGGTGTGTTGTTAACGATGCTTGACGCCAGGACCAATCTTGGAATCCAGGTCATCGAAGAAGTGAAAAAATACTTTCAAGACAAAGTGTATCGCACAATTATCCCACGTAACGTTCGTTTAAGTGAAGCACCCAGTCATGGTGAACCGATTATCATCTATGATGCGAAATCCAGGGGAGCAGAAGTTTATTTAGAACTGGCAAAGGAAGTGGTGGCGAATGGCTAAAGGTTTAGGAAAGGGCATCAATGCTCTCTTTACCAATATGCAAACAACGCAAAATGAAGAGTCCGTCCAGGAAGTGAGCCTGAAAGAAATAAGGCCGAACCCTTATCAGCCACGAAAGATCTTTGAGCCGCAGGCAATCGAAGAATTGAAAGAATCGATCCTGGAACACGGGATCCTCCAACCGATCATTGTCCGTAAGTCCATTAAAGGATATGAGATAGTGGTCGGTGAACGCCGTTATCGTGCAGCGACAGCGGCCAAGTTAGAGACAGTTCCAGTTGTAGTGCGTGAATTGAATGATCAACAAATGATGGAACTCGCGGTGTTGGAAAACCTTCAACGTGAGGATCTGACACCGATCGAGGAAGGCGCAGCCTATCAAATGCTGATGGATAAATTGAAGCTTACCCAGGAAGAACTGGCGAAACGATTAGGGAAGAGCAGACCTCATATCGCAAACCATATTCGCTTACTCTCCCTCCCTTCACCCGTTCAGGAACTTATTTCGGAAGGTAAGCTGTCAATGGGACATGGCCGGGCACTTCTTGGATTGAAAGATAAAAAGAAGCTGTCCATGATCGTCAATCGGATCCTTAAAGAATCATTAAACGTCCGTCTATTAGAAAAAATCATTCAAGAAGCCAATGACAATGTTCCACGTGAAACAAAAAAGACCGAGAGAAAAGATGTCTTCATTCAGGAACAGGAATCCCTCTTGCGTGAACGCTTCGGTACAACCGTAACGATTAAACAATCGAAGAAAAAAGGGAAAATCGAACTGGAATTCTTTTCGAAGGAAGACTTGGATCGGATTTTGGAATTATTGCAGTAACATCATTGTAAAAGGGACTGACTTAAGTGGTATATCTCATGCCATTTAAGCCAGTCCTCTTCCATATGGTACATATACTATTCTTTGGGAAATAATCATAAGGGGAAACGTCATGGTACTTTTAGGAACGCTAGTAAATGGAGTATGTATTATCATCGGGACGCTTCTCGGGAAGGTCCTGCACCGCATACCTGAAGATATGAAGGGAACAGTCATGAAAGCGATCGGACTCGCCGTTATCGTTCTTGGTTTACAGATGGGGTTGAAAAGCGAGAACTTTCTTATCGTGATCATCAGTCTTGCCCTCGGTGCTGCCTGGGGAGAGTGGATGAATCTTGAGGACAGGCTGAATGCCCTGGGGAACTGGTTGGAAACAAAGATCGGCAGCAAAAATGAAACGTCCATATCTCAAGGCTTTGTCACCGCGACCCTGATATTTGTCATTGGGGCCATGGCCGTTATCGGTGCGTTGGATAGCGGGATCAGGGGAGATCATGATGTTCTTTTGACCAAGTCGATCATTGATGGGTTTACTTCATTAATCCTAACGACGACCCTCGGGATCGGTGTTATGTTCTCAGCCATTCCAGTCGTCCTCTATCAGGGAATCATCGCACTATTCGCCACTCAAATCCATCAATGGGTGCCTCAGGAGCTCATGGATGCTTATATTGTCGAAATGACGTCAACAGGAGGGATCATGATTTTTGCGATTGGTCTCAACCTCCTGGGTGTAACGAAAATAAGAGTCGCCAACTTACTTCCGGGCATCATCGTGGTCGCCATGGTAGTCGGAATCATCCACTCCTATCATACGTATTTGTAATCAAAAAGGGAGATGGCTGAACACCCCATCTCCCTCCTTTATTGCTGCAATTCTTCCCGCCATTTTTCAATACTGACGGCATTTCTCCGTTCTACTGAATGACCTGCCAGTACAATCGCTTCAGCAATCGTCCTCGCCATCTTCATCACAAGATTCAAACGAGTATTCTGTAGGACAAAAAACTCCATAAACCCACTGACATTTACAATACCGGTCAAATGAATTTCCCCAACCTCAGGCAGCTCTTTATTTACTCCGGCTCCTGGTCGTAATGGACCTTCACTCAACTGTATGGCACCGACACTCTTTAATCGTCCGAGACAGGCATCGACACCTATGATAAAGGGGTTGATATGTTTCGAAGCGATCTCCTTGAGCTTCTCCTCCAGATTGACAGCATGGATCGGGTCATCCAAGGTTCCATAGACATGGAATGGTTTGATATCCTGTTCCTCTATTAATGTACCGACCAAAGGCCCCAAGGAATCCCCTGTCGACCGGTCCGTGCCGATACATATAAACACAATGGGCCTTGTACGATAATAAGTGGGAAGCATCGACGACAATTGAACTGAAAGCTCCTGTGCTGCACCCTCTTCCTGATGAAGGACTCTAAAAGGTTCAGGTCTTCGTTCAAATAATCCTTTTTTCAGATTCATCGCTTCCACTCCTTTGGGTGTGTGTAAGAGGTGACCTAACGCCCGCCGCCCCCCTTAAATCACAGTCAGAATTTTAAGTACTATCAGTATACGGACGAATTCTTTTTTTCATACATAAGATGGCCCGATTTTTCATAAAATAAAAATTTTCCTACAATCTATCTATTATGAGGTTATATCTACACAAGGAGAGGGAAAGTTGATAAAATAAGGAATACTTCTTATTGAATGATAAGTGGAGGTTCGATTATATGAGTGCGAATGATACCAAAGCTAAGATAGATGACACTATTGATAAAACTGCTGAGAAACTGATAGATAATGAAATGTGGATGTCCCTTGGAACAGGTGTTTTGAAGATTGTTGCTATTATGGTCATTACCTACATTGCTCTCAGGCTGGGGAGGTCGGCCATACGAAACGTATTCAAAGTACGTTCCCGTTCCCCTCTTAAGTTCACTGAACGACGGGAAGCTACGTTATCCAAGCTATTAGAGAACGTCTTGACCTATGTGATTTATTTCATCAGTCTGATGACCATTTTATCGACGCTTGACATCGACGTGAAAGGGCTCATCGCCGGTGCCGGGATCGTCGGTCTTGCGGTTGGTTTCGGGGCACAGAATCTGGTTCGTGATATCATCACCGGTTTCTTTATTATCTTCGAGGATCAATTTTCCGTAGGTGATTATGTGCGCATCGGTTCTGCAGAGGGAACCGTTGAAGAAATCGGCCTTCGTACCACAAAAATCAAGAGCTGGACCGGGGAATTGCATATTTTCCCCAATGGGAATATTACGGAAGTGACGAACTTCTCCATTCATAACAGTATTGCCGTTGTGGATGTCAGTATTGCGTATGAAGAAAACATAGAAGAAGCCGAGAAAGTGATGCAGGAACTTCTCCTCTCTTTACCACAAAAGTACGAAGATCTTGTGAATCCCCCTGAACTGTTAGGGGTTCAAACCCTTGGCGCTTCAGATGTCGTCATCCGGATCGTTGCTGAAACAGTTCCCATGAGGCACTGGTATATGGCCAGGATGATCAGGAAAGAAGTGAAACTTTGCCTGGATTCGCATGGTATTGAAATTCCATTCCCTCGTATGGTGATGTATTCACGTAAAGATGAAGAAGAGCTTCACCCCCGTGAAGAGAAACAAAGAAGACTTGAAAGCGAATGAGGAGGAGTAACCAGTGGAGCCAAAGACGTTCACATTAAATGATATTGTAGAAATGAAGAAGCCTCATCCATGTGGGACAAACCGCTGGAAAGTGATCCGAATGGGGATGGATATTCGCATCAAGTGTGTCGGGTGCGGTCACAGTGTCATGATCCCCAGAAAAGACTTTGCAAAAAAAATGAAAAAAGTCATCTCAAGCGGTGAAGAAGAATAAGTATTCTTTTTTTACCCATAATTCTTTTGACCTAATCCATCTTATGTTCAGATGATTGTCATCCAGAGCATCCAGTCGTTCTCATACGAGTGGGTGCTTTTTTCTATAGGAATGTTTTCCTCCCGGACGCCGGAAGCTTCACTTGTCTTTTCCCGCTATTATCTCTATAATTGTGAAAGGTTCGACCGTTTACTTATTTTTTGATCTTACAGGATTTTTAATAGATAAGAATATGGATGAGGAGTGACTGAAATGGCATTAACAGCTGGTATTGTTGGACTACCTAACGTTGGTAAATCCACTTTATTCAACGCAATTACAAAAGCAGGTGCAGAGTCTGCGAACTACCCTTTCTGTACCATTGATCCGAACGTGGGAATCGTAGAGGTTCCGGATCACCGTCTGGATAAATTAACAGAACTCGTGGACCCGAAGAAGACCGTTCCCACAGCCTTTGAATTCACGGATATTGCCGGAATTGTAAAAGGGGCAAGTAAAGGGGAAGGATTGGGGAATAAGTTCTTATCCCACATCCGTCAAGTGGACGCGATCTGTCAGGTTGTCCGTTGTTTCGCGGATGATAATATCACACACGTATCCGGTAAAGTAGATCCGATTGCAGACATTGAAGTCATCAACCTGGAATTGATCCTGGCAGACCTTGAAACTGTCGATAAGCGTCTTGCAAGAGTTCAGAAAATGGCGAAGCAAAAAGATAAAGAAGCAGTATTTGAGCATGATATCCTTGTGAAAATCAAAGAAGCGTTGGAAGCAGAGCAGCCAGCCCGTACAGTGGAATTCTCCGATGAGCAGATGAAACTTGTGAAACAGCTTCACCTTCTGACGTCAAAGCCCGTATTATATGTGGCAAACGTAAGTGAAGATGAAATTGCGGATCCTTCTGACAACGAGTATGTTCAGAAAGTACGTGAATTTGCGAAGGACGACAATGCAGAAGTGATCGTTGTCTGCGCGAAGATTGAATCTGAAATTGCCGAGCTTGACGATGAAGAAAAGGCGATGTTCCTGCAGGAATTAGGCATTGAAGAATCAGGCCTTGATCAGCTGATCCGTGCTACCTACTCCCTATTGGGACTGGCTACCTATTTCACGGCCGGTGTCCAAGAGGTCCGTGCCTGGACGTTCCGCGAAGGAATGAAGGCCCCTCAATGCGCCGGAGTCATCCACACCGACTTCGAAAGAGGATTCATCCGTGCCGAAACCGTATCCTATGAAGACCTGGTCGCGGCCGGAACAATGGGTGCAGCCCGCGAAGCAGGAAAAGTCCGCCTCGAAGGTAAAGAATACCTCGTAAAAGACGGGGACATCATTCACTTCCGCTTTAACGTGTAAGTTTTAATAAAAAAGACTAGAGTCCCGATTCTAGTCTTTTTTTTACGTCATATTGCAATAATAGATATCTTATGCTATAATTTTATTTCGTGAGTAATGAACGCATTGCTCCTTGTTCTTTCATAAAGAAAGGACCGCATAGACCACGAGGAGGTGACATTCAGATGAGAAAGTACGAAGTTATGTACATTGTCCGCCCAAACATTGACGACGAGTCAAAGAAAGCAGTAGTTGAGCGTTTCGATAACGTTTTAACAACTAACGGCGCGGAAATCATCGAGTCAAAAGATTGGGGTAAACGTCGTTTAGCGTATGAAATCAACGATTTTCGTGATGGTTTCTATCAACTAGTTAAGATGAGCGCTACTTCTGATGCAGTTAACGAATTCGATCGTTTAGCTAAAATCAGCGATGATATTATCCGTCATATCGTTGTTAAAGAAGAAGAATAATCCGTACGTTTTTTAAGATATACACTTCTATCATCTGTTTCACGTGAAACAGGAAACTAGAAGGAAGGGGTTGATTCTGATGATGAACCGAGTTGTATTAGTAGGGCGTTTAACCAAAGACCCTGAATTAAAATATACTCCAAGTGGAGTGGCTGTTGCCTCGTTTACACTGGCTGTCAATCGTAGTTTTACGAACCAATCAGGAGAGCGGGAAGCAGATTTTATTAACTGTGTTGTATGGCGTCGCCCTGCAGAGAATGTAGCAAACTTTCTTAAAAAAGGCAGCTTAGCTGGCGTTGACGGTCGCATTCAAACACGTAATTTCGAAGGACAGGATGGACGCCGTGTGTTTATGACGGAAGTTGTAGCAGAAAGCGTTCAGTTCTTAGAACCGCGTAGTGCGAATCAAGGCGATCGTGGAGGAAGTCCGGGCTATTCGGGTGGAGGTCAGCGTGACCAAGGAAATCCGTATAGTCAGAATCAGAATCAACAACGCAACAACAATAACAACAACAACTATACACGTGTAGATGAGGATCCATTTGCAAATGACGGTCAGCCGATCGACATTTCCGATGATGATCTGCCATTCTAAACGAACGATAACGAATCCAAACAAGATAGGAGGCGAAACAAATGGCAGGAGGACGTAGAGGTGGACGTAGACGTCGTAAGGTGTGCTACTTCACAGCAAACGGAATTACACATATCGATTTCAAAGATGTTGATCTTCTTAAGAAATTCGTATCTGAACGTGGAAAGATTCTTCCACGTCGTGTAACTGGAACTAACGCTAAGTACCAACGTAAGTTGACTCGTGCGATCAAACGCGCTCGTACAATGGCATTACTTCCATACGTTACTGGTGAATAATATCATCGACTTAAAAGCAGCAGAGACTTGTCTCTGCTGCTTTTTTATGTCTAATAACTTACGGTTTTTCCCCCGGCTATAAAGAATTGCAGAAAAATGTCGATGATTAAGGGTGTATACATAGATGCTTTTTGTGGTAAAAGGGGGAATTTCGTTGAAAAAAAAGAGAAACAAAATTAAGTCGGAACGTAAGATGGGCTTTATTTTATCATCCATCAGAATGAAGCTTATTGTCATCATTTCTATCTTATTTATGGTTTCCTTGGCTGTCATCATCTCTATTACGAGCTGGCAGACGAGAATGAAAACGGAGGATGAAGTCATTAGTCAGACTCAAGGGATTGTGGGAGAGCTCAATAATTCCGTACAGCTATTTCTGGGACAATATGAAAAGAGTATTGATCAATACTCTGTTTCCAACTCACTGAAAAACTATGCAAAGGCACAAATGCAATCAGAAACGGGAGCAGATAATACGGAGTTATATGCGAATATCCAGTCGGATTTTGATAATTATCTTGGTTTGTACGAGGAAGCTACTTCGATCTACTTTGCATCTCCGAATAAGAAACTGAAGATCGTCCCTTCCGTCTCCCTGCCGAGTGATTTTGATCCGACGAGCAGAGAATGGTATAAATCTGCTGCTGAAGCAAAAGCCGGAGTCGTATGGAGCGAACCTTATGTCGATACGGCAACGGAGGAATACATCATAACGGCTTCAAGGGCGATTGTATCAGAAAATAAAGTAGTCGGTGTACTGGGTGTGGATATCAATTTATCCAAACTGACCGACAGGGTCTCCAAAATGGAAATAGGATATAACGGCTACCCGTTTTTAATCGGACTTGACGGCACGGCCATCGTCCACCCTACCAAGCGTGGGGAGAATCTTTCGACATTGCCTTTCATCAGCAAGATGCTGAAATCAGAAAAAGAATCGGACACCATCCGATATGAGCTGGAAGGCGATAAGAAAGTATTAGTGTACAGTACAGTTCCAAAGACGAATTGGAAAGTGGGATCGGCTTATAACATGGAGGATCTCATTCAATCCTCGAAAGACATTGAACGCTTACTTCTGATTACGGCTTTGATTACACTGGTCATCATGCTGGTACTGGTTGTCATTGTAGCCAATATGATGACAAAACCGATTAAAGAACTGCAAAAAACGGTAACCGACGTTTCGGCCGGCGATTTATCGATTCAATCTGGAATTAACAAAAAAGATGAAACGGGCCTACTGGCTGCAGATCTAAATAAAATGATCGTGAATATGAAAGATACGATAAAAGTCGTTCAGGAATCAATTTATAATGTTCGGGAATCTGCCGAAGGGTTAAGTGCGGTTTCTGAGGAAACAAATGCGTCGAGTGAGGAAATGTCAAGGGCTGTAACGGAAATCGCCACGGGAGCTTCCCAGTCAGCGGCTGACTCTGATCGTGCCCAGCTCCAAACAGAGCAATTGGGAACGAGAATTGATGGGGTTTATGCAAAATCCAAAGCCATGTCTGAACTTGCAGGGAAAGCGGATGTCATGAACCAGTCCGGATTGAATCAGGTGAAAGAATTGGAAAATGCCTACCACTCTTCCAGTGAATACATCACTTCCATGGAAAAAGTCATCCTTAGCCTGGAAGCGAAAGTGAAGACGATTGAATCAGTCATGGGAACAATCACGGAAATTTCGTCTCAAACGAATCTCCTGGCCCTCAATGCAAGCATTGAAGCGGCAAGAGCCGGTGAGCACGGTAAAGGATTCGCAGTGGTAGCCGAAGAGGTCCGCAAGCTTGCAGATCAATCCGTGAAAGCAACGGAAGAAGTAAAGCGCACGATAGTTGAGATCCAACAGGGCTCTCATCAGGCAGTGGACGAAATGGTTAAGACGAAAGAAACATTCGAGGTACAGAATGATGTGATTCAAAAAACCCATCATGTATTCGACGAAACCTCTCAATTAATGAAATCCATGCAGCATGAAATTGAGAATATGTATAACGAAGTGGGTCAAATCAATCTCGAAAAGGATGAAGTGGTCAATGTGATTCAAATGATGGCCGCGACAGCCGAAGAGACAGCGGCTTCCTGCGAGGAAATGAGTGCTTCGACAGAGGAGCAGGTAAGGGCCGTACAATCCGTTACAGAAGCAGCGGAGCGTCTGACGGACTTAAGCGGCGAGCTTCAGTCCTCCATTGAAAGGTTTAAAATTTCATAATCTGCGATAGTAGGGTGGTCCTGACACATTGCCATTCTTTATCTCCTACGTATACTCCTTTTTAGAGTGAGTGCATACTAGAGTAGATGAAGAAGAGTTGCATGTTGAAGGACCGCCTTCTTTTTTTGTGTGAGTCATTAAGATGAAATCTATCTCTAAAATTGATATGATAGTGCTATTGCATGTTGTTGTTTATTTTATTGTAAGGAGCGTTTTGAGTGAGGAATCCCCGTGTGTTGACTGAAGGTGCGCTTATGCTCGCCATCTTTACTGTGCTAATGTTATTGAGTTTATATGTTCCGCTTATTGGGACCCTGGCATTTTTTGTGTTGCCCCTCCCTCTAATTTTATTCAGTTCCAAGTATTCGTTATGGAATTCGATCTTAGTATTGATCGGATCACTCGGTCTGTCTTTCTTATTCGGAGGACTGCTTGCATTGCCGGTTGCCTTTATGGTGGCTACAACCGGGGTGGTCATTGGCTGGTGTGTGAAGGCAAGAGTGGATAAGATGAGGTTGTTTATGGCAGCGAGTCTCACACTTGTCATTAATATTGTGCTCGGTTATGTTGTTTCGATTCTTTTTTTAGGCGTGAATGTGATTGAAGACAGCCTGAAGGAATCGAAGGCTGCCTATTATTCTTTTTTTGAAAAGCTCGGACAGCAACCGGATAAAAAGCTGGTTGATAGTCTGGAAAGTTCCGTCGAGTTGATCCATACCTTGATTCCTACTTTGTTTGTAGGGATAGCGGTGGTACTTGCTTTATTATTCATTTTGATCAATTTCCCGATAATGAAGCGTCTCGGGAGGGATGTACCGGTATTCAGGCCATTCAGGGAATGGAAACTCCCTAAGAGCATTCTTTGGTATTATTTGATCACACTTGTGCTGTCCATGATTCTTCAGCCGGAAAAAGGAACATACGTTTATATGGCGCTGATTAATATTTTGTATGTACTGCAGACGTTGATGGCGGTGCAAGGCTTGTCTTTCATTTATTTCTTTGCTCATCTGAAAGGATGGTCCAAAGGGATTTTGGTATTAATTACAATCATTTCGATTCCTCTTCTTTATCTCGTGCGAATTTTAGGTATAATTGACTTAGGATTTGATCTAAGACAACGCCTGCAACGCAAGTCATAGAAATTTAAGATCCAGGAGCTGAAATCATGCCATCTTATTTTAATAAGCGAATGATCCGCTACCCATTGTACGGTCTAGCTATATTAACAGCTCTTATGTTAGTAGCGGTTTCCTTTTACCAATGGATCATTTCGTTAATAGGGTTGATTGTCTTTGGAATCGTGTACTTTCTCGCTTTCTATTTTGAAAGAAGGTCACACGAAGAAACAGAGGAATATATCTCCACCTTATCCTATCGTGTCAAGCGTGTAGGGGAAGAAGCGTTAATGGAGATGCCCATTGGGATCATGCTGATCAATGATGAATATTACATAGAATGGACGAATCCTTTTCTAGCCTCTTGTTTCAATGAAGACACAGTCGTAGGAAGGTCCCTTTATGATGTGGCTGAATCACTTGTTCCATTAATCAAACAGGAAGTCGATTCGGAAATTGTGACGATTAATGAACGGAAGTACCATGTCGTATTGAAGCTCAAGGAAAAACTACTCTACTTCTTTGATGTCACAGAGCAAAAAGAAATAGAAAAGCAATATCATGATGAACGCACGAATATTGGAATCATTTTTCTAGATAACTATGATGAGTTGACCCAAGGCATGGATGATCAGACGAGAAGCAGTTTGAACAGCCTTGTGACATCCATCCTGAATAAGTGGGCGAAAGAGTACGGAGTGTTCTTGAAGAGGGTGTCTTCCGAACGGTTCATCGCCGTCATAAATGAGAAGATCCTTCAAGTACTGGAGAAAGAAAAGTTCGGAATCCTCGATGATGTAAGGGATACGACTTCGAAGCAAAATGTCCCCCTCACATTGAGTATCGGTGTCGGGACAGGGGTCTCTTCCCTTCCTGAACTCGGGACTCTGGCCCAATCAAGCCTTGACCTCGCTTTGGGACGAGGCGGTGACCAGGTCGCGATCAAACAGACCAATGGAAAGGTCAAGTTCTATGGCGGGAAAACCAACCCAATGGAAAAACGCACCCGGGTCCGGGCAAGGGTCATTTCCCATGCCTTGAAGGAAATCATGATCGAGAGTGACAAGGTCATCATCATGGGGCACAAACATCCCGATATGGACGCGATTGGAGCGGCGATCGGAATCAGGAAAGTGGCACAGATGAATCAGCGTGACGGCTACGTCGTCTTGAACTTTAATGAAATCGACAACGGTGTGAAACGATTGATGAAGGAAATCAAAGCCAATTCCGATCTTCACCCACGCTTCATCACACCGGAGGAAGCACTTGAGATGGCAACGGACGATACGGTGCTCGTCGTCGTCGATACCCATAAGCCTTCCCTGGTCATTGAAGAAAAGCTTTTAAATAAGGTGGATAAAGTCGTCGTCATCGATCATCATCGACGTGGCGAAGATTTTATTAAAAACCCACTGCTTGTCTATATGGAGCCATACGCTTCCTCTACGGCAGAGCTTGTAACAGAGCTGCTTGAATATCAGCCGAAGCATGAGAAGATCACGATGCTTGAAGCGACGTCGCTCCTCGCAGGGATCATTGTCGATACGAAGAGCTTTACGCTTCGGACAGGCTCGAGAACGTTTGATGCGGCGTCGTATTTACGGGCACAAGGTGCGGATACGGTACTCGTCCAAAAATTCCTCAAAGAGGATGTCGAAACGTACATCAAGCGTTCCCGATTAATCGAATCGGTCAAATTCTTCCGTGAAGGAGTCGCCATTGCGAAAGCCGAAGAGGATGTCATTTATGATCCCGTTCTCATTGCCCAGGCGGCAGACACTTTACTGACAATGGATGAGGTCATTGCGTCCTTCGTCATCTCAAAGCGGGATCCTGACACAATCGGTATCAGTGCCCGTTCGCTCGGTGACGTCAACGTACAGATCATCATGGAAAACCTGAACGGTGGAGGTCATTTAACCAATGCCGCCACTCAAATCAAGCAGGTATCGGTCCTTGAAGCGGAAGAACAGCTCAAAGAAGCACTAAATGATTATTTTGAAGGGAGAAAAGAGATATGAAAGTCATTTTCTTAAAAGATGTTAAAGGTAAAGGAAAAAAAGGCGAAGTGAAAAACGTAGCAGACGGCTATGCACATAACTTTTTATTAAAAAAGGGCCTGGCTGTTGAAGCAACGAACGCAAATATTGGCCAACTTGAGGGTCAAAAGAAGAAAGAAGAGCAAGTGGCTCAAGAAGAACTGGAAGATGCAAAAAGATTAAAAGCGACGTTAGAAGAGATCACTGTCGAAATGAAAGCGAAGTCCGGTGAAGGTGGGCGTTTATTCGGTTCCATCACGAGCAAGCAAATCGCAGACGCGTTGAAAAAGGCACATGACATTAAAATCGATAAACGTAAAATTGAAATGAACGATGCCATCCGTGCCCTTGGCTACACGAATGTCCCTGTGAAGCTGCATACAGATGTGTCCGCAACATTAAAGGTACACGTAACGGAAGAATAGTCTTCCAATGAATATACGAAATTTGGTAACTTCATTTTGAGAAAAACATGTTAAAATGAATATAGCTTGATATAAAATGTGATCTGGATTTTATCCTGATCACATTTTTTCGGTAGAACTACAATCTTTTTTATATAGATAAAGAAAGTCAGGATCTGTGGGGAAACTCCCACTAGATCGTAAGGGAGGCTTGAGCATAGATGAATGAAATGTTCCAGGACCGGGTTCCACCTCAGAATATCGAGGCTGAACAAGCGGTATTAGGGGCTATTTTCCTAGAGCCCAGTGCATTGACGACCACATCGGAAATATTGATTCCAGAGGATTTTTATCGTCATTCTCACCAACGGATATACAATGTCATGCTGAATCTCGGGGATGGGGGAAAAGCCGTCGACCTGATTACGGTGACCGAAGAATTGGCAGCTGCGAAAGAGCTCGAAGATGTCGGCGGGGTCGCTTATTTGAGTGAACTTGCCGCTTCCGTTCCAACTGCTGCGAATATTGAATACTACGCAAAGATCGTGGAAGAGAAGTCATTACTCCGCAGGTTGATCCGTACAGCGACGGATATCGCTTCTGATGGCTATGCCCGCGAGGATGAAGTGGATGCACTATTGGGAGAAGCAGAAAAAAATATAATGGAAGTGGCCCAAAGAAAGAACGGTGGTGCCTTTCATAATATTAAAGATGTTCTTGTAAGAACATATGACAATATTGAAACCCTGACAAATCGAAAAGGTGACGTAACAGGCATTTCAACCGGATTTGCTGATTTGGATCATTTAACAGCCGGTTTCCAACGAAATGATCTCATTATCGTCGGTGCCAGACCTTCCATGGGTAAGACAGCATTCGCCCTGAATATCGCTCAGAATGTCGCCATCAAAGCGAAAGAAAATGTAGCCATCTTTTCCCTGGAGATGGGGGCAGAACAGCTTGTTATGCGTATGCTGTGCGCAGAAGGCAATATTAACGCACAGAACCTCCGGACAGGTGATCTGACAGACGAAGATTGGAGAAAGCTTACGATGGCGATGGGCAGTCTCTCAAATGCAGGTATCTTTATAGATGATACACCGGGAATCAAGGTGGGGGAAATACGTTCAAAATGCCGACGTCTCGCCCAGGAACATGGTCTAGGAATGATACTTATTGACTACCTGCAGCTTATTCAAGGAAACGGTCGATCCGGTGAAAACCGTCAGCAAGAGGTTTCCGAAATCTCCCGTTCGTTGAAAGGACTGGCTCGTGAACTGGAAGTGCCGGTCATCGCTTTGTCCCAGCTTTCCCGTGGAGTGGAGCAGCGACAGGATAAGCGTCCGATGATGTCGGATATCCGTGAATCAGGAAGTATCGAGCAGGATGCGGATATCGTAGCCTTCCTTTACCGTGAAGATTACTATGATAAAGAAGCGGAAAATAAGAACATCATCGAAATCATCATCGCCAAGCAGCGTAACGGTCCGGTTGGGAACGTATCATTGGCGTTTGTGAAGGAATATAATAAATTCGTGAATCTGGAGCGGCGATTTGACGACGCTCCTGCTTAATAGAAAAAATCCAAGCCCTGTCTGAAACAGGTGCTTGGATTTTTTTGTGTTTATAGAATGGTTGCATGCTGATGGGCATGGAGTCTTGTAAAGATGCCGTCCTCTTTTGAAAGGAGTTCTTCATGAGTCCCATCTTCCGCAATCCCATTTTCGGTGACGACCAGAATGCGGTCCGCTTTCCGGATCGTTGCCAACCGGTGGGCAATGACCAGGGTGGTACGGTCTTTTGCCAGTTCATTCAAAGCCTCCTGGATGATCGCTTCTGTTTCTGTATCCAGAGCGGAAGTGGCCTCATCCAGAATCAGGATTCGTGGATTCTTTAGGAACATACGGGCAATGGATAAGCGCTGCTTTTGGCCACCGGAAAGCTTCAGTCCCCTCTCCCCGATCTGGGTATTATATCCGTCTGGAAGGGATGCGATAAGGTCTGTGAGATGCGCACGTCTCGTTGCTTCCTCGATTTCTTCCTGTGTGGCATCAAGCTTTCCATAAGCAATATTTTCACGGAGCGTTCCAGTGAATAAGAACACATCCTGCTGTACGATCCCGATCTGGGCACGAAGGGATTCCTTCGTCATCTCCCGAATATCGATCCCATCAATGGTGATGGCTCCTTCTTCTATATCATAGAAGCGGGGAATCAAGGAGCAGATCGTCGTTTTCCCGGCACCGGAAGGACCGACAAATGCGACGGTCTGTCCTGATTGAATGGTAAAGGATAAATCGTGAAGAATAGGTCGATCCGGCTCATACCCAAAAGTTACGGCGTCAAAGGCAATATCCCCTCTCAGCGTGGACACTTCAACAGCATGGGGGCGATTCTCGATATCCGGCTCCACATCCATGAGCTCAGTGAACCGTTTAAAGCCTGCCATCCCCTTCGGATACAGCTCAAGGAGGGCGGAAATTTTATCAATAGGTTTAAACAGGACATTGATATAAAGGATGAAAGCAACGAGTTCCCCATATGAAAGGGCCCCTGAAAAACTTAACCATGCCCCGTATACCAGTATGATCAAGGTCATCAATCGGGTCGTAATGTAAATGCCGGACAAATTCACGCTCATCACATTATAAGCTTTCAGTTTGGATTTGCGGAAAAATTGATTGTTCTCGTTAAATCGTTCCATTTCATAAGGCTCATTGGTGAATGATTGAACCACTCTCGCCCCAGAAACACTGTCTTCAACGCGGCTGTTGACGTCGGCGATATTTCCATACATCTTCGTCCAGGCCGCATTCATTTTAATATTTGAGTACGAAATGAGCCATACAAGGAATGGAACAATGATAATAGCGACGAGAGCAAGCTCCATATTGATGGTGAGCATGATCCAAAACGCACCTATGAAGGTCATGACAGCGATGAACAAGTCTTCAGGACCGTGGTGGGCAAGCTCCCCGATATCCATCAGGTCGTTTGTCACACGGCTCATGATATGCCCCGTTTTCGTATTGTCAAAGAAGCGGAACGATTGTCTCTGTACATGCTGAAACAATTCTCTCCTCATATCCGTCTCGATGTTGATCCCAAGCTTATGCCCCCAGTAGTTCACCACGAACTGCATGGATGAACTCAGAAGATACAGGACCAGGAGACCGGCAGATACAGCGAGAATCGTGCTCCAGTTTCCATCAGGCAAAAGCGAATCAATGAACCACGATACCGCCAAAGGAAATCCCAACTCTAAAAGTCCCACCAACACCGCACAGGCAAAATCAATATAAAAAAGCCGCCGGTGCGGACGGTAATAACTGAAAAATCGTTTAATCATCACATCGTCACCTCGATATTCAATTGTATGTAAAATTCAAAATGCTTATTTTAGATTAGCAAAAGATTCTAAAATGCGCTATCATAACCTGTCGACACTCTTTCAATTATTTATTTGTCTTAAAATCCTTAATGTAGAGGAATCTCACATCATAAAGTACGTATTTACACGAACATAAATATAATTACCTATTTAAACGTTCGTGTTTTGATTGACTTTCAGTTTTAGTGTTGATAAAATGAGTTTGTTTGATAAAAGAGGGAATACTAATTCCCGTCGGAGGTGCTTAATATGTCTTCAGTAGTAGTAGTAGGTACACAATGGGGAGACGAAGGAAAAGGAAAGATCACTGACTTCCTTTCTGAACATGCAGAAGTAATCGCGCGTTACCAAGGTGGGAACAACGCGGGTCATACGATTAAGTTTGACGGTGAAACATATAAATTACATTTAATTCCATCAGGTATATTCTATAATGAAAAAACGTCCGTCATCGGAAACGGGATGGTTGTCGATCCGAAAGCTCTTGTGAAAGAGTTGAAGTATCTTCACGATCGCGACGTAACAACAGAAAACTTAAGAATCAGCAATCGTGCACACGTGATTCTTCCATATCACTTAAAGCTGGATGAAATTGACGAAGAGCGTAAAGGTGCCAACAAAATCGGAACCACGAAAAAAGGAATCGGTCCTGCTTATATGGATAAAGCAGCACGTGTCGGTATCCGTATCGCAGATCTTCTGGATCGTCAATCATTCGAAGAAAAGCTTTCACGTAACCTTGAAGAGAAAAACCGTCTCTTTGAAAAATTCTATGAAACAGAAGGCTTCAATATTGAAGACATCCTGGATGAATACTACGAGTACGGTCAGCAAATCAAGCACTACGTTGTCGATACATCCGTTGTCTTAAACGATGCCATCGATAACGGCCGTCGTGTTCTATTCGAAGGAGCTCAAGGGGTTATGCTTGATATCGATCAAGGTACATATCCATTTGTCACGTCTTCTAACCCGGTAGCCGGTGGAGTGACAATCGGATCTGGTGTAGGCCCTACAAAAATCAACCATGTAGTCGGCGTATCCAAAGCATACACAACCCGCGTAGGGGACGGACCTTTCCCGACGGAACTGACGAATGAAACAGGAGACAGAATCCGCGAAGTGGGCCGTGAATATGGTACAACGACTGGACGTCCACGCCGTGTCGGTTGGTTTGACAGTGTGGTTGTGCGTCATGCGCGCCGTGTCAGCGGATTAACAGATCTTTCACTGAATTCGATCGACGTTCTGACTGGAATCGAAACATTGAAAATCTGTGTTGCTTACAAGTATAAAGGGGAAGTCATGGAAGAGTTCCCTGCTAACCTGAACATCCTGGCTGAATGTGAGCCTGTGTACGAAGAGCTTCCAGGCTGGACGGAAGACATCACAGGATGCAAGACGTTAACGGATCTTCCTGAAAATGCTCGTCACTACTTAGAGCGAGTATCACAATTGACAGGTATCCCTCTTTCCATCTTCTCAGTCGGACCGGACCGTTCTCAAACGAATGTGGTTCGCAGCGTGTGGAGCCCGAATTAATGATAAAAAAACTCTCAGCCTTCAAGCGGCTGAGAGTTTTTTATTGATTCAATTCTTCATACACCCGGTCATGACAAACGACATAGAGGATGTCATCAGTATGAAGCTCCCGATTCGTAGCATCGGTGAAATCCATATTATCATTCACGGCAAGGAGAATGGCCCCTTTTTCAAGAAGTTCCTCTGATGCCTGCTTGATGGTTTTCCATTCCTCTTTCACCTTAATCTCATGAATGTTATTTCCGTATCGCTTACTGAGCAGTTGTCTGAACAGATTGGTTGTTCCAGGATGAAGGGTGGCTTTAGCCATGAGAAGGGAGACAGAATCATTTGATAGAATGAAATCTTCTACGGCAATATGCTGGAACTTCGGAATATGACGGTCTTCCGATACTTCTACGATGGTATGGACTTCCTTCTCATGCATTTTTGATAAGCCTTCAACGGCGGACGCTATTAACAATGTCTTCCCATCCACCAGGGAAGGATCCTCGATCTTTGAATCGGAAAAGATCGCAATCCGTTTCGCTTCGAAGATATTGGCCTTTAGTAAGACATTTTCATCAGAAGGATCTCCTTGGATGAAATGTACCTGCTCATGCTCGATCGGCGTGATGGGCAGCATGTCAATAAGGACAATCTCAGCCTCGGGCATATGGGCGAGAATTTCTTCAATGGCCCTCTCCGTTTTCTTTGACCAATTGATATAAATATAATGATCTTCATATGTACACACTAATTTTCCCTCCCTTTTGAATTTCTGAAACGTCGTAATCGAATCAACCGTCTTACTGATCAACACCCCGATGATCCCGATTCCAAAGATGAATAGGAAGATCCCAAGCATCCGACCTCCAACCGAAACGGGAAAGTAATCCCCATAACCGACAGTGGTCAAGGTCGTCATCGTCCACCAGAATCCGTCAAAGAGCGTTGGAAAGGTTTCAGGTTCCAAAAAATGACTGCCAACGGTTCCCAACAGGATGATAATCAGAGATAATAGAAGAATGAAACCAAAGTCCATTTTTGTGATCTGTTTCCAAATCCTTTGGAAAATAAGCATACAGCCCCTCCTTTTTTAAAAAAATCATAGTTCAATCATACCAATGAACACCCGGGAAATGAAACCTTTTCCACAGTGGTCCGTATAGTTAAAAGAAATCACTTGCAGGAGGCTGGAGTAATAAATGAAAGCACCGATATTAGAATATAGATTGAGAAAAGGGAATGACACCTTTGAAGCGATTTATCATTATCAAGATATTGAACTGGAGCAGATCCTGGCAAGAAGGGAATGTGAGTTCTTCGTGAAGGAAGGAGTCACCTTCCGGCAGCTGTCTTCTGCGATTGAAGGGGATTTATTCATCATTTATGTAGAAACCTATGAAGAGGAACCGCTGAAGGATCCGTTATTTCCCCCTGAACGACTGATACTGGAGGTCAGGGAATTAAATCAGCGGAAAAGTAATCCCATTTTAAAATTAGAACATCATGATTACCATCTTGATATTTTAAGCGTCATCGGTTCTGTTTATTATTATATAGACGGGATTGAATGGGAACGGGACTCTGCTGAAATCGATGAGGACCGTTATGTGTATATACTATATGTGAAGGCAACGGGATATAAGCTGGAGGAGGAAAGAAGATGAACAAAACGAAAAAAATGATGGCGGGAGTGGCCGCTTCCGTCATGGCGATATCTGTCACAGGATGCGGGAATCAGGACCTTCCACCGGAACCGACGGATGTAGACTGTGACGACTGGGATTGGGATGACGATAGCGGGACGTATTATTGCGATGACAAACGGTCACCCCACTTCGGCTATTTTTGGTTCGCCGGCAGGATGTTTAAAAACAAATCAAACCTGAAAAGCTTCTCCAAATACAAATCATACTCCAAAAGCTATAAGTCAGGAATCGGGAGCGGCTCTAAAGGTGGATTCGGAGGCTGATATGACAACCTCTCATCGTGAAAAAAGAAATGACTTTTACAACGGAATCCCTGAGTTCTGGCACAATTTATATGACATGGAATATGCCTTATTGGATCTTCATATGAAATCACGTGAAACGGTTCTAAGGATTCACGAAGCATCCAAGCGGGTGTACGCCATATTTGATAAGACAGCCGATTTGCTGCGGGAATTAGAAGACGACACCCTCCTCGAACTCGGCTATCCCGAGGAATCACTTTCTTATATTAAACTCAAATCCATTCCGCAAGAATGTCTTATCGGAAGATTCGATTTTGTCGTTTCAGAAGGGAAAATGAAACTATTGGAATTTAATAGTGATACTCCTACCTTCATCAAAGAGCTCTATTACGTAAATGAAAGGGTATGTCAGTATTTTGATTGTCCGAACCCGAACGCCGGGATGGAACAGCAATTAACCAAGGAGTTGAAACGGGGTCTCTTATCTTCCTGGAAGTCCCTTCAACGAAAAGGAGACGCAAAAATCGTCTTCACTTCTCATGCTGATCATGAAGAAGATTACTTGACGACGAAGTATATTCAGGGCCTTTCAGGAGTCCCTTCAGAATATGTCAGTCTCGATCAGCTGCAAATACGGGACGATGGACTATATACTCCCACTGGAGAGCGAATCGATGTCTTATACAGGCAAACCTATCCTGTCGAGCATCTCGTCGATGATCAAGATCCACTGACCAAAGAAAAAGTCGGTCTGGAACTGATGCATTTGGTATTGGATAGAAAGCTTGCGATCCTGAACCCTCCTTCCGCCTTTTTGCTGCAATCGAAAGGGGTGCAGGCACTCATATGGGGGCTGCATGAAGAGGGTAGCCCCTTCTTTACCGAAGAAGAACACAAATGGATCGAACGCTACTTCCTTCCAACCTATTTGGATCCCGAACCATTCGAGGAAAGCGGGATAACCTACGTTCAGAAACCTGCATTCGGCCGCGAAGGAGATACGGTCAAGATCTTGGAAGCAACAGGGAAGGTCCTATTACAGGATAAAAATGAAACCTATAAACAAACCCTCCCTGTATATCAAAAATTCTGCCCACTTCCTGTCTCGGAGATCACAACCGATGAAGGAAAAAAGGAAGCAAGCCTGATGGTCGGGAGCTTCATTATCAACGGCAACCCGGGCGCCATCGGCATACGAGCCGGAAATGCCATAACCGATAACGAATCATACTTTCTGCCTGTAGGGATACGGGAGAATTAAAAAGGAGAGAAACACATGCAAATCATAACAAGTGACGCCTTACTCAGCTTTCTGGCCCACGTCGGTACCGGTCTTGGACTCATGATCCTCGGAATCGCCGTCTTCGCCTTCACCACCAAATTTTCAGAAGCCGCCCTGATCAAAGAAGGGAACATCGCCGTAGCCTTGAAGCTGTGGGGAAAAGCCATCGGACTCGCCATCGTCATCTACACCGTCTGGGCGAACAGCCTGAACCTGCTTGACGCTTTCGTCTGGGGCTTAATCGGAATCGCAACCCAGGTCATCGCCTACTGGATCATCGAGTACGTTCTGACTCCGCGTACGAACTTAGCGAAGAAAGTGGAAGAAGGAAACATCGCCATCGGGTTCAGCCTCTTCTCCGCAGCGATTGTCGTCGGATTGGTTGTAGCGGCTAGTTTGACTTATTGATTGTGGGATCTGCTGTTGGAGCGGTTTGTGGCTCTGATGGCGGGTCTTTTTTTGTGTGTGGATTCATTAAAATTAATTCACCTATATACTGAAAGAACCAAATTATTCCCCAAGAAATAATTTTCGACAAAAAAACCAAAAAAACTGTTGCCCTCGACAATCATACTGTGATAATATTAATTTCGTTGTCACGAAAGAGGCTTTGATCAAGCCTTCGATTCGTGTTTATATATACTTAGAGAGCCATTAGCTCAGTTGGTAGAGCATCTGACTTTTAATCAGAGGGTCGAAGGTTCGAATCCTTCATGGCTCACCATTTTTTACGGCCCATTGGTCAAGCGGTTAAGACACCGCCCTTTCACGGCGGTAACACGGGTTCGAATCCCGTATGGGTCATTTTTATTTCCTTAATGATAGATTGCTGGCATACTAGGCAACACTATTCGGAAATAGAATACATATTTTATGCAAACGCAAAGCAGGGTGAAATATTTTGCTAGCGCAAGATAATGAAACCTATTTTGCTAACGCAAAGTAAGGATAGTTATTTTGACTATCGTCAAAAAACTCTGGTCCGGTAGTTCAGTTGGTTAGAATGCCTGCCTGTCACGCAGGAGGTCGCGGGTTCGAGTCCCGTCCGGACCGCCATTTACATATCTGATATGCTTGAAATGATATTCATGAAATGGAAAAGGGTTTCGATAAGCGAGAAGGTCAAGGAAGCGATCGAAGGAACACCGGAGCGTATTTTACATACGTGAGGATGTGACTGAGTGAGCTGACGAAGAGATTCGAAGCTTAGCGGAAGCCGAAAACTATTTGGCTCAGTAGCTCAGTTGGTAGAGCAATGGACTGAAAATCCATGTGTCGGCGGTTCGATTCCGTCCTGAGCCATCACACAAAAAGTACTGCGACGACTTTGACTCTCGTAGTACTTTTTTATTATGCATTTGTAACACGCGTGTAACATAAATCATCAGAAATCCTCTAATTTCTACCAATCCTATTTCAATTACGAATCCTTCCTTAGTCCTATACTATTCCCATTATGACGCGGATTATTGTCCAAGAGGTAAAAGAATATTTTCAGACAAATTATACAGTTATATTACAATCATGATTCTGCGTCCCGGATTTCGTCGAATTATGGTAAATTAGTAAAGTAGTAATTTTATAGAATTTGACTAAATTAGGCTTAATGAACTACCGTTAACTGGGATTTTTGCTTTAGTTTATAGGAGGCAAGTCAATGAGTTTTGGAGAGAAGTTATCACCCATTTTAGAAAAATACAAAAAACTTAATATTCGACATAGATCAAGTCAATTAGTAAAGAGAGTAGGGATTACAACACTCGCTCTTACCACTTTAACCTTTTCTTCTGCTGCGGCTTCAGGGTCAGGAAAAGATTTGCAAACCATCTATCATGTGTACATGGGTAGTGAGTATGTAGGTGCCGTTACAAGTCAGGACGAAGTAAAGGCTGTATTGGAGGAGAAGCTTGAGAAGGCTCAGAAGGAATACAGTGATTATCAGGTTGATTTCGATCATGAAGTTACATACATACCTGAGAATGTATTTGAAGCTTCCAAAACAAATAATCAACAAGTCATTGAGAGTTTAAATCAATCTGTAGCGATTGAAGCAAATGCATTTACTTTGGTTGTCGATAATAAGCCGGTTGCGTATGTGAAAGACGAACTGGCGGCTGAAGAAGCTTTAAAAGCCTTTAAGCTTAACTATGTTTCTGAAGAAGAGCTGGCTGATTTAGAGGCAAGAGAAAAGGACTCTTCCACTACTTCTTTACCCGCTTTAAAAGAAAATGAAACTCGTTTATTAGAAGTTTCTTTCAAAGAGAATGTAGACGTGAAAAAGGCACAGGTGAAACCGGAAGAGATGATGTCTCCTAAAGAAGCGGCTGATCTTCTTGAAAAAGGTTCGTTAGAAGAGAAGAAGTACAAGGTGCAAGAAGGCGATTCTCTTGGTACGATTGCTGAAGATCATCAATTGACGACCGGTACTTTACTTAAGTTAAACGAAGGTTTGAAAGAGGACGACGCGCTGAAAGTGGGTACAGAGTTAAACGTGACTGTATACGAGCCACTTGTTCACGTACTCGTTAAGAAGGAAGCAAATAAGATTGAAAAGATCGCTTATGATAAAGAAGTAGAGGAAGACTCTTCTATGAACAAAGGCGACACGAAAGTGAAACAGGAAGGTCAGGATGGTGAGAAATCCGTTACTTTCGAAACGACGGAGGTAAATGGTTCTCAGACTGCTAAAAATGTAAAAGAAGAAAAGAAATTAAAAGATCCAGTGAAATATATCGTGATTAAAGGAACGAAAGCCATTCCTTCAAGAGGATCGGGAAGTTTTGCTTGGCCGACGAATGGTGGTTATATTTCTTCCAAGCAAGGACAGCGATGGGGGAAAATGCACAAAGGTATCGACATCGCCCGTCCAAGTGACCGTACGATTAAATCCGTTGATAACGGAAGAGTCGTATCAGCAGGCTGGGATGATGGCGGTTATGGAAATAAGGTCATCATCGATCATGGAAATGGATATAGAACTCTTTATGCTCATTTAGACTCGATCTCTGTTTCTGCCGGCCAAACGGTTGAAAGAGGGCAAAAACTCGGAGTCATGGGAGAAACCGGTGAAGCAACAGGCGTTCATCTTCACATCGAAATATTCAAAAATGGATCATTGATTAATCCATTGGATGTATTGTAATTATATAGAGGTAATCAAGCAAGGGACTGACACAATCATTTTATTTGTCAGTCCCCTTTGTTATATTTAGATTATAGTCAACAAGCATTGAAATAAAGGGTATGATAGAGTTAAAGATGAATTAATATGGAGAAAGTGGTAAATTTAAAGGAAGAATCCTATACTAATCACAAATTTATATGATCCATTACTTTTTTCTAAAGGAGATCAATTGATATGGAAAAGAAAATATTAGTCGTTGACGATGAGAAACCAATTGCAGATATATTACAGTTTAATTTAAAGAAAGAAGGCTATGAGGTTCATTGTGCATATGATGGCGATGAAGCGGTCAAGATGGCGGAAGAAATCAAGCCGGATCTTGTCCTCCTCGACATTATGCTTCCGAATCGTGATGGAATGGAAGTGTGCCGTGAAATCAGGAAGAAGTATGAAATGCCGATCATCATGCTGACAGCGAAAGACTCTGAAATCGATAAAGTACTGGGTCTTGAGCTTGGGGCGGATGATTATGTGACCAAACCGTTCAGTACACGTGAATTGATTGCCAGGGTGAAAGCCAATCTGCGACGTCATCAGCATGGGGCCCAACAAGCTGTCGAGGATGAAAACAATGAAATAACCGTCGGATCCTTAACGATCCATCCGGATGCCTACGTTGTTTCAAAAAGGGGAGAAACAATCGAATTGACTCACCGTGAGTTCGAGCTCCTTCATTACCTAGCAAAGCATATTGGACAGGTCATGACCCGTGAGCATTTACTTCAAACTGTTTGGGGTTATGATTACTATGGCGATGTACGTACAGTCGATGTTACTGTCAGACGTCTTCGCGAGAAAATTGAAGATAACCCAAGTCACCCTACCTGGATCGTAACACGTAGAGGAGTAGGTTATTACTTACGAAATCCTGAACAGGAGTAATATGTAATGAAGAAAGTTGGCTTAACCCGTTCGATTCATCTTAAATTTGTTCTGATTTATGTTCTGCTCATCCTGCTCGCCATGCAAATCATCGGGGTTTATTTTGTGCGGGAACTTGAGCAGAAGCTTGTAGAGAACTTTAAAACCTCTATTACCAATAGAGTGAACTTATTAGAATATACCGTTAAAGAAGCCATGTTGAAAAAAAGGACAGAGGACGATCCCACCCTTCAAGAGGATATATACAGGATATTGGATGATAGCAGTAAAACATCTGATATAGCTGAAATCAGGGTCATTAATAGCCGAGCCAGGATTGAGGGGACCTCTGATCCTAATAATCAGGGTCTGGTCGGTCAGATCAGTGCAGAAAAAGAGGTTAAAAAAGCTCTTGCACTCGGATTTGGAGACGATGATATCTACCTTGATGATAAGACAAAGGATCGAATATGGGTATACACCAAACCGATTGAGTCGAACAACGAAGTCATAGGTACCATCTATATCGCCGGGGAAATCGAAACGGTTTATGATCAAATGAGTGAAATCAATAAAATATTCACGAATGGGACCATTATTGCTTTGGCGATAACGGCAGTTCTGGGTGTTTTATTAGCACAGACCGTTACCAGGCCCATATCGGATATGAGAAAGCAGGCCTTAGCCATGGCGAAAGGTAACTTTTCGAGGAAGGTAAAGGTCTATGGATACGATGAAATCGGTCAGTTGGCTATTACGTTTAATAATCTGACGAAGCGTCTTCAAGAAGCCCAGGCAACGACTGAGGGGGAACGAAGGAAGCTTTCTTCAGTTTTGTCTTATATGACGGATGGTGTCATTGCGACAGATCGAAAAGGCCGGGTCATTCTCATTAATGATCCTGCTGCTGATATGCTGGATGTTTCACGTGAAACAGTCGTTTCCCAACCGATCGTTTCGTTGTTGGGGCTGGATGAGGAGTATACATTTGATGATTTATCAAATGCACAGGACTCTATCATTTTGGATTACAGTACCAAGGATAAACCGTATATTTTACGCGCGAATTTCTCTATTATCCAAAAAGAAACGGGCTTCGTGAATGGTCTTATAGCAGTTTTGCATGATATTACGGAACAAGAGAAGATAGATTTAGAGAGACGGGAATTTGTCGCCAACGTTTCCCACGAGCTTCGAACTCCTTTGACGACGATGAGGAGCTATCTTGAGGCTCTGGCAGAAGGAGCATGGGAAGATAGGGAAATAGCCCCCCAATTTCTTGACGTGACCCAGAACGAGACAGAGCGAATGATACGTCTCGTCAATGATCTCCTCCAATTATCAAAAATGGATAGCAAAGACTACCGTTTTAATAAGGATTGGGTGGACTTCATCCTGTTTTTCCATAAAATCATTGATCGTTTTGAAATGACGAAAGATATAAATGTGACATTTAACCGTTTCTTACCGGATAAAGCGATGTTTGTAGAAATTGATCAGGATAAGATCACTCAAGTGCTGGATAATATCATTTCCAACGCATTAAAGTATTCACCAGAAGGCGGAACCATTACTTTTATGGTGAAAGAAAAAGAAGGATTCATCGAGATCAGTGTATCCGATCAGGGGCTAGGGATTCCGAAAGATAATCTGGAGAAGATCTTTGAGCGTTTCTACCGTGTAGACAAAGCCCGTACGAGACAAATGGGCGGTACTGGATTGGGGCTTGCCATTGCGAAAGAAATGATATCGGCACACGGTGGAGATGTGTGGGCGAAGAGTAAAGAAGGCAAAGGGACGACAATCGTATTTACCCTCCCATATGATTCAACACAGGAGGATGATTGGTCATGAATTATGAAAAAATCAAATCGATAGTCTTAACCGTACTTGTTTGCATAAGTGTCTTCCTTACCTTTAATCTCTGGACCTATTCACCAGGTTACGATACGATCAACAGCGATGGTGCTTATGATGTTTCTGTCGGGGAAAAGCTCAAGGATAATGAGCTGAATACCCATCTGATTAAGCCGTTTAAGCTCTATTATCATGGAAGAGACAAAACGGTCGGTACGTCCAGTCAGACCGAAATGGATAAAGTGACCGAGCAGCTGGGAAAGTGGTCTCTTTTTGAAATTAAAAATGTATCGAATGAGTATAGTTTTCAAGAAATAAATACTCTTATTCAGAGCAAAGACAAGGTTGAACTCGTATATCCCGACATCGTTCCCTTATCTGTCTTTAGTCAAGGATTGAACTTGGAAGAAAAAAATATTTCAACTGCTTCGTTTAATCGTATTGTCATTGATTTAGATAATGATAATCGTGATACAGGCTCCATTTTCTTTATTACAGTGAGCGACGATAAAAAGGAGAAGGCTGTGTATGAAAGTCAGGTCAGCCTTGCCAGTCTGGATTCATTTAAACGGAACTTCGTGCAAAGAGCATTATATAATAGCGCTTATCGTCAATATGTGGAACAACCTATAAATGAGAAGAAAACCATTTTTCTGCCCAAGGATGCCGAGGATTATGTCAGTTATTATTACTACACGGAATTAAGTTCGCTGGAAGAATATAAACAGGCATTATTTAGTGATCCCAATAGTGTGAATATGGGCTCAGTGGACGATTTGGCGACCTATATGGATGTTTCATCCATATTGACGGTCGATAAGAGTCACAATACATTTTCGTTTGTTAACCCTTCTGAGGAGAAAGATGATGGCTCCTCACCTGCTATGCTGGTTCAGAAGAGCATGGAGTTTGTCAATGATCATGGAGGTTGGACGGATGATTACCAACTCTTCTCCATAAGCCCTTATGAAAATAAGATTGTTTATCGACTTTTCCTGCAAAACCACCCTGTCTTCAACGATAACGGGATGGCTGAAATCTCCCAAACATGGGGTCAGAATGGCATTAACAAATACAGTCGGCCTTACTTTAAACTCGACTTCTCCTTTAAAGATACGGCTGAAGTTCGCTTGCCATCAGGTTCTTCCGTCATCTATGCTTTGAATCAAGTGGATTCGATCAATCTTGATTATGTAGAAGATATTGCCATTGGGTACAAAATGACCAGAGACCCAAATGAAAGCAGAAAGCTTAATTTCGAACCCTCCTGGTATTACAAATACGATGGTAATTGGTTGAGGTTACCCGTGGATGACAAGGAGGGACTAAAAGATGGATTGGAGTAAAACGAAAAGCATTTTCATTATTGTTTTTCTCGTATTAGATATCTTTTTGATGTCCCTTTTTGTTAATAAAGTGTCTGAAAGCAATCCGGAAACACTTAGTCAGGCTACTTTTGAGGAAAAATTAAAGGCGGACAAGATAAAATATCCCAAGACGTTATCACAGGATCCAACGGAAGAAAAATATATCCAGGCTAAATCGAGGAAGTTTAAGGACGCAGATATCAGCGTATTAAAAGATCAAGACGTGACCATTATTAACGAAAGTACAATTCATTCCACGTTAGATGAACCTGTTCCATTAGATAAGGATTTTTCACCGGACGATTTAAATGACTTCATGGAGAACCAGGTCATTGATGGTGATAAGTATAGCTTTTGGAATTACAGCACGGAAGAACAGACGATCACGTATTATCAGACCTATCGGGGAAGACAGTTATTCAATAATACAAATGGAAAGATCGTCCTTACTGTCAATAATGATAACAAAATTGTATCGTATAAACAGTCGATGCTTGAGGATCTGAATGAGTTTGGAGAAGATAAATCCATCATCCCGTCGTTTGTAGCATTGCAGGGCCTTTATACGAATCAAAAAATCAGTCCGGATAGTGTTGTCCATAAACCGAAATTGGGGTATTGGACGTTTCTGTCCGAGGAGTCACAGGTCCTGGCACCTACCTGGCACTTTGTCGTGGAATCAGGAGACAAAAAAGAAAATTTGTTTATCAACGCGGTGGAAGGACAGATTGTAGAGATCAGCAAACCGGAAAAAGAAACATTGGAGTGAGAGATATGACGATGCATTTTAGTGTACTTGCAAGCGGCAGTACGGGAAATGCGATATTTGTTGAGTCGGAGGAACATTCCTTTCTTGTTGATGCCGGATTGAGCGGCAAGCAGATGGAAGGATTGTTCAGCCAGATCGACCGAAAGATAGAAGATTTGTCGGGGATCCTGGTCACCCATGAGCATAGTGATCATATTAAGGGGATCGGTGTGTTGGCGAGGAAGTACAAGCTGCCGATCTATGCGAACGATAAGACGTGGAGCGCCATGGACGGTCTAGTGGGGAAGATTGATACAGAGCAGAAGTTTTCCTTTGATATGGAAACGGCCAAGCACTTTGGGGGGATAAGCATCGAGTCATTTGGGGTGTCGCACGATGCGGCTGAGCCGATGTTCTATGTCTTTCACCAAGGGGATAAGAAGCTTGTTCTTGTCACCGATACGGGGTATGTAAGCGATCGGATGAAAGGGATCATCTCGAATGCCGACGCCTATGTATTTGAAAGCAATCACGATGTAGGAATGCTCAGAATGTGCCGTTACCCATGGAATATCAAACGCCGGATCCTTAGCGATTACGGCCATGTGTCCAATGAAGATGCGGCCATAGCCATGAGTGAAGTGATGGGTGATAACACCAAGGGTATTTACCTCGCCCATCTGAGCCTCGATAACAATATGAAAGATCTCGCGAGGATGAGTGTCACCCAGACGCTCGAATCAAGAGGAATCTTGGTAGGAGAACAAATCGATCTATTTGATACGGACCCAAAAGTACCAACACCTTTAGTTGCGATTTAAACCGATTCAAATGTTTATGATTTCTCTTTTCAAGGTATGAAAAAGGTGAGGGCTTCTGTCTTCGCCTTTTTTGTTGTGCGCCCGGCATGGGTGTGATCTATAGGGTGAGAGTCCCGAGCCGTGAAGACAGTTGTAGCGGTTAGCTTAACGCAAGGGTGTCCGGGGCGACCCGGAATCTGAAGGAAGCGGGCGGCAAACCTCCGGTCCGAGGAACACGAATCTCATATAAGGCTTGTTGCACTGGATAAGTCTGCAATACAAGATGAAGTCCGAACTGTCGAAGGTGCAGAAAGTAAATGAGGCGGATAGATGGAG
>NZ_LIXZ01000023.1 GCF_001305855.1 Rossellomorea vietnamensis | reverse complement strand
CACTAAAGAATTGGCAAAATGAAATATTGAATAGCTTTCGATATAACTATTCAAACGGGTTTTTAGAGGGCATAAACAACTTAACGAAAGTGATGAAACGAAACGCATTTGGCTTTAGAAGCTTTCTTCGTTTTCGAGCAAAGATTTTACTGACACATAAGTATAAAAGAATGGGCACGCATATTGGATAAGGGTGAAGCAAAACTCACTTCACCCCAACAATTGACGTTGAACCGTTTTTTTTATTCTCCCTTTATTTAATGAAATGATTATGCGATTTTCTTATACCATGTTAAACGACTATGTAAGAGCTTAGATTTGCATTTCCCGATAATCATTCATACTATTGAGATATAACGAGTACGTGGAGTGAGCTTGATGAAAGAAGATAAAGTTGTCCTCATAACAGGCGGATCAAAGGGAATCGGAAGGAAGACGGTGGAGGAATTCTCTAAACAAGGATACACGGTCATCCTGAACTATAGAAGCGATGATACTTTGGTTGAGAAATTGGTTTCTGAACTAACCCAAACCCACTCCAATTCCATCATCCCGATCAAGGGGGATATTTCCGTACCGGAAGAATGTGAACGGATGGCATCTCAAATCTGGAGTAAGGTGGAGAGTGTCGACATCCTGATTCACAATGCCGGACCCTATGTGAAAGAGAGAAAGTCATTTGCCGATTATTCCCCTGAGGAATGGAATTATATTGTGAATGGGAATTTAAATAGCGTATTTTACTTATCAAGATTAATGATTCCAAAGATGCGCGAAAAACAATGGGGAAGAATCATCACCTTTGGATATGATAGGGTTGAATCAGCGCCGGGCTGGATTTACCGTTCTGCATTCGCTGCAGCTAAAGCAGGTCTCGCTTCCTTTACAAAAACGATTTCAATTGAAGAAGCACAGAACGGCATAACCGCAAATATGGTCTGCCCGGGTGACATAGTAGGGGATTGGAAGGAAAGTGACATCAGTCATGCGAAAGAACAACATGATCCACATACCCCCATTGGCCGCCCTGGAACGGGAGAAGATTTGGCGAGGATCATTTCATTCCTATGTCAGGAAGAATCTGATTTCATTACCGGTTCCATCATTCCCGTTACGGGTGGTAAGGATGTCCTTGGAAAGGTATTTCATCAATAAAGAGCAACGGCAGTGATAGAGTCCGTTGCTCTTTGGTCACGATTTTCTTATTCCCTTTTAATGACTATATTGTTTTTTGTACTTCTTTTGTATTAATAAAAGCCTGCCTGATAATGTTATGGCGCCTGCCGTTAAGCCTGATGTAAGCCCAAGCCAGTAGCCGTAAGGCCCGAAATGGGTGTAGTTGGCCAGGAAATATCCCAATGGAAGGCCGATCACCCAATACGATACAAGCGCCATGATAAAGGTGATATTCACATCCTTATATCCTCTGAGCGCACCTTGGACAGGGGCTTGTATCGCGTCTGAAAGCTGAAAGAATACGGCATATAATAAGAAGTGAGCCGTTAACTCTAATACATACGCATCATCCGAGTAAAGATAGGCGATTTCAGAACGGAAGACGAGCAATATGACTCCATATATGACAGCCAACAGCAATCCAAAGCTGACGCCCATCCAGCTGTAAACCTTGGCATCCCGAAGCCTCTTTGCCCCGACCTCAAAGCCTATAACGATGGTCAAGGCCATGGAAATGCTCAGCGGGATCATGTAGAGGAATGATGCAAAATTGATTGCTGCCTGGTGAGCCGCGATGACCACCGTATCATACTTACTCATCAGCAACGTAACGGCTGAAAATATGCTAACTTCGAAGAAAATCGATAAACCGATCGGTACACCGATCACAAAAATTTCTTTCCATTTAGCAAGGTCAGGCTTATGGATGGTCCGGAAGATATAATATTGACTAAAAGGACCTTTCGTATGGACGACCCAGAAGGCGATGAGTGTAATCAGCCAATAGGTGATGGCAGACGCAACACCTGCACCTACTCCTCCAAGCGCCGGAAGCCCCAACTTACCGAAAATAAGAAGATAATTGAACACGACATTGATCGGCAGGGACATGAGAGTGATGAACATGGTCACCCTCGTCATCCCCAGTGCGTCGATGAATGATCTTAATACATTATAGATAAAGAGGGGAATCATTCCGAACGAGAGGGCAATGAGATACTCCTTCGCCACAATACGGACTTCCGGTTCTATATTCATCCCGTTTAATATCGGATTGAGAACGAGTCCTCCAGCCACCATGATGATAAGGGATAAAGCGATGGCAGCATATACACCTTGAAGCACAGTATGGGGGACTTCTTTCTTGTTGCCGCGTCCATTCAATTGGGCGACGATGGGCGTCACGGCCAAAAGGATCCCGCTTAATCCTGTAAAGACCGGTACCCAAAGGGAAGAGCCGATGGCGACACCTGCAAGATCAATGGGAGAATACTTCCCTGACATGATCGTGTCGAAGAAGTTCATGGCAAACATCCCAAGCTGCGTGACAAGGATGGGAATGAGTATGATGGATAGTTGTTTGATCTTACCTTTAAGTGTATGAGTTTCTCTCATTGGACGTACTCCTCCTGAATGCCTTCAGATACAGCATGGTGATTTCACTATCATACTGTACCATATTTTCATGGGGATAGAGAGTGAAATATGCTCATCAAACGAGGACTCAATATGCATGTAGGGAGATGACCTTATGGGAGGGAAAGAATGACAAAACAATGGCAGCACTGGATTTGGATCATGTTTAAAAACATAAATTCTCTGCTTATAAAGGCTCGCTCTACGGACTCGCCTCCCACCGCATGCCTGAAGCGTTTCTTCGTCCTTCAAATGTCAGCAGGGACATTGAACACCTTTTCTACACAGGTGGAACGACACACCCAGGGGGAGGATCCCCGATGGTGACGATAAGTGGAAGAAATGTAGCCAATTATATCTTGAATAGGGATAGGGGCTATACATCCAGGTAATCCTCATGAATCCCAAGAGTTCTTGAATAAGGTTCATTTTTCTTTTTGTCAAATTTTCGTGGTTCTATCCCGCCTGTATTTTTGGTAAAGTGTATAATGGTTAGAGAGAAGGAAATTAGAATTTGAGTTAGGAGTTTATACATATGAAGAAACGTATTTTATTTACGGGCGGAGGATCAGCGGGCCACGTCACGGTTAATACAGCACTGATTCCACACTTTGAAAAAGAAGGGTGGGACATAACGTATATAGGTTCGGAAGATGGAATCGAAAAGGAAATCATTACGGAACAATTTCCACATATCCCGTACAAAAGCATTTCCAGCGGGAAGCTTAGAAGATATTTTTCCTGGAAAAACTTTTCGGATCCGTTTCGAGTCATGAAGGGAGTAGTTGACGCACTATCCGTCATCAGGAAGACGAAACCGGACATCATCTTTTCCAAAGGGGGATTTGTTTCCGTCCCCGTCGTGATGGCTGCTAAGTTGGCCAAAGTTCCTGTGGCAATCCATGAGTCCGATGTCACTCCGGGACTCGCCAATAAACTGGCCGTCCCATTCGCAACAAAAATATTTACGACTTTCCCGGAAACGGTCCAATCACTTCCGAGTGATAAATCATTATGCGCAGGAGCCATCATCCGTGAAGAATTATTTACGGGTGACGCCCGCGAAGGAAAGCGGTTAACGGGTTATTATGAGGATAAGCCTGTTTTGATGATCATGGGAGGAAGTCTTGGAGCAAGAAAGATTAACGAAGCGGTAAGAGGGAATCTGGAGGAACTGCTTTCCACTTTTCAAATCATTCATATTTGCGGAAAAGGAAATGTGGATGAAAGCCTTGTTCAAAAAGGGTATCGCCAATACGAATTCATCAAGGGTGAACTGCCTCATTACCTTGCGATGACGGATTTCGTGATTTCCCGCGCCGGTTCGAATTCCATCTTTGAATTTCTGGCCTTAAAGAAACCGATGTTATTGATTCCCCTATCAAGGGAAGCAAGCCGAGGAGATCAAATCCTCAATGCCAACAGCTTCGTGAAACACGGTTATGCGATAAAGCTGGAAGAAGAAGGGCTGAACGAAAAGAGCTTCTTGGCGGGTGTCAACGAGCTTAAGAGAAATCGTGACACAATGGTCCGTAATATGGAAAAAGGTGAAAAAGCCTACACCATCCAGGACATGTATGAGGTACTTTCCTCCATGTCCCGTTAAAGAGTCATGGGACTCCCCTTCAAGCATATAGTATACAAATGGTTGGAGGGGAGAAGTGGAATGGCGTATCAATACTCAAAAGGATGGTATCTCCAAGAACTTAAAAAGATGGGAATCAATCATCACCCTTTAGAAAAAAGGAAATTGGAGAATTATAAAACATTTGTCGTCCGAAATTTGTATTTCGAGAAAATAGCTAAACAGAAATAAGAATAGGAGCTTGAGTGTATAGATGCTGATCTAAGAATTGAGGATAAGGCATCAATACCATTCAAGCTCCGCTTCTTTTAGCGGATTTTTGGTGGGAGTTTGATTATTTCATTGGATTTTCATTTAATTTTCATGTTAGAGGGTTATAGTAAACATATAATTCTTAATGATAATAGGAGAAACTAAATGGAACCCAAATCGAAAGTCGGTCACCCAACATTTTTATCAAAATTCATCCCAAATCCAAAGGAACGGAAAAATATCATCTTCTATTTGGCATTAAGCAGCTGTTTAGCAGCGGCAGGAATTCTCCTCATTACGGCTAACCAGGAAGTGCTCATGGGGATGGATGAGGAATCTTACAAGGAATTTCTCAAACAATTCGGGTCCATAGCAAGAATAATTTATTTTGTCGTCCTCAGTATCTTTCCGATTTTCTTGTTATTGAAATGGAAAGGGTTGAAAGGGATAAAGTGGAAGGATATTGAAATAAAACCTCTTGTGCAATTTGCAGGAAAGCTGTTGAGGAAATGGCACGTTCCCTTAGCGCTATTGGCAACGGCAGGTGTGGTGTTACACGCAATTCTGGCAATCATCAGAGATTTCCATTGGGACTTCACAAATATAACGGGGATATTCTCGAGTATCACGCTCTTCTTCCTAGTAATCATGGGATTTAAGCGCTTCAAAAGGAAGGACCGGACATGGCATCTGAAACTAGCCATCACCTTTACCATATTTTTCATGATCCATGCCTCCTTTTAATGTGATTAAACAAAAAGGTTATCACAATAGGTAAATACCTTTGTGATAACCTTTTTCTTTGTTTACGCTTCAAGGGCCTGCTCTTCTTCCGGGGATTGCTGAAGCTGATATAAATAGAGTGTGTACAGATCTTTCGGGATTTCATACAGATCATACACTTCTTCTTGCGCATTTAATTGATCATAAAGAGATTTCCTTGAATCATTAGCCTTTACAACATAAGGCAGTTTTTCTGCGGCCTTTTGTGAACGGGTATTCACCTTTCTGATTCTCATAAAGATGGTTTCCATGCCCAGTTCAAAAAATAACTCGGAAAAGAATGCATCCTTCGCCGGCTGGTTATAACCTTTGCCGTGGAACGGCTTACCGAGCCATGTTCCAAGGAATCCTGCATTTTCCTGGATATCAAATAAATTGATCGTGCCGATAGGGTTGCCCCACTCGTCCAAAATCGTCCGGGAAATAAGTTCTCCCCGTTCTTCTGCTTCAATGGTTTGTTTCGTCAGGAAAAGAAGTTCCTCATAGGAATCCGCCTTTTGACGCACAAAAGGGAAGACATCCGGGTGCACCATCAGGTCATAAAGTTCATGACACTCATGTAATTCACGTTTCTTGATCATAGTAGACCCTCCTTGAGGGCAGTCTACTCGCGTACGATCCCACCCTCGAAATTTTTAAATGGTAACTAAAAAATTTCGGGGTGGGAATCGAACCCACTAAGACCAGTCAAGAAACTGGTGGCGCACCTTTTGCCTTCCCTTCATTACAGTCGCTCACTATATGAATAGATCGCATCTTTGTAACCGGAAATATATTATCCATCTGTATCATATACGAAATATCTCAAAAAGGAAATAGGTAAAATGCTGATTTTTGAAGAAAATTTTTAACAAATTTCTACACGTTTTGATAAACGATTTCCCCATTGATGAATGTCAATAAGGGCTTTGCCATAAAGTGGAATGGATGGTGGCTCCAAAGGACCAAATCGGCATCCTTATTCACTTCGATACTGCCGATCCGGTCAGATACACCAAGGTTTCTGGCAGGGGCAATGGTGATCCCTTCCAATGCCTTTTGTTCATCCAGGCCTTCACGTACGGCAATCGCAGCGCACATGTTCAGATACTGGATGGGTGTGTAAGGGTGATCAGTCGTAACCGACACTTCGACACCGGCTTCCGTCAATTTCTGGTAGGTGATCCAGCTCTTGTTTTTAAGCTCGACCTTCGAGCGTCTTGTAAACGTCGGACCGACTGAAACTTTTAAATTCCTTCCTTTGAGTTCATCTGATATGAGGTGACCCTCAGTGCAATGTTCAATCCGGAGGTCGAGGTTGAATTCCTCAGCGAAACGCACTGCGGATAATATATCGTCTGCCCTGTGAGCGTGGATCCGAACTGGGATTTCCCGTTTTAAAGCAGAAACTAAAGGGGCAACTCTTAGTTCCTCTGGCTGGTCACAATATTTAGCAGAGAAAAAGGCTTCCCTGAGCATTCCCATGATCCCCATGCGTGTAATGGAATCATTGTTTCCATTGCTGTGAATTCGTTTCGGATTCTCTCCTAAAGCGATTTTCAATCCGGAAGTTTCTTTGATAAGCATGGACCTGATGTTAGAACCATGTGTTTTGATCACCGATGTGGTACCCCCGATTACATTTGCGCTTCCGGGCATGACATTCACGGTGGTGACGCCATATTTAAGGGCGTCTTTAAAGCCTGGGTCCAGTGGGTACACACCATCGAATGCCCTGATATGAGGTGTCATCGGTTCGATGGTTTCATTGGCGTCGTTACCTGCCCAGCCTGTACCTTCGTCGTAGAGACCTAAATGAGTGTGAGAGTCAATGAATCCGGGAAAAAGAAATTTCCCCTGACAATCGTAAACGGAAGCGTGATGGAACCCTTCCACGTCATGAGGGAATATTTGTTTGATTTTTCCGTCTTTTATGAGTAAAGCTCCATTATGAATAGGCTCGGAGGTAATGGGATATATGGTTACGTTTTTTAAAAGTATGGAATTCATCGTTTTTCCTTTCGTGAGGCTTGTTTCCTTCTTATTTTAAACAATTTTCAGTAAAAAAAGAAGTTAATCCATCCTTTTATTTTTCCTGTTTGAATATATCAGATAAAAAAGGGTGGAGAGAACTGCTATTAAACTGAGGGGTTTAATATAGCGCGTCCCGATGACTTCAATATGCTCCCAGTGTGTTCCGAGTTCCATCCCGATGATCATAAACAACAATGTCCAGGGGAGCATGGCTGCAAAGGTGTACAGAGTGAATGTAGAAAAGGGCATGCGGCTTATGCCAGCCGGTATACTGATGGCATGGCGGACGATCGGTATGAAACGTGCCGTGAATATGACGATCGTCCCGTGCTTCTCAAACCATCTCTCTGCAGCAAGAATGTGCTTTGAATGAATAAACAGATATTTCCCGTATTTTTCAAAAAACGGTCTGCCTCCATAATAACCAAACCAGTAAAGGAATAACTGAGCTGCGGTCCCACCGACGACACCGCTGATGAAGGCTCCTATAAACGTAAGTTTGCCGGCATTTACCATAAAACCTGCATAGCTAAGTACAAGCTCGCTCGGAATGACTTCGATCATGAGTGCGAGAGAGATTCCCGCATATCCTAAATCGGTTAATAATGTAAGGATGTGTAAAATCCATTCATGGTCCATATTTATCCTCCTACATGAATCCTGAGTATTGAAGAATGAGAATCAAGAGGCCCAAAGCCCAAACGTAATAGGAGAATATTTTCAAGGAGTGCTTTTTCAAGAAATTCACCATGGTCAGAATGGCGAAATAGCCGAATACTGCAGCGCTGATTGTTCCGATGGCTAAACTTGAAAAGGGGATCGCTTCAGCCTCACCACCGATCATTTCTTTTCCTTGAAGCACGATACCTCCAAGGATGGCAGGGGTAGAAAGGAGAAAGGAGAAATAGGCTGCTGTTTCTCTGTCCAATTTCCTGAATAATCCTGCGGCTATTGTTAAACCGGATCTTGAAAGGGCGGGGAATATGGCAGCTGCTTGGAAGCTGCCAATCACCAATGCATCCGTGTATGAGAGATCATCCAACTTTTTATATCCGTTCTTCACGCCGTCAGCAACATACATAATGCACCCTGTCACAAGAAACTCCCAACCGATGGTAGACCCTGTCTTTGATATAGCGTCAAAATAGTCTTCAAACATAAATCCTATAATCACAGCAGGGATGGTTCCGATGATGAGGATCCAGGATAATTTACTGAATGGGTGCCTCAGCATGTATGAAAGTTCCTTCTGATAAACGACAAGGACGGCAATCAACGTACCGATATGAAGCATCGTATCCAGAAATAGTCCGGCTTCTTCAAGTCCGAATGCAAACCTCCCGAGATAAAGATGCCCGGTGCTTGATATCGGAAGAAACTCTGTTAACCCTTGTATAACGCCCAATATAAAGGCCTCAATTTTGTTCACATTCACCACTGCCTTTCTTCAAGAACTCTAAGGACAAACTCCTCTTTTAAACGTATATTCCAATCCCCCACATTTCATGAGGGTTGTCATGAAGAAACAAAAAAAGCCCCCATGAAGAAAATCTCGAAAATGGGTGAAACTTTATGAATGCACGGACGTAAATATAGAGGAGGATACAATCCAAGTGTCTGCTAAAAGTGTGGTACAAGGAGGAATTGGCATGCCGACAAAAGATGAAAGAATGATGGCAGCTCTTATCTATATATCAAGCTTCTTCACCGTATTCATCGGTCCATTAATCATCTGGCTCATTAAAAAGGACGAATCGGAGTTTGTGGATTTCCATGGAAAGGAATACTTGAACTTTCTCATTTCTTACGCCGTTTACGGGTTTGTAAGCAGCATTCTCATGGTGGTGCTAATCGGATTTGTATTAGCTCCCATCGTAGGGGTGCTCGCACTGATCTTCACCATCCTGGGTGCGGTAAAGGCATACGAAGGGGACTATTACAAAATCCCGACAGTCTTTCGATTATTGAAGTAAGAAAATTGAACTCATGATCCTCATGGGTTCTTTTTCTTTCTTGAAAACAAAAAGAGGAATAAGAAGTTGACAAAAATTTCATTAACTTTATAATTTTATAAAACTATCATCTCTAAAAAGGAGAATATATCCCTATGACGAGGATTGATAATAAAGAAAGACTGCTGAAGCTTATGAGTATTTTAAAAGAAGAAACGGACGAAGACCACGAGCTGAATCTGGATGATATCATTCTTCGCTTTAAACAGGCATACGGACCTGATTTAAAACTTAACAAGAATTCCTTAAAGGATGATCTGGATCATCTCATCCGACATGGATTCGATGTGACCATCAATCAGGAAAAAGATGGACTTCCGAAGTATTACAGCCACCAATACCGGTTGTTCGAGTTATACGAACTACGGATGCTGATGGATGCAGTTGTCTCTGCCAAATTCATTTCGAAACAGGAAACGAGGCAGCTGACAGGGAAGATAAAGCAGCTGACAAGCCATCAACAAGGGAAGAAATTACATAATGAAATCCAAATTGATTCGTCCATTAAAAGTGAGAGTCCTTTTATTCGCCGCACCATCCATGATATCCATGAAGCGATTGCAGAACGGAGGATGATCACGTTTCAATACGGGCGGTATGATGTCAATAAACGGTTTAACCTGAGTCATGAGGGCCGATTGTATAAGGTGAAACCGTACGCTCTTGCATGGGCGAATGATTTTTATTACCTTATTGCTTACTATTTTGAAGCGGACGAAATACGTCACTATCGGGTCGATCGACTGCGTAATGTTGAGGTGCTTTCGGAAACCTATCCATATGAAAGCTTCGATGTATCCAAATACGTTCAGTCAACCTTTCATATGTTTGCCGGAGATGAAGAGTGGATCAAGATTAAGTTTCATAACAACCTCATCAATGTGATGATCGATAAGTTCGGGAAAAATGTCACTATTCATAGGCATGGTGAGGACCATTTTATTTTGTCGACCAAAGCCCGGGTAAGTACCGGTCTCGTAAACTGGATCTTCACATTTGGTAGTCAGGCTGAAGTGATCTCTCCTCCTTCCCTCGTGGATACCGTCAAAGCAGAAGTGAATAAAATGTATACTTTATATCAAGAGAAATAACGAGCACCGAGCCCCATAATAAGAAGGGGCTAGGTCTTTTTTTTTCAGAAAAAAATCCCATCGGAAAATGAACGATTTCTTTCTTTTCCCGTCTTATAGTTGAAGAAGCTAAGGGAGGAAGAAAAAATGAACGAAATACAACAATCGTTACAAGCAATCAATTGGGGACTCATTGCTCCTGTTATCGTTATTCAACTCATTCTAATCGTGGTGGCAATGATCGACCTAATCCGGATAAAATCCACAAATGGCCCAAAATGGCTTTGGGTGATCATCATCATTTTCATTAATATTATTGGACCGGTCATCTACTTCATCTTCGGAAGGAGACAAAATAGATGAACGTCTTGGAAGTAGTCTCTCTAGAGAAGAGATATAAAGAAAAGCTTGCGGTTGAAAATATTTCCTTTCAGTTGAAGAGCGGGGCCTGCACTGCCTTGCTCGGTCCGAATGGTGCCGGCAAAACGACGACTTTAAATATGCTTGCAGGATTAATTAAACCAACAGCGGGGAAGATCATGACTCCGGATGCCCCTGATGATATCCGTGAAATGATTGGATATCTGCCTCAATATCCCGCTTTCTTCGAGTGGATGACGGGAAAGGAGTACCTGATCTTCTCCGGTGAAATTTCAGGAATGAAGAAAGGGGACGCAGAGAGCCGAGCAGGTGAACTTATCACTTTAGTCGGTTTAGAAGAAGGGAAGAATCGGAAGGTGGGTCAGTACTCAGGAGGAATGAAACAACGGCTTGGAATCGCACAGGCTCTCATTCATAATCCTAAGCTCATCATCCTTGACGAGCCGGTATCAGCCCTTGATCCATTCGGCAGAAGGGAAGTTCTTGACTTATTAAATACGTTAAAGAAGGAAACGACCATTCTGTTTTCGACCCACATCTTAAATGATGCAGAACAAATATGTGAGGATGTCCTTTTTCTTCATGAGGGCGTTCTGATTGAACAAGGGGCGATCCAGGAAGTAAAGGCAAGGCACCATAATTCGAGATTGACATTGTATTTCAATGAAAATAGTAATAAGTTCATTCCTCACTTAATGGAAAAAGATTGGATCCATAACCTGATTGCAAATGGGAATCAGGTATCCTTTGAAGTAGGTGATCTTGAACGGGACAGAGCAAGGATCTTTACCCTCATTTCGGAAAATGGATGGGGTGTGACTAAATTTGACAGTGGTGAACAAAGTTTGGAAGAGGTCTTCATGGAGGTGATGAAAAAATGAAAGTCGGTTGGGTATTATTCAGAAAAGAAATGCTCGAGCACATTCGTAATTATAAAGTGATCTGGATGCCGATCGTTTTCATTTTATTTGGATTGACTGAGCCTTTAACAGCCTATTATCTGCCGGAAATATTACAATCAGTAGGGGATTTGCCTGAAGGAACTGTCATATCCATTCCATCCCCTTCGTCAGGGGAAGTATTATTGTCAATTCTAAGTCAATTCAGTACCTTTGGCGTTCTTGTCATCGTGTTGGGATTCATGGGAACCGTAGCAGGGGAAAGAAAAAACCGTCATGCTGTTTTGGTCCTTGTGAAACCCGTTCCTTACACTTCCTATATTTATTCCAAGTGGTCATCTGCATTACTGCTTGTATGGGTGTCTTACAGCCTAGGGCTGCTCGCGGGATTGTATTACATCAATCTATTATTTGGGGCGATTGACTTTCAAATATTCGTGCAGGGGTACCTGGTTTACGGTTTATGGCTGACCTTTATCATGACGTTGGTCATTTTCTTCAGTAGTCTTGTCCAAACGCCGGGTCTTGCTGCCTTTTATACGATCGGATCAACCATGCTGATAACCTTCCTCTCAGGATCCTTGACGAAAACGTTAAAATGGTCGCCTGGCCAGTTGACTAACTATGTAAACGACCTGATCCTGAAGGAACGATGGGCTGAAAACCTTACAGGAACAATCTTCCTGACCCTGGCCATATGCCTGACCATCCTCTTCATCACCCCGATCCTCTCCAGAAATAAAGAACTGAACTGACGTCCTGCCCTCAGCTCATTCGCCTTGAGGGACGGACCTTTTGGATGATGAGAAAAGGATTTCAGTGATTTATGTCGAATGGGGGTAGAAGGAGGAAGATGATAGAAAACCTTCAGGCAGAATAATACACATTCATATAATTTTGTGGGAAAATATAAGGGCTTATTTGGCTCAGGAAAAGGTGAAGAATACGATTTTACCAGGGATAGCGGGAAATATATCCCCTGCTGGATTCCGATAAGGAACTGTCCGGGATAAAGTTGTACCCTCTAGAAGTAAAGCAATTTCTATTACAGCAAAGGGCAGGTGTTCAAGAAGATGATGATTAACGAGACAGGACTCGTCCTCGAAGGTGGCGGAATGAGGGGGATCTACACTGCGGGTGCACTTGAATTTTTCTTGGAGAACGAAATTGAATTCCCTTATGTCATCGGGGTCTCTGCAGGTGCATGCAATGCCGCGTCTTATTTGTCCAAACAAAATGGCCGCAACAAAAAGGTGAATGTAGATTTCATCCGCGACCCTAAATATTTATCATGGCGGAACTACTGGAAAACGGGCGAATTATTCGGGATGGACTATGTCTTTGATGAAATACCGAATAAATTGGTCCCCTTCGATTACAAAGCCTTTCACTCCAACCGAACGGAATTTGTAGTCGGGACAACAGACTGTCATACAGGGAAACCAGCCTATTTCTCAAGGAAGGATTATGGAGAAGACCTTCTCACTATCATACGCGCATCAAGCTCTCTTCCATTTGTTGCCCCGATTGTTGAATTCGCTTCCCGACACCTCCTTGACGGGGGCATAAGCGATCCGGTCCCGATAGAAAAAGCCGAGCAGGACGGGTTCAAAAAAAATGTGGTCATCCTGACCCGGAATAGGGGATATTACAAAAAGCCTTCACGATTTTCATTCCTTGTGAGAAGGAAATATCCTCAATATCCAGAGTTGCACAAAACATTGATGAACCGATATTTGCGCTACAATCAAACAATTAAGGAAATTGAAGCAAAAGAAAAAAATGGAGATGTTCTGATCATCCAGCCTCAGCATCCACTTAAAGTAGGCCGGATCGAAAAAAACCCACAAAAACTGGACGAATTGTATTGGCAGGGCTATCATGACGCAGAATCAAAATGGAAGCAAATAGTCGAATGGAACCAATCAGGGAAACTGGTCCACTCATAAGAACATAAGGGATGAATAGAACCACCGTATGTGAAAAGAGTTCTGTTCATTCTCCTCGTTTTCCTGGCATTTGTTCTTTTTACAAATTTTAAACATACATATGATAGAGATTCCTTGAAAGGACGAGCATTCTATGAACCTCTATCAAATATACAAAAATGAACAATATACGTTGCTTTTCAGAAGTGTCATGTATTTTCTCATTGGTGTAGGGATGCTTGCAGTGACACAGCAATTATATTACTTTCCCCTGCTGATCTTCATCCCTGCTTTTTCAAATCTGTATCTCAGCTATAGTCTGAAAAAGGAACTTAAGAAGGCAAACCGTCTGTATTATGAAAATATGCCTGTCTCCGAGCATTCACTTGTGGGGGTTCATACGAAGGAAGGCTCTTACTATTTGAAAACCAACGGATGGTCCCACTACTTTATTCAACGCACATCCATGATCAATAATCCTAAGCATTACTTGTTTCATAGAAAGCACAAAACGCCACTGTCATTTTCAAAGTGGAGCAGGACCATTAAAATCGATCATCCTGAGAGAAGAATGGTATTTCAATTGAAATATCAAAGTGCGACCGCCATCGAGTGGCAGAATGAAGGCGGGGATACGATCCTCATCTATAAAGGAAACAAGAGATGGATCTTGAACTATCAAGAAAAAAATCATTTATCCTTACAAAAGGGGTACCTCCCCCAAAGTGTTCAACGGCTATTCGATTCCCATCATAGTTATGTTTCATTTTACGAAACATACAATGATGATTTGGACTGGCTGCTGATCTTTCTATGGTACGTAGACAGTGATTATTTTCTCACATCGTAGCTCATTCTTTTTATGGGTTTGGATACAATAATGTAGGAAGAATGAGACACATATGAAAGAAACTTGCTTCTGATCCATAGAGGCATTTTTTTATAGGGTGGTTTCTCACCCTATAATCTAAAAATTAGGACGAAAATCTTATTTTAGTTCGTCTTACATGATATTATTTATGAAACTATGATAGAATAATGATAATCGAATAGGTTTCCTTCGGGGCAGGGTGAAATTCCCTACCGGCGGTGATGAGCGAATGCTCTTAGTCCGTGACCCGGCTAATACATATTAGACGGTGGATTTGGTGAAACTCCAAGGCCGACAGTGAAAGTCTGGATGGGAGAAGGAACGGCAGCATTTAGTTGATGCAAAAAGGAGGAGTCCGGTCAGTGGACATGGATGATTTTTCCTTTCTGAAACATCAGATCAAATGCTTTATTTAGTCATGCCAACTTCCCCCAAGTAGAACGTTACTTGGGGTTTCTTTATTTCTGGATAGTATTTTTGCAAGAAGGGAGGTACAACAAGTGAATCGTACCCATTATATGAAGCTTGCCATTTCAATGGCAGAGGCAACTCTCGGCCAGACCTCGCCAAACCCTGTGGTAGGGGCTGTGGTGGTCAAAAATGGAGAGATTGTCGGAACAGGTGCACATCTGAAAGCGGGAGAAGGTCATGCAGAAGTGAATGCCATTAAAATGGCAGGAGACAAAGCGAAAGGAAGCGATATTTACGTTACCCTTGAACCTTGTTCCCACTTTGGGAAAACACCTCCCTGTTCTCAAGCGCTGATCACATGCGGGATAAAGAGAGTCCATATTGCCACCCGGGATCCCAATCCTCTAGTGGCTGGACGGGGAATTCAACAATTAAGGGATGCAGGCATTGAAGTGGTGGTGGGCGAGCTTGAAGAAGAAGCCCTGGAACTAAATAAGCATTTTTTCCACTTCATTCAAAAAGGTACCCCGTATGTCACGCTAAAAACGGCGGTTACATTAGATGGAAAAACCGCATCTGCTTCGGGAGACAGTAAGTGGATTACCTCCGAAGCTTCAAGAACCGATGTCCACTATGATCGTCACAGGCATGACGCGATATTAGTAGGAGTCAATACCGTCATTCAAGATAACCCACACCTTACCACCCGTTTGCCCCAAGGTGGAAAAAACCCCATTCGAATAATATTAGATACCTATTTGCGTACACCGGTCCATTCTCATGTAGTAGAGGATTTAGAAAGTAGAACCATCATCTTTACAGGCAGTTCGGTCAAAGATGAAAGGAAGACGCCTTATATCGATCGAGGATGTGAAATCATTTCTCTTACAGAAGATAAGATAGGCATTCACTCTGTCCTGAAAGAGCTGGGATCCCGCAAGATTGTTTCCCTATATGTAGAAGGTGGTTCTACTATACATTCCGCCTTCTTAGAGGAAAGAGCTTTTCAGGAAATGATTATGTATATGTCTCCAAAGCTTGTGGGTGGAAATACTGCCTACACGAGTTTTGGGGGAAAAGGATTTCCAACCATTGCAGAAGGATTGGAAATGGAGATCGCAAGCCTCGATCGTGTAGCACAGGATATCAAAATTGTCGCACGGCCAAAACGGGAACCTTTGTGAAAGGGGGAGAAGGATGTTTACTGGAATCATTGAAGAAATTGGATCGATCGAACACATGAAGAAATCTTCTTCTTCCATGGAACTGACGATCGCTGCGAGCCGCATTCTCGAGGATATCCATATCGGGGACAGCATCAGTGTGAACGGGGTCTGTTTAACCGTCACGTCATTCAGCTCCAGCAAGTTTCAGGTTGATGTCATGCCAGAAACGTTTGAAGGGACCACCTTAAGGACTTTAGCCCGTGGATCGAAAGTGAATCTTGAAAGAGCCATGGCGGCAAACGGCCGTTTCGGCGGTCATTTCGTCAACGGACATGTAGACGGGATCGGGACCATCGTGAGAGTAGAGAAAGTGGAAAATGCATGGTATATGGACATTTCCATTCCTGAATATCAGAGCCATCTATTCATCATGAGGGGGTCGGTCGCAATAGACGGCACCTCCCTTACTGTGTTTGGGGTGAAAAATAATACCATTACGATTTCGCTCATCCCTCAGACAAGAGGAGACACGGTTCTTGGAGGAAAGAAAGTAGGGGACCTTGTCAATATCGAATGCGATGTAATGGCGAAATATTTTCATCGTTTCTATGAAGCAAAGGAACAGTCTAAGAGTACGTCAAGCAGCATCAGCTATGATTTTTTATCTCAAAATGGTTTCGCTGACTAAGAGGAGGGGTTACCCCATGTTTAATAAGATCGAAGAAGTTCTGGAAGATTTACAGGCAGGTAAAGTCGTCATCGTTGTGGATGACGAAAATCGTGAAAATGAGGGAGACTTTATTGCCCTGGCGGAAAAAGCCACTCCTGACATCATCAATTTTATGGCTAAAGAAGGAAGAGGCTTGATCTGTTCCCCTATAACTGAGGAAATAGCAGATAAATTGAAGCTTTCGCCGATGACGATGTCAAATACTGATCCACATGGCACGGCCTTCACCATCTCCGTTGATCATAAATCGGCCAAGACAGGAATTAGTGCATTTGAAAGATCGACTACCATACAGGAATTGTTGAACGAGAACTCAATTCCGGAAGATTTTAAACGACCCGGTCATGTATTTCCCCTTATCGCCAAAAATGGAGGGGTTCTAAAACGGGCAGGGCATACAGAAGCAGCAATCGATCTGGCTGTTCTGGCAGGTGCCCATCCATCAGGCGTCATTTGTGAAATCATGAATGAAGACGGGACGATGGCGAGGGTGCCTGAGTTAATGAAGATCGCTGAAAAATGGGATTTGAAAATCATTTCCATTGAAGATTTGATCAGGTATAGAAGAAGGAAAGAAATGCTTGTGACGAGGGAAGTGGAAATTGAACTTCCGACTGAATTCGGAAACTTCAAAGCGGTTGCGTACACAGAAAACCTTACAGGAAAAGAGCATATCGCACTTGTAAAAGGGGAATGGTCAGAGGGGGAGGATGTCCTCGTGCGGGTACACTCCGAATGCCTGACAGGGGACGTTTTCGGTTCCAATCGCTGTGATTGCGGCCCGCAGCTCGCTACAGCCCTTACCCAGATTGAAGAAGAAGGAAAGGGTGTTCTGCTTTATATGAGGCAAGAAGGCCGTGGGATTGGATTAATAAACAAACTGAAGGCTTATAAGCTCCAGGAAGAAGGCTATGACACCGTGGAAGCCAATGAGAAACTGGGCTTTGGTGACGATTTAAGAGAATACGGAATCGGAGCGCAGATCCTGAGAGATTTAGGTATAACCAAGATGCGTCTATTGACCAATAATCCGAGAAAGATTGCCGGGATTAACGGATACGGTTTAGAAATCGCAGATCGGGTGCCGATCCAGATGCCTGCGAAATTCGAAAATGAGAAGTATTTAAAAACAAAGCATACAAAGCTTGGACACTTACTTAAATTTTAGGAGGAATGCACGATGAAAACCATTTATGAAGGAAATTTAGTAGGATCAGGATTAAGAGTTGCCATTGTCGTTTCACGTTTCAACGAGTTCATCACATCCAAGCTTCTGGGCGGGGCGGAAGATGCCTTGAAGAGACACGGTGTTGAAGAAGGGAATGTTTCCGTTACGTGGGTTCCGGGTGCATTTGAAATCCCCATGATTGCCAAAAAACTGGCACGTTCCGGGAAATATGATGCCGTTGTTACATTGGGAACGGTCATCCGCGGAGCAACCGCTCACTTTGAATACGTAAGCGGAGAGGTTGCTAAAGGAGTGGCCAATCTTAGCCTGCAGGAAGATGTACCCGTCATCTTTGGGGTATTGACGACGGATACCATCGAACAGGCAATCGAAAGAGCCGGCACAAAAGCCGGGAACAAAGGATGGGAAGCAGCGGTATCAGCCATCGAAATGGCAAATTTGATCCGCGAAATAGATAAATAAGGTTTTGGACGAGTCTCTTTTACTGGAGACTCGTTTTTTTTTAAGGGGACGAACGTGAATCCATCATGCCACACTAACCAAAATACATATTGGCAAACGTCTGACCTTTTGCTAGAATAGTATCTTGTGGCTCCCCTTATTACAGGAGGAGCGGGTAGGGAGAGGGCAGTTTTATAGGAAGATTATAATATGAAAGCACGTGGAGGTATTTTTAAGTTAAAGGATCACGGTACTTCGATGAAACAGGAGATGATGGCAGGTGCGATCGGTTACTTTACGATTGTCTACATCATCGCTGTAAATGCTTTAATTCTTTCTGAAGCTGGAATTCCATTTGAAGGGGCAGTCATGGCAACGATACTTGCTTCCTTCGTTGGGTGTTTGGTGATGGCCTTTTGGGCAAATGCGCCAATTCTTCTGGTTCCGGGCATGGGAATTAATGCAATGTTTACATTCACCCTGGTAAAATCGTCAGGCCTTTCGTGGCAGGAAGCATTAGCTGTCATAGTGATTTCAGGAATACTCTTTATGATCATTGCATTTACAAAGCTTTCTAAAGTATTATCGGAAGCCATACCCAAAACATTAAAAGAAGCCATTACTGTAGGATTAGGGATGTTTTTAATGTTTATCGGTCTTGAAAAAGGCGGTCTCATCCAGAGAGGTGACAGTGCCATCATCATGATCGGTGATTTTGGGGAGCTAAAGGTGTTAGCCACTGTGCTGACTTTCCTGGTTACGATTTTTCTTTTCATCCGTAATGTAAAAGGTCAATTTTTATGGAGTATCGCATTTGGTACAGTGCTGGGATTCATCTTCGGGATTGAGCCTTCCATTCAATCAAGCTCTTTCCACTTAAGTGAATACAGCCAGGTTTTCGGTCAAATATCGTTTAGTGCCATTATGGAAATTCCGTTTTGGATTGCGGTTTTCTCTGTAACGATGGTGCTGGTATTTGAAAACATCGGTCTCGTTCATGGTCATACGGATATGATCGATCAACCGCATAAATATTCTAAAGCCTTTCAAGCTAATGCTTTTTCCGCATTCACATCCGGGTTTTTCGGAACGAGTCCGACAGTCTCGACGGTGGAAAGTGCAGCAGCCATGACGGCAGGCGGCCGCACTGGATTGACAAGCTTGACTACGGGCGTATTATTTTTGGGGTCTGTGTTGTTCATACCGTATTTAAAGTGGATTCCGGATCATGCCATCGCCCCGATACTTATCATCATCGGAGGTTTGATGATTCAAAATATACGACATATGGATCTTCGTGATCTGACAGAGGCATTTCCCGCCATTTTCATCATCGCGATGATTCCGTTTACGTACAGTATCGCGGACGGAATTGCCATCGGTTTTATTCTGTATCCAGTATTAAAATTGGCTACAGGGAAGGCGCGGGAAGTTTCGATTCCTCTATATATCATCGCTGCTTTGTTTCTGATGAATTTCTTTGTTCATTCGATTCATTAAAGCGATAAAGAATTTTAAGAAGAGAGGCCCATCACACTTGGTGATGGGCCTCTCTTCTTTATGACTGCTTAATCGAGGTTTCACTTCCTTATTTTACAACTAATGTCAAATTACATGGACTTTCCACATATTTCTTGTTACTATTAAAGAAAAAATATGAATCTTTTTAACTATTTTTACAAATGTTGAACAGGAACGCAGGAGTGATTTTAATGGAAGTATTTGTAGCCCGGCAGCCAATTTTTAATCGTAATCAAGAAACGGTGGCGTATGAACTTCTATACCGAAACAATGAAATCAATATGTTTCCATCGATTGACGGGGACCAGGCAACCGCAGATGTCATCATTAACAGCTATTTAAATATCGGGCTGGAAAGCCTTTCAGCAGGCAAGCCTTGTTTTATAAATTTCACAGAGAATCTCCTAAGACTGAGAGTCCCGACATATTTTAATCCGCGGGAGGTCGTGGTGGAAATTCTCGAGAGTGTAGTTCCGGGGCCGGATGTGCTGGCCGTTTGTCAGGAATTAAAAGACTTGGGATATAAGATTGCATTGGACGATTTTATATTCAATGAATTGAATCCATATTTCAGGGAATTGATGAAACTGGCTGATTATGTGAAGGTGGATTTCATGAATACAACTTATACAGAGCGGGGAAGCATTGAGGTTCTTTCTAATTTACTGGGTTACAGGCTCCTTGCTGAAAAAGTGGAAACCGAGGACCAGTACGAAGAAGCGTTGGGGAAAGGGTATCATTTCTTTCAGGGCTATTTCTTCAGTAAGCCGAAGATCATCGCCACTCAGGATGTCCCGACTTATTTTCATTCGTATTACACCATTATTCAAAGCCTGGAAATGACGGAGCCGAACATTGAAAAGATCAGTCAATTGATCGAACAGGACCTTTCACTGTCATATAAATTATTGAAATTGATCAACTCTCCGGCTTACCGCCCGAAACATAAGATTCATTCCATCCGTCAGGCCATTGTTCTGTTAGGTCTTGTGGAAATCAAACGATGGATCTACATTTTGGCAGTCAGGGAACAGGCGGGGAAGAAGAGACAATTAGATAATGAAGTGATTACATTATGTTTGACGAGGGCGAAGATGTGTGAGCTGCTGGCAGAAAAACAGAATCGGACATCCATTAAATCAAGTTACTTCCTGACAGGTATGTTTTCGTTGATGGATGTCATCCTTTCCATGCCGATCGACCGCATCTTGATGGATTTACCTTTGAATGACGATATTTGCAATGCGTTAACGGGGTCCCGTAATGACCTTAAGAAAATATTGGAACTCGTCGTCTCCATTGAACAGACGAAGTGGACAGAGATCGAAATGAAAATGACCGAATTGAAGTTAAACAAAAGGGAAGTGATGGAGAGTTATCACCTTTCCTGTAAATGGACGGAAGAGCTTTTGAATCATGAAGTAACCGAGCTGACATAATGCTACCATACAGGTTTATAATCCCCTGGGGAAAGATATTTTCTTTGGGGTTTGATATACCTTTTCAATTCCATGAGTAGCAGCCGCTGCAATTGTTTTGAGTAAATCTGGCGGCCTACATCTGCAGGGAAAGGATAGATTCCGATCGTATTGAAACGCACCCGAAAGAGACCTTCATGTACGAGGTCTTTTTTGTCGTTATAGATACGGGCGAACACAGAGACATCCCTTGACTGATAGTCATCACCCGCTTCTTCCACCTTATGGACTTGAAAACGAAAACGGTAATCTTCCTTCATCATTATCACCATATCCATTGTCTCGAAATGATCCACATAATTCAACTGTGAATATGTCCTATTTTTGAAAATGAAGGGAAGAGGATTGCGTAATGAGCTTGTTTGTGGCAAGCTAAGACTATTATGAATAGTTTACTAGTAAATTACCGTGGAGGGATTCACGATGGACTTGAATCTAATAAAATGTCATGGCTCTGGAAATGACTTTTTACTTATTGATGAAATGACAAATGGATATGATTTTACGGAAGAAGCAAGACAAAATCTTGCCTTGGCCCTATGTGATCGTAAGTCGGCCTTCGGGGCAGACGGGATCTTATTTGTATTACCAAGCGAGAATTGCGATGCCAGAATGCGGGTCTTCAACGCAGATGGTTCAGAGGCATCAATGTGTGGAAACGGCCTGCGATGTGTCGGCCGCTATGTGTGTGAGCTGCTGGAGAAAGAGACCATCGTTGTCCAAACGATGAAAGCGGATCTTCGAGTGTCTTCACAGGAACCCATTTTCGAAAACATCCCGACATATAATGTGGAAATTTCACCTGTCCTCTTTCAACTGGATCAGCTGCCGATGAACATCGATCGTGAGACGATGGTGAATGAAAGCATCCCTGAAATATCAGATCATTTAACATTTTCTGCCCTGGCAGTGCCGAACCCCCATTTGATCAGTGTCGTCGGTACAGAGCATATCCTCTCGAATGAGCAGAAATCCATTGCTGAAACAGTAAATGGCCCGAGTAATCTGTTTCCAGATGGAGTCAATGTAAGTTTTGTTCATCCACTGGAAAAGGGATCCATCTATGTCCGTACGTATGAACGAGGCGTGGGCTTCACAAATGCGTGTGGGACAGCCATGTCTGCTTCCAGCCTTGTAACATGCTTACTTCAGCAAAACGAATTCGGTCAGGAAATCGATGTATACAATAACGGGGGAAAAGTCCGTGTCGTCGTGAACCAATTGGGAGAAGGACGATATAACATGGAGTTGATTGGAAATGCAACGTATCTTTATCAATCCCAATTAGAATTGTCACTTTCTAATCCCGAGCAGTATCATGAAGTGTCAAGACAGGAATTCTCTGAAGAGGGCATGTATGAGCATTTACAGAACCATGCCAAGTCAATCGTCGAAAGCAAAGTGTTCATGAGCGCATAGATAACCAAAGGATAGCCAAGGAGGGTGCCCCTATAATTTCGGGGTGCCCTCTTTATTTGTTTAGAGCTGATTTTTCAAAAAATCAATCACTTGGTCAAATGGCTGAAATTCCTTCACCCGATCAAAGCCGGTAAAGGGACATCCTTTCTCCTGAAATCTTCTTAAGACTACGTCAATGGTAAACCGTTCGGGGTCGAGATCTTCATTCACTTCATCCCACCATAGGGGAGTGGCGACCAAAGCATCTTCATTCCCTCTCAATGAATAGGGGGCAATGATCGTTTTGCCTTCTCCGTGTTGAATATAATCCACGTACAGTCTGCCTTTTCGGTTCTTCTTTAACCGCTCGGTCGTGAAATCCCCCGGGTTATTGTTTACAAGGTAGTGAGCAATGAATTCTGTAAATAAGCCCGTGTCTTTCCACGTGTATCCGGGAGGGAGGGGGATATACACTTGAAGCCCCTTATTTCCCGATGTTTTGACAAAGCTCTGCAGATTCAACCCGTCAAATAACCCTTTCATGATTGTGGCTGCTTTAACGGCCAGTGAAAAATGATCCCGGCTTGGTGGATCTAAGTCAAAGACTACCTCATTGACGTATTCTTCCCCTGCTTTTTGAAAGGGGACATGAAATTCAAGTGCCAACTGATTTCCAAGCCATATCAACGTTTCAAGATTATTGCAAAGGGTGTAATGGATTCGATCCTCCTGGTATGTTTCGACAAAGGCAGGAGAATAATCAGGAGTATTCTTTTGGTAAAAGGATTCTCCGAAAACCCCGTGGGGGAATCGAATGCAGGTCAAGGGCCTGTTCTTTAAGAATGGCAAAATCACCACGGACATCTTTCGAAGGAATCGGATATAATCCAGTTTCGTCATGGGAAGCTCCCGAAACAAATTCTTTTCAGGGTGAGTGATATCTACCTTTCTTGGAAGAGAGGCTTCGTCCATCATAAATTGGTCAAGTGTACATGCTTCCGGTGGAGTGGAAAAAAGGAATTGTTTAAAATGGGGTTCCCGAAGCTTTCCTTCATGCCATTGCAGATAGATTATTTCTACGGTGATGGCCGGATCTATATAGTAAAGAGAATGGTTCTTTCCTGTACTGTTTTGCTTAATTGTCGTTTTCACCGTTCTTTTTTCCTCAGCTGATAAACCGAAATGAAATAAGCCGATCGGCAAGACTTGTCCGTTATCGTATACACCGATGTGGAAATAATCATTCGCATCATCCAGTGCGGTGATAAAGCATTGGCAATGTTTCCAATTCTTACATTTGATCCAGTTAGTACTTCGTTTACCCGCGTCCCATTTACTCTGATCCCTCTTCGCGACAACCCCTTCCCCTTCCTCATTTTCAACGAGCTCCCACACTTTCTCAAGGTTTTTGTCATATGGAACCATTTGCAAAGTCGAAGGGTGGGAAGGAGCAGGTTCCAGCGGTAATTGCAGGGAGGTGAACACCTCTTTCAGTTTTTCTTTTCTTGTAATATAGGGTTCCTGGATAAATGATTTCTTCTCAAGCTGAAGTAAATCAAATACTAAGAATGTAACAGGTCTACTGCCAGCGGCTTGCTGGATTTTTTGATCATTCCGCATCCTCCCCCTAACCTGAAGTTCCTGGAACTCCGTGCTGAAGGAGGAGCGTAATAATGCAACCTCACCATCCAATACGAAAGGGAGGGGAAATGCGCGTTCATCCAGTAATTGTTGAATTTGCTTCTTAATCTCAGGGAAATGAATTAGAAGTTCTTTCCCATTCCGGCTTTGAAGGGTGATTTGATCAGAGGATTGAACGGATAAAATGCCGCGGAAGCCATCATATTTCACTTCATAAAGCCAGTCTTTACCTGGAGGAAGTTCATGACGTAATGTAGGGAGCATCGGTTTCATTTCATTTCACCTTTTTTTAAGTAGTAGTGTGTCCGTGTGGGACCCGGATTATTTCCAGATGTTTAAAGGGATGAAGAAAGTAGGGGAACTAAATGATATGGATAAGGGATTAGTTTAAGTAAAGGAGGGTATTGAAAGATATGCATACTATTTGGAAAGGGTCCATCAGCTTTGGACTGGTGAACATCCCCATTAAACTTCATTCTGCTACAGAAGATCGGGATATCAAGCTCCGTTCACTTCATAAAGAATGTCATACACCCATTAAATACGAGAAAGTATGTCCCGCTTGTGAAAAGGAACTCGATCCAGCCGATATTGTGAAGGGCTATGAAGTGACGAAAGGTAAATTCGTCGTCCTTGAAGATGAGGAATTGAAAGAGCTGAAGGAAGCCAGCGGAGATAAGGCAGTAGAGATTGTCGATTTTATCAAGATGGAGGAAATCGATCCGATTTTCTTTGATCGAAGTTATTTCGTTTCACCGAACGACGGTGGGAAGAAAGCCTATTCCCTTTTGAGAAAAGCGCTACAGGAGTCAGGGAAGGTAGGAATTGCCAAAATCACGATGAGGTCGAAGGAACAGCTTTCCATCGTTCGTGTATATGAGCATACACTCGTCATGGAAACCATTCACTATCCGGATGAGGTAAGAGGAGCCGGCGATGTCCCGAATGTGCCTGAAGGAGACGAGATTACCGAAAAGGAATTGCAGACCGCTACCATGCTCATCGATCAACTGACGACTGAATTCCAGCCGGAGAACTATAAGGATCAGTATCGTGAACGATTAAGTCAATTGATCGAATCGAAACAAACAGGGGAAAAAATGGTCACATCCAAAGAAAGAGAACCGAAAGAAAATGTAACGGATCTAATGGCAGCCCTGCAGGCATCCATCGATTCGTCCAAACCTAAAAAGGCAAAGAAACCAACTAAAAAGAAAACGACTTCTAAGAAAAAAGCTCAGTAGAAGGCGTGAGTCAGGAGAGAGGGAGAAGTCTTGAAGAAGAAACACATTGAACAAGGCGTCTTTGTCGCTGTATCCCTATTGTGTTTGATCGTCTTCACCTGGGGATTTGTATCGATCGTGGAAGAATGGAAAGAAAATGAGATCGCACAATTCGATAATGGTGTATTCGAAATCGTCAGAGGGACGATTTCACATAAATTGACGGAGATCATGACGTTCATCACTTTCTTAGGGGGAATAAAAGGTATCTCCATATTCACGGGGTGTGCAGTGATCATCCTTCTGTTTATGAAGAAATATCCACTTGCTCTGTTTGTATCGATTACCATCCTGACAGGTGCGGGGTTCAATGGGCTTCTAAAATGGATATTCAAACGGGACCGCCCCGATATTGAAGCATTGATCCAACAGGGTGGCTACAGTTTTCCAAGTGGGCATTCGATGAGCTCATTCATATTCTATGGTTCACTGGCATTCATCCTTTTCCGAGCCCTGGATCGGAAACGATATAAATGGGGGAGCGTGATACTGGTCGCCATGCTTGTCCTGCTGATTGGAATGAGCAGGATTTACCTTGGGGTCCATTATCCTAGTGACATCCTTGGCGGTTTCACAGCAGGCGGTGCCTGGCTGACCCTTTGCATCACGATCTATATGTATTTCTACAAACGCAAGCATTGGAGAGAAGATGAAGATATGCATGCAAAAAACGCTCAGGAGACCTGAGCGTTTTTGTATTAAAATAAATTAAAGATATACGGACCGATTGAAGTGACGTATAGAAGAATATAAATTCCCATGAAATAAAATACTCCTCCGAATGTACCCCAGTCAGGATCTCTACCAACTTTCCAAAGCAGTGCACTAAGAATGCTGATGATCACTAATAATACATATTCGCTTCCCGAAAATGTGAGATAACCGGGAGCGGCAAAATAGAAATAATCTCCCATCGCTTTACTGATGAAAGTCAGTGGCATAAGGATGAATAGAATGATCGAGGCATATTCCACCCAGTTGATTTCTTCTTTTTCAAACATATTCGGTTTGAACATATAAAGAAGGATCAAGACAAACAGGGAAGGAAGTATCCAATAAAACGAAACCAAAATAGTGACCAGGCTGCTGAAAAGCATGAGAACCGAGTTATTCAAGGCCTCTTTTACGCTTCGTTTCGACCATGTTGTACTTTTGGCGATGGCCTGTTTATCTTGAGAGGCCCCAAATAATTCATAGTAGTCACCCCCATAGTCAAGCCAGGCAATACTTTTGTCCGATAACTGAATGGGTGAATATGTAAAATGCTTGCTTGTGCTGACCGGTTTGGCCATAAGCTGATTGGAATCGCTGAAAGGTGCAATGTACAGACTGATGGTATTTTGTCCACCTACCTGGTGACTCTCGGAAGTGAAAAGGATGGACGGGTTTCCATCGATGTCTCCAAACTGTACGGACCTCGGACTTTCCAATTTGAATCCTGATTGTTCATTCGTAAATTCAATCTTCGCAGGCTTTAGTATCGACGTTCCTAAATCGTCAATGGATGTTTCCAATTTCAATATCTTATAGGACAATGTACCTTGAGCGCGCATTTCTTCATTGTACAAAAGAGTCAACTGATTGTTTTCGTTTGTGAAAGACAGCCCGTTAATATGCTGATTCGTAGCTGTATTGACTATGGCAAATGGGTTCTTCACCACTTGTAACCCTTCATCCATGTAGTAAAGGTGGGAATGAGTATCATCCTGCCTTACTTGTAATACGGTGCTTCCGTCGTTTCCTGCATAGGCTTCAAGGACTTCATCAGTGAATCGGTAAATTTCTTTGCTTGATAAATCATCTGGAGAAAGAGAATACAGAACCTCTTGTTTCCAGTAATAGATAGTATTTGCTGAAGTGCCCATTCCCGTTACTTCATCATCGATGGCTTTGACACCGGTAGCATCGGATGAAATAATCTGGCCATCCTTCACTTGTATAACCTTATCTCCGTCTGTCCAAAAAGGTTGGCCTCTGGTAACGCTTGTTTTAAGTGTACCTTCTTTCGTTGGGTTCAGTGAATCATCGAAAGAATATTGATCGACCTTTCCGTTACTTGCTAAAAATAGCCCTTCCTGGTTATAGAAGACAAGCGGACGTTCATCAGTGGAGTAGCCCAATGGAATCGATCTGCTCCATTCGGGATCCGGCTGTTGTTTGACGTTCAGAAGTTGATGGAAGAAAAGTGCACCAATCAATAAAAGAATTATTGCAATCGGTATTCCAAATGTTTTTAATTTTGCTCTCACAGTCATTCCCCCTCATTCTATCTCTTTTAATTGTGAGTACATTTTAGAATTTTACCACAATTCATATTATACTTCACCAGAATTTTCCTTTATCTGACCAAACTTTTTGGGGTTGACTTTTTATTTGGGAGAGATTACAATGATATTGAAAATCATTCTCAATGAAACAAAAGAGTTCCCCCTCTTTCAAATAGAGAGAATGATTCATGATTCCCCCCCTTTTATTAGAGTGTAAAGACAGGCCCGAAGCGGATGCTTCGGGCCTGTCTTTTTCTTGCATTTCCCATCATCATGTCGTAAATTGTTAAAGGATGTTTATTTAGGGGGAGGGTAAAAGGAAGTGAATCATAAAGATGATAGACGGTTTCGAATTGCCAACCACGAAGCATTAATTGGAGTTGCTCTCGTTCTTATAAATTTTTTATGGTGGTATGGATTTGCATTTGGACTCGGTGGACAGCCTGTATCAGATTACGATTGGATATTAGGGATGCCCGCATGGTTCTTCTATAGTTGTATCATGGGATTTCTACTTATGGTGTTTTTAGTGATTGTTGTCGTGAAATATCTTCTGACTGATATTCCTTTTGGCGACGAGGAGGATGATCATGAATAGCATGGCATTGATTCCCTTATTTGCATTTTTGGTTTTGATTTTTATGGTGGGGATTTATACGGCTAGAACTGTAAGTAAATCAGATTCCTTTATACAGGAATATTTCCTCGGGAGCCGGCAACTCGGAGGGTTTATCCTCGCCATGACGATGATCGCTACATACGGCAGTGCGAGCAGCTTCATCGGTGGTCCCGGTGCTGCGTATACATATGGGTTATCATGGGTGCTTCTTGCCATGAGCCAGGTTGTGACAGGATATTTTGTTCTACTAATACTTGGTAAAAAGTTTGCCATCATGTCAAGGAAGTATAAAGCCGTTACATTGATCGATTATTTACAGGGGCGATACGGAAGCAATAAGATAACGGTCCTATCGGCCATCAGTATCATCTTGTTTTTATTTTCTGCGATGATTGCCCAGTGGGTAGGAGGGGCACGCCTAATTGAATCTTTAACGGGATTAAGCTACGAAGCGGCTCTGTTCATTTTTGCTATATCTGTCCTGGTTTATGTGATAATCGGCGGTTTCCGTGCGGTTGCCATCACAGATGCGATCCAGGGAGTCGTCATGCTTGTAGGGACCGTCATCCTGCTCGTCGCCACCATCATGGCAGGTGGCGGCATGGAAAAAATCATGATGGAATTGCAGGCTGAAAATCCCAATTTACTAAGTCCTCATGGGCCGAACGGTGAACTGAGCGCAAGGTATATTTCGTCTTTCTGGATCCTGGTGGGTGTAGGGGTCGTAGGACTTCCCCAAGTTGCCGTAAGGGCCATGAGCTATAAGAATTCCCGTTCCCTTCACAGGGCTCTGATTATCGGTACGATCGTCGTAGGTTCGATCATGCTTGGCATGCATCTCATCGGCGTTCTGGCAAGAGTGGTCCTCCCGGGAATCGAAGTGGCGGACAAAGTCATGCCGCTCCTTGCGCTTGAGGTGCTCCCCCCGTGGCTTGCGGGAATTGTTCTGGCAGCTCCTATGGCAGCCATCATGTCGACGGTGGATTCGTTGCTGTTGATTGTATCATCAGCCATCGTTAAAGATGTTTATATGAATTTCATCAATAAGGACGCAAAAGAGAAACAAATCAAGACGATCAGCTTCTGGGTGACGAGTATAACAGGTGGACTTGTTTTCCTGCTGGCATTAAGCCCGCCTGAATTGATTATCTGGCTTAATTTATTTTCATTCGGGGGACTTGAAGCGGTCTTTATCTGGCCAATCGTTCTTGGACTGTACTGGAAAAAGGGGAATGGTGCTGGTGCATTAGCTTCAATGGTGGCGGGACTGCTGACCTATATTTTATTCCATAGCTTTGCACCGAACTATCTGGATATGAATACGGTCATCTTTCCGATTATCATCTCCTTCTTCATGTATGTATTGGTTTCCTTGGCTACTCAGTCGAAACACAGGATGGATGGGTTTAATTAACCCATCCATTTTTGTCTTTTCAGGTGCAAAAGAGTAGATTGAATAGTAATAAATGACGGATTGGGTGAAGGGATATGGAACATTCTGTAATCGTGATAGGGGGCGGTATCGGTGGGCTTACTGCTGCTGCCCTTCTTGGAAGTGCGGGTTATCATGTACAGGTGCTTGAAGCTTCAAGGGAATGGGGAGGCTGCGCCGGGAAGTTCCAGAGGGGAGAAGCTTTATTTCCAGTAGGTGCGACTCTTGGGATGGGTTTCGAACATGGGGGTATTCATCAGCGTATCTTCCAATACCTCGGCATCGAATCGCCTTCGAATCAACTCCTTGACAGGGTAATGGACGTTCATCTTCCGGGCGTCAACTTAACCTTTCACCGGAATCGGGAAACACATGTGAATGGGTTAATGAGAGCATTTCCTGATATTGCATATAAAATAGATTGTTATTACAGGGATTTGTACAGGATGGCAAAGAAAATCCGGACCCTCGTAGATTCACTGCCCATCCTTCCTCCTAAAACGGTAAGAGAGTGGAAGGAGCTCATTATGAGCCTGAATTTTAGTTCACTGACCCTTCTACCTGCCTTTCAGAAGACCATGCTTGATTTGTTGAAGAAATACGACCTGCATGTCAACCCATCCTTCAAGCACTTTATTGATGGACAGCTGATAGACAGCATGCAGGTGGAGAGCGACCAATGTTCATTGTTGCTTGGATGCCTGGCACTGGATATGTATCATGAAGGGGCCTTCTACCTTGAAGGCGGCTTATATCGCATAGCCGAATGTCTGGTCGATGCATCGATATCTGCCGGGGTTAAAGCCACCTTGGGGAGGAGAGTTGTAGGCATCACCCGTGATGAACGTAATCAGGAGTGGATTGTCTCAGATCATAGGGGTAATGAATACCGTACCACTCATGTCATATGCAATGTTCCGGTTCTGTCTCTTAAGGATCTGTTCCCTGCCAAATATGCTCCATTGATTAATAACTATTTGAAGGAAAAAGAAAGAGCGGAATTGTGGGGAACCATGTCCCTTTATATGTTACTGAAAGAAGAATCCCTGCCGGAAAGCCTTCCTTTGTTTTCGCAAATCTGCACAAGCCCTGATGGCAATATGACAGAAGGGGACCATCTGTTCTTATCATTATCCCATCAAGATGACCGACAGCGTGCCCCGGAAGGATTCCGTACTGTGACGGTATCAACTCATACAAGATTAGAAAATTGGGATACAAAAGAAAAATATGATACGTACAAGAGTACGCTTGAAGAGAAAATGCTGGATTCAATAGAGATGGTGATACCCTCTATTAGAAGTGATCTTATACAATTCTATCCGGGTGCTCCAAAGGCTTGGGAACGGTATACAGGTCGGCCCGGGGGGATTGTTGGGGGATTCCCCCAAACCAATGATCATGCTCTCTTCAACAGTCTTTCCCACAGGACTCCGCTCAAGAATATCTGGGCATGTGGGGATTCTGTCTTCCCCGGTGCAGGGACCATCGGGGTGTCTGTCAGTGGTTATCATGTCTTTCACTCTATCACAGGGAAAAAGCTTCCTAAATAAAGCAGGAATCCTAGTCTGATATGTAGAATGTTGTGATGGGGTGATAATATGTATAAGCTGACGCAGTATGAGGACCCAATAGCCTTCCATGAAAAGGTTCATTCTCTCCTTATGGAAGATGAGGCAGCGAATAATCTGCCTTTGGGGTTATTGAATACCATGAAAACGAGTGACAAATATATAGATCCACTTCTGCTTTTAGTGGAAAATGAGGAAGACAAAGTAGTGGGATCATTCATCATGACTCCCCCTCATTATCTTGTCGTTACATTGAAAGTAGGGAAGGAAGAGATCCAGGCGATAGCTGAACAGCTCAATTCGTTTTGTGAAGACTCCGGGATTACGATTACCGGCTTTGTTGCTGAGAAAGAAACAGCACTTCAACTGACTCATGCATGGTGTCACGTTACGGGGAAGGGCTTCACCATCCGTATGAACCAACGTGTGTATCAATTGAATAAAGTGAACGATATCCAGTTAAGTGAAGGGGGAATGGTTCCAGTACGTGCAGGTCAAGAGGTGCTGTTGGCTAAATGGATCAGTGAATTTGTCTCAGATACGGAAGTCATATCCATATCGGATGACGAAGCACTTAAAAGGGCGAAAGATATGATTGAAAATGAACCATATGTGTACTTTTGGGAAGTGGCGGGACGCCCTGTTTCCATGGCAAGGGGAGCACGAAGAACGGAAAATGGGATTACCGTGAATTTTGTCTATACCCCGCCTGAATTCAGGAAGAAGGGATATGCCTCTTCTGTTGTAGCGGAACTGAGCCGTCTTTTACTGCATGAACACTCCTTTTGTTCCCTCTACACAGACCTGGATAATCCCACATCGAACAAAATCTATATGGAAATCGGATATATACCCGTCTGCGATTCCATGATGATAACCATTGTTTGAACCAATTGGCAAAGAATGAAATATAATATTAATAAATGGTTGACATCGTGGAAAAAAGCGATTAGTATAATAAACAATTAATTAAATGAGCGAAGAGCTTTGACGAAGAGGAGTACCTATGATTGACACTTCAGAGAGCTGGTGGTTGGTGTGAACCAGTGTGATCGGTCTTAGGGAATGGACTTCCGAGCTTCCAAACCGAAACCTTAGGGAAGTAGGCTTTGGCGAATGTCTTATCGTTACAAAAGACGCGTATTAGAGCATTCTGCTCCGATACGATTGAGTGGACTGCATGAGCAGTCAACAAAGGTGGCACCACGGGTATCCCGTCCTTTCTTTTTATAAGAAATGGATCGGGATGCCTTTTTTTTATAATTTCATAATGTTAAATCGTTGAATAAGAGGAGTACATTCAAGTGATGCATAACAGGGAGTTAAGGACAGTGAGACCTTAGCATGATAGCTTGTCTGGAATGGACTTATGAGAGATGATCCGAATGAAGTAGGGTCGTACGGATTTCCACCGTTAAAAGGATAGAGTATCGGGTGTTACACCCCGTACTTGAATCAAGAGGGGATATAGGTATATCCCAATAGAGGTGGCACCGCGGTCAGCATCGTCCTCTATGAACAGTTTTTCTGTTCATAGGGGACTTTTTTTATGGGCTTTTTAAAAGGTGAAAGCGAATTGGAGGATTTTAATGATGAAGCATCAGGATTTGAACTATGTTGTGAAAGAATTGAATGGAGATATGTACACACCGATATCACTCTTTCAATCCTTGAAGGGAAAAAAGAAATTTTTATTGGAGAGTTCGCTGAAACACGAACAATCCGGTCGCTATTCATTTGTGGGAAGCGATCCGTTTTTGGAATGTAAGGTTTATGGAAATACCGTACAGATGATAAAAGCCTCTACTGATCAAGTAGAGGAGCGGATAGGGGACCCCATTGAAATAATTCAAACCCTTATTCCCCACTATCTTCTAGAAGAAGCACCCTTTCCATTCACAGGGGGAGGGATTGGATATTTAGGATATGATGTGATCAGACAATACGAGGAAATCGGAATCACGCCAGATGACGAATTGGAGATGCCAGACATTCATCTCATGTTCTATGAAAAGGTCATCGTCTTCGATCATCTTGAGCATAAAGTATACATCGTTGTCATGAATGAATGGACAGAAGAAATGGAAGGGGATCTTCAGGAGAAAGTGAAAGAAGTCGAAGCCGAGCTGACAAACGTGTATTTGGACACACACAAAGAAAAACTGGATCGTCTTTCCTTTCATGCTCGAACGTCAAAGGATGAATTCATGGAGAAAGTGGAAAGAGCGAAGCAGTCGATACAGGAAGGAGAAATCTTTCAAGTGGTGATTTCCCAAAGACTGCAGGCTTCCTTTACCGGTGATCCTTTTACATTTTATAGAGGCTTGAGGCAGTCAAACCCGTCACCCTATATGTTTTTTATCGATTTCGAAGAATACGTCGTATTGGGTGCATCACCTGAAAGCATGCTGAAGGTACAGGGCAGCCAGATCACTACGAATCCAATTGCAGGTACAAGACAGAGAGGGAATACAGCTGAAGAAGATGTAAAGCTTGAGAGGGAGCTATTATCCGATGAAAAGGAAATGGCAGAGCATCGAATGCTCGTCGATTTAGGCAGGAATGACCTGGGAAGGATTTGTGAAATCGGATCCATCGATTTAACCAAGTACTTAACCATTGAGAGGTATAAATACGTGATGCACATCGTTTCAGAGGTGAAGGGGAAATTGAAGGATGATGTGACCCCGCTTGAAGCATTAACATGCTGTTTGCCTGCAGGAACGGTGAGCGGGGCACCGAAGATCAGGGCGATGCAGATCATCAATGAACTCGAAACGACGAAACGTGGAGTATACTCAGGTGCTGTCGGATATATAGGGGTGAACGGGAATCTGGATTTCGCCCTGGCGATCCGCACAATGGTCGTGAAAGATGGCATTGCCAATGTTCAAGCAGGGGCAGGAATCGTGTATGATTCAGATCCTGAATGTGAATATGAAGAAACGCTGAATAAAGCGAAATCATTATTGGAGGTAACGGGATGATTTTACTCATTGATAACTATGATTCGTTTACGTATAACCTGTATCAATATATTGAAGAACTTGGAGAAAGGGTAGTGGTCAGACGGAATGATGCAATTTCCTTGGAAGAAATTAAAAAATTGAATCCTTCGGGGATCATCCTTTCCCCTGGACCCGGAAAGCCTGATAATGCGGGTATTTGCATCTCCATTATACAGAATCTTCACGCTAGTGTGCCGATTCTCGGTGTCTGTCTCGGTCATCAGGCAATCGGGGCAGCATTTGGGGCAACCATTGAAGTAGCCGGGAAGGTCATGCATGGAAAGACCTCACTTATTAAACATAGTGGTGAAGGGGTATTCGAATACTTGACGCAACCGGTGGAAGTGATGAGATACCATTCGCTTGTCATTAAAAATGGGACTCTTCCAGAACCAATGGAGACGGTGGCCATTTCAATGGATGATGGAGAGATCATGGCCATCAAGCATATGAGATATCCTTTGTTTGGAGTTCAATTTCATCCAGAATCCATCGGAACGAAAACAGGAAAGAAAATCATTCAAAATTTTATAGACGAGATGAGGAAGGAGAATAGCCGTGAAAAACTATCTTCAAGCGTTATCTGACGGTCATTCATTAGAGAGAGATGAGATGAGGGGAGCGGTTAAGGAATTGCTTCTTGACGAAACATCAGAAAGTCAGATTGCCGGATTCCTGACCCTGTTAAAAATGAAGGGGGAAACAGTGGATGAAATCACTGCTCTTGTAGAAGTGTTGAGGGAAAATGCAATGCCGATAGAAAGTACGCTGAAAGGAGTAATGGATAATTGCGGAACAGGGGGAGACGGCTCCCATAGTTTTAATATCAGTACGACTTGTGCATTTGTCCTTGCAGGTGCAGGTGTAAAAGTCGCTAAGCATGGAAACAGAAGTATTTCCAGCAAAACGGGAAGTGCCGATGTGCTTGAAAATCTCGGCGTCTGTCTCGATTTCCAGGCACATGACGTGGAAAGTCTGTTGAATGAAACCAATATCGCCTTTCTTTATGCGCCACATATCCATACAGGACTTAAAAAAATTATGAAAGTTCGGAAGGAATTGAAGATCCCCACTATATTTAATCTCATTGGTCCATTGACAAATCCGGTTCAATTGGAAACCCAGCTTGTCGGGGTTTACCGTAGGGATAAATTAGAAATGATGGCGAATGTTCTACATGAATTAGGAAGAAAACGGGCAATCGTACTGAACGGTGCAGATTACATGGACGAAGCTTCATTGGCAGGTGAAAATCATCTCGTCCTTTTAGAGAACGGGATAACGACTCCTTTCACGATTTCGGGAGAGGAGGTTGGCCTTCCTGCTTACTCACTTGAAGAAATTAGAGGCGGTGATGCAAGGGACAATGCCCGCATTTTACGGGATGTCCTGGAAGGGAAGGAGGGTGCCTGCACAGATACGGTCCTATTCAATTCAGGGATCGCATTGTTCGCCCATGGGAAAGCCCCAACCATTGCAGAAGGGGTAAAGCTTGCAAGAGAAAGTATCAAAAGCGGGAGGGCAAACGAGAAGCTCCAAGCCCTGGTGCATTACAGTCAACAACGTCGAAAGCAGGTGATTTAATTGTCTACCATTCTTGACACCATACTCGAAAAGAAGAAAGAAGAAGTGAAGGAGTTAAAACGGAATGGTTATACATCCTATCAAACTGGAAATATTCAGGTTCCATCACTGTATCAATCATTAAAATCTGCACAGACACTGCAAGTGATAGCAGAGATTAAGCGGGCATCCCCTTCAAAAGGAGATATAAGGACCGGAGTGGATCCGGTGAAGCAAGCTGTCGCATATGAAGAGGCAGGAGCTTGTGCCATATCTGTTTTGACCGATACACCTTTTTTTAAAGGGCGAATGGAGGATCTTGCAAATGTTCGTCGTGCAGTATCAATTCCGATTCTTTGCAAAGACTTCATCATTGATGAAATACAGATCGATCGTGCGAAAGATGCAGGGGCGGATGTCATTCTATTAATCGTGGCAGCCCTGAAGCCCCCCAGACTGAAAGAATTATATTCTTATGCATCAAACCTTGAGTTGGAGGTTCTCGTAGAAGTTCACAATGAGGAAGAAATGGTGAAGGCATTAGAGGTCGGTGCTACCATCATCGGCGTAAATAATCGTAACCTGAAAACCTTTGAAGTAGACCTTCTCATCACTGAATCACTGGCCTCTATGGTAAAGGACAGGGAAGTGGTACTCATAAGTGAAAGCGGAATAAAGGATGAACAAGATTCAGGGAGAGTGAAAGACGCTGGAGCACAAGGGATCCTCGTCGGGGAAACATTAATGAAGAGTAATGATCCTGCAGCTACCCTCTCCGCTCTTCAGGTTAAAAAAGGTGAGATGATATGACGAAAGTCAAAGTGTGCGGCATCAGAAGACAGGTAGAAGCCGAGTGGGCATTAGAAGCGGGAGCTGATGCCATAGGGTTCGTGTTTGCCGATAGTAAAAGGAAAGTTAATGTAGAAAAAGCGGCGGAGATCAGCAAATCCATTTCTTCAGATTTATTGAAAATCGGTGTATTTGTAAATGAATCAAAAGAAAGAATGGAAGAAATCTTTCATCTCGTGCAGCTCGATTATGTGCAGCTGCACGGGGATGAATCAGTGGAATTCTGTGAAACTCTCAATCTTCCTTTTATCAAGGCGATTTCCGTGAAGGAAAGAAAAGATATAGACGGGATTGAAAAATTTCCTGGTGAGATGATTTTGTTGGATAGCGGAAAGGGCCCGCATCGTGGAGGCAATGGCACCACCTTCAATTGGGATTATGCACATTCGATCAACATTCCCCACCATCTGATTCTTGCAGGAGGATTAAATCCGGACAATGTCAGGGAAGCCATCATCAAGGTCCGTCCCTCTATGGTGGATGTCTCGAGTGGGGTTGAGACGGATGGGGAGAAGGACAGGTTAAAGATAGAAGCATTCATCAGGGAAGCAAAATCGGTACTTGTATAAAATGAAGACAATGAATGGAGGAAGAAGAATGTTATATGCACAACCAGATCAAAAAGGTCTATTCGGTCAATTCGGTGGGAGATTCGTTCCCGAATCATTGATGAAAGCTGTTCAGGAACTTGAGTCTGCTTACGATGAAGCAGTCAAGGACGAACATTTTCAAGAAAAGTTGCAAAGCTACTTAAAAGATTATGTAGGAAGGGAAAATCCTCTCTACTTTGCAGAAAATCTTAGTAGGCAGGTAGGAGGAGCCAAAATTTATCTGAAGCGGGAAGATCTTAATCACACCGGTGCACATAAAATCAACAACACCATCGGTCAGGCCCTGCTTGCTGAACGGATGGGGAAAAGAAAAGTGGTAGCGGAAACAGGAGCCGGCCAACATGGGGTCGCAACTGCCACCGTATGTGCTTTATTAAACCTTGATTGTGTCATTTTCATGGGTGCGGAAGATATTCGCAGGCAGAAGCTGAATGTATTCAGAATGGAGTTGCTCGGTGCAAAGGTAATCAGCGTCCCCCAGGGAAGTGCCACACTGAAGGATGCCGTCAATGAAGCGCTTCGTTACTGGGTCGCCAATGTAGAGGACACTCACTATATCATGGGTTCCGTTTTAGGTCCACATCCCTTTCCGAAGATGGTCCGGGACTTCCAAAGTGTCATTGGGAAAGAAACGAAGAAACAATTCTTTGAAAAAGAAAAATGTCTCCCAAATGCCATTGTGGCGTGTGTCGGAGGAGGAAGCAATGCCATTGGAATGTTCCACCCGTTTATTGAGGACCAAGAGGTGGAGTTATATGGCGTTGAGGCAGCCGGAAGCGGTATTGAAACAGAGAAGCATGCTGCCACCTTAACGAAAGGATCTGTCGGGATCCTTCATGGAAGCATGATGTATCTCCTTCAAAATGAAGAAGGGCAGGTACAGGAAGCCCATTCCATTTCAGCTGGACTTGACTACCCTGGTGTGGGACCAGAGCACAGCTACTTGAAAGAGATTGACAGAGTCCGTTATGCATCCATTACTGACGGTGAAGCGTTGGAAGCATTTAGACAATTATCACAGACTGAAGGAATCATTCCTGCACTCGAAAGCTCCCATGCCGTTGCCCATGCGGTGAAAATGGCTGAAGGCATGACGAAGGACCAATCAATCGTCATATGTTTATCTGGGAGAGGGGATAAAGACGTTGAACAAGTAAAAGACATATTGGGAGGTAGTCAGCATGGGTAAGGTATTTCTGGAAAGCAGCCTTGAAGCCGAATTAAAACGGGGGAATAAGCTGTTCATTCCCTATATAATGGCGGGAGACGGAGGCATAGACACATTGATAACAACTTTAAAGAAACTTGAAGAAGGTGGAGCGACGGCCATTGAAGTCGGTATTCCGTTCTCTGATCCCGTTGCCGATGGCCCGACGATTCAAGAAGCGGGTAAAAGAGCGCTGGAGAAGGGAACCACACTTCGTAAAGTGTTCGATGAATTGAATGAAAGAAGAGAAGAGATTGGGATTCCCCTGATATTTATGACCTATATCAATCCGATTTACAAATATGGAGTAGAACGCTTCTTCGAAGATTGTAAAAAGGCTGGTGTGGACGGGGTGATCATTCCCGATCTTCCTCTGGAGCATTACGATCTGGTTAAGCTGCCTTCAAAGGAAAAAGAAATAGCCATTATCCAATTGGCAACCCTCACCAGTCCATTGGAAAGAGTGAAGGAATTAGCCACTGTGACAGAAGGGTTCCTCTATGCCGTCACGATTAATGGGATTACAGGCACAAGAGAGGGGTTTGCCGAGAATATATCCCGTCATTTAAACAAGCTTAAGAGCAACAGTCCGGTTCCGGTTCTGGCAGGATTCGGGATATCCAGCCCCGAACATGTTCGCAGCATGAGTGAAAGCTGTGATGGGGTAGTGGTTGGAAGTAAGATCATAGACCTTATCCAACAAGGCTCATTTGATGAAATCAAGAAATTAATCGGGGCATCGAAAGGGATTCTTCACTCGTGAAATCATCCATTTTGTAAAAAAATGAAGAAGTAGATGAACAGAATCTAAATGAATGTTAAATAAAGGTAAATAGCCTTCTCATACTCTGAAAAAACAGTATGATAGAGATGTAGTTGAACAACGCATCATAACAGGAGGCTATTAAAATGAAAAACATGAAAAAGTGGTTATTAATGTTCATGACAGCTCTATCAGTAGTAACATTTGCAGCCGGATGCAGCAGCGACTCAGAAGATGACACAGGTACGGAAGAGAACATGGATGAAGAAAGTAACACAGATGAAAGTAGCACTGAAGAATAAAAAAAGTACAGCCGGTCTTTAAAAGGCCGGCTGTTTCTTTGAAGATCAGGGGAGATAGTCAAGTCATTCGGTGGTTTGTTTTTACTTCACGCACTTCACACAAACAGTCAAAGCCGGTTTAACATTTTTATATGAAAGTGTAATGTCTTTAAAGCCCGCATCCTGTAAAGCTTGAGAAATCTCTTCACCATAGCGGCGGGCCCTGCCATCGGTTTCTTCTTCTCCGCGGGGCTGGACGGTAATGAGAAGGGTTCCGCCCTCTTTTAACATACTGTATAAATGATGAAGTGATTTCATTTGGTCCTTCCAAAGTGGATAATTATTGACGGAAAAAATTCGATCGTATTGGACTTTGCCCAATTCGAATTGACTGATATCCTGAACAAACAGACGAACCCTGCCTTTCTCTACAGCTTGCTGATTCTTACTTTGTGCTGTATCTTTCATTGTTTCGGAAAGATCGACCCCGTCGACAAAGGTATCAGGGAATCGATCAGTCATTCGCTTGATACAATATCCTGGACCGTATCCCACTTCAAGGATTCGTTCGCCATTTTTGATGGAGAGCTTTTTGATGGACCAGTTGTTGATCTTTCGATTATCAAACTCCATTACTTTCCCTACAAACCAGCCAAGGATTCCTTTCGGACGCTTAAATTGTTTCTGCATCGTAAACAATGGGCCATCACCTCTTTTTCTATTCTTTCAAATAAATGTTCTATCTTTCACTCTTCCACGAAACCGGGGAAATAAAACCTGTACAAAGTGTTGCGGTTTTTTGAAAGAGTGGCATAATATAATAAAATCTAATTTGCGTTGATGAGTTGAGTACGTAGTGAAAGCCCCTTATCAGAGAGCTTCGGAAGCTGAAAAGAAGCAGGGAGTTTCCTATGGAAAATGGTCTCGGAGCATTCTATTCGAACCTTCCTGGTGTAGGATAGAACGGGGATGGGCGTCCGTTATCACTGCCACGGTATAAGGGCTTTTCCTGCCCCGTACTTGTTGAGGTAGTTTGTGTGAGCAAGCTATAAATTAAGGTGGTACCACGAGCTTAACCCCTCGTCCTTAGATGTCTTATGATGTCTATGGGACGAGGGGTTTTTATTTATTTAGAGGAGGAAAACATAATGACTGTTTTTATAGGAGGGGCTTGGCCATATGCCAACGGTTCCTTGCATTTGGGGCATATTGCAGCTTTGTTGCCGGGGGATATCATTGCACGTTATTACCGGTTGAAAGGAGAGAGGGTTCTCTATGTGTCAGGAAGCGATTGTAATGGGACACCGATCGGAATCCGGGCGGGGCAGGAAGGAATCAGTGTAGAAGAGGTAGCGGACCGCTATCATGAGGAATTTGGCCATTCCTTTCAATCCCTTGGATTCAGCTATGACGAGTACACGAGAACCGATCATCCACATCATCATGAAGAGGTGCAAAGGATCTTTACCAGGCTTTATGATAGAGGATGGTTATATGAAAAGGAAGTGGAGCAAGTTTATTGTGTGAATGATCATCGATTCCTGCCTGATCGATTTGTGGTGGGAACCTGCCCCGTTTGTGCTTCGAAGGCAAGGGGAGATCAATGTGATAACTGCTCGACTGTGCTGGATCCGTCGGAATTATTGGATAAAATCTGTACACTCTGCGGGCATGAGCCGGCTCTTAGAAAGACTCGTCACTTGTACTTTGCTCTTTCCAATCTTCAAAGGCCGCTGGAGGAGTTCCTGAACGAACAGAAAGGAAGGTGGAGGGATAATGCGATCCAGCTTACCAGCAGATATCTGAAAGAAGGACTTCAGGATCGACCCGTCACAAGGGATTTAGAAAATGGGGTGGAAGTCCCGGTCGAAGGTTTCCTTGACAAGAAAATCTACGTTTGGATCGAAGCGGTGAGTGGTTATCTGACTGCATCAAAGAAATGGGCAGCAGACCACCGGGAGGACTGGACTGATTACTGGCAACCAGATACGAGGTCATACTATGTACATGGAAAAGATAATATTCCGTTTCACACGATCATATGGCCAGCGGTTCTGATGGGGATTGGAGAATCGAATTTACCCGATTACATCGTGTCAAATGAATATTTGACCTTAGAGAAAAGAAAGATCTCAACCAGTGGTAATTGGGCTGTCTGGGTGAAGGACCTCCTGACTGACTACCATCCCGATACAATTCGCTATTTTCTCACCATCAATGCTCCTGAAAAAAGGGATGCGGATTTTTCCTGGAGAGAATTCATTTACAGCCATAATAGTGAACTGCTGGGGGCCTTAGGGAATCTCGTACAGCGCACGGTGAAATTCTACGAGAAGCAATTTGGTGGGGATCTTGTTTTATCCACGACAGATGCCTTTGTCGAAAGGAAAGTGGAAGAGGTATACACGTCAGTTGGTCATTGGATTGAAGCAGGAAGCACTCGTCAGGGCCTTGAAGAGATATTTGAATTCATACGATGGTCGAATAAACGATTTGATGAACAGAGGCCATGGGTATTGGTAAAAGAAGATCGAGAAGAAGGCAAGAAGGTATTGGAAGAGTTCATGTATATAATATGCAATCTGCGAAATATCCTTGAGCCCTTCTTACCTTTCACTGCAACCAGATTAACGGAACAGCTGGGTCTCTCCGTACAAACAGCGTGGGAGAAGATATCCCTGCCTTTGAAACTTAGTATGAAAAACCCTTCCCCGCTTTTTAACCGTATCGAACTTGAAACCATTGAGATAGAGCGGGAGAAATTGAATGATAAATCAAAAGGAGGATGAAATGAAGATTGTGATTGTATCCGACACCCATATGCCAAGGAAAGAGAGGGGACTGCCTGAGCCTCTTCGAAATGACTTGATGGATAGTGACCTCATCATTCATGGGGGAGATTTTCAGACCTTTGATGTTTATGAGGAATTCAAGAAATACGGGGAGCTGATTGCTGTTGTGGGGAATGTTGATCGTGTTGAACTTAAATCCATGCTTCCAAAAAGAAGGATCATTGAGAAGAAAGGCTTGAAGATCGGCATTGTTCACGGGGACGGAAAGGGTAAGACAACTGAAAAAAGGGCTCTTGAAGCCTTTGAAGATGAAGATGTGGATATAATCATTTTCGGGCACTCCCATATCCCCTTTTCCCGCTTTATGAAAGGCATCCTATTGTTCAATCCAGGGTCACCCACAGACAAACGAAAGTTGCCATACTATTCCCATGGTATATTGACAATCAAAAAAACCTGGAAAATCGAACACATTTTTTATCAGTAAATAGCACAGTGGGGGCCACTGTGCTTTCTTTCTTTATTTAATGGGATATTCATAATATTCCTGACTATAAAATGTTTGAAAACCGCTTGATTCATAAAGTTTCAGTGCCTTGCAATTCGTGGCGGCCACATCGAGGTATATATCATCGGTCCACTTCGATTCCTGCATCACAACCTGGGATAATGCTTTTCTTCCGATTCCCTTTCCCTGAAAAGAAGGGAAGACGGCAAAGCCATAGATGAAGCTCTTCTTATTCGCCCGTTGAACCCTTATCTTTCCAACAACTTTTTCATCAAAGACAATCATGAGATTTCCTGCCGGGGACTCATCGAATAGTCTTTTGGTGTAAGATTCAGCATCACTTCTCACAACCCCGAAACATGTTTCATCAAGGTCGATGATGGTCTCGATATCATGTTCATCCGCTGTTTTTATACCGACAGAGTGGTCGATGACTAACTCTTTCTTATTCCATTTCATTTCACATTCCGTGAAATCATACGCAGCATCCGTATGTGATATAAACCCTTTTCCAGACGTCGATGTTCCCGGAATATTGAGTAAGAGCTTATTGACCGTCCGGGATTTTAAAGATTGGAGTGCTCTGTGAATCAGTTCTTGAAACAAGTGCTGACGACGGAAATCAGGATGGATCATACCACATATTTCGTACGAATCCCCAAATCCGTATATTCCTAAAAATCCGATCAAATGGTTCTCCTTGTATAGAAGAAAATCATCCTGATCATTCTGTCTCTTTTTTAGCATTTCCCAGTTCAATTTTAAGTGTATATCTTCAAAATTCTCGCAAACATTCTGAAGATCCTTTATATCTTGAAGTTGTTTAGAAGTAAGCATCTGTCATCCCCCTTTTCCCGAAAAGAGAAAGAATTTTCTTATTTGATTTTATTTTATGATCATTATTAATACAAGAGGATTTTGCTTTTACATAGGAAAAAGCCATGTAGGTACACATGGCTCCAGCTCATTCCTTATCCTGTATCCGCTGAATCACCTCATGGAGTTCATCGGGCTTCAGAAATTCAAGTGGGGAAAATCCTTTTTCAAACATAACGGACTCGCTTTCAATCATCAGGACATATCGACCGTTCACTTTCGCCAAATGAATGCTGTCTCCGAAATCTGAAAGAAGGGCTTTTACAGAAACATGGTCAAGTTTCACCTTCAGCTCCACTTCAGGGGATTGCTCGACAATTTGTGAAGTGGCTTCCACCACCTGTTCCGTCGTGAACCGTTCCTGGAGTTCACGCTTCGGGCTTATGGCCCATTCTTCCACAGCTTCTTCAAATTCGACCCGTTCGTCACTTTCTTCCGCATACGTCTCTGAAATATGTTCTTTTACCATTCCGTACACTTGGGACTTCACGATTTCTGGCATGGACTTTTCATACTCCACCCATTTAAGGAAATCTTCAAAGTACCTGGCGTGTGATGCTTGATGGATTTTGATCTCCGCAGAATCCATCATCCCTTCTTCAGGCATGTAGGGATATTGGATCGATTTCATGTTTTTCGTCGTGATCGCCATTTCCACATTATGAATCAGGGTTGCTTCATCCGTAATGGTGGCAACCTTTGGTTCAAAATCACATTTCATTATGAATAAAAAGGGATCATCAAAAAATTTGGTGAGCTTTGCGGTGGCTACTAGAAATGCCCCACCTCGAATAGCGCTTGCTTCTATGTACATTTGAACAATCTGATCACATGCTTCACGAAAATCTTCTTTACTTTCAGCATAACGGGTTCGATGTAATAAATTATAGTTTGGATTTGATGTAAGCTCATGACCTGGTTCTACAACAAAGCGGCCAATTTTAGTGGGAGTGGACTCTGACTTGGAGTGCCGGTCCACCTTTCGCTTGACGATCTTTGTCAGTTCACCGTCAAGAAAGCTTTTGAGGGGGCTTTCCTCATACTCACCCCCGGTCAATGTTTGAAAGTGCTTATGTCGTTTATCTGCTTCTTCGCCTTTACCTTCTACCTGGATTAAATAAAAGGAAAGATGCTGTATGGTAAAATCCATGATTTGTTCTCCTGACCTGATTAGATTCGATTTCTTATGATTTCACATTCATTGTTACAGTATAGAAAAGCATAAAAGGTTCGTCAATTGACTTATGAAAGGTGAGTATTGAGAGATACTATCTCTTAGCTGGATAAAACGTAAGGTGGTGAGCTTGGTGAGTAATGAAACATTTTTTACTTTAGTGAAAAAAGGAAATAAATCTTCGTTCTTTGCAATGGTGGGAAATGGCATCCTTGCAATCGCTAAGGGGGCGGCATTCTTAATCAGTGGGAGTGGGGCAATGTTTGCCTCTGCCATGCACTCGTTAGCCGATGCTGTCAATCAAGGGTTTGTGTTTATTGGCAGTGTTCTTTCAGAGAAGAAGCCAACCGAAAAGTTCCCGACAGGTTTTGGGCGTGTCATCAATCTATTTTGTATGATTGCGGTCATCGTTGTTTCGGTCATGGCTTATGAAACGGTTCGTGAGGGATTTCATCTACTCAAACATCCCGCTGAAGTAAAAGGGATATGGATAAATGTATCCGTGTTACTCTTGAACATCCTCATTGATGGAACGATCCTCTTTAAAGTGATGAAGGAGATCAGTCAGGAAGCCCGCGTGGAAAGCAGGGGTGCTGGGATTGTGACAGGAGCGTTCATGCATGTAAAGCGTGCAGCGCCCCCAACAAGGCTTGTGTTTTATGAAGACCTGGTGGCTGTATCAGGTGCCCTTCTTGCTTTGATAGCGGTCCTTGTTTCTTATTTCACCACGTTTCAACTATTGGATGGGATTGTGACCATCATGATCGGATTCCTGATGGTGGGGGTTGCCTTCAGGGTCGGATATGACAATATGGTTGGTCTGATAGGAGTTGCAGCGCCAAAGGAAGTGGAGGACCGAATTGCTTCTGCCATCTTTGAACATGAAGCGGTCATCGATATCTTTAAGATGAGGATCACGCAGGAAGGGCGTTATTACCATGTTGAATCATATCTTGAATTGAAAAAGGGGCTGCCCCTATCAGAAGCGGATGATATTAAGTTTGCCATACAGGATCAATTAATAGCAGATCCGGATATAGCTGATGTTACATTAGGGATCATAGAGGACAATGGTATTCAGGAGTGGAGAGGGACTGATATATCCGAAATTCCGTAATGATCATCCGGCTGTTGATTTCAGCCGGATGCAGATTAATTTTGAATGAATTTTTCAAACACAAACCCAAAATCTTTGAGGGTTAATTCTTTTTTCTTGTCCGACAGCCAATTGAAGGCATATTGATTGACCTCTTTAAACTGCTCAACAACATTTACACCATCTGTCTTTACTTGTCCCAATGTTGAGGATGCAAGTTGTAGACTTTCATTGGCAAAGCCAGAATAAATGCTATTATCAGTAGTGATTTCACCAATTTTTATAAGAGACTTATATAAATCTTTCACTTCTGCTAAATGTTTTTTATGAACATCGATGGAGTAGATTTCCGAACCGATCTTAAACTTGATTTCAACATCCAGATCTACTGTTCCTGCGGTTTCAAGAAGGACATCTGAAAGGTGATACCTGTAATAATCCAAGCGGCGGAGTACCCGCTTCTTGCTTGCTGCACTTGTCCCATCAAGGTGGATGAGGGCTTTGTTTGTAAAGCAATATTCATCGGACTTGGATTTGATCAGGAAGTAAATCTTCTCTCCATCTTCATGCATAATGTAATCATCCGAATCGGCTTTGTCGTAATCCTGCGGCTTGATGACTGTACCAATATCACTCAAACCTAATACGTCTGAAGCAACTTTTCCAAACATGGTTTCAAATCCTTTCGATTCTGATTGTTTTCTTTTCTTACCATGAGATAAGACTTCATTAGTATATCATAGATTCATAGAAGGCAAGGGAATTCCTGGAAGAGTCTAATTTGAACGCTTATGGTTTGGGTGTTTCATTCCGTTCATACTATAATAAAGAAAATCATAGAATAGATTAACGTAAAGGGGGGAATAGAATGGATGTGACCGATCTGCTGATGCGTTTCAAAGATAGAACGCCTAAAGTGTTAGGGAGTGAAACATTTTCTGAATATGCTATTCTACTTCCTTTAATCGAAGTGAAAGGGGATATTCATGTTCTCTTTGAAGTCCGTTCATTGAATATGCGGAGACAACCGGGGGAAATCTGCTTTCCTGGTGGAAGAATCGACAGGAGTGACTCTGATGAGAGGGCAGCTGCTTTAAGGGAGACGTCAGAGGAATTGGGAATAAAAGAGGAATCCATCTCGGACATTTATCCTCTCGATTATATCGTATCCCCATTCGGGACGATCATCTATCCTTTTGTAGGGAAACTGAATATTTCATTAGAAGAGTTGCGCCCAAATGCTGCCGAGGTGGAAGAGATTTTCACAACCCCGCTCTCTTACATGTGTGAAAAAGAACCGGAATTGTATAATATCAAATTTAAAATGGAACCGGAAGAGAGCTTCCCATATAAACAAATACCAGGTGGGGAAAACTACGACTGGCAGGCAAGGAACATGAAAGAACATTTCTACTACTACGAAGACAAAGTCATCTGGGGCCTCACCGCCCGCGTCCTCCATCACTTTATAAAACTTATTCCATAGTCTTTTTTAGTTGTTTTTAAAAAAAGATCAAAAGAAATTCTACATTTACCTGTACGGATTGACATACGTTTCGTTTTCATACTTTTTTCGATAGAACAATCTGTCGGAGAAAGTATTTTTGTATGTCAATATGTAGCAAATTGAATGGTTTGTAAATGGTTAAGAGGAGGTAAAGAGAAGTAACAGAAAGAAAATGGAAAAAGGAGAGGGGAATTATTATGATCATTCGTGCTAAATGCTGGAGGATGTTAAGCGTACAGGAAAAATTGTTTATCCTGAAGGCAGTATGCAATAAGCATCTCAAAAAGTAGTCTCCGGATACCGAATCATTCTATCCTTTCATTTGACCCATTTTTGAAATATATCTTACCAAAAGACCAATAAAATGTTTCTGGCATATTTTATTGGTCTTTTGGTAAGATAGATGGTGCACATACATATAAGGGGGACAACGAGTGAAAGCATCGAAAACAGTTATGATGGCTGGTCTTTTTTTAGCTATCCTTTTAAGCGGATGCAATCGGAATGCAGCAGATATGGTTGTTAAAGGGAGTATAACGGTAAATCAAGAAGCTGAAACACTTACCTTTTCCGGAGTATTAACGGACGAAGCTTTGGATCCCGACACGCCTTTCCGTGCCCGTTTTTTTCTGCAGGGAAAAACGATCAAAAATGCATTGGGAACCGACTTGATCTATACAGATGAAGAACTGAAGAGCCGTAAAGAGGGAGAGGCTCCCAAGGAGTATAGAGTAGAAAAAACAGTAGAAATAAAAAAGAGTGAAGAGATCGATAAGATCATAAGCGAAATTGAAAACGAAGATAAAGAATCTGTCACCATCGAAATCGTAAATGACAATGGCCGCATTGATGACAAGGTTCTTCATGACATTAAAAAGGAGTAGGGTGCTATCAAGCCCTGCTCCTTTTCTATGTATGACGGCTTATTTAGGATTTACTGGTCTTTTTAATGCATAAAGATCGTCTTCAAGTAGAAGCATTTTATCCATTAATACGTCTTTGGAATCCATCACTCCCTTATTATATAAGAAGGGACCGATTTCTTTCATAAAGAAGTCAAACCAATTTTCAGCGCCTAAATCCCCGATTTCATCCCCTGTTTGTTCATAGTGAAAACTCTGAATCCTCCCGATCATTTCATCTCTTTGTTCTTTAGGTATTTTTGTGAACATCATGAGTACCCCTCCAGTTTTGTTTCTTCCATCGTAACATAAGAAGTCCTAAGAGAGAGAGGTGTAAAGAAATTCATCGTTCAAAGAGTTGTGGATTTTCCTCTGAAAATAAAGGGGATTTCCATTCGGTATCCAATATAATAATAGAAGACTATGAGGGGGACTTAAAATGGAAATGAACTCAATTTACTTAATCAAAGAAAAAAACGGAATGAAAAAGGACTTTTCACTGCTTCTTTCCATGATGGATTACGCCAGATTCACTTCTATTATGGAAGTGGAAAATCTGCCGGTTAAAGTGCTTGATTACCGTTGTCATGATGAAGCGAATTCCATTGGGATGCTGCTTGCTCATTTTGATGCAGTAGAAAAAATTTATCAGGCACTGACATTTGAACAATGGACTGATGATGAAATAGAAGCATATGCTGAGGAATTAGAGCCGGCATTAAGTTTAGGAAGCAAGGCCGCCGAAAAAATAAAAGGGAATTCTGTGGAGTACTACCTGGAAAACCTTCAACGCACAAGAAAGAGTACAATCGAGCAGTTTAAAAAGTTGGACGAAGCATGGCTATATGACGAAACAGATTGGTGGTATGGTGAAAAAGGGAATAACTTCTTTAAATGGTTCCATGTTTTTGAAGACGAAATCAATCATAGGGGTCAAATAAGGATGATCAAAAAGTTATATGCAAAAGAAAATCAACCTACGATAGCAGAGTAGGTTAGACTATATTTTTACAATTAGACCCATTCCCGCCTTGAGTTTTGAAGGGGAATCTGTTATAGTAAAGATAATTATTTTTGTTCGATTAATATACATGATTGAAAAACATTCGTCTTGAATTTTAATCAGAGCAGGAATATAAATATTTTTATGTGCAACTGCACTAGGAGGTACATGTTTTATGTTACAAGGTAAAGTTAAATGGTTTAACGCTGAAAAAGGTTTCGGTTTCATCGAAGTTGAAGGTCAAGACGATGTTTTTGTTCACTTCTCCGCAATCCAAGGTGAAGGATACAAATCATTAGAAGAAGGTCAAGACGTTACATTTGAAATCGTTGAAGGCGCTCGTGGACCACAAGCGGCAAACGTTCAAAAGTAATCCAAATGTATAATTTCAAGCAGGGTACGTCAGCTGACGTACCCTGCTTTTTTGGGTTCTATAATATTTGTTGGGGTTCTTACACAATTTGAACATAAAAAATGCACGTAATCATCCAGTCTTTTATACTTGAGTTGTCGAGAAACAAGTATAGATTGGAGATACGTGCATATTGAATTCTAACATAATTTTACCGGGTTTTGAAGATGCATTGGTTACGAAAATGGAGGAAGTGGAAGAGAGACTTTGTGTTTATGTAGAAATGCCAGTTACAGCTCACAAATGTCCGGTTTGTGCTACTTTCACCTATAAGATTCACGATTATCGTATACAAAAAATTAAGCATTTAAAGCTGTTTGAAAGACACACACTCATCTTTTACAAAAGAAGAAGATATGCTTGCCCTTGCGGGAAGAAGTTTGCGGAAAAGAATCCCTTTGTGAAACGATACCAACGAACGATACCAACG
>NZ_LIXZ01000022.1 GCF_001305855.1 Rossellomorea vietnamensis | reverse complement strand
GCCTTAGCATTTAAGTAGTCATTACGTTCTTTTTCCATAAACTCATTAAGCACTAAGACGAGGGAAGATTTAACAAGGGCATCGAGATCAGAGTTAGCCACCTGGTCTTTTAAATCTTCAATATTTAAAGTAAGATTAAGTTGGGTCATTTTTAATTCCTCCATGTACAGATTTTCTTGGTCGAAAACATTGTATCATGGGAATTAAAATGGCCCTTTTTTATTTACACAATTATATAGACTTAATCACTTATTGAGGAATTCTGCACGAAATATCGAGGAATAGACGGAAATATTCCGCCTATTTACTCTAAAAGCTTTAAAATGGACCATCTTGACTTGCCTTAAACGGAAAAATTCCGCTTATCTCCCCCGAACCTTTCCATATTTTGTACGATAACCGGAAAAACTCCGCTTATTAATCAGGGGAGCCTCACAATGAAGGCTGCCTTTCACTCCAAGTCCGCTATTTTAATAGACGGAGCTTTATCCCATTGACTCTCTTCTCACATACAACACCCTGTACCCACCATCATCTTCCTCCAGCGAAATCCCGCGCCAGCCTTCATGTAATAACGCCTGCTGACACTCGACATCCTCCATCGGAACTCTTAAAATCTCGGAAATTTCTCCTCCTCCGCCATCTCCCTCAAGGCGCTTAAGGAAGATATAGCGCAATTGATCGACGTATTTGATCTTGAGGGCAGCAATCTCCATTCCCTGCTTGAACTTATCTTTTAAACTGGGAATATTAAAAGGAGCGACCGTGCACGCCACATAGGTGAATCCTTGATCCAGCTTCGCCTGTTCTTGCATGATCAGATGAGCGAGTGTTTGCTGAAGCCGGTTGCCTCTGTAATTTGGGTGTACGTTCGAAATTTCCTGATAGATGACCTGTGGCAGTTCTTCAGTTTCCAATCCAACATCCAGCCCCAGATGTTCTTCATCAATAGGGGGGATCAATAAGGCGCGGAATGCGATTAATCCCTTCTCTGTAAAGGCTCCGATCATAAGCCCGTTTCCAGTTAATATATAATCCAATTCCTCATACGTCAGGGGCTGCAGGTTCTTTTTTTCTGTCAATGTCTCCACGACCAGCTCCTGCAGCTGCTGTAATTGGCTCATATGCTCTTTTGTTAACAAACGGACATTGTATGATGCATTGTTTTTGTCAAGAAATCCTTCAAATAGATAATCCATGATCCCATGCTCCTTACTCTACGATACTCTTGAACTCAGTCAGCTCTTCCAGAATATCTTTATCTACTTTCACACCGAGACCCGCTTTATCCGACAGGCGGATATAGGGGACGTCATAATGCAGGTCCCCGATGTCCTGTGAAAATTTAATCGGTCCCGTCAATTCTACACTAGTAATGACCTTTTTGGAAAAAGCCACATGGAATCCGGCAGCTGACGCGATCGATGACTCGACCATCGAACCGACCTGGCATTCCATCCCTGCCATCTCAGCCATGTGGGCAAGTTTGACTGCAGGATAAATCCCACCGCTTTTCATCAATTTGATATTCACTTTGTCCGCTGCCTGCTTCCCGATGATCTCACGCATGTCACGTACGCCTTTCAGCCCTTCATCGATCATGAGGGGGATATCTGTCTTCGATTTGATCCGGACCATCCCATCTATATCATCTGCCAACACAGGCTGCTCAAGCCAATCGATGTTCATGCCTTGAAGTTGCCGAAGTGCCTTAAGCGTCTGACTACTGTTCTTCCAGCCCTGATTCACATCCACCCGGATCGGCACATCCAACCCGACGCGTTCCCTGACCTTTCGTATTCTTTCAATATCCTGATCGATATCGGTTCCAACCTTCATTTTAAAAGATTGAAATCCTTTCTCGATCATACCGGCTGCTTCTTCTGCCATCGTATCCGGGTCTGTTATGCTCAGTACATGGGTGATTTTGAATTCGTCATGATACCGGCCACCGATGAGCTGATAGACAGGCTGATTCACTTTTTTCCCAATGGCATCATAGCAAGCGATATCGATGGCCGCCTTTGCCGTGGGGGCATTGTAAATGGCTTTATCCATCAGCTCATGAATTCTTTCAATATGAAACGGATTCTCCCCGATCAGTTTCCGGGCGAGGGTATGATGAAGCACTTGAAATGTGCTTTCCCACGTTTCACCTGTCACATGTTCATCAGCCACCGCTTCACCATATCCAATGATTCCTTCGTCCGTCTCCATTTCCAAAATGATAGAAGGCATATCGTCATATGTATGGTAACTGATGATAAAAGGCTGCTTCAGTGGTAATCGAATGGCATACAGATTTATTTTTTTTATAATCATAAGATAAACACTCCTTAAACTAACAAATTTTCTTTCCCCTTGGTATAATGTCGTTATATAGTCGTTAATTCAGAAAGGAGATTGTCATGAAAACGAAAATCGCCCTGATCGGGTCCAGGGAGTTCATAGAACATGCTCAGTCGTCCATTGCACTTGATTTAAACAGTATTGAACTGGTCCCCTATATTTACGATGAACCCCAGGAAGCAAGTAAGCTGATGAAAGATATCACACCCTGTGATGCTGTTTTGTTTTCCGGGGCACTGCCTTACTTTTTTTCAGAACAAGCCTGCCGCACACTATCTGTCCCGGTCCTTTATCTTGAACAGGACGAAACGGCGGTTGTGACATCACTGCTTTATATCCTGTACCATCATAAGATTGCACCAGACCGCGTGTCCATCGATTTAATGGATCGTTCTTACATCGATCACGTCCAGTCAGACTTACACCTCAAGAACCCGCCCCGATATGTGAAGGATTATAAAGAGTGCCTGCCCCATAACTTTAACATCAACGACTATACAGACTTCCACCAGCAGTTATTTCAGGAGGGTAAAACGGAGTTGGCCTTAACGAGCATCCATGCTGTTTATGACCGGCTCAGCGAATTGCACATCCCTTGCATGAGAATGATCGACCCTTCCAAATCTCTGATAAGGACCATCGATGAAGCTCAATCCCAATCTCTTCTTTCTAAACGAAAAGCAGGCACGATCGCTGCTGTCCGACTTTCCGTTCAAGATTGGGAGGGTGAACATGAACGTCTTCATGAACTCGCCCGCTTGATGAAGGGAACACTCCAAGAAAATAAGGATGCACCTTCCTACACGATTTACAGCAATAGGGGAAGCATCGAACATTTCCTGGAAAGTACCGACTCCCTTGAAAACCCCGTACTTGCAGGGTTCGGATACGGTCATACGGCGGCGGAGGCAGAGGCAAACGCAGAGACCGCGTTGTCATTTGCCAGAAAGGTTCATCCTGATGGCTGCGCCTTTATTTTAAATGAGGATAAAGAAATGTCAGGACCTTATCCTGATAAAAACAAGAAACAGCATCTGAAAAATAATACTCCCGAAATGCTGTCCCTTGCCAAACAATTAAAACTAAGTCCGTCAAACTTGTCCAAAATCATTCAATTCTACAAATCCCGCTCGTCCCGTGATTTCACTGCGGCAGAGCTTTCTGACTATATGCAAATCACACGGCGCTCTACGGAACGGATCTTGAAGAAGCTGGTCGACAACGGTTCTGCGAAGATTATTGGAGAAGAAATGACGTATGCACAAGGAAGGCCCCGGGCCATTTATGAACTGACCTTCCCCATCTATTGACCGGGTCAGGAGGAAAGGGTGGCATCCTCCTGCTCCATTGCCTTCATTTCAGTTTCACTCAACTTCGTGATGCTGAAGCCCGTGAAGGCATAAATGATGGAAATGATCGGCACGATAAAATTCAACACCGCATATGGAGCATAATCAAATGCATGGACCCCGAGCGTTCCTAAAATAAACACCCCGCATGTATTCCATGGGATGAAGACGGATGTCAACGTCCCCCCGTCCTCAAGGGCACGCGACAGATTCTTTGAATGCAGTCCCTTTTCCTTATAGGCATTCGCATACATCCTTGAAGGCACCACGACCGAAATATACTGTTCAGAGCATGAAGCATTCGTGGCAAAACAAGAAACAACGGTTGAAGCCACCAAGCCTTTCGATGTTTTGGTCACCTTAAGGATCTGGTTGACGATGGCACGAAGCATACCTGTGTGCTCCAAGATCCCTCCGAAGGTCATCGCGACAATCGTCATCGAGACCGTATACATCATGGAATCGAGACCCCCGCGGGAAAACAGGTCATCGACCATCGTATTCCCTGTCTCGATCACGTATCCGCTTTGAAGAGCCGAAACAGCATCCGCAAACGAATCATGCTGAATGAATACCTGTGCTCCAAATCCAAGAATGATCCCCACGATCAGAGCAGGGATGGCCGGAACCTTTCGGGCAACGAGCACAATGACAAGCAGCGGTACAATCAGTAAAAACGGTGAAACGACAAAGCTGTCCTGCAGAACACCAATTGTTTTTTCAATGTCCTCCGTATTGACCCCGCTTTTTCCAAAGTTCCTTCCTAAATAAGCATATACAGCCAGGGCAATCACAAAGCCCGGGATCGTCGTGTAAAGCATATGGCGGATATGTACAAAAAGATCCGTGTTGGTCAGTCCCGAAGCGAGGTTCGTTGTATCTGACAGCGGTGACATCTTATCACCGAAATAAGCCCCTGAGATAATGGCACCTGCAATCATCGGAGCCGGAATCCCCATACTAATGCCGATTCCCATACCCGCAACCCCGATTGTCCCCATCGTCGACCAGGAACTTCCGATCGCAAGCGACACAACCGCACAGATAACAGCAATCGATAATAGGAAAAGCGAAGGTGTGATCATCTTCAGACCATAATAGATCATCGTCGCCACGACTCCCCCGCCGATCCACGCACCGATCGTCAATCCGACAAGCATGATGATGACGACGGCAGGTAAAGCAAGACGAATCCCCTTATACATCGCCTCCTCTATATCCTTCCACTTGAACCCTGAAAACCAGGCGACAAGTGCAGCCGTGACTGTACCGATGATCAGAGGAATGTGCGGCCCCTGCTCCAAAACCACGATTGTAATAGCCATTACGGTGATCATGACGAGCAATGGTATGATTGCCAGCCAAAAAGACATTTCTTTCTTCATCCAAATTCCCCCTTGAAAGCACTCAGTTTTTTGACTATTCCTAATTGTCGTTAAATAGTCGCTATATGAGTATCATAAGGGCAGAATTTGGAGTAGTCAATCGGTTTTTGGTACCGTTTCCAATCAGATTTATGCCTTTTTTAACGTCTCCGCTATTATTTTTGCCGCTTGATTCAACGCTGAAGTATTAAACGTCATGTCCGGATGATGCAGCCCGGGAGTCAAATCCGCCCCGACCCCGATCATCGCCGCCTTCACTTCCGGATGCTTGATCGTGTAAAAATGAAAATCATCACTGCCCGATGTAATGACCGGCGGAGCCAATGCTTCTTCACCGGCGATGGATCGAATCGCTTCCCTCGTGATGCTCTCAGCATCAGCAGACACTTCCGCTCCAGGTGTATAGTCTGTCCATGCGTAATCAATGGGGACTCCGTACAGCTTGGCAATAGCATCGACCCCATCCTCGAGACGGCGCTGTATTTCCTCCAGCACCTCATTCTTCTGGGCACGTACATCGATTGCAAACTCCGCATTTCCAGGAATGATGTTTAGATTCTCCCCTCCTGCAGCGAGCTTGGTCATTTTGGCAGAATACGATTCAAATGGGGACAAATAAATCGTTTTTAAAAAGGAATGAATGGCCGCCAACACATCAATGCTATTCTTCCCTTGATGAGGTCTAGCACCATGGGCATCTACCCCTCTAATTTTCCCTTCCATGTAAATGCCTGCCCCATGATGAACCGAAGGCGAAAAGGCCCCGTGATCCAATTCTTCTTTCGGTCTCAGATGAACCCCGAATAAATAACCGACATCCAGAAGGGCCCCTTTCTCAATCATGGTCAGCGATCCATTCCCCTTCTCCTCCGCAGGCTGAAAAATGAAACGAATCCGCTTATCCTTTGGAGGATCCTGAAGGCAATAAAGAAGCGCTCCGAGAACCATCGACATATTGGCATCATGTCCACAGGAATGATTCGCCTGCATCCCCCCGTCCACCTCTTGCCACAGGGCATCGATATCCGCTCGCACAGCCGTCACTTCATCTCCTTCACCTATTTCAGCAATCAAACCTGTCACATCAGAAAATCTCCTGTAGCTCACATTCAGTTCATCCAAAATTGCTGCAATCTTATTCGTCGTTTCATATTCCTTCCAGCTCACTTCCGGGTGAGTGTGGAAATGAGTGAACCAATCTAAGATCTGTTTTTCAACATTCATATCTATTCTCCTTTCATTCCTTTTTCACTATGTATTCTGAGATGGGGAGGGGAAATCCTGCTTTTGTATCAATCCGGATAAGAAAATGGCGGGGAAACGGGGTTACTTTATTTAAAAATTAATCTACATTAATGCGAAACTCATATGTTTTCCACTTAGCTTATCCAGCTTAATTCCGACTCTTTTAAATGCCATTTTCCATCTTCATATTCAACTTCAATCCTTACTCCAATTTTTCCTGTACTTTCAATCTTTTCATTCTAGTTATCTATTACCATCTCCCCTTCGCCTTTGGGGATCTCGAAACCCTTCAGATATGACGCTAAAAGCTCTTCTGAAATAGGGAAGGAATTCGCATCAAAACGCTGGTTACGTAACGTAAGGCGTTCACGCAAATCATGTTCTTGAACCTTCAAATAAACCAGTATCCATTTACCGCCTGAATCCTCGATCAGTTTTTTATATTGATTCCTTCTCCCACGGTCCCAAAAACTAAAATCTATTACCACCTGCTGTTTATCGTGGATTAATTTTATAAGACGATTGCGTAATTTTACTTCTGCATCTTTTCTATACTTCTCAAACTTTTCCATTGGGAAATCAATTCCCCACCGTCCATTAGTTGCCCATATTTCTTCATCAATTGAAAGGCGCACAAATCCTTCCTGCTCTAAAACTTTTGAAAAAGTCGTTTTACCGGAACCCGCCACACCACACATCATGACCACTAATGGGGTTACATCATTTCGTTCACGGTAGATCAGGTCAAAATTAAACGTATCAAACATTTGTAAGCCCCCACTTCAACAGGATCTGCTTAAACTAAATCGCTTATCAATGCCCTATTCGTTTTCATCAAACGTTCCGGAAGATTCTTTCGAATGCTCTTCAACCCAAAGTGAAATGTCTCCGGGTTATCTTCAAGCAGGCAATCACTGAAACATAACATCTTTATTCGTAAGATTGCCCACTAATTCCTCAACGAATTGAGCCTGTGTCATCATGTCAACCGAACCGAGATGAAAGATTCCTTTCAGTTGATGCAGGATGATATACTTCAACTGTTTTTGGTTTACTCTTAAAAAAATAAACACTAGATTCATTATATGTAAGTTTAGCATAGTAACCGTCCGCTATTAGTAAAAATTGTAAAAAATCTCACCATCAAGGATAAGCTCTTATACAATAAGGATTATTCCATTTAAGAGAATTGGTTGTTTTGACTTCTCCACATGGTAAGTAGAACATTCCCGATTGGATCGAAACAGCTTTAGTAAATTAGTCGAGGTTATAAACGGAGATTTTCCGGTTATAATCAGCTCGGACCTCGTTTTGGGTATAGATAGGCGGACGAGTTCCGCTTATGCACAGAAAAATCCAACCATTTTTGTGTTTTCAGGTGAATAGACGGAAATCTGAGACCGTCGATTAAGTTGTAGTTTAATTCTCTTCTACACCTTATTTTACAGACTTTGTGAATTTTATCGGGATTTTTCACAAACTTTCATTATATAATTGGTTTTCCCTCTTGTAGGGGCCCTCTATTTGTTATCATTTCCCTAATTTGGGCAGACGGGGGCCTTTACCCGATTTTCGCAATTTTTGTAGCGGTAAAAGGGCTGGATGGATTCAGCTAATTTTTTAACCATGATTTTCACATTGATGACCATGGCCGTCAACTTGGACGTAATCCTTAATGATTCTCTCCCTCTAGTTCTTGGTTTTCTAAGCCCGTGATGGTTGGCAGCTTCATGATTCGTTCTCTCCACATCGTACCTGGCCCTCAATGCGTTTTTTCCTTCATCGGTTTGATTATAGGACTTTCCTTGTTCCATGATTTCATAAAAATCACTGATAAAGACGGTCCGCCCTTTTTCATTGGTCGTGCATTGGTCAAACAAGGGGCAAGCTTGACACGTTTCACCTTGAAATTTAAATTGATAGCCCTGATTTTTGTTATTGCGTACTTTTTTAGAAGTCGAGTATCCAAGAGGGCAGGTAACCTCATCCATGCTTGGATCATAAACAAACCAATTGCTTTCTAATAATCCTGTCGGATTTGTACTTCTTTGTATAGGGGCGCTCAGTAAAATCTGCATCTCTTTTATTTTCTGGCGATTCCCCCCCGTGCCATAAGCCGTATCCCCGATGACTTGCTTCGGCAATACATGGTAGCGACTGACCATTTCCTCAACCATTGGAACCAGACGGTCTCCATCCCATTCGTTACCCGGAATGGGTTCGGTATTCAGGATTAATCCATTCTGCCTCGACTCCAGGACCTGTATTTTATCTCCAGTAAACGTCATAGATTTCGTTTTGTGCCCACCTCTGACTTCCGGGTCATAGGCGCTCCGAATGCGATCCGTTGGCTTTTCTTTTTTTGGCAATTCCTTGTATTGGGGTTGTGCCTGTCCATCGCCGTAAGGATTAACTGGTTTGGTGTTCTCTTGCAGGATCTGATAAAGAATCCCTTGAAGTTCTAAACAGCGAAGCTGTTGTTTATCGTTCTCCCATGCCCAGAATAAAGGCTTCGCCCTCTCACTTTCCAGCCAATGTAACAGGCTGTACCCTTCCACTGCCAGGCGGCTGAATAATACCAGCCGATCCCCTTCAGGGGCTTGGTCGGAGAGCCGTTTCAGGAAGCTTTTGAGGGGACAGCCCTGGGAAAGGTGGGTATATAACTTCGAATATGTCCGTTTGATATGTTGGATGATCTGGAGGATTCCCTGTTGAATAAGACGGTAGGAACCCACCTTCGCAATATTGGCGTAAGTATGGAAGGAATCGATAAGCCAGCGGTCATCTTCCTTTCCCCATAGCCCTTTCGCCAAAGCCTGGGAAAGGATATGGTGATGGCACGCATCAAAAAGGTCCGAACCCATGCGGTCCCGATCGAGACCCAAGGTACTGTGATCGAAACCATTGAAAGAAACGGGCACTCCCAAAAAACGTTTTAAATGTAGATGATAAAGTATGGCCTCTTCCATTTCACGGTCAGAGTAATTGTGATAGCGTTGCACAAAATGGATTTTTAATTTTAAGGAGGGAGCATAAGGGCGTTGTCCCTTTGTGGAATACAGGGGAGCACAGAGTTGATCGGCAAAGGAAAAGTCAACCACCTCTTCTACCCGGCTCCAGAAAGGATGGGCAGGAACAGAAGAAAAAACTTCATAATCTGATAAAGTTAGTTGGCCAAATGTTTTATATTGAATGTGCGCCATTACAATCACTCCATACGTTAGATATATCTTTATTTTACCGAACATTGGAGTGAAGTGATGAAGAATTTTTAAAATGTAGAAAAGTATGTGAAAAACGAAATTTTCTTGAATTAATCGACGGTCTCAATCTTCCGGCTATTTCTGCCATTTTTAATAGTAATAACTAATTAAGCGGAATTTTTCCGGCTATTTATCAGCTCTGGTACCTAGCCTGATCTTCCTAACAGCAGTGAAAACCCCTGTTATGCCCAATAAAAAAATGAAAGGAGCAGGGATCGTCCCGCTCCTTTCAATTAATTTCACGCCTTCGACTTCTCCCCAACCATCACCGTCAAACTAATCAACGTAACCAATATGGTTGCACCCATATCAGACAGGATGGCAATCCATAATGTCAGTAGTCCCGGAATGGTCAGAAGTAATGCTATCAATTTTAACCCCAATGCCAGGGAAATGTTGATCTTAATGATGTTATTGACCCTTTTGGCAATCTTGATGGCGGAAGGGAGTTTGCCGAGATGATCCTGCATCAGCACGATATCGGCTGTTTCAATGGCACTGTCGGTTCCTTTACCCATGGCGATTCCCAGGTCAGCTGTTGCCAGTGCTGGGGCATCGTTGATTCCGTCACCGACCATGGCCACTTTCCCCTGACTTGTGAGCTCTTTTACTTTAGCGACTTTTTCGTCTGGCAGGAGACCTGCATAATAATTGGTCAACCCTACTTGCTGTGCCACTTTTTCTGCCGTCTTGTCATGGTCTCCCGTCAGCATCACTGCCTGTTTGATACCGGCAGCATAAAGGTCTTGGATGATTTCCTTACTTTCTTCCCTGATTTCATCCGTGATGCCGAATAATCCAAGAACGTCTGTATCGCTTGAGACGATCACAAGGGTATACCCATTCGCTTTCAACGCTTGGATTCTTTGCTCGACTTCAGGAGAAACAGAGCATTCGAGGCTTTTCTCGTTTCCGACTCTGTAGGTTTTCCCTTCGATCACGGCGGATACCCCTTGCCCCGAGATGGTGTTGATGTCTTCAGGTTCCGAGAATGCCTGGTTTATTGCGTCTTCGCTGATCTTTTTCATGACGGCCTTTGCAATCGGATGTGAAGATGATTTTTCAATTGAACCGGCAATCCGGAAAAAGTTTTCTTGATCGAAGACGGTCATTTCTTCTACATACGGATGCCCTTTGGTCAGCGTACCCGTTTTATCAAATGCAACAGTATCAATTTTTCCTAGTTGCTCAAGGAACACGCCGCCTTTTACCAGGATCCCGTTTTTCGCATTGCGGGCAATCCCTGAGACGATGGCTATCGGAGACGACAGGATCAGTGCACACGGACAGCCAACAATGAGTACGGCCAGCCCTTGATAAAACCAATCTCCCCAATCACCATTGAATAGAAGGGGCGGAACGAGTATTACCAATGCGGACACGATCATGATGATCGGTGTATAATACCGTGCAAACCGATTGATGAATTGTTCTGTCGGAGTTTTGGTTTCCTGCGCCTCTTCAACTAAATGCAGGATTTTCGCAAGGGAAGAATCTTTGTATTCTTTCGAAATCCTTACCTTGAGGACCCCTTCATTGTTGATGCTTCCCCCGAACACTTTCTCATCCTTTTCTTTTTCCACCGGCATGGCTTCACCGGTGATGGCCGCTTCGTTTACGGAACTCTTACCCGATTCGACGATCCCGTCTGACGGGATTTTCTGACCTGATTTCACAAGGACGAGGTCCCCTGTTTTCAACGAACTGATCGGTACAATCCTTTCCTGGTCCCCTTCGATCAGAATCGCTTCTTTCGGTGCGACCTTCAATAATTCCTCCATGGACTTCCTCGCCTTTTCCATGCCCATTCCTTCAAGCAATTCGTTGACGCCGAATAGAATGGCTACAAGCGTCCCTTCTTTCCATTCTCCTATGGAAAACGCCCCTATCAAGGCAATGGTCATAAGCGTGTCGATGTTGAATTTGAATTTCAATACATTCTTTGCTCCCTTGATGAAGGTCGGATATCCGCTCGTCGTAGCAGCCGTCAAATACATGATGACCGGTACCAGGTTATCCAATTGTGAATCTACATAGATCGCTGAAAAAAAGATGATGGCTGAAATTCCAAGCAGGATTTTCATGTGACTGCTGTTCGTATGCTCGTGGGAGTGGTCATGGGCATGTTCATCGCCGTGATCCTTCACAAGGACAGCTCCATCCGATGAAAGGATCTTCTCCACTTTTTGCATATCCACGCCTTCAGACAGGATTAATTTGCTGCTGTTATAAAGAATTCTCGAGCCTTCTCCATTTTCAAGCTTATTGATTTCCTCTTCCATTTCTCTCGCGCAGTTTCCGCACGTGAGTCCTTGAAGCTTATATTCGTCCATCTTGAACTCCCCCAATGTTCCTTAGTGGTGTCTCGCATGGTGCATCGTTTGCTGAAGCATATTCATGACATGATCATCATCGGCAGAATAATACAGTGTCGTGCCTTCACGTCTATACTTGACCAGTCGTAAATTTTTCAAAAATCGTAACTGATGAGATACGGTCGTTTGAAGCAGCGACAGCTTTTCAGCAATATCATTAACAGAGTGTTCTTTTTGCGCAAGTAGATGAAGAATCTTTACACGAGTTGGCTCGGACAGTGCTTTAAACGTCTGAGTGACGATAAATAACGTTTCTTCATCAATCTCCACACACGGTTCATCTATTTTTTCATCCTGTTTATGCCCCACTACATTTTCTTCCTCATTATTATTCTTTCGCATGTCGACACTCCTATTCTATTTCAATATATGACAATGTGTTCATGTATTCTTATTTATATGATAAAAAAAGAACGTGTTCCTGTCAAACAGATGAGATATCCGGACGAAATCTCACCCTGTAATGTTTTTTTCGAACAAGCCTTCCAATCATTTCTATCCATAGATGAACGTTATGTGACATTGACGTCAATCGATTGTGTTCCTTCTCACAATCCTGTTAGTATATGAACAGATATCAATATATGATTGATTCTAACACGAAAGGACTACAATGATATGAAAAATAAATTTTCGTTCTTTACGATCATCGTTACCATTGCTGCATTGGTGCTCGGCAACCTGGTCGTAGCGACACATTCTGGTGATGCCTGCGGGAGTGATTGGCCGATTTGTAACGGGAAAGTCATCCCGGATATCACCAATTATCGCATCGTAATTGAATACTCTCACCGGTTATTCACGACACTGCTCGGCCTTGTCATCCTGATCAACGCCATCGTTGCGTGGAGAAAGACAACCGATAAAGCAGTGAAAGTCATTTCCTTACTTTCACTGGTTCTCTTGCTCACTCAGGCGATGATTGGCGGAATGAATGTACTGCTCGGGACACCAACCGGTTTCACGACACTCGATGTCATGTTCAGCCTCTTTCTATTAATCTCTCTTATTTTCCTTCATGAAGGATTACAAAGAGGAACTGGAAACCTGAAGTTGAATGAAGTGAAAAAGCCTTTATTGATCGGGTTTTCAGCACTTATGCTCGAGGTGTTAATCGGTGCCTTGTTTAAACATTTTCAACTCAGCCAATTACTATTTGAAGTCAAGAACACGGATGTGGAACTGGCCAACTTCACTTATGCGATACACGGATTGCTCGGTATGATTGCTTTATTCTTCATAGGATATGCCGTCTTCCTTGCGTTAAGGTTTAACGTCATGAGGAAATCCGCCTTACTCTTGATCCTCTTATCCATCCTGACAACCTTTGGCGGATTTGTTGTAAAAACAGAGGAACTGAGCCCTGTCACATCGTCCGTACACATGATCCTGTCCATCCTTACCGTCGCTCTATTGAGCAGGATGACGGCAGTCAGTTATTTTAATCAAAAGAAGTAAGCCAGGCAGAATGAATTGCCTGGCTTTCTTGTGTCTTCGCATCCCCACACCGCATAATTCAACTGCCATTTCCCCATACTATTCCAGATTGACTCATTGAATTGAGGTGACATCCCATGGAATCAACTGGTTTGACTGCAAACGAACTATATACCATAACAAGTGCGATCATCATTGGAACAATGGCCAGGATCCTGACGATCAAAGAAGACTTCAGACAGTATCCGAGCTACCCAAATGGATATTTCATTCAAATCATCACGGGTTTTGTAGCTGCGGCCCTGGGAGCCGTAGCCATTCCCGCTTTATTAAGCAAAAACTTCGTGGCTGTGACGTTCCTCACCCTGGCCCTTCAACAATTCAGGGATGTCCGGAAGATGGAAAAAGAAAGCCTGAGCGACTTGGAGGAAACGGAATTCACCTACCGGGGGAAAGCGTACATAGATGGGATCGCCAAAACATTCGAAGCCAGAAATTATCTTGCCTTTATCGTGGCACTCGTCACGTCCCTTACGATATCCATCCTCCACAATGCTCTCAATCTGGATAATCTATGGATCTGTATTGCCGGGGGTGCTTTGATAGGATTTGCTCTTCTTTACTATTTGCAGAGATTCACCAAGGGTAAAACGATTGGCGACATTGCAGAAGTCAAAGAAGGAAAAGTGGTCGTCAAACACTCCTCCTTGTATGTGGATGACATGTATGTCAGCAACCTCCTTGGTACGGACAACGCTGAAAAGCTGTTTTCTGAAGAAGGTATGGCCGTTGTCATCTACCCGAAAGAAAATCACTTCAGGATCAACCTCGATAACTTCGGTCAGCGTCAGGCCGCCTTATTTGAAGCATGCAGGGCATTGGGGGTCAAACGGTATCAGTTTACAAGAAAAGATTATGAGGACGGCAAGGTCATGATCACCCTCGTGCCGATCAAACGGGACATCGATGCTTTCATCGAGGCCGTTAAAAAATGTCCATTACTCGAAAGCACAAAAAAATCTCATGCTGTCATGAAAACCAACTTGAAAGGGTGATTCTTCTTGGGCAGGGAAAATTCAATGAAACCACCTTATCAAATATTAGCCTACCTAACCTCAAACCGGGACAGAGTGATCAACGGTGGACCGCTTCTACTATACAGTGAGGATCTTGAGGAATTAAAAGAGATGACTGTTGATATCGCAAAAGGATTGAAAGCCGACGTTGTCCAGATGACGAACGGGGATTATTTGGTCATCAGGATATGAAAAAAGCCATGGAGGTCCATGGCCTTTTCTTGTTGGTTCTCGATTCACTTTCTTTTACTCAAACCTCACCCTTCTCAAACCCACCATCAAAAACATAACCGCAAACCCAAGGAGGATCCCTACTGGGGTAACGATATCCGTGATATCTCCGCCCCTTGCCGTCAGCTCCGTAAACCCTTCCATCCCCCAATACTGCGGAAGAAATCTGGAGATATTTTGAATGGAGTCCGGCATGATGTCAACCGGCCAGTAGACACCGGCGATCATGCAGGTAGAAATGATAATCAGGTTCCCGAAGACGGATTGCTGTTCTGACGTTTTAACGAACCCGGCAAGGAAGAGGCCGAGGCCGATGCTGCAGAGAAGCAGACTTGAAACGAGAATCATATTGGCAAACGGATTTCCCCATTCGATGTGAAAAATCTTCTCTGACAGAGTCATCAGGATTCCAAACTGGATCCAGCCGATGACGAAGAATGCCAGCATGTATCCACATAATACTTCCACTTTGGTGGCAGGAGTGGACATCATTCTGTACCAGACCCCGTTTTGACGCGCTTCGAGAAGGATTCCGGTGCTTGATAGAATGGCGATCATGACGAACATGATCGTGAAGCCAGCTGAACGAGCAGTCAGATTGTTCATCGATTGCACGTTTTCATTTTTCGTAACGGAGACGGTTTCAAAGGCAGCCGGTACAGACGTGAGTTCAGCTGAGATTTTTTCCTTGATGACGGCCGGATTTTCACCCGTTGTCTCTTGATAAAGCTTGGCAGCAGCAACACTTACCTTCTGTTTCACAATGCTGTCATTGAGAAGCTGCTTCACAAGGGCTGCCCCTTCGAAGGAAGGAGCTGAAACAAATACGACTTCCGGCGGTTCCGCATTTTGAAGCATTGATTCGAATCCTTTTTCCACAGAAATATATCCCGTTATTTCCTGGTTGTCGAACTGTTCGGCAACTCTCTTGGCATTTCCTTTAGTAAATGTGAAGGAATCGCTTGCTTTCATTTCATTGACCAGGGCCTGTGACGCCTCCGTCTGATCTTCATCTACCACGGCAATCTCCGGCTTATTCTCCCCACCCCCGGTTATGACTCCACCGAAGATGAAGGTGAATAAAAGGGGCATTCCGAACAGCAGCAGAAAGGCACGGCGATTTTTAAAAAGTCGTTTCACTTCAAATACGGCTATGCTGATGATTTTTCCCATCCTATTTCTCTCCTTATCTAAGCTTTAATTTCAATGAACCGATCCACAATGAGGCAAGGCCGATCAGTACGAGTACTGTTACTGGCAGGATGAGGGTATCCCACGATGCCCCGTTCATGATATCGAGAAAGCCACCGAGGGCCCATTTATTGGGGGCGATGGAGGCGAATTGCTGCATGGACTCTGGAAACGAGGCCAACGGAATCATCGAACCCCCAAGAAGCGCGAGAACCTGAACACCAATTCCACCGATGGAGTCGACGGTCTTTTCTTCAGTCATGAAACCGGCAAGCATCATGGCAAGCCCCGACACCGAAACGGAGTATGCGACTCCCACGAGGATAAGCTGCGCGATATTACTGCCCCAGTTCACTCCAAAAATATAATGAGTGGTCATGACGAACACTGTGAACTGAAGGACGGTGAACGAAAAGGTGCCAAGGAATTTCCCACCTATGATGGAAGAGTGGCGGATGGGACTGATCATGAGTCTCGCCAATGTGTCCGTGTTCCGCTCCTGAATGACCATTTTGGCTCCCATGGTCGTGTTGAACAGGATGAACATGGCTCCCATGGCGGCAGCGTAATACTGCATGCCAGAAAGGGGTTCTTTGCCGCCTTTTTGAGTGGTGACCCCGTTTTCCTTTGAATCTGCAATATCAGTAAGTTTTTCTGAAAGATCCTTCATTGTAGCGGAAAGGTCGATATTCTGACTGGACACCGGCACAGCCGAGCTCAACTCCTGACCCACGGTCCGTGTAGCCGCCGATACCGTTGTCACACGTTTTGTGAAGGATTCTGTGATAGTGGAAAGGATGGAGTACTGAATGTCTTTACCAGGATCTTTAAAAAGTTTGACCGGTACGGTTCCCCCCTTCATTATCCCTTCTCCCCAACCGTCGGGAATGACGAGGCCGGCATCCACTTTTCCCTCCTCGATGGCGTTCCGCAAAGCGGCTTCTGTTTTATACTTCTTTAAGATGATGCTGTCCTTCAATTCTTTTCCCTGCAGGGTGTCGTGAAGGAATCGGTCTGCCAAGTCATCTTGTTTGTTCACGACGACTCCTGCAGTCAGTTCCGGTAGCGATCCGTTTTCACTGAAAGCGCCGCTTAAGGCAGATCCGAGGATGGCTGTCAGGATGATCGGCATCAGTAATAGGGTGATAAAGGACTTTCGATCATTGAGGCGGATCCTGATATCTTTCCATGCAATGGTGAACATGCTCATTTCTTTCTCCTCCTAATCCCGTAACGTTCGTCCTGTCAGCTGCAGGAAAAGTGTTTCCAGATTCGATTCTTTGATTTCAACGGATTCGATCTTCAATCCGGCGTGGACGGCTGACGTGATGACAGAGGCCACGGCTTCCTGCGGGTTCGGTGCAAATACTTCGATGATGCCCGCTTCTTGTTGAAAAGCGATTTGAACCATCCCTTCTGCCTTTTTCAACTCCCGCATCGCCTCATACGATAGGTTTTCCACCTTTATCTGGATGAAGCTGCTTCCCGCAAGGCGGCTGCACAGTTCCGACTTCGTCCCAAGGGCGATTACTTCCCCATGATCCATGATGCCGACGCGGTTACAAAGGAATTCTACTTCCTCCATGTAATGACTCGTATAAATGATCGTCATGCCTTTTTCATTCAGTGCTTTGACGGTCTCTAAGATGTGATTGCGCGACTGTGGATCGATTCCCACCGTCGGCTCATCCATGATCAACAGCTCCGGTTCGTGCATCAGGGCGGCTCCGATGTTGATCCTCCGCTTCATTCCTCCTGAGAAGGTTTCAATCCGCTCTTTTCCCCGTTCCTTCAGTCCGACGATTTCGAGTACTTCATCCACCCGTTTCTTTGCCTGTGCTCCGGTCAGTCCGTACATCTTCCCCCAGAACAGCAGGTTATCTCTTGCTGACATCGTTGGATACAGGGCAATTTCCTGGGGAACCACCCCGATTTTCTTTTTGATGAGTACGGGAAATTGTTTCACCGATTGACTGGCAACGAACACATCCCCATGATCATACGGCACGAGGCCGCAAATCATCGAAATCGTCGTGGATTTTCCAGCTCCGTTCGGTCCAAGCAATCCGAACGACTCCCCTTTTTCGATCATAAAGGATACGTTCTTCACAACCTCTTTTTTTCCATAGCTCTTCTTCAGCTCTTTTACCTCTAACATATCTCCACACCCTTTTTTTCTTTGACTATACTTAAAGTATAGCGGGGATCCCCTCTTTCCAAATCCCCCCAGCGATAGAATTTGAACGTAAAAAAATACAGCTGTGATAGCTGTATTTCATAGGAGTACTATGCTGAAAGTCATGGGTCAATAATGCGTGATGTGGTAACGGACGGCAAAAATCGCAGCCTGAGTCCGGTCCCTTAACTGAAGTTTGCTGATGAGATTGGACACATGATTCTTAACGGTGCCTTCGGATATATAAAGCTTTCCTGCAATTTCTTTGTTGTTCAGTCCGAGACCGAGGTGTTGAAGAACCTCCCGTTCCCGTTCCGTCAGTTCCTTTACGATTTCCGGCACTGTGTTGATTTGTTCTGCCGGCTGATTTCGCCTCATTTCCCTCACGATATCCGCCGTCAGCTCTTTCGGTAGCACCATGCCGCCGGATTGAACGGTCATGATCGCCTGGACGATGGCATCCGTCGGCATATCCTTCAATAAATAACCGCTTGCCCCCTCTTCCAATGCTTCAAAGATGAGTTCACTGTCATTGAACGTCGTGAGCATCAGGACCTTGATGTACGGATAGGCGGCTGTGATGAGCTTCGTTCCTTCCACCCCGCTCGCAATTGGCATCCGAATATCCATCAGCACGATGTCCGGGCGGAGTTCCCCGGCCTTCTCAAATGCTTCCTGCCCGTTAGACGCAACCCCTGCCACCTCGATTTCCTGTCTCAAATCCAATATCGTGGCAAGTCCGTCCCTCATTAATTCCTGATCATCGACGATTACGATTCTGACCATTTACGTTCCCCCCATTTCCCATTTCATCTCGATAAGCGGTACGGTTGCTTTCACAAGGAACCCTTCTGTTCCGCTTTCAAACAAAGTCGTTCCCCCATGTTCATGGATTCTGTCCCTCATATGCTTCAAGCCGAATCCGGGATTGATTTCCGCCGCTCCTTGTCCGTCATCTTGAATCCTGATTTCCACCATGGACTCGGATACATCGAGGAAGACACTGCATGCTTTTGCCTGACCGTGCCGAACGGCATTGGTGATCGATTCCTGTATGACCCTGGTCAGATCGAGTTGAACGGAAATCGGGATTCTCGTGACATCCCCTTTGACCGTGAAGCTTGCCGTGAGACCCGTCATCATCTGATAATCCTCCAACAGTTTGCGCACTGTCGTGACAAAGGATTGCGGCTGGTCGTGATCCTTCAATGTCCTGACCGACAGGCGGATTTCCTGAAGGGTCTCCCTCGCAAGGTCCTCACAGAGTACAATCTTCTCTTTGCTCATGTCAGGTCGGGGTTCCATAAGCTCTTTCGCTACCTGAAGCTGAATGAGGAGGGCCGTCATTTTGTGACCGACCGTGTCATGGATTTCCCCTGAAATCCGGTTCCGTTCCCGGATCAGGGTCAACTCCTCCACCTGCTTAGAGTAGTGATGAAGCTGCTCGTGAGCCGAGGTTAACGCTGAATGGGTCTCCTGCAGTTCACCGTACTGGGTTTCAATTTTGGCCTGTGCATGAAGAAGTTTATGTATAAGTCGTCCGACGACCGCCTCAAACACAATAAAGCTGAAATTGATGGTGTTTTCCATCACAGAGATGCTGCCTGTTGCCCGGTAAATATAGTACATGCTTCCTCCCCAAATAATGAAAAAGGTAAGGGAGAACCCCCAAAGAACTTTTTTGTCTTCCACGACTAAGAAGAGGGTGACCGCATTCACACCGAATAGGATCAAATAAAGGGCAGAGCCGGGATAAAAAAACACAAACCCTGTAATCAAAATAAAATCCAATGCAATGGGTAGTGGGTAATATGTATTTTCACGTGTTGATGCCAATAATAGATGATTAAGGATAAACCCTATTCCGGCTATGATCACAAAGATGAGTTGGGCGGTGGTATGTGTACCAACAGAAGTATAGTAAATGTAACTGATCATGATGAACATGACCAGACGGAGACTGCTTAAGAATGTCAGTTTCACACAGATCACCTCTAGTCTGTAATTTATCTTCTACAGGTAGAAGATATTTCCATTATAATCTTATTTGGGTGGTTTGGTAAGGCGGGAATGAAATGCATGGACCTTCTTCTAAATGTTACGTTTTCCCTTTTTGCCATAGGGTAAATAGTGTGTATCTCATATTCAAAGGAGTGCAAGATAAATGGGTCGATACGTTGAAGTAGAGCCGCACGTTTCATTATTTGTAGAAGATATCGGAATAGGGCAGCCGATTGTGTTTCTCCACGGATGGCCGCTCAATCATAAAATGTTTGAATATCAAATGAACGAATTACCTCAAAAAGGTTACCGTTTTATTGGAGTGGACTTGAGAGGGCACGGTCAATCAGACAAACCTGTTCATGGATATGATTATACTACTCTTGCAAAGGATATAGACGCAGTCGTCAAAGAACTGAATTTGCAAAGCTTTTTTCTTGCAGGCTTCTCGATGGGTGGACCAATTGCCATCCGTTACGCAACGAAATTTGCGACCGACAGCTTAAAAAGATTGATCTTAATGGGACCAGCTGCACCGCTTTTCACTCAGAGGGACGATTTCCCCTATGGAATAAAAAAAGAAGAAGTAGACATGCTGATTCGAGACCTTGAAAATGACCGACCGGCAACAATAGCTGATATTGGCACTAACTCCTTCCACTCTGACGTTTCTGATGAACTCTCCGCGTGGTTTGATGGACTCGCTCTCGAAGCCTCTGCCCACGCAACCATCGCTTGCGCCAAATCCTTGAGGGATGAAGACCTTCGAAATGAGCTAAGTGACATTGGCGTCCCAACGCTTCTCATGCATGGCAAACATGATCAGACGTGTGATTTTAATTTCTCTGTCGAACTCCACAAACACATTAAGGATTCTTCATTGATTCCATACGAGGAAAGCGGACACAGACTGGTTTATGATGAGAAAGAAAAGTGCAATGAGGAATTGTTGAAGTTGATCCGATAATGACATTCATCCTCACATTGAGCGGTGGATTTACACTGGGCTTTTTTCTTATGTACTGGTTTAATCGGAGAAGTGATGAGGGAGCGGGGGGAAATAGCTGGGCGTGGTGCTGAACCGAAGAGGGATTATTTGGAAAAGGACGCAATTAATTTGAAAAAGACGCAATTAACGAAATAATGACGCAAATATTCTTAAAATGACGCAATCATGGTCAAAAATGACGCAATTAATCTCTATCCCTTCTTCTCTTCAAGAAAGATATAACCAAATAAGAGCTCCACCCCTATGACCACGGTTGGAACTCTTTGAGCGGAACGTAATCCTTAACCTTTTTGCCCTTTTATTCTATGATTTTATACCATTTTCAACAAACCACAGTTCTTGACCAGTGACTAGTATAATCATCCCCTATCTCCGTTTTCCCAATTCCCCCAACTCCTCATCCCAAACTTCTCTCAATGCCCCCCTTAACAACATGTCCAATTCTTCCGTTGGATCAGGAATGTCCTTATTTAATAACTTCGCATAGGTTTCTAAATGTTCGATTTCTTCATGAAGATACTCATTGATGTTATCGATCCTCGTTTCAAGATAAATCTCTTCTCCCGCTCTCTTCCGTTCTAACAAGTTTGCGATCGAATCTTTCCATTCACCCTCTGACACCAGTTCTTCCACCAGCTCTTGAAATTCAATCGGCGGGATCGAATCATATTTCTCGATCCATTTGGCAGCCAGTACGGGACGGAGCACATTCAAATACTTCTTGATCCTTACTTCCTCTCCCTGAACATCATCCCGGAAATTGCCCTTCGCCATGCTCAAATAATGATGCATACAGGAAACGGGGGAAAATATCTTCTGCTCCAGTTCCTTCATTTGATCAATCGTGGAATAAGACTGGTAGTAGACAATGTTTGATCGGAGCCACTCGAGAAGAGGCGGATTCGATTTCCGGAATAGCCTCAGTGCCTTCGTCAGCTCCCATCCGCTCATATCCAACAACAGATCAATCGGAATCGAGACGGAATCCCCACCCGGAATTTCAATCACATCCCTCTTCTGATCAATGGACAAATACCAGTCTGGCTTATGGATATAAATGAAGCGGACATCATAGTCGCTGTCTTTAGAAGGGAACCCCCATGCCCTGCTGCCGGATTCGCAGGCAAATAAAATTTTCACATCGTGATCGATTTCGATTTGATGGATGACCTCGACGATATGCTCTTTCATGTTTATGACCTCCAGTGGATGAACCTTGTAAGTTTAGATTCTATTCTTATCGATCAATCTCCTTTATATAGAGGGAAGATGTATGTTAGATTCTGAATTTCGTTTGACATTTAACAAACAAAATTATAATATATTTACAAATAAACAAACAAAATTAAATTAAGTTTAAGTTGGGCGTGTTAAGAAATGGAACTTTCCAACCTGTTTTGGAATGCCACTTTGGAAGAAATGAAGAGAGGCTATATTGAAGAAGAAGATGCATGTATTTGTCTTATGTGCGGAGAGACCATTGAAAAAGGCATGGTTTACCCATATGAAAATCAATTTTACCTGGCTGAAAAATATATGGCTGTTCATATTGAACAGGCGCACACATCTGTATTTGATTATTTGATCGGGATGGATAAAAAGCTAACGGGGCTTACCGATCATCAGAAACGTTTACTGACCCTTTTTTACCAAGGGAAAAACGATAAGGACATTCAGGAAGAACTGGATATTGGCAGTGCCTCCACCATCCGTCATCACCGCTTTGCTTTAAAAGAAAAGGAGCGACAGGCGAAGACCTTCCTGACGATGATGGAATTACTGAAAGAAAAAGATGAGAACGCCCCGACGTTTGTACCGGTTCATAAAACAGCCACCATGGTAGACGAACGGTACAATGTCACTCAGGACGAACAGGATAAAATACTGAAGAAATACTTCTCCGACGGGGCATTGACGAAATTTCCGCCTAAAGAAAAACAAAGGCTGGTCGTCCTTCGTGAGATTTCAAAACAGTTGAAGAAAGACCATGTGTACGATGAAAAAGAATTAAACGGGGTACTAAAAGGCTTTTTTGAAGATTATGCCCTCATCAGAAGATACATGATTGAATACGGCTTACTGGACCGGAAATCTGACGGAAGCAAGTATTGGGTAAAAAAATAAACTGGAGGTCTCAACCATGGATCGAAAAAGAGAGTTAAAACAACAGTATAAAGAAACACCGGTTGAAGCAGGTGTCTTTCAAATTACAAACAATCAAAACAGTAAAATTTATATCGGAAGTACGAAGAACTTGAAGACCCTGAACGGGATCAAGTTTATGCTTGATAACAAAGGATTCACGACCAGTAAAGCGTTACAAACTGAATGGAACCAGTTTGGCAAAGACGCTTTTACCTTTGAGGTGCTGGAGAAATTGAAAAAGAATGATGATCCATTTGTTACGGAGAAAGAAGCTCTGGCTGAGTTGGAGGAAAACTGGTTGGAGAAAATGCAGCCTTATGGGGAACGGGGATATAATCAGAAGCAGGCATGATGATCACAAAGAACGCTCAGTGTCATTTTTTCTGAGCGTTTTTTAATGGGCTTTTTTCATTAACTCCTGTAAAGAACCATTAAACTCTTCCCATTGACCGTCCTCACATACCTCTAGCACTTCACCTTTTCCTGAAATAAATTCAATGGACTTATCCCCATCGTCATATGTGGTGATTGGCAGCTCCACTTTTAAAGAGGTGATTTGATCGTTATCCATAAACAATATTTCATAAGTCGAAGCCTCATCAGCCCCTTTGTCGTACTTCATCCCCTATCCTTGAATAAACAATCGTGTCTTCCAATTCTGCTGCCAATTCTCTTTGTTGGTACAACCTCTCAAATATGTCACGGGATGTTATGGTTTTGGTTTTGGTTGAAACGTTCTTGTTATGCTCGAACGAATACCACTTGGCTGAAGCGATGATCGTATGGAGATTGGCCAGTATGGGACTAGCAGGATCACGCCCAGTACAATACTTATTTTTTTCACCGATTCACTCCCCTCCTGTTTTTAAAAATATAGAAACAGCTGCACCATATACAAATTCCAGAGTGAATGAGCGACCATCGCGGGCAGGATCGACTTGGTTTTATACGCAGTCAGAGTTAAAAGGAAACCTGCGAGTACAGTAAACAGCCAAATATCCGATGGGTGGATAAGTCCAAATAAGATCGATGTAATGCCGACTGCCCAAAACGGCTTTACGAATTTTAAAAGAACTGTCAACAAACTGCCCCTGAATACAATTTCTTCTGAGATCGGTGTCAGGACAGCCACATCGACCGTCTCTCGCCAGCTGCTTGCATGGAGCATATGATTGTTGAAGTAAAAAATATAATATTTGTCGAGCAGTACTTCGAAATGGAGACATAGGTGTAATAATACGTAAGGAAGCATAAAGGTGAAAAAAATCCATATGTAGGTTCCTGGTTTCTTGAAGAGTTCCACTTTCATGAGGGACGCGATGAACGTCCTGATATCCTTATAACCCAGCGTGACGGCCATAAAATATAAAAACCAAATGAGTCCTTTCAATCCGTCATAGTTCTGAAGAGGCAGTTGATTGATGAAATAACCTGGGAGAGCCAGCATGGCCAAATAGATCAATAGCGTTTTAACCTTAATGGTCGATGCATCTTCTGTAACAGGTATTGGTTCCTGTGCAGGTAAACTGTTTAGCATTGAATTCTTCCCCTCTACTATAACTTCTTTTCCAGAATGATCTTATGCAAGCCTTTCGCATCTGTATACGTATCAATGACATCAAAACCATTCTTTATATTGAGAATCAGCATACTGCGCCATCTATTCATGGTTTTCGTTTGCACCACCGTATAGCCATGTTCTTTCAAGGTTTGATGCTGCCGTTTCATCAGCTCTTCCGCGATGCCCTGTTTTCGATATTCCGGATCCACGCCGCCCAACCAACTGTAAAAGATGTAGCGGTCCAGTTCATAGCCTATTTTATATCCCATGACTATGGAATCGTCCATCGCTATATCTATTAATATTTCAGGCTTATTGGCCATTTTTGTGATCAGGTTGTGCGAAGTTCCAAATATAGATTGATGTAATGTCACCATTCCATTCACGATAGGGTCTTCGGGTAATGAACGAAACTGATTGTAATGAATACTCAAGGCGTTGCCTCCTCATCAAGATAATTGTTTAGGAGTAAGATATTGTAACAGTTCATCCAACGATTGAATCTCTTCATCTGGCTTTATATCAGAATCGTTTTCCATTCCATCTGGATTGAACCATATACCCTTGAGGCCCTTTAACATCCTTCTCCAGATCATCCCCAACGAATAATGCGTCTTCCGGCTGGACTTGAAGCTTATTCAGCGCCAATTGGTATATGCGTTGATTGGGCTTCTCCAATCCGACTTCCTCAGAAATCAAAATGACGTCAAAACACTCATGTAATCGGGTAGTCATGATTTTCTCTCTTTGTCGATGTGTGGTGCCGTTTGTGATGATGGCCACTTTCATATGCTCTTGTACCCTCTTCACAAGATTCACGGTATGCTCACTGATCGAAAAACATTGAGGAAATTGTTGATTCCAGAATTCTTGAGGCTGCGGCAACCGGTATAACGGTGGAAATTCATCAAAAAACGCTTCAAATACAGCTGTTTTATCACTGACGCCGTAGTCTTTATTGTCATACATCTTGAACTTACGCAGCATTTCCGCTTTCAACGTATGCTCTACATTTCCATAACACTTTTCCAACATGATATGGAATATGTTATCCACTGCCTGATTTCGATCGAGTAAAGTATCATCTAAATCAAACAGCATAGCTTTGTACTCCTTCATATCTATCCCCTCCTCACTACCAATTATTTCAAATTATATCCAGTTACTCAAGATAATTTTATATAGAAGAGGGCTCACCCTGGTCTGGGTAAGCCCTTCGTTGCATTACTCTCCTACAAAGATCCCTAATCGATCTCCATCCAAATCGACTGTCTTCATGTTTTCTCTTTTCTCAAACGTCATGCTCTTGATTAGGAGACTGCCTTGCAGTAAATCTTCAAATTGCTTCACTACCTCTTTCATCAAATCATCCACATCCAACACAAGATCTACACGCTGTTCCACCGGCAGATTTAACTCTTTCCGGTATTGCTGAACGGCACGAACCAGTTCCCGGGCTTTGCCTTCTTTTCGCAGGTCTTCTGTGATGGTTGTATCCAGGAATACGCTGAACTGAGAGTTTGAAGCCATTTCCAAGCCTTGATGCGTTTTTTGGTGAACGATCAGGTCATCCTTCACAACCGAAACCTTCTCCCCATCAGAAGACTTAAATTCAACAAACCCTTGCTCTACAACCTTCTTCGCTTCTTCGGACGATAAGGTTTGTAAATGCTTCTGCACCACTCCTACCAGCTTCCCAAGTTTCGGACCGGCAGTCGGGAAATTCAGTTTCACTTCATACTGCACGGAATCTCCTGCATTGTCCTGCAATTGAACATTCTTTACATTGATTTCTTCTTTTATGATGTACTCATACTTCTGAAGTCGCTCTGTATCTTGTTTGCTACCAACCACCGTAAGCTCTGATAGGGGCTGCTTCGTTTTGATGCTTGTCATATTCCGGGCGGACCGGGCAAGTTCGACGACTTGTAGTACATGATCCATTTCCATTTCAAGCGCTGAGTTGATCTCATCTAGATTTGCTTTAGGAAAATCGGCCAGATGGACGCTTTCACCCGTCAGGTTCATATGGATATCTTCTGCGATGAACGGCGTGAATGGTGCCAGCAACCGGCTTACACTTACCAATACTCTATTTAACGTGTGGTACGCCGCAAGCTTATCGTCATTCAATCCTTCGCTCCAGAAGCGTTCACGTGACCGGCGGATATACCAGTTACTCACCTGATCAACCAGGACGGTTAACTCCCTGGCTCCGGCAGTAAAGTCATATTCATCTAAATGTTCCGTTACGCTTTTGATCACGGAATTCAGCCGTGATAACATCCACTGGTCAAGCAGAGAAGGAGTTCCGGCTTCGTGTTTTTTAGGATCGAAACCATCGATCACAGCATACAGGGTATAAAAGGAATGCACGTTATTCAGCGTGTCCACAAGCTTCGATTTTGCCTGACTGACGACGTTCTCCGAGAAGCGTTTATTATTCCAAGGAGCACTGTCTGCGAGCAATGCCCATCTGAGAGCATCGGCCCCAAACTTATCGACAAGCTCCATTGGATTCATGACATTCCCTTTACTCTTGGACATTTTCCGTCCGTCTTCATCGAGGATGTGTCCGAGTGACAAGACCCGCTTATAAGGAGCTTTACCTGTGAAGAGTGATGAAACCGTCAACAGGCTATAGAACCATCCCCTCGTCTGGTCCACTCCTTCTGCGATCACATCTGCCGGGAATTGTTGTTGGAATAACTCTTCATTCTCGAATGGATAGTGATATTGGGCAAACGGCATCGAACCGCTGTCAAACCAGACATCGATCACTTCTTTCGTCCTCTTCATTTCATGTGAGCAGGAAGGACATTCTACGGTCACTTCGTCGACATACGGTTTATGAAGCTCAAGCCCCTCTCTCCACCCGCTTTTCGCATGTTCTTTCAGCTCGGCAACGCTTCCCGGCACAAATTGATGGTCACAATCCCCGCAAACCCAGACGTTCAGAGGTGTTCCCCAGTAACGGTTCCTGCCCAGGTTCCAATCGACCATATTTTCGAGGAATTTGCCGAAGCGGCCATCTTTCATATGATCCGGATACCACTCGACGGATTGGTTGTTCTTGATGATCGTGTCTTTCATGGCCGTCGTCTTGATGAACCAGCCTTCCATCGCGTAGTAGATGAGCGGTGAGTCACAACGCCAGCAGTGTGGATAGCTGTGTTCGTACTTCTCCTTGGAAAAAAGAAGATTGCTGTCCGCCAGCATCTTGATGATCTTCACGTCGCTGTCCTTTGTGAATTCCCCTTGGAGAGGCTTGAAATCACTGGTGTAACAGCCTTTTTCATCAACAATATTGACGAAATCCAATCCGCTTTCTTTGATGGCATTGTAATCATCTTCCCCGTGAGCGGGAGCCAGATGAACGAGGCCGGTTCCGCTGTCGTCCGTTACAAACCCTGCTGAAATCACTTCATGGCCACGCTCTAGCGAGAGATTGTTGAAAGGCGGATGATACGAGACCCCTACAAATTCGCGTCCTTTATGTTCACTGACCAATTCAAAGTCGTCCCCTAGCACAGTTTTCACAAGGTTTTTCGCCAGGATATACGTCTCTTCCCCTCGTCTCGCTTTCACGTAATCGACGTCTTCATGGACGGCAAGGGCGACGTTTGACGGAAGCGTCCACGGTGTCGTCGTCCAGCCAAGAAAGTACTCATGTTCTTTTCCTGCTACCTTGAATTTAGCCGTCGCAGAAAGATCTTTTACATCCTTATACCCTTGGGCTACCTCATGGGAACTGAGGGACGTTTGGCAGCTCGGGCAGTAAGGGACGACCCGGTGCCCTTGATAGAGCAATTCTTTCTCATGGATCTTTGAAAGGATGTGCCAAACGCTTTCGATATAGTCATTTTCAAGGGTCACATAAGGGTCATCCATATCCACCCAGTATCCGATTGCTTCAGTAAACGTACGCCACTGTCTTTCATAGTCGAACACACTTTTTTTACATTCATCAATGAATTTCTCAACGCCGTATTCTTCGATTTCCTGTTTACCGGAGACGCCGATTTTCTTTTCCACGCCCAGTTCAACCGGCAGTCCGTGTGTATCCCAGCCCGCCTTTCGTTTCACTTGATATCCGCGCATCGTTTGATACCTGGCGACGAAATCTTTGATCACACGCCCAAGGACATGACCGGCGTGCGGCAGACCATTGGCTGTCGGGGGACCTTCGTAGAACACAAATGTTCTTTCCCCTTCACGGTTGGCCACTGACTTTTCAAAAATATGATTCGAATTCCAGAAATCCTGGATCCGCTGCTCCCTATCTACCGACTTTTCGTTTACATTTACCTTCTCCATGTCATCACACCCTCATTTTTTATAAAAAAAACTCGCCCCTAACCTAAGTTAGGGACGAGTTTGAACCCGCGATACCACCCTGATTCTGTCTATAAACCATTCATCGGTTTAGTTGACAGCGCTCATGCAACGTACAATCATACGCGTTCCTTTTAACGGCGGAAACCCGTCAAAGCTTAAAGTACCTTCAGCTTTGCTTCTCGGAGAGGATATTCAATATGATCTGAACGTTGACTTCCACCAAATCGCCAACTCTCTGTAGAACAGACTCCATACCTACTTGTTCTCGTCATGGAATGTAAGTGTTATGTTACAAATAATCTATACGAAACAGGTTAAATTTGTCAATACTTTATTTTATTTTTGACTGAAAATGGTCCATTTATTCACTATTCTTTACTAACGAATGGAGTTATGTATATAATAAAAGTAGTTAAGTACACTAAAAAAGGAGCCCTGACGGCAATCAGGACTCCTCCACAACATAAACTGCATGAAAAGTGCAGCGGCTCACTTTAGAGTCAATCGAAACAGAAGTAATCATCAATGATCCTCATGAGCGGTGGGGACGATGGTTACTTCTTTTTTTGTGTAACCGCGACAATTGCTACAATCAATGTTCCAAAGGCAATCATGATTTGTAATACATCTCCTACAGCAATCATTAGCGTATCACCTCCCTTCACTTGGGAGTGTGAGCCGCTACCCCATCTTCCGTATTATGTTGTGTCCTTCCATTATACCACAGGCAAACATGCGTTTGCTCCCTACCAAATGGACCGGTTTGGAAATTTGGCGGGGTTTGCCCCTTCCATTCTTAGAAGAATAATTTATGGTGAATTTCAACGAAGACGAGTGGTTTTATAAACAAATTCCATCTCAATCGCTTATGAATAGCATATTAAATGTTTTATAGTAAAAAAGTAACGGTAAAATATACTCTGTTCACTGAGCATGGATCGATCTTCTTCAAGGAGAGAAAATGAAATATAACCTCGGGGATATTGTAGAATATGAAGATGAGTTGTACACGATATTCTGGATCTATGATTCTGAATACGTGGAATTGAGTTCGGAAGAGAAGCAATGTGTGTTGGCGAAAGCAGATGAAATACGGTTGGTTAAAGCGAAGTAAACAAAACAGTATAGGGATAACTGAAAGAACGTGATACTTACAGGATCATCCATCTCAGTGGACCTTTATCACCTGTCCGGCAAAGAAGTGTGCTCGGGCTTTTTTAAAAAAATGCAGATAATAGCTCAATCACCTACATTGACATATCGAGAAAAACCGATTAGTATCACCACCTTTTTCGCTCATATTTTTTGATAAGTGAGCGGACGGCTTATCAAAATGTTTATGCGGTTCTTTCAGCCACTGCAAAATATTCAAGCGTGTTTCATTGGATAATGCTTTGAATAAATCGATTGTATTCATGGCGTAAATACCGATCATCGGAGTGACGGCAGCCAACATTTCAACCGTGATCGGACAGCTCATTGCCGGCATGGTCATTGATCACTTTGGCTGGTTCGGCGGCGTAGAAATTTCAATGGACCCGAAGCGATGGCTCGCTTTGGTGAGCATGATGCTGGCCCTTTATTTCGTGTATAAAGGGAATACATCGGAGAGACATGTAAAGTAACATGAAAACAGATCTGTCCCCTGGATTTTGGGCCAGATCTGTTTTATTTACAGGATACACTCCAATGAAAAGATAGAAAGGTCTTTTCTACGATTGGGGTTTTATCATTTTTGATACAAGACTGCTCGGCGTGATGAAAAGAGTATTCATTTAATAGTACACAGATCAAAATCATACTTAAGGCGATAGCAGTCACGTATGTTTTTTTCACCTCAGAACCACCTCAATTACTTCTCCTTTGGTCTTCCGTACTTCACCAGGACATGCCACAACAGCTTCAATTCCTGCAGCACGTCTTCATAAGTACCCCGATCACTCCAGGAATCTGGATTTCGTTTCAAACTCATGACGGCTGACCCGATTGTGTGGGCATCAATCCTATCTTTATAAGCGATCCGCTTTGCCAGGGAGGGCATAGACGATCCCCTGAAATCAGAAGGGATATCCTTTACATGAAGGACAAAACCCATATGCCATTTAAAATCGATGGAATACTTGGAGCACATTTGCTCCAGAGTTTCACCAACAGTCGTATCCTTAAAGGATGGATCGGCAACCAACACATCCACATTTTCTTTCAGAGAAATCGCACCATGAATCTGTGATTCTATGTAATGATTCAGGTTTCGATTGGCCTCGTGTCCTATCCTGCCATGTTCCAGATGATTCAATACATGATGAATGAACTTCGTCGGAGTCAAATTCTTTTCTCCAAGCGCAAAATCTCTTAAAAATATTTCTTCCAAAAGAGCAGCCATAATCATATTAAACTCTTGATACGTCCCCTTCTCAAATAGGTTTTGATGGGAGTCCAGATATGTAAAGGTTGAACGGGATGATACGTTAGGGCTCAGCAAAAAATAGCATGACCCAAACCGCGGAGAAGGACCATCCGGATGTAACATCAGATTCAATGCCCCGTACTTTGGCCGTTCGCTCATCAATGTACCGTTCGAGTGGTAAGCTCCTCCAAACATACTCTCTTCCCACCTATCCCGGTCACCACCTGTATGGGGGGACACCTTCCCATTCGATATGAATGTTTCGAACTGACTCTTGTATTCCCCATGTTCAAGAAGGGCCTGTGCAACGGTCTTCATCGTGGAAGTCGGTCGATCCGGATGGAAGTGCAAACCGATCTGAGCATGACTTTTAATATGATGAACTGCCTGTTCAAACACCTCACCTGAAATATTGGACATGTTCAAAATATGTTGAATGGTAGCCTTCGCATCCGCTTTATGCTTACGGGCATAGGCCGTAAAATAATCGATTGCCTGACGCTGTGACGAAGTTAACCCCATAAAGATCCGACTCTCCTAACCGTATGACTTCCACCATTATTTCTCCCAAAGCTCGATCAGTCTGCCATCAGGATCTTTAATCCAAATAAACTGACCAAATTCACTCACTTCTTTATCCTTTGCAAGGGGTACACCCACCCGTTCAAGATGTTCCATCGTTTCGTTAAGATCATGTACTTGAAAATTCAACATTACCTGCTGTTCTGTCGGGAAATATGGGTCGTCTTCTTTGAAGAAAGAAAAAATCGTCTCATTTTCCGGATCAGGTTTAATCATGGTTCCGTTCCAGTCCCCCATTTCAATCTTCAACACTTCACCGTACCATTTCTTTAAAGCATCCAGGTTTTTCGTTCTCCAGAAGATTCCTCCGAATCCTTTTATCATCTAAAATCGCTCCCTTTTGTTTTCTACTTTATTTTATCGGTTCTTCAATTTCTCTTATAACCATCCATTTTCCATTCATTATTCTCCAATTTTCAATTGTAAATAATCGTGCTACTACTTCCTCTTCTTTTACAATTAATTGTTCATAGAAAACTACTGCGTTCTCGCTATTCCTTAATCGAATGACTCTATTTTCAAACCTTTTTTCTGCCCCTGAAAAATGGCTGACCGATTGTTTCATACCATCCATAGCTTCTAATTTGTTAAAAAAAATGGGTTTATCATTTCCACTATTAAAAAATGCTACATAGTAATCCTCTGCCATTCTTTCAACTGAAGAGGTGTCACCCGAACTCATCGCATGACTCCAATCCTTGATAAAATCATCGTGCATTTTGGTAAAGGCATTATAGCGGGTTTGCAAGTTAAGCATGTAAAAAACCTTCTTTCTGTTTTTCTTCAGAATACACAGTTTTCCACTCTCATCAAATGCTTTCTTTAAATCAAACGCAAAAGGAGTAGCTTGATGTTCAAGATAATAATGGTATCTCGTAAAAGCTTCCTCCCACGAGACATCCTTGACCTTCTCTGTCCACCAGACTACATACGAAGAATGTTTCCCATCATCAGGCTCCATCCATTTGTTCCTGTTCCTCAGTGCCTGACTGTGCTTCCCCGCATATGTAAAGCGATATAAGGATTGCAGGCTATTCCATACCGTTAATGTCAGGACGGGGTAACCACTTCCATCTCCTTCTTCAGGTAACGAAACACCGCCTGATGAAAACTCTTCGATAAGATGTCCTGCTACATAAGCCTGACGCATCACTCTAAATCCCACGTCATAAAATTCACGAGATGCCGGATGGTCATACGGGTGAGCTAACCTGCCAACAGTATAAATTGAAACGAATGCCATACACATTCCTCCCATAATAGTCTTTTTATAGAAACAGGACCGGGATCTAAGTCAATTATCATACTAAATGTATTCCATTCCCCTTCCAATTCTTCCTTCTATTTGTGCAAAATACTATTTGAACATTAACTCATTCATTCTAACGACAAAAAAGACACAAAAGTCCGATTGGCTACTAAAAAGTAATACCATGCCCTTTTGCGTCTATTTGTATTACAGCACTTACGTAAATACTCCGTCACAGCCCCCTTATCCCTTCTACGGTTTTCCTCACCATTCAAACCAGTAATAAGTACCACTTACTACTGTGGTAAAAAAAGAAGGAATACATGAAAAGAAAGCTATTTATCGATCGAATATCACCGTTGTTCTCGGCTAATCGTATCGTTCAACTTAGCTCTATGCTTGTCGGTCCAAGTTTCCGATCCCTTCACTAAGTCATCACAGAAAGCGGCTACGTTCTCACCTGTGAGGTCAGTGACTTTCTTCCCGTCTGCAGCACCCTCCTCGAATAAATCGAGAATTCCATTAAAAATTCGACTCGTGTCCTTCCAGTCGGTAAGACCACCAGCAGTCCACATATATTTCTGGATCGCCTTGTAGGCATTGAGGTACTCACTTGGCAATGTCTTCGCACGGGCTTCCATCGCTCTCCATTCACGCTTGTCGGCCATACTTCCAGTAATCTTTTCAATAAATTTCATTTTATCCTCTCCTTATGATGTCTTTTGTTTTAAGTTCGTTCATTTTGCTTGAAAGGAATTCCCATTTCCCCCAAAAAATCTTGAGCTTCTCCTGCCCTGCTTCATTCAGGGTGTAAAATTTCCTCGGTGGCCCTACAGTGGATTTCTTCTTTTCGATATTTACCAGATCGTTTTTTTCAAGGCGCATGGTAATGGTGTACACGGTGCCCTCCACCACATCCGTGAAGCCAAGTTCCCTCAGCTGCTGCGTGATCTCATAGCCATACGTTTCACCACGGCCGATGATTTCAAGCACACAGCCTTCAAGAACCCCTTTCAGCAGTTCTGTGAAGTTTTCCAAACATTCACCCCCCGTATTTATACTCCGTACTAAGTAATACTAACTACCACTATATAGTATGACGAAGTAGTGGATGGTGTCAACCCAATTTATAAAAGCTGAAGATGGATTGTTATATCTTCAGCTTTTGACTTGTTTATTTAAGGGGATTTTCATATACTTCGGTGCTTTTCATAGCGAGTAGTCCTTACCAACTGAAATTTTATTGAAAAGACTCTGCCATTTGAATCAACTGTGTTTTACTAACTTCATTTGGGGTTAATTTAGGATAATAGATTACTTCGTAGTACATTTCATCTTTCCAGGTAAGGACTCTTCTACCCGAGTCATTCGGAATGAATTCTCCATAAAAATCACTACCAATTTTCACTCTTTCGATTTTGTCTTTTGCATACTCTGGTTTTGATGAAGAAATTCGGATATCCATCATATTTATATCAGCGTTTAATAACGACATTTCTGCTTCCTGTTGATCCCCTCCAACTGAAAAATCCGTGACCTTCATTTCAGCAAATGGAACCTGAGTTGGCGTCTTGAATTCAAATGTCATTTGGCTTGCCTTTGGAGTGTAATGTAGATCGTACATCCTGCCACGTAGCTCTGACCAGACAAATATGATCGTGATTATTGAAGCAAATAATATGGCAGTGAATATTATTTTCCGTTTAGTTGCGTTGAGTAATCCTATCCTGTTAATCATTGACCCACCTATCATATTTATTTTTTTGAAGAGGTATCAACTCTTATGAAAACAGTCTCCAATTCCCCTCCGAAACCACTTCGACTTCTCCATCCACAACTTTAATGGCAGTCTGATTATCGATTGCATACGCAGGACCCTTCATGCCTCCAGCCCATCTCTCTGCATCAGCCATCGTGTTTTCCGGCAGCATCTCGTGATCCAGATGCGGGAATATTGAAAAATCAACCATCCCGAGGGCTGCATCCCCGCCGTTCGGAGGATTCCAGCCAACGAAGGCTTCTCCAATGTTAGGCGCCATCACCATGCTCCCTGCACTCATTCCTACATAGACTGCGTTCAGCGACGGCAAGAGATCCGTAAAGCCGGATTGCCGCATCCAGTGAGCCAAGTAGAGAGCATCGCCGCCCGACACAAGAAACACGTCTGTTTCCTTTACAAGCGGTACCCATCGGTCTCTATTAATGCTTGGCAGTGCCGTGAGCTCCAGCACACCAACAGACTTCCATCCCAGATCCACCATTGGATTCTCAGAATTCCCGCTGATGAACTCCCATGTTCTGACGCCTGGCCCTACCCAAGGGTGTCCGTACATCGCGGTGGGGATGCATAGTGCGGTGGAATCCTCGATCGGTTTGTCGAGCATCGTAACCAACGCCCCGTATATGCTTTTGTTATTGACGCCTGCGGATGTGAGCAGTAATTTCATGATTTCATCTCCTTGAATGGTGAAATTGGTTCTATCCTCAAGAAAGCGATCCTTTGATTGTACTAATTAGTCCTCTACCATCAACCTATCCTGTTGGTTCAATAAGGAATTCAACAAAAAGGGCCGTTAATCCTGCTTAGATTAATGACCCCCTTTATTGGAATATACAAGCGCATTTCACCTTACCGTACTAGCAATCCCTCCACATATTCTCTCTTTTTAACTACTCTAACCTCCATCTCATAACTTTGAAAAAGGGTATAGAGCAGGAATCATGCGAGATTTAAAATTATCGTGCAGGATTTAGGAGTATCATGCAGCTTTCCTAGTAATCGTGCGAGTTTTTATGAAATCAAGCGAGAAATTTGATAATCATGCCGAAGTGTCGAATTTTCTTTATCCGTGTGTGTACCACAAGCACCTAATAAAATGAGAAAAGTAGAGCTAGAACCGTCCTCATTCTACGCATTCTACGTTGCTTATGTTGACAATCTATTCCTCCCTGTGTTAATTTGTATATGCAAATGAAAGGGTGTTGATCTAATGAACGAAGAACAAGACGACGTTCTGATGCACTGCTTATACTTCACGGCGAGCCGTTTTTCCCGGAGCATCACGAAGCTTGCTGAAAAATACCTGGATGCCGGCGGACTTGCTCCATCGTATTTTTATATGATAATGGTCATTCACTTCAAGCCAGGGATCACACAGAAGGAACTGTGCCACAAGCTGGCCATTGCCCCTTCCACCAGTACACGTTTCATCGATAAATTGGAAAAGAGAAATATCGTCCTGCGCAAAATGTCTGGCAAGCAAACGTTCATTTCTTTAACCGATGAAGGCGAAGAATTGTATCGGGAGTTCCGCGTATCAATCAAGGAGCTGTTCGATGACTATTCCCAAACGCTCGGGAAGGATTTCAGTCTGGATTTGAGCCGGATGCTCCATGAGGCAAGTTTGAAGCTTGAAAAAGAGTGATAGAGTTAAATCGCTCTTTTTTTACCCCTTCATTTGCATATACAAATATAAAACTATTGAAGGAATTCATGATGAATAAAACGATTGTGATTATTGGAGCCGGTAAAGGAATCAGCTTCGAGACAGCTTTATTCGATATGCAGATTAAAGGGGCCCTTGAGGTTGTGTACTAAGAAGCGTGACAGATAAAAGCCATCACCGTGCGGGGTGATGGCTCTTTCATTTGTAAGCATTGGCGAAGAATTGCGAAACTGCACGCTCAGCTGATAAGAGCGCACCTTCAAGATGACCGCCGTTTTCTGCCGCGGTTTCGGTCGCGGAAAATAGGATCTTCTCTTCCCATATGCCAGTATTCCCCGGTGGGCCATATTCAGGAAAACTTTTCAGCGTGGCGCCATCTTCGGCCACCGCAGTATGTTCCTCAGTCGCCCAATCTTTGTATAGGAGTGAGATTGGCTTACTTGCCTGCTTACCGAACAGACGGATCAGCTGTTCCGTTACAAGATCTAATATTTTGTCCTCCCCCAGCTCCCTGCGCGTGGCAGCCGGTATTCCGAAGAATCCAAATAGAGCACCTGCCCCATTATATGGTGAGGCGTCATGTATTTCCTGAAGCGGACCTGCCCAGCTCGTGACCTGACCGGAAAGCCCCTCTTCACGCCAGAATGGGCTTTCATAAACAGCCACTGCCTTCGCTTGTCCCGCCATCCAAGTCGGTTTTTCAAGCAGACTTTTCATGAGTTCTTCGGGAAGAGAAGGTGTGAATGCAAGACGTCGGGCCACAAGCCGTGGTGGCATTGCAAGAATCACAGCTTCTGCCTTCCATTCCTTCTTCCCGCCTTGCTCATATGCTTCGACCGTAATTTCCCCTACGTTATCCATTCGGATCTCCTCTACAGTTGTATTCAACTGAACAGTCCCGAAAGGAAGAGTATCATAGACGGCATCAATGAGTGACTTCACACCGCCATTCAGCCTGAAAGATCTTTGCACTGCCCCTTCCGGCAACACATGACGTTGCGGGATAGCGTTTTCTGACTGCTCATAGAGAATGGCTCCCTCCGTATGCTGAAGGAACGTCTGTAAACCTAGTTCCTTTACAAGACGAGTGATGACCTGCTCATAGTCCGGCCAGAACCACGTCGGTCCGAGGTCGAATTTCGCAAGGTCCGTCCCTCCGATGGTCTCGCTTACCACTCTTCCTCCGATCCTCCCCCGGGCTTCAAGGACCACACACTCGACGCCTTTCGAGTGGAGCAGGGAAGCGGCCCTGAGACCGCTCAGGCCCGCTCCGACAATGATCACAGGTTTCTTCATGCTGTAACCTCCCATTCTCTTTATAATATAGAGTAGTGTAGCAGAAGGGACGGACTTTTTCATTCAGAGGAACTTCAACAAATAAAAAAGCTTGTAGAAACATGACCGTTTCCACAAGCTCTTTCCTCTACTTACTTATCATACTCTTCGTTTTCATACGTCCCATACTGACCATTCTCCGTATCGATGACACCGCTCGTATACGAATCCATAATCTGCTGGCTTACCTCTTGGTTCGCATTCTCGTCATACGTGAACTGCTCTTTCGGATCCCTCTTCTTCATGGTGATTCCCCCTTAAAAATAAATAATCTATTCTCCTTTATTGTTCGAAAATTGGCTACAGATATAAGTGGGAAAATATAGTATGATGTATGTAAGGAGGGGATCACAATGAGTTTAAAATATCAGAACATATTAGTAGCTGTAGATGGATCAAGGGAGGCAGAATGGGCCTTCAAAAAAGCGATTGCCATCGCCAAACGGAACGACGCCATTCTTTCCCTGATCCATGTCATCGACACCCGCTCTTTCGCGGCCATCGAATCCTACGACCGCACAGTAGGTGAAAGAGCCATCAAGTATGCTGAAGAATTATTAAACGAATACAAAGAAGATGCGGCCAAAGCCGGATTGACCAAAGTCAAAACTTATGTCGAATACGGCTCCCCGAAAGTGATCATCCCAAGAGAAGCAAACAAAAACGTCAAAGCAGACCTCATCATATGCGGAGCCACCGGCCTCAACGCCGTCGAACGCTTCCTCATCGGCAGCGTCTCCGAACACATCACAAGAGCCGCCCACTGCGACGTCCTGGTTGTAAGAACGGAAGAAGTGGAAGATTGATTTATTGTCTCTAATTAATTCAAAAAATAAAAAGAGCGGTTGAAGGAGAATGATCCTACTCAACCGTTCTTTTTACTTTAGCAACTTAATAAGAGTGTAAAGCTTAATAAGTTGATTGAAGCGGAAGGTGCTCGACTCCTGCGGGAAATGCGTGGAAGTTGAGACCCCACAGGGCTTCAGCCCGAGGAGGCTCAACCCACGCCCCGCGGAAAGCGAGCACCTGCAGCGGAAATCAACCAGCACTCACTTATGACAGCGGTTCATAAGCACTCATTTTTCTACACAGATTGTTCAACAAAAGACCCCAACTGAGCCTTCCCCTTCCCAATCTGCACCTTCACCTGCTCAAACCCCGTACCACCATACGACTTCCTTCTCTCAACAGCCGAATAAGGAGTCAAAATCGAATAAATATCCTCCTCAATCAACGAAGAAAACTCACCATACTCTTCAAGCGATACATCCTTCAGATAGCAGCCCTTCTCAATACAATACAACACAAGCTTCCCGACAATTTCATGGGCCTGTCTGAACGGAATACCCTTCGTCGCCAGGTAATCCGCAAGCTCTGTCGCATTGGAAAAATCATTCCCGACCGCTTCCTTCATTACTGCCGTATTCACTTTCATCGTTGAAATCATGCCGGTAAAGATCTTAAGCGATCCCACCACGGTTTTCACCGTATCGAACATGCCTTCCTTGTCTTCCTGCATATCCTTGTTGTAGGCAAGAGGAAGACCTTTTAAAACGGTAAGGAGTGAGATGAGATTTCCATTGACCCTGCCCGTCTTTCCTCTGACAAGCTCCGCCATATCCGGATTCTTCTTCTGTGGCATGATGCTGCTTCCTGTCGTGAAGCTGTCATCAAGTTCGATGAATCGGAACTCTTCCGTGGACCAGAGGATCATCTCTTCCGCCAATCGGGAAAGATGGGTCATCATGATCGAGCTATTGCTCAGGAATTCAAGGATGAAATCACGATCACTCACGGCATCGAGGCTGTTTTCATAACAAGCATCGAAGCCAAGGAGCTCAGCTGAATATTCCCTGTCGATGGGGAATGTCGTCCCGGCGAGTGCCCCCGCTCCCAATGGGGAAATATCGATTCTTTTCAAGGAATCAGCGAGTCGCTCCTTATCACGGTTCAGCATCCAGAAATAACACATCAAATGATGAGCAAAAGAGATAGGCTGGGCACGCTGCAGATGAGTGTAGCCAGGTATGAGCGTTTCAACATTCGCTTCCGCCTGGACGATGATCGCTTCCTGAAGGTCCTCAACGAGCTTGACGATCTCCTCCACCCGTCTTTTTAAAAACAGATGCATGTCTGTCGCAACCTGGTCGTTACGGCTTCTGCCCGTGTGGAGCTTGCCGCCGACCTCACCGATTAAATCGATCAGATGCTTCTCCAGATTCAGATGAATATCTTCATACTCAACGGAAAATTCCAGTTCATTTTTTTCTGCCTTGCCATACAGAACTTGGAGGCCACCGAGGATCTGATCGGCATCACTGTCTGTCAGGATCCCGCATTTTTTCAACATTTTCACATGTGCGATGCTGCCTTCAATGTCTTCCAGTACAAGCTCCTGGTCGAAGGAGATGGATGCATTGAATTCATCCACCCATTCTTCCGGCTTCTTGGTGAAACGTCCTCCCCATAGCTTACTCATAGAGTGACTTTCTCTTTCTTCTCAGCATTGACCATGGAAGACACCTTTGTAGGCAGACCCCATAGTTGAATGAATCCAATGGCAGCATCATGATCGAATTCATCCGCTTTTGTGTACGTTGCAAGATTTTCATCATATAGGGAGTTCGGTGATTTTCTACCTTCGACGATGGCATGACCTTTGAATAATTTCACGCGAACGACACCGTTCACATACACCTGTGTTTGATCAAGGAACGCCTTTAACGCTTTATTTAATGGAGAGAACCATAGTCCCTCATAAATTAATTCTGTCATTTTCTTCTCTATCACCGGTTTGAAATGGGCAAGTTCTTTCACCAGTGTAAGGTCTTCCAGTTCTTTATGCGCTTTTAAAAGGGTCATGGCAGCAGGACATTCGTATACTTCACGTGACTTGATTCCGACAAGGCGGTTTTCCACATGATCGATACGGCCGACTCCGTGCTTGCCTGCCAACACATTCAGTTTCGCAATGATTTCATCAAGAGGATATGCAACGTGATTCAGTTCCACAGGCACCCCTTTGGAGAACGTGATTTCAACCACATCCGCTTCATTTGGCGATTCTTCGATGCTTGATGTTAGATCGTATGCATCTTCAGGTGGTGCAGTCCAAGGATTTTCCAGCACTCCGCACTCATTGCTTCTGCCCCAAAGATTCTGATCGATGCTGTATGGTGAATCAAGATTGATGGGAATCGGAATCCCCTTATCCTTCGCATATTCGATTTCTTCTTCACGTGACCACTTCCACTCACGAACCGGTGCGATCACTTCCAGTGACGGGTTCAATGCCGCGATGGATACTTCGAATCTCACCTGGTCATTTCCTTTCCCCGTGCAACCATGGGCAACAGCCGTTGCATCTTCCTGTTCCGCGATCTCTACAAGCTTTTTGGCAATCAACGGTCTTGAGAGAGCGGACACCAGTGGGTATTTCCCTTCATATAGGGCATGGCTTTGCAGGGCAAGAAGTGCGTATTCATTCGCGAACTCTTCTTTTGCATCGATGACATAGCTTTTCGACGCTCCAACCGTCAACGCTTTTTCTTGTACAAAATCAAGATCCTTTCCTTCCCCGACATCCAGGCAGCATGCAATGACTTCGTATCCTTTCTCCTTTAACCATTGAACCGCAACCGACGTATCCAAACCACCTGAGTAGGCTAATACCACTTTTTTATTCATCCGTATCTCCTCCTGTTGATTTTATATAAAATGAATATTTATTCTTTAAGATGAATTTATATTAGCAGTTTCCGAGGAATACATCAATACTTATTCATCAATTTGTATAAATATTTTATGGGCAAAGTGTGACATTGCCTTCGCACTGGGCTTCACGGAGAATTTATTGTAGGATGAAAGGAGAATGAAATGTGAGGAGTATCCCAAACGATGAGGAACGAATATTTTTCATATGATTGTAGACTGGGCATTTATCTTCCATTGCAGCTGAAGGAATGGCCGATGTATTCTTCGGAGGAACAGGAAATGATTCTTCTGGAGTGGGAACGGATTCGGGGAAGGATTCCGGACCGGATCGGGGAACTTGATGTGAAGATCGAGGGCCTTCAGGAGGAACTGGCTCAGGAAGATGATTTTGACCGATCCTGCATGATCAATCATGAAATCTCCGAACGGGCTTCAGAAATCAATGATTTATGGCTCTGGTACCGGACCAATCCGGAAATAACAGAAAGGGAATGATGCGATGAGCACATCATTCCCTTTCTGTTATTGTTCATTTTTCTTATCGCGCAAATAGCGGTATTGATAATATTTTTCGGCAAAATCAGTGATCTTCCTGGAAAGCTGATAATTGGATCCCGCTCCGATGGCGATGCTGACAAGAGGCAGACCCGACCACTTCTTCCCTTTGAACATGGTGATGGCCATCGCTTTCAGTGCCTGCTTCATGGACCCTTCAAGCCACGTATAATCCGTCAGCTGCTCAGATCCGTCGTAGAAGTAATTGGAATCCTTCTTGTTCAGATCCTCCATCAAATCTTCCCATGCAAGGGCACGGAGCCTTGCCGGCAGGGTCGCTGCATGGAACACCTTCAATGACGTCATCATTTCAAACGGCGTCTGAACATCGAATCCATACGTGATGGCGATGAGCTGCACGGAACGCAGATTGATGACGAGCATCGCCGGCAGATCCGACCCAAGAGCCACAAGCCCCCCGGTACCCGTCACCCCACCTTGTAACAGGGAGTAGATGCGATGGCGTCCTGCATGCTGTTCCGCAATGTAATGAAGCTGGTCAATCGTTAAATAATGAAGATCCTCGACCGTCTGAATATCCTGATTGAATGCCCGCGCCGTCACAAGGATCCGCTCCCGTGCGTCATTCTGCATCTGTGAACCTTGAATCAAAGAGTGCATATGAAACAACCAGCCATCCAGCCGCTGGAAAAATTGATCCTGAACATCTTCAGGAATCGATTCAAAGGCGTAATCCAACCACTTCACATATGTATGCTCCAAATCATTCGCTTCATATTCATACAACTCTTCTCTCCACGTCTTGATCGACTGCCATACCTGCTTATCACGTTCTGACCAGTTCACTTCTCCCCACTCCTTACATTCCTTAAATTACGTATAGTATATCATATATGGGAAGGAGAATTCCTTTGTGACAGGGAGAGTGGTGGGAATAGTCAGTTATTTTATACAGAAAGCAAATGCTATTTTATAAAAAAAACAGGACCGTCCCAGCGGTCCCGTTTCATTTATATTAGATATTTCCTTTTTCCACTACATCACGAGCGATCATGACTTCTTCATTCGTAGGAATGATCATGACTTTGACAGGTGAATGCGGGTAGTTGACGAATGCTTCTTTACCACGTACTTTATTGCGTGCCGGATCCCAGTATACGCCCATGAATTCCAAGCCTTGAAGGACTTTTTCACGGATCAGTGTACTGTTTTCACCGATACCTGCCGTGAAGACAATCGCATCTACACCGTACATGCGTGATGCATATGATCCGATGTATTTATGGATACGGTTGGCGAACACTTCAAGAGCCAGTTCCGCACGTTCGTTACCTTCTGAAGCCTGCAGCTCGATATCACGAAGGTCACTTGAGAATCCAGATACACCAAGCATACCGGATTTCTTGTTCAGGATATTCAATACTTCATCAGCCGTTGATCCTGTTTTCTCCATGATGAACGGGATAAGGGCCGGGTCAATATTACCTGAACGAGTTCCCATGGCAACCCCTGCAAGTGGTGTGAAGCCCATGGATGTATCGATTGATTTTCCGCCTTCGATGGCAGCGATACTTGCACCATTACCTAGGTGACAAGAAATCAGGCGCACTTGCTCTTCCGGACGGCCAAGCATTTCAGCTGCACGCTGTGATACATACTTGTGGGAAGTTCCGTGGAAACCATATTTACGGATTCCGAAATCTTCATAGTACTCATATGGAAGGCTGTATAAGAATGAGCTTTCAGGCATCGTTTGGTGGAACGCTGTATCAAACACAGCAACCGCAGGAACATTCGGCAATACGCTATGGAATGCTTTGATACCTGTTAAGTTTGCAGGGTTATGAAGTGGAGCCAGATCAGACAGTTCCTCAATTTTCGTTACTACTTCGTCTGTAATCAGAACGGAATCATTGAAGACCTCTCCGCCATGTACGACACGGTGACCGATTCCATCAATTTCATCAAGTGAATTGATGATACCAAAGCCTGTCAGCTTCTCAAGCAGCATTTTAACCGCTACTTCATGGTTCGGGATATCCGTTACTTCTTCACGTTTCTCATCATTCACTGTTATATTGAAGACCGCATCGTTCAATCCGATACGTTCAATTAGACCTTTTGTAATTACTGTTTCTTCAGGCATATCAAAAAGCTGAAACTTTAACGAAGAGCTTCCAGCATTAATTGCAATCACTTTTTTTGCCACGTTGTATCGCTCCTTTTGTTTTCGATCTATCGACTCTACCATTATTCTGTTCATTGAATCGTTTTTTATCTCTCAATTCCCCATTAAATCACTGACTCCACCCTATTTCAAGAAAAAGCTTGAAATGACATCGTTTTCATGTTAAATTAAATGTTTTCACAATTTTTGCGAAACTATGTCGATTCTTGCAGAACGGTCGATATCTTTTGAAAAAGGTCGATAAACTCCTCATTACCTGCATACCCCCAACACGCGTCCAATAAAACAACCAAAAAAACAAGACCGCCCAAAGGCAGTCTTTACTTATTCTGTACAAGCCACTGATCGATCTTCGACAGGATATCCTGAAGGGCTCTCTGGTTGGATAGGCTTGGAAGTTGCGAAAGCAGTACCTCTTTAGGAGGCTTGATTCCTGTCTTTTTCTTCTGAAGGATCAGGATGCTTTTCGCCGAGTTTTTATTTTTAAACAGGGAAAACGGCAGCTGCAGGAAGCCCTGGATGTCTGCTTTCTCCTTCAAATAGCCTTGAAGCTGAGCGCTGTGCGGCGATTCGAATAGTCCGTTCGGCACGATAAAGAACAGGTATCCGCCGTCTTTCGTATGCTTCAGGCTTTGTTCAATGAAGAGATGGTGGGCATAGGAATGTCCCTCATCCGCCTTCAGCTCATAATCCTGGGCTCGCAGGTCGTTCGGATAATACCCGATCGGCAGGTCACAAAGCACAAGATCGACGGGATCGATGAACAACGGCTCGAGTGAGTCCTGGTTAAAGAGCTGCAGTGGATGCTTCTGAAGATCCGCTCCCACGTAGGCAAGCTTGATGAGCACTTCATCGATTTCCACCCCGATGGACTCGGTTTCTTTACCCGGCATCTGGTTCAATACCGTCGTCAAGAGATTCCCTGTTCCGATCGCAGGGTCGAGAACCGTCAGCTTATTCATGTCTGCTGTGAATTTATTGACCAGATAGCTGATGAATAACCCGAGTGAGTCCGGCGTCATTTGATGATTCGGCTGGACGTTTTCTTTCATTCCTTTTAGTATTGCGAATTGAAAGGCTTTACGGATATTTTCATTCTCTAATTGAGAAATGTTCACTTCATCGTACTTTTTATTCAGGCGTTTCTTCGTCAGCTCACTGACTTCTTCCTGTAGGACATCCCCTTGAAAAAGGTTCTCCCCCGTTTCGGCAACGGCTTCCAAATAACTGCAGGCAAGTTCATCCTTCAGCAGGGTGGCCGTTTCATCGATTATTCCAAATAATGATTCGACTGGCGAATTAATCATCGGCATTCATTCCTTTATCACATTTTCATTCATCTATTGTACCTTTGTCCCACTCGTTTGTAAAAAAAACAATGCTGACCATCAATAAGTCAGGTCAGCATGCTTTTTAGAACTATTTGGTTGGACAGGATTATTTCGCGTTTTTCACTGCTTCAACGGCAGCATCATAATCCGGGTGATCAGTCGCTTCACTCACATATTCCACATACGTTACTTCATCATTGCTGTTTACAACGAATACAGCACGTGCCAGAAGACGAAGTTCCTGGATGTGTACACCGAATGCTTCCCCGAAAGAAAGGTCGCGGTGATCGGAAAGGGTTTGGACATTTTCGATTCCGTTCGCTCCGCACCAGCGTTTTTGTGCGAATGGAAGGTCCACTGAAATCGTCAATACTTCTACGTTATCAAATTTCGTTGCTTCTTCATTGAATTTGCGTGTCTGTGCATCACAAACTCCTGTATCGATGGAAGGAACGACACTGATTAAACGTACCTTGCCCTTGGAATCATTCAGTGTGACTTCCGATAGATCATTAGCTAATACTGTGAAGTTGGGAGCTTTGTCGCCTACTTTAACCTCATTACCTAATAGAGTGACAGGGTTATTCTTAAACGTAATATTTGCCATTATTTGTTCCTCCTCTATAAATAGTATGTACCCTTTCATAGTACAGAAAAAGGAAGGCGGAAAGCAAATCATAGGGGTCCTTTTCAAAAAAAAGATGAGCTCACTCATTCGAGTAAGCTCTCAATCATTTACAGTTCCATCTTATGATTTTGATTGTGCTGTCCGTTATGATCCTCTTTATTGCCGTCCTTTTTCATCATGCCCTGAATCTTCTCGATGGCACCAGGAGCGAGGTCCAGCAAACGATCGATCAGGTGAGTGCTTTCATCTAAATGAAGCATCTTGATTCCTTTAGAGCTGACGATCAGGAATGCGATCGGCGTAATGGAGACACCGCCCCCGCTACCTCCGCCAAACGGCTGCTGCTTAGGGGATGACTTGTCACCGCCGCCTTCTCCGCCTTTACCGCCATCGTCTTTACCCTTACTGTCGATGATGAACTCACTGCCTCCTGCAGCAAACCCAAAGCCCACCTTTGAAACGGTGAGGATGACACTTCCATCGGGAGTTTCAACGGGATCACCGATAATCGTATTCACATCGATCATTTCTTTTAAATTTTCCATTGCCGTGGTCATCAGACCTTCAATCGGATGTTCTGACATGTGAAGACCTCCTAATTAGACTGATTGTTTTTCTCCAGAAATGGTGGAAAGGGGCTTTGTCTTGAACTTACCCATACCGCCTCTCCAGTACCGAAGTATCTTGAAACCTACTAGGATAGCATTCCCTATGCGAAACTGGATAATACATGAAAATTGCGTTTGAATCACCGCGTGCTTAAATGTCGGGGTCACCTCGATGGCAGGCATGGATTGAAGCCTCATATACCTGCTCAATATACCGATGATACTGCCTTTTAATCCCCATATCGCTCCGGTCAATGTTCCTGTCGATGCCGCATCCCCGCTGCCAAATAGTGTCTTCCACTGGACCTGATCCACTTTAACTTTTTTAAGAAACCCCCGGATGATCCTGTGCATGGATTGTACGTGAAGGACAATTTCCTTCGTATCATTTAAACTGGCAATGAAATCGTGAGGCGTGATTTTCTTTTTATCGGCCTTTTTCTTGGAAGGATTGCTTTCGCTCCCTTTCTTCGTTTCCTGTTCGACGACGACATTCGGACCATCGTCATCAAGCTTCACGAGCGGTATGTCGATCGTATATTTGATCAAACCGAACCACGCCCTCAGCTTCACCTTGAAATGATCATTGTCATTTCCATGGTACAAGGAAATCGTGATCGTCAGCTTCGTGATAATAAGAATGAATAATAGAAAAATAATAAGTGCCGCGATAATGATTAACGTCCAGATCCACCAGCTCATAAATTCACACCCTTCAACCTGTTATTATGGCCTTTATTGGGAGAATTAAACTTGGGCTGATGGAAATCGTGGTGAAAAGAGGCTCTTGGGGAGTGGGGCCTGATGGGGATTCGCGTCATTTTGGGTGGTGATTGCGTCGTTTTTTGATTAATTAAGTCATTTCGCCAGGTGATTGCGTCATAATTTCATTTATTACGCCATTCAACCGAGTAATTGCGTATTTTACCGTAAAATGGTAAACCTATACAAAACAAAAAAAACAAACCCGCCCCACCAGCAGGTTTGCCTCTCATTTTACACAGCCGGAGTAAATTCCAGCTTCTTCTTTTCCTGAACCACAGTCGTATCCGCAAACAAATCATGGATCCCCTGCTTCTTATGGGTAAAGGTCACGACCACGTATAAAATAAAGACGGTCGTGGAGATGAACCGGCCGATCAGCTCCCTGAAGAGGATGGTTCCCCATGATGGCTTCGTGCCTTTCAGCTCGATGACCCGGATGCCGAATACCATTTTGCCGATGGTCTGGCTGAAGTATTTCGTCATTAAGATGAAATACCCGTAGAAAACGATGCTTGTCAGAATCGAGATCGGGGCAAACATTGAACCGTCGGATAAAGAAATGTCCAATAGTTTAAAGATCGGGTTCACAATCAGTCTCGTGATGCTTCCGATGACGATCAAATCGACAAGATAAGCCCAGAAGCGTATCCAGAATCCCGCCAGGTAATAGCCGTCATGCGGGTTGGACCTTGTGAAGTCAGGAGAAGAAGATTGGACTTCGATATGCTCCCGTGTTTCATTATGTTCATAGCGATCACTCACTTCATTCACCTTCCTTATTCAGAATAGAGATACATCAATCGTGGAGAACTTGGGTTTGACAGAAGCTTCATCAGTGCCGCCGCTTCCATATCCTGACCCATCATTTTCTTTGCACCCATACTGAAGAATTCGGAGAAAGGATCACCCGCCGTGTATTCAAATACTTGTGCACCTTTCAATTTATAATCCTTCTTCATCGCTGCAATCGTATCTTCCACATAGCCGAATTCATCAATCAGATTGACTTCCTTCGCCTGGATTCCATCGTACACACGTCCGTCGGCGATCTTCTTCACTTCCGCTTCAGACATATTACGGCCTTTGGCGATGACCTCCACGAAACCTTCATACGAATTATCGATCATCGATTGAATGATCTTCCGTTCTTCATCGGTCATTTTACGGGATGGACTCATAATGTCTTTGTACGGTCCACTTTTGATCGTGACGAAATCGACGCCGTATTTATCAGCCAGTTCCGAGTAGTTGATGCTATGCATGATAACGCCAAGAGAACCTGTCAGCGTTTCTTTGCTGGCGAAAATCTTTGTAGCAGGAGCCGATATGTAGTAGCCGCCGGATGCTGCCGTACCGCCCATCGATACATAAATCGGTTTCTTTGTTTTTTCCATAATCTCTACAAGCTTCGAATGGATTTGGGCACTTTCCACAACGCCGCCGCCTGGGGAGTTCACTTTCAGGATGATCCCTTTGACAGATTTGTCTTTTTCAACGGCATCAAGCTTATCCATAAAGAGCTCGTGGTTATAGCCCGGGCTTTCAAAAAAGGAACTTGCGCCACCCGTATCCTGGATGACACCTTCCACTTCCAGGACCGCGATCCGCTTGTTTGCGTTCCCTTCATCAATGATTTCTTCGGAGAATGGGGTGTCCGTCCCTCCGAACATGTCTTCAAATGCCTTATTCACATCACTTGTCACAGCAGAGGTCGCAAAGTTGACGATTACTGAAACAAAGAATAATGCGCCAGCGATTCCTAATGCTGTCCATCTTTTTGCATTCATCTGTATATTCCTCCCTCGTTTACCCTATCTTATGTAAGGATATAAATATCATTCTCATGTGGAAACATGATAGAATATTCACTAAGTTAGATTCTAGCAAAATTTCATGGAAATGGGAAAAATTATCTTAATTTTATATTTCAGGGAGGTACATACGATGAATAACCGACGAAATATCTATTTCTATGCTTTACACGAAGAAGGCATGCAGGCGAAGCTCGATCATTTATATGAACTTGCGACCCGCTATCATTTCAATATTGTCGAATCTCCTAAAACCGCCAATATCATCGTCAGTATCGGCGGCGACGGAACATTCCTTCAGGCCGTCCGTCAAACCGGTTTCAGACAGGATTGCCTGTATGCAGGGATCTCGACTGGAGGCACATTGAGTATGTACTGTGACTTCCATATCGATGACACATCCAAGATGATTGAAGCCATGACAACAGAGCAGATCGAAGTACGTAAATATCCGACCATCGAAGTGACCGTCGACAATCAGACGTCCTTTCACTGCCTGAATGAATTCAGCATCCGCTCCGGCATCATCAAGACATTCGTCATGGACGTCTTCATCGACGACAAACATTTCGAAACGTTCCGGGGCGACGGCATGATCTTCGCCACCCCGACGGGAAGTACCGCCTATAATAAATCAGTCAACGGTGCCGTCGTCGATCCGATGCTCCCTTGCATCCAGGTGAGCGAAATGGCTTCCCTCAATAATAACCGCTACCGTACACTCGGATCTTCCTTCATCGTAAGCGGACAGCGCCGCTTGGTTCTGAAGATCGTCCAGGACGGAAACGACTACCCTGCCATGGGCATGGACAACGAAGCGTTAAGCATTCAGCACGTGGAAAAAGTCGAAGCGAAACTGAGTGACAAAATCATCAAAACGGTGAAATTGAAGGATAACTCGTTCTGGGAAAAAGTGAAAAGATCGTTTTTGTAGGGAAGGATTTGTGGCAGTTTGATGTACCAAATCGAGTAGGAGGGGATGATTAATCCCCGACCTCTCACACCACCGTACGTACCGATCGGTATACGGCGGTTCAATCAAGATGATTGACGAAGACTTTCATACCTAACGATAAGACTTAGAAGCCCTTGGCGATTCCAGAAGGAATTGCCAAGGGTTTTGTGTAGTATTGGACTTTGTGCGATCCTCCAATAACCCTTTCGGGTATTACCCCACTCATATGCCTTCCATTTTGGAACGCCGAGCGCA